>NZ_JAURYU010000008.1 GCF_030653755.1 Methylotenera sp.
TGATAGCACGCCAACGTGTTGTTTACCTTTGTGACCGTATGTGAATGCATTACCAATCACGCCAGAACCAACTTGGAATTTCCAAAGTTCTTTACCTGATTTAGCATCAACAGCTTTGAACCAACGATCTAAAGTACCGTAGAACACTAAGTCAGTAGCAGTAGTTAAAGCACCGCCCCAAGCTGAGAATTTCTCTTTGTTGTACCATACTTTTTTGTTAGTCATTGGATCATAAGCAGCGAAACCACCCATAACACCGTCAGGACCTGGGAACATTGTTAATGTTGCACCAACCCATGGTTGACCAGCAACGTATTTAGACTCAACTGGCTCGTATGTCATACATACGTGATTCAGTGGAGAGTACATCAAACCAGTTTTTGGTGAGTATGCAGCTGGTTGTTGGTCTTTTGTACCCAATGCAGCTGGGCAGATGCCTTTAGCATTGTAATCTTGGTGAGTAGAAGCTGATGCCAATTTGTTTGGTACACCAGTTTTCATGTCAACATCAGTTGCCCAGTTTACGAAAGGGTGAACTTTCTCTGCTGCTTGCAATTTACCTGTACCAGCATGCCATGTGTAAGCAAAGCCGTTACGGTCATGATGCCATGCGTAAGTTTTACCACCTTTGTCAAATAAAATTACTTCGTTAATACCATCGTAATCCCACTCATCATGCGGTGTTTTTTGCATCGCCCATTTTGCCATACCAGTATCTAAATCACGAGCAAAAATAGTCATTGACCATTTGTTGTCACCTGGACGTACATCTGGGTTCCAAACTGATGGGTTACCTGTTCCGTAGTAAACTAAGTTTGTACGTGCATCATACGGCCACCAGCCCCATACAGAGCCACCACCATGTTGCCAACCATCTTTAACTGCTTGTGGTTTCAACCATGTGCGTGTACCAAGTTCTTTTTCGCCAATTTTCAATTGGTCGTTAGGTAGTTTTTTGAAAGAACCGCCTTCTTTGTTGCCGCCGTTTACGTCTTGGTAAACTGACAATGCACTGTACTCAGGTGTATCTTTGTTGAAGTCTGCACCGATTAACATTTCAGCATCAGGACCTGTTGAGTATGCTTTCCAAGCCAAAGAACCGTCTTTGATGTTGTATGCAGCGATAAAGCAACGTACGCCGAACTCAGCACCTGAACAACCTGTTAATACTTTGTCTTTAATTACGTGTGGAGCGTTAGTGTTTGTAGCGCCAACTTTTGGATCGTTGATCAATGTTGACCAAACTTTAGCACCAGTTTTAGCGTCTAAAGCTACTAAGTTGCCATCGTTTTGTTGTAAGTAGATTTTACCATCACCGAAACCAAGACCACGTGAAACGTTGTCACAGCACAATACAGCTTGTACTGATGGATCTTGTTTAGGGAAATATGACCAAACGATTTTTTGGTTGTTGTCTAAATCTAAAGCATATACGTTGTTTGGGAATGCTGTATGTACATACATCATGTTACCAACTACAACTGGTGAACCTTCGTGACCACGGTTTACACCAGTAGCGAATGTCCAAGCTGCTTTAAGGTTTTTAACATTGCCTTTGTTCACTTGTGACAAAGCGCTGTAACCTTGATTGTTGTGCTGACCACGTGGGTGAGCCCAGTTGTTCGAATCTTTCATTGCTGCTTCTTGATCTGCAGCTGCTGATGCCACTAAAGGCATAGCCATACCTGCTACCAAGCCAAGTGCTAACTTGATTTTATTGATTTGCATATTAATCTCCAAAGTTAAACTACTAAGGTTATATAAATAGATTCATAATATAACTAATGAATTTTTGATGTTCCTCAAAATTTTCACTCGTTTTTTGAATCTATTTGCAGCACACTTTCTGTGCATGGACAGAACTATAAACCAGTAAATCATGAATTGCAATACATTATTTACAATTTATTTACAATTAACTTAACATAGTCACACTTAATACATAAAACCATTGCGTAGCGCCGTACCAACCAATACAAGAAAATTATAATATCCTTTAAAATCAAATAGAAAGAAACTTACCTCCATGCAAACCAATCTCTACAATTTGTATCCTGAAATTGATACATTTAAAGAAAGTATGATTAAAGTTGATGATTTGCATGACATTTACTACGAGGTTTGTGGAAATCCTGATGGTATGCCTGTTGTTTTTTTACATGGCGGCCCTGGCAGCGGATGCAATCCTACACAAAGGCGTTTTTTCGATCCTAATTACTATAAAATCATCCTCATCGACCAGAGAGGCTGCGGCCGCAGCAAACCGCTAGGATCCACTGTTAACAATACAACAGATGATTTAGTTAATGATATTGATTTAATTCGGACATACCTTGGGATTGATCAATGGTTAGTGTTTGGTGGGTCATGGGGCAGTACATTAGGTATTGCTTATGCGTTAAAACACTCACAACATGTATCAGGATTAATTTTGCGCGGTATCTTTTTAAGTCGCAACTCTGAACTCAATTGGTTTTTAAATGATGTAAAAGCTTTTTACCCAGAACCATGGGAAGCGCTGTGTGAGTTCTTACCTACTGGATCAAGAGATAATCCTATCAAGGCTTACGAAAAACTCATTTTCTCTGACGACACTGCAATTAGTATTCCTGCTGCAATTCAATGGAATCAGTTTGAAAGTAGTATTATGACTTTGCTACCTAGACCAGCGAGTGAGCAAACAATTAACGGCTCGGTTGAGCTAGCGCGAGCTAGAGTGCAGATTCATTATATACAGCACCAATGCTTTGTAGGTGGACGCGATTTACTTGCTGAGGCAAATGCTCAACTATCGCATATTCCAATTGTCATTGTGCAAGGTCGCTACGATATGGTGTGCCCCCCAATCACCGCCTGGGAACTTAAACGTGCAATGCCTCATGCAGATTTTTACTTAGTTGATGATGCGGGACATTCAGCAATGGAGTCAGGCACAACCTCAGCATTAGTCGCAGCGACGGAAAAGTTTAAAAATTTAGGCTAGCGCTAGCATCATCATGAGAAAGGTTAATGCTAAGATTATTAATAGTCATTGTTACTTATCCTTTATGGTAGTAGCGCACACAGAGGTTGCCATAACACAATGCCAACAAACAACTATTTGTACATGATGTCTGTTCATAAGGGTGTAATTTTAAATTTCGTAGTATCCAGCACCTCAGTATGAAGAAAATAACTTTCAGCCCGAAATCTAACTTAGCCTTGCGCGACAATATGCGCAAGGCTATTAACATGCCAAAAGAGGTTTATGCCAACCAAAGATACAACACGCCATTATTTGTATTTCATGAAATGTTTAAAGCTTTCCAGCGGCACAATGCACTAAGCTTATCTGCCTCATTATCCTTTTATGCAATGTTTGCATTAATTCCTTTAGTTTTGCTGATGTTTTTTCTGTTTAGCCAGCTTATTTTCAGCTCGGACTATGCAATTGTTAAGCTTGCTATTATTACCAGTAATTTGATTCCTGAGTTAAGCAACTCCATCATGACTGAAGTGTACAGCACAGCAAGGCACCAAGCGGCATGGGGTGCGTTAGGCCTTTTTGTGCTAATTTGGACAGTAACCCCTTTGGCTGGGGCAATGCGCGCAGCTTTTTATAGCATTGCTAGCTTAGTTGAAGCGCCATCGTTTATCAAAAGAAAAGTGAAAGACATTTTTGCCATTATTGGCATGCTATTACTGTTTTTTGTATTCACATTCGCAGGGCTAATGCTAGAGAAAGTGATTATTTTTCTGGGTGCAAGTAGCCAATATTTAGAATATGAAATACTAGCGACTTTAATGTCTTTATGCCTTACCACCTTACTAATCAGTATCTTTTACTTTGTATTCTTTCCTGCACGCCTATATATTAAGCATATTTTAATTGGCGCTTTGTTTACAGCATTACTTTGGCTACTGATGCGGCCAGCTTTTACCTTGTTTTTATCCATGAATGAGTCTTATGGGTCAGTGTTCGGGAGTATGAAAAATCTTTTCATTTCTATTACTTGGCTATATGTAAACTTTGCAGTGTTTTTACTCGGCACAGAGCTTATTGCAACATTAAGAAAAAAAGATGTCCTTTTACTGAAAGGGCTTTTTAGTGAGTCACCAGAGCGTAGTGTGACTACAGAATCTCACTACGTGAAGAAACTCATGCAACGCTATGGAAAGATATATGAGAAAAATGACATTATCTTTAAACATGGCGAAGCCACAAGCCACCTGTACTACTTAGTCTCAGGTGAGGTGAAAATAATTAAGCAAAATAAAGTATTACGTACCGTTCATGCTGGCGAATATTTTGGCGAAATGGCAATGCTATCAAATACGCCAACAATCGCTGAAGCCAGAGTGGGCTCAATTAATGCAGAAGTCATTACAATGGATACTGATAATATTGAAACACTTTTATTAGATGAACCTAAAGTAGCAATGAAGTTTTTAAGAAAAATGGCAGCGCGCCTACAACAGCAAGATGAATAATTATTAGATTAACAACATACGAGTTTTGATACACTTTTAGGACTAACCATGGCAAAGCAAGCACCATACTCTCCACAACCCAGCCAATTGGAAATGCAACCTGTCCTGCAATTATTTAACTCAGGGATGCTAGCAGAAGCCGAACAAGCAGCAAAGAAACTTGTGGCACGCTACCCTAACACCTTTATCTTGTATCAAATTTTAGGTATTTCTCAAGATAGTTTATCTAAACCTGAAGCGGCCATTGAAAGTTATAAAAAAGCGTTATCCATTCAACCCAATACGCCCGACCTGCATTTCAATTTAGGTATTGCGCTTTCTAAGCTTGGGAACCTAAAAGAAGCTAGTCATCACTATCAGCAGGCTATTTCACTGCAACCAAATTTTTTTGAAGCGTACGGTAACTTAGGGACGCTACTGCAAAAGCAAGGGTTATTGGAAGATGCTATCAAGAACTACCAGACTGCACTCAATATTCACGAAGATGCACGTGGTCACTTCAATATAGGAACAGCATTACGTGATCAAGGCAAACTAGATGACGCAATTCAACATTTCAAACATGCGATTCGCATGTTCCCCAACTATGCTGACGCACACAATTACTTAGGCGAGTGCTTGCGCGACCAAGGCAATATGGAAGACGCGGTTAAAAGTTATCTAGACACGCTAAAACTCAATCCAGACCATGCTGGCGCTAATTACAATATGGGCGAGTTTCTATACCTTGCTAACCGTTTTGATGAAGCCGTTGATTATTTTGAGCGGTCGCATTTAGATGATTGGCAAGAACGCGCTTTATACTGCACCTACAAAGCAGAGCACTTTGATACTTTTAAAACAAAGTTAGATGAAATTGTACGCACGCATAAAAAACATGACGCACCATTTTTAGCCACATTATCCTCGCACTATGCACGCAACTTTGGCGTAGAAGATCACTATAACTTTTGTAAAAATGGCTTTGATTTTGTTTACCAAAATAGCATCACAGAACTTGCCGAACCTAACAGCCAGTTTCTGAAAGACCTACTCAATGATATAGACAATACGGCGATTGAAGTACGCGCACAGGGTATGATTATTAACGGCAAACAATCTGCTGGTAATTTATTTAAACGCCCAGAAGCTTCATTTAGAAAATTAGGTGAGCTAGTTAAACAAGAGTTTATTCATTATAAAAATCGTTTCGCAGGCGCTGATTGCGAGCTGATTAAGTCATTTCCTGACGAGCTTGAATTCACCAGCTCGTGGTATGTGCGATTACGTCGTGCTGGTTATGTAGATCGGCATATTCATGAAGTTGGCTGGATTAGTGGCGCTGTTTATTTGGTATTGCCCAAAGACAAAAAAGACCCATTAGAAGGCTGTTTTGAATATGGCTTGCACGGTGACAATTATCCACAAAAACATGATGACTTTCCTGTAGGGGTTGCATCACCGAATGTGGGCGATATTGTGCTGTTCCCATCATCACTATTTCATCGCACTATCCCATTTAACTCAAATGAAGAGCGCATATGTATTGCCTTTGATTTAAAACCACAAGGTGAGATTTTTAGACGATCAAACTACTAGGATTTTTAAATAAGAACCGTATACTTTCGCCGACTGAGCACTATTAGTCTAATAGGCCATAAGTCGATGAAAGTATGCGCCACCAGCCGCTTAAGCTAGCTTTCTTCAGACTCAACAAGCTTACGGGCGTCTTCAATCATAAACTCTAAACGTGCCTCAGCAATATCTACCTGTGTATCCATGATCGGGTCAATACACTTGCTACCAAAAATAATCTTACCTTCTAAATTGGCCTGACTTGTCAATCGTGTGTAATCTTCCACGATACAGTTCTTAATCACAGCGCCAGCCTCGACCACACAGCTCGCACCTAATACTGCGGGGCCCACAATTGTGGCACCAGCTTCAATTTTAGTGCTGCCGCCGATATAAACTGGGGGGGTAATGTTCACCTGATCAAAATCAACACTTAAGTTAATACCCACGTGCACACCTGGTCTAACCTCTCGACCAGGCATCTTAAAGCCTTTCACTTCACCATTTAATATCTGACTAGTGACTGTCCAAACATCTTGCACGTTACCAATATCTAGCCATTGAAAAGGTAAATTTATACCGATAAAGGGTAGGTTTTCTTGTGCAAGCTTGGGGAATAATTCCCCACCAATATCATAAGCAACACCTGATGGAATATAGTTAAAAATCTCTGGCTCAAAGATATAAATACCTGTGTTGGCTAGATTTGAAATTGCATCCTTTGGATCTGGCTTTTCTTGGAACTGCAAGATGCGATCATCTTCATCTAGGGCAACGATGCCGTATTTAAACACCTCTTCGTTCGGCACCTCTCGAATAATCACACTGGCAATTGCATTTTTCTTACGGTGTATCTCTAACGCCTTACTAATATCTAAATCAATCCAAGCATCACCGCAGAGCACAATAAATGTCTCATCAAAAAATCCTGAGAAATCCTGAATTTTTTTCATACCCCCTGCAGAGCCCACTGGCGAACTGATGGCAACACCAGACTCGACATAACCTTCGTAAGAATAGGCCATGCTCACGCCGAATTGCTCGCCATCTCTAAAATAATTCTCGATAATTGGCGCTAAGTGGCTAGTATTCACCATAATCTGATCAACACCATGCTTTTTAAGCAATTCAATCAGATACTCCATGACAGGTTTCCTCACCAAAGGAATCATTGGCTTAGGAATTTCATGCGTTATCGGCTGGACTCTTGTACCCTTACCAGCACCTAGTATCATTGCTTTCATATTATTCTTAATTTATCTTTAGATTATTTAACAAGTGTAATTATGCCTAAAATACCACAATGTGACATGTTTTGTCTGTCGGCAACCAACACATGTAAATCAATAGCTCATCACTCGGCGGTTATGTTCGTCGGCATAGCGAAATCAATAAAAATGGAAGGGGGAAATGGACTGTTTTTGCTGATTTGAATCAGGAGTTACTTAACTCAATGGACTTAAATCAATGGTGATGCATTGCCTTTTGCTTGTACATAGCTGCATCGGCCGATTTTAGCAGTTGATTAATGGTTTTTTCATTCCCTTTAAACAACGTAATACCGATGCTCACCGTTGTTTGATAATCAAACAATTGAAGCTTACAAGGTTGTTCTACTATCGTGCGAATCTTATCAGCAACCTGCGTGGCGGTAGCATTTGACTCTTCGAGCTCAGTACCTAGCTCACTTAAAATAACGATAAACTCATCACCGCCTAGACGCGCCACCGTATCAACATCACGAAGACAGAGCTTAATCCTCTTGGCGACTTCTATTAAAAGTAAATCTCCCGCATCATGCCCCTTAGTATCATTAAGCGCTTTGAAGTTGTCGATATCTAAAAATATCACGGCCCCATAATGACCGCTTCGATCACTGATTGCTAGCGCTTGCTCGAGCCGATCTAACATTAGCATACGATTAGGAATTCCAGTTAATGTATCTTGGTTAGCAAGTTTCCATAAAAGATTTTGATGGTTGATATGTTCAAGTCGTCCGCGTTGAATTGAGCGTAAATAAATATACAAAATCGCCGAGGATACAAACGACAATGATGCTATTAATGCTATCAGCTTTAAACTCAGGTCAGTCCAACCAGCTTGTCTCGTCATTAAGACAGAAAAGGGCTCTCCCATAGTTGCCAACGATTTTTGTAGACTAAACACTGGAAAAATTGCTTCTTCAATGGCACTCCTGCCACGTGCAGAGACTGCAAATAGCTGACCTTTATGATCTTGCGGCGTAAAGTCTTTATGATAAACAACTGCACTAAAGCCATCTCGCAACAAATTGGCACTAGGCCTCTGTAGCTTGTCTACATCAATAATCATATCAACGATCATAGTGTCTTCAGACTTTATCGGGCAGACCACTACATAGGCAAGATTTCCTTGAATTAATCGGAACGGATGGCTCGCCACAGGACTTTTAAGACTAATTGCTTGCAATATTGCTGTTTCCAAAAATGGAACACTGGAAACATCCAATCCTAAAATTTCTTCTGAATTTGCAGAGGGATATTCCATATAAATAACAGGATAATATATCGGCTTATCTTGCAGAGCCTTCCATCCACGCCGGTGATCAAAAGAGTAAGATTTAACCGTGAAGTGCGGATTTCCACTAAGCCGTTTGCTTAGAATAAAATCTTCAAGCTGTTGTCTGGGTACCTTCTGTATGACTTCTAGCGCAAAAATCTGATCATTAGTGTCGATTACACTTTTGACATACACCGATAGTTTTTCAGGATCAGTATTACCAATAGCCGCGAAGAGAGCAGAAAAGCCTTTCAGAACAGTTTCGCTACTCACCATACCTCTATTGAGCTTATCTACATAGTCCTCACCATGTTCAGTGAAGTTTCTTTCAGCATCGCGAAGATTGAGATTGACGACCGCCCACAGCGCCATCAAGCAAAGTGACATCCACACCACTAGTGCTATGAAGATAGCCAGGGTTGAAATTGGTTTAATGGAATTTAACTTAGCGTTCATCATATCCCGCTAACAAATCAACATTTAAGACAATGTTTGTGAAAAGTTGCAAACACGATGTATGCACCTCTTTGAAAAATAAAAGATGCACATACAATACTACGTTAGTCTTACAGCACCTGAAAACTAGTATCCGCGTGGCAAGATAGTTTTGCAATCACCCTAACGTGTGCATCAACTCACTTATCACAAGCATCAACAAAAGCAACTAATGACTTATTACAACGCAAATATATCCAACATCCTGGGCATCAGCAAACATCTTCTAATGATGTATATCCTGATAATTATTCACAATCTCCTGTATTTCTGAACGTTGCTCTAATACGACACCAACACAATCTGCATCTAACTTGCCAATGTCTACCATACGCGTTAATTCGGCAAATGCATCATCTAGTGACCAGCCCACTTTATATGGCCGACTACTCACCAATGCATCTAACACATCTGCCGTCGTAACAATTCTACCCTCAATGGGGATAGCATCACCTGTGATTCCTTTAGGATAGCCTGAGCCATCCATCAACTCGTGATGAAACGCCACAATATTACGCATTACCTTAGATTCAGCAAGTTGCTGTAAATTAAAGTCCCCTAGGATTTTTTCAATAATCTCAATGCCTTTTTCCACATGCGTTTGCATGATTTTTTTCTCATCAGGATCTAGTCTTCCCTCTTTTAATAGTATTTTGTCAGGAATGCCTATCTTGCCAATATCATGCAGTGGCGCAAAGAGATAAACATGTTCAACAAACTCATCGGTCAAGCCAATCTTACTTGCCATTCCCTTTGCAATGACTCTCGAGTAACGTGCCATTCTTTCGATATGCGCACCAGTCTCGAAATCTCTCAGGTTTGTCAACTCTTTCGCCATTTCAACAGAAGCAACTACTGTACGTAATGCCGTCATCTCAGTGGATAACGTCATATTAATCAAACTAGAAAACAATAATAAATCGCGCTGCGTTTGAGGGGTAAACGCTGCATATGCTAGCGAGTCAAAAAATAAGAACCCTAAAAGCACACCTTGGTCATACATTGGAATGGTAAACGATGATTGATAACCCTGTTCTAGTAGCCAAGTTGAATGCTGATTACTTGGTTTGATTGATTCTTGAATAGAATCAATGACGCGAGGACTTCCGCTCAGCGCTATATCTGATAGGGACAAGCTATCAGATAACTTAATTTCATAGCCTGAAATCGGCACGCCTTGCCTAGTACTATTCACAAAAGTTTTCAACATATCTTCTTTTGCATCATAAATTGCACAGCCAATACGATCTACCACAGGCACAGACTCCAGCATTCTTTCATGCAGATGTCTCAAACGTTTATTTAAAGTGTCGCCATGTCTTGTTACATCAAGTATTTGATTTTTCTTCATATCTTCTTGGTATTATTGATCTGTAAAAACTAGGGTGCAATTGGTTTGCTTAAAAACATCAGGCAGTTTGTACCAGACGCCTCAAAAACGTCATTACACGGAAGTCGCCTACTTCTAAAATTCAACCCTCGGCACCCATAAGGGAAGCGCGGCTCATAGGTAATAAAATAATGTGCACATTTAAGGCACTGCTTAGTGTCTAGGTGATTGATATCGGGCTGATTGGATTGTTTAACCATAGGTTTTATACATAAAAAAATAGCTACTTTGCAGTAGCCAAGACCTCAAACAGATCAACATCGTCATTAACAATACTGTACCTAGTAAGTTACACTAAGACCGCTATCATTTTGTAGGCACTCTACTCACCATCCACGCAATATAACACAAGCTCGAAACTTGCTCACTGATGCTGTGGAAAATTACCCAATCACGTTTTACAAAACATCTACATTTAGGCACGTCGCCTTAGCTCATAAGCCGCCTGTTGATAATCATGAGCAGCCAATGGATGATGCAGCATTCCATTTTGCATAAGGACCTCTTCTGGCAAAGGTAGCTCGTTTATTGCACGCTTCAATGCAAGTTTAGTTGCCTCGTAATTCCAATCCTGGATCTTATTATCATCAGCAGCATCCCAATGAATAAACACTCCTACACAAATGAACAAATCATTTGCCTCATCAATTGGAATCAAACCTTCCTTCACGCTATCAGCCACCGCCTGTGCAACGCCACACTGAGCAGGGCCAAACATCTGCACAGCCTGCTTAGCATTTTTGATATCCACTTTATTAAACATTACTGTGGCTGGTTTAGCCATCATATTAGGCGCAAGTACTGCCAATAGACCATTAACGCCACGTTTTTGATTAGTGAGTGTATTACAGAAAGCCACTTCAGCAGGACTACCGCGCGGACCAATAATTAAGTCGACATGGGCAACTTCATTGCCTTCACCATACAAGGCCTCGCCGACAAATACCTTGTTGATTTTCATCGTGTTCATGATAAACCTCTCTCATATCTGCTGTCAGTAAGCATATTGAAAGATTCATCATCAATTATCGTTAGCTACAATCAGTATTGCAGTCAGGAGCATTCAGGTAGCTATCGACCAAATTCAATCACTCACCTCAAGCTATCTCCTTACCCATTAGGACTATTCTAAAATCAGATAGTTCTACCCTCTATATCGTTACAACATCCTTATGATTGAAGCACAGAAGAAATTAGACAAAATACTAAAGTTATTAAAAACTGATGATAAATCAGCCCAGTTTTTCAGTATTGTAAATTGCAGCTTTGATGTTCCATAGTTAGATTTACTCGAGCCCAAATTTATGAGTTGTTTTTTTAATGTTAGGTAATAAGCGTTCATACTCTTTAACGACTGCTACATAACATTCGCATACGCGCTTTTCTAGCCCAGCGCGATTGAGCACAACAATCTGTCCACGTGTATAACTAATCAAACCATCTTTTTGCAAATTACTTGCACAAATATTCACACTCTCGCGAGTCACACCCAATAGTTTTGCAATCATTCCTTGTGTGATGACCAACTTATCATCATGTAGCCGATCGATGCTCATCAGTAACCAACGACAAAGTTGTTGATCTAGTGCATGGTGCTGATTACAAACGGCTGTTTGAGATGTTTGAGCAATGAGCGCTTGTGTATATAGCAAAGAAATGAGTTGTAACTTACCACCTAAAGCAAATTCACGCTTCATCACTTTACGGCTAAGTCGATAAGCTTGAGCCTCTGATTGTACTTCGGTACTACTTGGCATACTTTCACCGCCCATGTAGATAGAAATGCCGATCATGCCCTCATTGCCGACAATTGCAATCTCGCTAGAGGAGCCGTTCTCTAAGCTATACATCAGAGAAACAATACCACTAGTTGGAAAGTATAAATATTTCACATGGTCACCAGCTTCTGAAATAACAGCACCAACTGGCATCTCAATACGCTCTAAATCAGGCAGTATGCGTTCGTAGTCATCCGTAGGTAAGGATGCGAGTATTAGATTCTGGCGCGGGTCTTGTAATTGCTTAGTCATACGGAATATCTCTATTAATTGCTAATGTGAATAAGGCTAGGACAACACCTTACGGTACCACCTACTGGCGCCACATACGCACAACCCCCCCATTTAAAAAATGGAGGGGTTGTCAAATATCTAAACCAGTGTGCTATGTGTTTAGAATTTTAAATTTGCGATCAAAGATACTTGATGTGATGAGTAATCACTATTGTTCTATCGGTAATCGTATAGGCCTTTAACTGACCAAGCATTATCTTCGCAATTACAATATGACATAGTAAATCCTGCACCAACATTATATAAATCTCGGTTTTGCTTAATCCCTTGCATATTAAAGGCAGATCCACCACCTGCAAACGCAACGCTCTGATGCATAGTGGTTGAGTTGAAATCATGTAACTATCTTGCATGCCCCTCTGGGGATAGTATACCAGTAGTTGTTTGTATCATACGCTCGGCTTTTACACTCAAGCTAGATTGTACAAAGTCATAGTCTTGGCTACCTACACGCAGATTTGCATCGCCACCACCTTTTTCATTCTAACGATCTACATTAATACGCGACGCCTGTAACGAAGCTAGCGGCGTAATAACCGTTTCATTAACATAAAAATGCTTACCCACTGCAACCAGCCCATTATATTGGCTACCAATATAATCAGCACTCAGTTGCGGTGAATGCCTGGAAAGATAATTGAGCGGCTACCATCATATTTGTAGACACCAGCAGTGATAGCGTCCCGTACAAACCATGGCTGGGGTGCATACTCAAAATAGCCAAACACTTGATATGAGTCTATTGGACTACCCACGGTTTGGTAGACACCTAACCTTGTTTGTTAGACTACCCCAGTGGTTTTATTTAATTCAACTTAGTGAATTTAACCAAGTATTAAACTTGGATTAGATATGCGCTGATTGTATTAAGGTTAGTCAAAAATCTATGTGGGCTAACTCACACAAAAGATCATTTATTTTTATTGATTAAAAACAAGCAGTTCAAGATCACCAGACGATGTAAATGACAGTAGATTGAGTACTTAATTGAAGTAATTCAATATTTTCTAAACTAAGAGGGGCAGATATTTATTGAAGTAAACGGCTATTTCTAGGATAAATTCAATATTTTCAGCTAATTCATAAACGCATATGTGATGTAAGTAACATTAAAATCTCGCTCAGAAGTGCAATATATTATTTTTGATAATCGTTAATAGATTTGGGCGTTACGTGTATTGCAAACTCAATTGCTTAATGCATGTCGCATGCATCTATTTTTAACATTTGGAGGAATAATGAACTTAATCATCAATCTCATCGTCTATTTAGTCGTTTTTGGACTCATATGGTGGCTAATTAGCATGCTACCTTTACCAGCCCCTGTTGCACAAATCGTACGTGTACTATTTATCGTCTTATTGATTCTTATTGTGCTATCAGTATTTGGCATTATTCCTGGTAATTACCTACCGCCTATTCGCCTCTAGCATTGATATTCATGGCTTTGAGGTATTAATAACAGGTATTTATTACACATTCGGCTTAAACGGTAAGTTTAAAGAGTTAATGCGCACTTAATCGTTTAAGCCTTTGTAGGAATTTATCGTCATCTCTATACAAATGCACGCTACCGTACAGACTGATTGATTTAACTGACTAAAAATACTAGCAACTAGGAAAATTACCTATCAACTGATTTGGGTACATTAATCCTGACTTGATATCCCTTTAATAGGAGTTGCCATGTTGAGTCGATACATCAGGTTTATCTGTTGCGTGCTATTTGCTCTCCCATTATCATTCACAGTTAATGCGGCTATTATCCATTGGGAGTTGGATAGTTCGTCTTATATCTATACCGACGGCTACGTAAAAGGTGGCTTTGATTTCAACACAGACACCTATGAGATTAACAACATCACTGCTGAGATATTCAGCAACTATGGCGCAAGCTGCCTCCAATGCACGCTTTATGATGATGCAACAACCTTTTACCATTTTGCGCCTGGCACTCAAACGTATGTAGAATTCAGCAAGATGCTCTACACAGACAATGTACTAGATCGGGAGTTTTACTTTTCTGTTAGCGCGAATAATATTGACGGCATTATCTCGCCATTTGATTTAAGTACACCTGGAACTTACTCTGGCCTTTCGTTCAAGGAAAGAGGCTATTTAAGGTTGAATGACCCGCTGGACCCCAGCATTTTTTCGCAGGATGATTGCCCACAATGCGCAGTGGCAATAGGCACGATGGTTGCCGTACCTGAGCCAGAAACCTATTTATTGTTGCTTACAGGCCTAGGTATGATTGGCTGGCGTGTAAAAGGGAGGTCTAAAACCACAATAAAGCGCATTTCAGTTAAAATTTCCTTATTAAACTAGTCGCGATTCAATCGGTTAAGTATCGAAATCTGCCACACCTGCTAAAACTAATCTACTTCAGCCCCTTAATCATTCTTAATATCTGGCTTATAAACGTTTTTTATATTCGGTACATTTTTTAACATGCGTAAAGTAACTTTACTAGCACGTTAGCGCGAATCTCACTTAATTACACTGCAACAAGGGCTGCTTTGAGATAACAATGACAGGCAATATAAAAGTAAACAAGAATATGCCATGAAAAAGCTAGCGATATCGAAATAAATACCTGAATAATTCTTAAATAAAATTGAAGGTAAAAGTTATAGTGATTCGTCATTAAGCTCGCTGCATAAGAAAAAACCCGCTTTTAAGCGAGTCTTGAGGTGATTTGAAACATACTGCTTTTTATTATTGGTGCCCCCTTTGAGTCGAACACAGCTCCAACGGATTAAAAGTCGGTTGCTAACGCACTAAACTATTGATCAATATAGAAAATCCACATTGACTACGCGTAACCAATATTAATTTTAATATCACTAACTTAGCATAATTTGTATTTACCTAAAAAACTGAGCACTGCACCAAATTTGTACCTAAATTACCGAGTGTTAGTCGTGCGTTAGCTGCCGTATCACTGCACTCATACGCAATCGCAATAGTTGAGCTTGCTCGCTAGGTAATCCATCAGATTCTAAGTCATCAGTAGCTAATTCAATCTGTTGCATCATTTGATTTTTATAGCGCTCGGCTTGCGCTAATGAATCAAAGCCAAAATAACGCCAATCTGCCAATAAGGCATCTTGTTGTATATCCCAACGATTTGCAGAAAGCTGCATGGCTAGTTGCCGTGGTAATTCATTCATGTTTGGTACAACATCAAACGCTGGTGATAAACGCCATTTACTTTCTTGTTGCTTCCAAATCACAGCATGATTTCTTGGGTGGTCATCATCGTTACCGCACAAGGCATTGAATATCATGCGGCCAAACAACTCATTTAAATCCACTTGAGGCACACCGATTCTACGTAATGCTTGAGCAAGTAGCGGATAGCTCCAACGCGCCTGATTTTGTCCTCTAGCATCTCTACCTGTTGGGTATTCCGTTTCAAGTAGTGAAGCGCCACTTATTACCATATGACGCTGCGATCCAATTCTATCAAAGCGTTTGATCAATACAGCACAACGTGTGTGGTCTTGGTATAAATTACATTCAGCCATGTTGAGCTGCGCACGTGCTCCCCACCTCATCACCGCATACTCTAATAAAGCAGTATTTGTCACATCAGTGGCAATTGTTGGTTTAACTAGCCAGTAATCACTTTTATCCTGCACCGTTGCTTTAGGTCGTGCACCTCCCAGACTGGGTGTCTTCATTAAGCGTTTTCTTAACTCTGGGTATTTCGAGGTTTTTTGCTCTGCCATGAGCTGCAACTCTTCAAGCAACTCATCTAATCTAGCTAGCTTTGGGCTGGATGCCAAAGCTGGATTGGGATTTTTAGTCTTACTTACAGTTAAAGCTCCCCACCTATCCGCATTACTGGCATGTACTAAATAATCAAACTCATGTGCAGTATTCGTTAAATTGTATTCACGCTGAATGAGCAACTTACCCCAAGCATCAGGACTAATGTCTCTCAGTACATCAGTCAAACCTTCATACCGTGGCGCCGCGTAAATAACATGATCCAGCCTAGGCAAGTTAATAGGATCAATCACCCACGGATAAGCAGCGTCGAGATAGGATGGTGCATAGATAAACTGACCGATTGATCGCTCACCAACTGCCTCAGCACGGTTTAGAGCATATCGACCAACGGTCACCCATTCACCATTATCTGGTCGCTGCAAGTGCACATAGACACTAGAAGTAATCATCATCTACACTCTTTTGCTTCGCGCGAACTCTGACACGTGTTGTAGTTACCATTTCTTTACCTGGCGTCATGCATAACTCATCCAGAATACCCAGCACTAACATCGCATTTAAATAAGTGCTAGCCTGCACAGAGGGTTCGCCGCGTTCTAAACGCTGCAAAGTATCAAGACTGACATTAATTCGATAAGCAAAATCACGCATAGGTAATTGTGCCAATTGACGCTGCGCGCGCACCGCTTTTCCCCATTGCTCAAGCAAATGCTCAACGGGTAAGGGTACTGGTACGCTATCTGATTTTCTCTTAGGCATATAAATACCGATAAAAAAGTATTTATCTATTATATTCACTGTTTTATCGGTATGCAATACCGTAATAATAATTGAGTATTACACCCAATTATTTTTGAAAGGTTACAAAACAGAGACTAAAAACGTCTACGATACTCTGGGAACTTCATTTGATTATTTTTTAAAAAAATTCAGAGATTTTTCTCTTAAGCAGTTGTGATTTGTTTTGTGCAGCTTGGTAACATATACCCACCTAATTTTATTAAAGTAGCTAATGTGCCAGCCATCAGATAGCATATGGTCAACTCTAATTTATTTTATTTTTTCATTGTCGCTTTACTGTCGTGTAGGTGTCGTGTTGTGAAAATGCTCCCTATAGAAAAATGGCGTCACCTTAACTAGATAAGGGAGACATTAAATGGAAACTACTACTGGTGCACGCCTACTTACAAACGAAGAACTTGGCGCGGTCATTTTACTAACGCGAAAGATTCATCAATGGTCACAAGAGACGCTAACCGAACTGACTGACCTCACCACACGAACCATTCAACGTATTGAAGGTGGTAAAGGAGCTAGTGCGGATTCACGACGAGCATTGGGTAAAGCGTTTAACCTTGAAGATATAGATACCTACAATAAGCCGTTCTTAATTCCAACTGCGGAGGAAATTGAAAAGCAAAAAAAAGATTTCGAACAAGAGCGTATCACGCTAGCAACTGTTGCTTTAACGACTGGAAAACAGTTAGTTCAGTTAGCTGAAACAACACAAGCTCATCTTTTTACGTCTATGGACGGCATACCAAATGAAGCCGACAGGTTGCTTGCTGAGATTGAGGATAGATTTACTGATTTCCGCGATGTGCATGAACATTATTCAGCCAATGACAAGGTCGATATGTATGTCGATTTTCAGGGTAATATTGATGCGCTGAAGGCATTAGGGGTCGAACTATGCCATGCAACGCGGCGCGTATCTATCAGTAGCGCCTCGGCAGACAAGAAACCTATTCCATTTATGATAATTTATATGCTCGCATGCCCAATCGGAAAGGTGCCTGAAAGTATGGCAGTCAGCAGAGAAATATCGTTTGGCTGATCTTAGACTAATCTGGAAGCTTAATAAGATTAGGGTTACTACGCAACCACCCCAAAAGAAAAAAGCTTAGCCATTTCTGACTAAGCCTTATATATCTTGGTAGGTGTGCGGGGATCGAACCCACGACAAACGGATTAAAAGTCCACCAATCTTAAAGTAATTTACCTCACTCAAAACAAAAAAGACCCAAGGCGTTAACCTTGAGTCTCTCTATATGGTGGCCCCCCTGTGAGTCGAACACAGCACCAACGGATTATGAGTCCGCTGCTCTAACCAAGCATGAGCTAGGGGGCCTAAACTTTTGAAGTCGTTATTTTAAACTAATCTTGCCCAGTTTCTAAGAAGCTTCTTAATCTTTCTGAACGAGTTGGATGACGCAACTTACGTAGCGCCTTCGCTTCAATTTGTCTAATACGCTCACGCGTTACATCAAATTGCTTACCTACTTCTTCTAACGTATGGTCTGTGTTCATTTCAATACCAAAGCGCATACGTAATACTTTTGCTTCACGTGGTGTTAGTGACTCTAGCACTTCACTTGTTGCATCGCGTAAGCTTGCATAAACAGCGGCATCTACTGGTGCCAATGTCGTACTGTCTTCAATAAAGTCACCTAAGTGAGAGTCTTCATCATCGCCAATTGGCGTTTCCATTGAAATTGGTTCTTTACTGATTTTCAAGATTTTACGAATCTTGTCTTCAGGCATTTCCATTTTTTCAGCAAGTAATGCTGGATCTGGCTCAACACCAGTTTCTTGCAGAATTTGGCGGCTGATACGATTCATTTTATTAATCGTTTCAATCATGTGCACAGGGATACGGATAGTACGTGCTTGGTCGGCAATACTACGAGTAATGGCCTGACGGATCCACCACGTTGCATAAGTTGAGAATTTAAAACCGCGACGGTATTCAAATTTATCAACCGCTTTCATCAAGCCTATATTACCCTCTTGAATCAAGTCCAAGAACTGCAAACCACGGTTTGTATATTTCTTAGCGATAGAAATCACCAAACGTAAGTTTGCTTCAATCATTTCACGTTTAGCACGGCGCGCGCGCGCCTCGCCTGTGGTCATTTGTTTGTTGATTTCTTTCAGCTCCTTCGCTGAAATACCCACTTTGGTTTCTAAATCAATAATACGTTGCTGTTGGTCTAAAATTGAGTGGTTAAAGCGCGCCAATTTTTCATTGTATGGCTTGTCAGCTTTAAGCTCTTCTTCTAGCCAGCTTAAGTTACTTTCATTACCTGGGAATGATTTAATAAAGTATGGACGTGGCATACCTGCTTTTTCAACGCAGAAGTCCAGCACTTTACGCTCATGTCCACGTACAGCTTCAACTAAAGCACGCACTTGATCACATAAGCTTTCAACTTGTTTTGGTGAAAAACGGAATGCTGTTAATTCAACAAGAATTTCAGACAACAATGCTTGATATTCAGGGTCTTGAGAACCTTTAACTGGCAAAATCACTGTCATTTTCTGGTGCGCTGCACGCACTACTTCAAATCGTTTGAGTAGCTCTTCTTTAAGTTTAGCTAATGCTTCTGCAGAAATAGCGGCAGCTTTTGCACCATCTTCATCGCCGTCGTCTTCCTCATCATCACTCTCAGGCTCTTCCTCTTCTGGAGTTTCTTCTGTCATGGCATCATCTAAACCAATGTCCGCGTCGATTAAGCCATCCACTAAATCATCTACGCTTAATTCATCTCGCTCAACTTTATCTACCATCTCTAGCAAAGCGGCAATTGTAGTAGGACAAGCGGCAATCGCTTGCACCATATGTTTTAAACCATCTTCAATACGGCGTGCAATCTCAATTTCGCTTTCGCGTGTGAGCAAATCAACCGTACCCATTTCGCGCATATACATACGCACAGGGTCAGTTGTACGGCCAAACTCTGAATCTACCGTTGCAAGTGCTTGCTCAGCTTCTTCAACAGCGTCATCATCAGTGACTGCTGGAGGCGCATCAGACATTAACAACGCTTCTGCATCTGGCGTTTCTTCGTACACCTGAATACCCATGTCATTAATCATGCCGATGATGCCGTCAATCTGCTCTGAGCCTTGAACGTCATCAGGCAAGTGATCGTTAATCTCAGCATAAGTTAGGTAGCCACGCTCCTTACCTAATACGATTAAGCTTTTTAGACGAATGCGACGCTCTTCAGCGCTGACCTCTTGCAGCTCTGGGCGAGCCTCATATTCTGCATTTTTTTCAGCTTGTTGATCACTTTTCTTTGGTCTTGCCATGTCTTACCTCTAAAATTTTAGCTCTGCCATGATGCATACTTCACATATGGCGAATAAGATTACCGTAACCGTGCATTATAACAGAATATAGCCTTATTTTGGCTGGGGTTTACTACCAACAGATTTCAATAGTGCGATTTCATCGGCAGTCAAGGCACTCAAAGGCTTTTCACTAATTCGTGCCAGTAATGATGTGCCTTCTCGCTGTGTACGTACTGCCTGTAACTGTTGACGAGCGCCTGCTACCTCTTGCGCCTGATCGAGCGTATCGTCTAGCAGCGTTAACTCTCGCTGCAACTCTTGCAAAGCGTTAGTATCAATATTTCTTTCCAACTCACGTAACAATACCGCAGGCTTAGAATGGGGATGCATCAGGCAAATTTCAATCACTTGCCGTAACAAAACATCCGCATCGTCTCGTTCATCCAATAAATTCAAATCATCTTTTTGCGCCAGCGCAGGATGCATCAACAACATTAACCCAAAGCGCTTTTGTAGCGATACCGTTGTGCGTGTGAGTTTGGGCTTAGCTCGCACGGGCGCCTTGTTTAAATTGGGTAGCTTTAACAAGGCTTGCATTTCATCTGGTGATAACTGCGCTAACTCAGCTACTTTTTTGCGCAAATACATTGCACTGCGCGGTGCAGTAATCTGCTGCATAATAGGCTCAGCTTCATTCAGGAAACGTACACGATCCTCCTGACTTTGCAGTGCATTGCTCTCACTTAAATGCTGCAGAATATACTGAGACAACGGCATTGCCGATTTAATTTCAATCTCAAACTTTTCTTTTCCAAACTCACGCACGTAAGAGTCTGGATCATGCTCTTTAGGCAGAAATAAAAATGATAACTTCAAGCCATCAGTCAATGCTGGCAAAGCATTCATGGCCGCACGCCACGCGGCGGTACGGCCTGCATTGTCGCCATCGAAACAAAATACAATTTCATCTGCCTGGCGCATCAACTTTGTAATATGGTAAGGCGTTGTTGCCGTACCAAGCGCGGCCACGGCATACTCAATACCATATTGCGCCAGCGCCACCACATCCATATACCCTTCCACCACTAAAGCACGACCCGCATCGCGAATCGCTCGCCGTGCCAAAAACAGACCGTATAGTTCGTGCCCTTTTTGAAACAACGGCGTTTCAGGTGAATTGTAATATTTAGGCGTATCCTCTGGGTTAATCACACGACCACCAAAGCCTATGACCTGCCCTTTTTGATCATGAATAGGAAACATGATGCGATCACGAAAGCGGTCATATCGGCGACCTTGCTCATTCTCCACAACCAAGCCCGCCACTGTTAATGCCTCATTCTCATAATGCGGAAAGACGTTTTGTAAATTCTGCCATCCTGCGGGCGCATAGCCAACCTGAAACTTGGCAGCCACCTGACCACTTAATCCACGCGCCTTCAAGTACTCAATGGCACGCGGAGATTTCTTTAGCTCAGCTTTATAAAAATTAGCGGCCTGCTGCAACGCATCCTGCAAACCAACCACAACCTTAGGGGCGGGTTTATCAGTGTCACGCACTTCTTGCGGCACAGTCATACCCACCATTTTCGCTAGATCATGGATAGCATCAACAAAACTAAGCCCTTGATACTCCATAATAAAACCGATGGAAGTACCATGCGCACCACAACCAAAGCAATGATAAAACTGCTTAGTAGGGCTTACTGTAAAACTAGGGGATTTTTCATTATGAAACGGACAGCAGGCAGAGTAATTGGCGCCAGCTTTTTTGAGCGGCACGCTTTTATCAATCACATCGACAATATCAACGCGATTAAGTAGTTCTTGAATAAAGCTTTCAGGGATCAAAGTGTCTGTTTTAGCTAAAAATAACTACGTTAATAGAATTTGCTAGCCATTCTAGCGCAATCTTTTAAAAACAAAAAAGGAGCTTATCGCTCCTTGTAATGTCTACTTGCATATATCGTTACAGGTTAACCTAGACGAGTTTTAATCAATCCAGATATTTTGCCCATATCAGCACGACCAGCAACTAATGGCTTAATTTCAGCCATTACTTTGCCCATGTCTTTAATACCAGCTGCGCCTGACTCAACTACAACCTTCTCTAAGATGGCTTTAATCTCATCTTCAGTCAGTTGCTGTGGTAAATAAGTTTGCAGTACAGTGACTTCAAACTTTTCTACATCCGCTAAATCATGACGATTAGCAGACTCATACGCAGCAATAGAATCCCGACGTTGTTTGAGCATTTTTTCAATCACAGCAATCACATTGCCGTCATCTAATTCAATACGTTCATCCACTTCACGCTGCTTAATAGCCGCTTGTAATAAACGTATTGCACCCAAACGCACGCTATCTTTAGCGCGCATTGCGGTTTTCATGTCCTCAGAAATCTGAGCTTTTAATGACATGCTAATAACCCTATATACCTAGAGCTTCTTAGTACAATTTTGCTGGTAAAGTTTGCTTCATCAAGCGACGATATTGACGCTTAACAGCAGCAGCAGCTTTACGTTTACGTTCCCAAGTTGGTTTTTCGTAAAATTCGCGAGCGCGAAGATCATTCAACAAACCTGTTTTTTCAATTAGGCGCTTAAAGCGACGAAGAGCAACGTCAAACGGCTCATTTTCTTTTACGCGTACACTAGACATTCATTCTCTCTTATCTGCAACAATTTAATTAGGTGATGCTCAAGTTCGCTAAACAAAGGCTTATAAACTTGAGAAAAGTCCACCATTTTAATCGTATAATTACTTTTATTCAATTACTTTTATAGCTTTGTGTTATAAAAATGCACTTTTAGACAAAATGGACCAAAATAAATGTTAGTTTTAGGCATTGAATCATCGTGTGACGAAACTGGTATCGCCTTATATGACACGAACAATGGCTTATTATCGCACGCACTACACTCCCAAGTTGAGATGCATGCAGAATATGGTGGCGTAGTGCCTGAGCTTGCATCGCGCGATCATATTCGCCGCGTACTGCCACTCACAGAACTCGCACTTAAAGATGCCAATAAAACATTGCAAGACATTGATGCCATTGCCTATACACAAGGCCCTGGACTATCTGGCGCATTATTGGTAGGCACTAGCTTTGCTGAATCTCTTGCGTTTAGCCTGCAAATTCCTACCATTAACGTCCACCATCTTGAAGGTCACCTATTAGCGCCTTTATTAGAAGACAACCCACCTGCGTTTCCATTTGTCGCTTTATTAGTTTCTGGCGGGCATAGCCAACTGATGCGAGTTAATGGCATAGGCGAGTATGAGTTGCTTGGCGATACGCTGGATGATGCCGCGGGCGAAGCCTTTGATAAAACAGCAAAATTATTAGGGCTGGGCTACCCAGGTGGCCCAGCACTATCCAACTTAGCAAAAACTGGCAAACCTCGTTTTAAATTACCTCGTCCACTGTTAAACAGCGGTGATTTAAACTTTAGCTTTAGTGGATTAAAAACTTCCGTGCTAACCTTAGTTAACCAACATCAACCATTAGATGCTGAAACTAAAGCCGATATCGCTTACGAGTTTCAAGAAGCAGTGACTGAAGTGTTATCAATCAAATGCATGAGTGCGCTACGAGAAACAGGATTAGATAATTTGATTGTTTCTGGTGGCGTTGGTGCAAACGCAAAGTTAAGAGAAAAACTAAACGCTGCCACCAAGCGAAAATTATGCAAGGTAAGCTACCCACGTTTGGAGTTTTGTACTGACAACGGTGCGATGATTGCATTTGCTGGCGCAATGCGCCTGAAAGCAATGCAAGGTACCATGCAAAACAATGTGGATAAAGATTACAGCTTTAGTGTAAAACCACGCTGGAACTTAAGTGAGTTACTAGCACCTTAGTCAGCATTCTTAAATGATCACGCCCAAATCACCTCACTTGAAGCAAGGGAATGGTGATTTTTCTACCTTTACTTTATCTAACATTATTTTTACCTTATTTCTTTTTACCAAACCCTGACTCAGTACCATCCAACAACTTTTTGATATTGCTTCTATGGCGCCATATCAAGAAAATAGACATCACTAATACCATCAGCACATAGTCGGAGATACCAATCGCATTATCTGCGTTTGCCAGTAAAAACCACGCATACATAGGCGCCAATGCCGCCGCCGCCAACGCAGCCAGCGATGAATAACGCGACACCGCAAACACAACCACCCAAGTCAGCAACGCCGCCAACGCAAGCATAGGCGCAAAACCCAACATTACACCTAATGCAGTCGCAACACCTTTGCCACCTTTAAACCCGTGATAAATTGGGTATAAATGGCCAAAAAACACAGCCAACCCTACCGCACTCACCACCCACATCGTCATGCCTGACTGCAAAGCCAACCAGACAGGAAACCAACCCTTAAATACATCACCCAATAAAGTTAAAATCGCCGCTGATTTCTTACCGCTACGCGCCACATTTGTCGCACCAATATTACCGCTACCCACCGTACGCGGGTCGGGCAAACCAAATAGCTTGCTCACTAAAATACCAAATGCAATTGACCCCAGCAAATAAGCCGCAACAATCCAAACAACGGGCACTAAGGTGACAGGAATAAACCCTAATTCATTCATTTAAACTCTCTTTATTGTCATTCTCGCATAGGCGTGAATCTAACTGTGATAACCACAATTTCTAATAAATTGTGGTTTAATATTCAAGATATTACTGGATTCCCGCCTTCGCGGGAATGACGACAAGAAAATAAGGCGCTATGGACACCATTTTTTTAAGCGAAGTTAAAGTACAAACCAAACTAGGCGTACCAGAATGGGAACGCATGACCCCGCAAACCATCATCCTAGACATAGAAATCGGCTACGACCTCAGCAAGGCCTGCCAAAGCGACGATGTAAACGACACTATCGATTACGGCGCCGTGGTTAACCGTGTACGTGAGACCCTACAAGAAAACAGCTTTCAACTAGTAGAAAAACTTGCAGAACACCTATGCCAATTGATTCTGAAAGAGTTTAACGCGCTAAGTGTGAAGATTAAAGTGGCTAAGCCTACTGTGTTGCCAGGATTGAAGGCGTTGGGAGTGGTGATTGAAAGAGAAAATAAAACTTGAGGGAAGCTGTCAAAATATTGATTGAGCCGATTAAGGCTACATGGGCAGAACTGGCCAAACAAGCCAATACAACCCACTTAATTATAAAGCTTCTAAATTACTCAATCAGAACTCCTTATTATTTAAATAAGCTATCTGAATCATCAATTATTGACAATGGAGCTCAAGCACTAGAGCTCACGCAACTAGCTGATGAATCACTCATTCTGGGAAAAGCTAGTAGTTTAATTCTAAAGGGAAATTCAGAGTCTGTTTTATATCCGTTCTTAGTAAGTTACTGGTCTGTTGTTGAATGTTCATTTGACGATTTAATGATAAGACTAATAATGAATGATGAAAATCTCAATCAAAAGCTTAATAATGCTGGGATAGCAATAAAATCAGATTTACAAGTTGGAACAGAATTATGGGCTAGTGAGATATACGGGAAACTAGGAAGAAAAACCCGTAGCAAATTAGAAAAAGAAGAAGGTAATGTAAGTGAATTTAAAAAACACCGCGCTCTTTTGAAAATCTTTGAAATAAATCTAGAGTTTGATAAAAACAAAGTTGTTCATATTGAAGAGTTTAATCAAATAAGAAATTGCATTCTTCACAATCAAGGAGTTATTGACAATAAAGCTGCCAATACTTGCCCTAACCTAAAATCAATGGTTGGGCAAAAAATTAGAATTGATGATGAAATTTTTGTTAATTGCGTCGACTCTGTGCGTGATTACACACTATCTTGGATGTTTGCATTAATTTACAGCCCCTACTTAGTCGACGCTATGAAAAAAGATAGCAAGAACCCTTACTCTGCTTAATACTTCCTCATACCCCCTTTACACCAGGCCGAGCAACACAGACATAAAGGGAGCTTTCAGTAATCGGTTGTTTGAGCGAAGCGAGTTTCCGATTGCTGCCTTTATGTTGAGTAGCGCAAGGAAGGCGTAGCCCGTGGTGTGGGGTGCCGTTTTCTTTGGTTACTTTCTTTTCAGGCAGTTAAAAGAAAGTAACTAGCTGTCGGGCTACCCCCGACACACTACTTAAAGCCACTGGATTCCCGCTTTCGCACCACAGGCACTCCGATTCACTAGGCACTTAAGCACCTGTGAAATCGTATGCGGGAATGACGGAGAAGCAATCAGCCCCGCGGATGATGCACACTATGCAGCCGCTTCAACCGCTCCCGCGCCACATGCGTATAGATTTGGGTAGTAGAAATATCTGAATGACCTAACAGCATCTGCACCACCCTTAAATCAGCCCCATGGTTGAGCAAATGCGTTGCAAACGCATGGCGTAGCACATGAGGCGACATATGCTTGGTGATTCCCGCTAACAATGCATAACGCTTAATCATGTACCAAAAAGCTTGGCGTGTCATTGCATCCCCGCGATTTGTAACAAACAACGCATCACATAATCGGTTTTGCAATATTTGCCGCCTCTCCTCCTTTAAATAACGCGATATCCACTCAACGGCATCTTCACCCATCGGCACTAAGCGCGTTTTACTACCTTTACCTGTCACACGCACGACACTATCACTGAGACTTACTTCCGTTGTTTTAATTGAAACCAGCTCAGATACACGTAGTCCACATGCATAAAGCAACTCCAACATTGCCTTATCTCGCACTCCCGCAGCCTCATTTAAATTGGGGGCATTGAGTAAAGCTTCCACCTCTTCTTCATTCAAGCTTTTGGGCAAACTACGCGGTAACTTAGGGGATTCTATTTGGACGGTAGGATCAACGTTTATCGTATTTTCACGTAAGCAATGGCGATAAAAACGGCGCAAGCTGGCAATTAGGCGGCCAATACTACGCGGTTTACTTTGTGGAAACCTAACTGCCAGATATTGCTGAACATCCGCTTTATCAATAGTTAATAACTGCTTACCTTGAGTCAACACCCAAACCGCAAACGAAGTGAGGTCTAGCCGATAACTTTCTAATGTATTTTTAGATAAGCCATCCTCTAACCATAGATGATCAATAAAAACATCAATCTGCGCTACATCATCTGGTGAAATTAGGCGTTTATTCACTTACCACCTCACCACATTGCACGCCTTCATGCTGTAACAACCATTGCTTAATAAGCAAGCCATTATGTTTACCTTGCATGAACCCACCTAAGCCATTTTTAGCGACCACTCTGTGGCACGGAATAAGCAACGGCAACTGATTGGCCCCACAAGCATTTGCTACCGCCCGCGGCCCTGAGCCAATTTGTTTTGCTAACTCTGTATACGTGCTGGTCTGTCCACATGGAATGGCTGCAATTGCCTGCCAAACCCGCTGTTGAAAGACTGTGCCCTTCTGGTGAACAGGTAAGTTAAATGTTGAACTAGCTTGTTGCAGATACTGCATGAGTTGTTGGCAAGCCGCGCTCACTAGTGGATGTGCTGATGGTTTCTCAAGTGACACCTTGCCATGGCCAGGGAACTCCTGCGTATTGGTTGCTGGCGGAAGCAACTCGATGACTAACTGACCATGATGAACACCAATAGACACCTGACCAAACGGTGCATTAATTAAAGCATGATCATTGATGGCAAGAGAGTTAGATTTCATCACGTTATGTTAAGCGCAAAGTGCGTCATGAGCAAACAACACATCTTGTTTATTAATCACTTTCATTGCCAAGTGATTAGCGTATTGCCATTAAATGTACAATAAAAAACCCCAATGATTTTCATCAATTGGGGTTTAGTGTGCTTTACAACACAAATACTAGGTTTTACGCTTTTTCTACTGGCGCTAAAACTTCTCTGTCACGTGCTACTAATTTCTCTTTAATACGTGCAGATTTACCTGAACGCTCACGTAGGTAGTACAGTTTCGCACGACGTACGTCACCGCGACGTTTCACTTCAATTGAAGCGATTAGTGGTGAGTAAGTTTGGAATGTACGCTCTACACCTTCACCAGATGAGATTTTACGTACGATGAATGATGAGTTCAAACCACGGTTACGTTTTGCAATCACAACGCCTTCGTATGACTGTACACGTTTACGTGTACCTTCAACTACGTTTACGCCAACCACTACAGTGTCACCTGGAGCAAAAACAGGAATCGTTTTGCCTAAACGGGCAATTTCTTCCTCTTCCAACATTTTAATAATATCTGCCATCTTTATTTATCTCTTCCAGTTACCCGTCGGAGTTCCTTTTAATTGTGAAGAAACTTGTTCCTACTGATCAAAACCCTATTCAAGTTCTTTTAGTAGCCGTGCTTCTTCTTTCGTCAACGGCCTTGCGGCCAATAAATCGGGACGTTGATCCCGAGTTCTTTGCAGTGACATTTTCAAACGCCACTGTTTAATCTTGGCATGATTACCTGACATTAATACTTCAGGCACTCGACTACCGTTATATTCTTCTGGCCTAGTGTAGTGCGGACAATCTAACAAGCCATCTACAAATGAATCTTCAATTGCAGAATCACTATCACCTAACGCACCTGGCAACTGGCGGATAATTGCATCCATCAACGCCATGGCGGGCAATTCACCACCACTTAATACATAATCCCCAATCGATATTTCTTCATCCACTTCAGCATCAATTAAACGCTGATCGACGCCTTCATATCGACTGGCAAGCAACACCAAGCCTTGCTTTTTGCTTAACTCCATCACTTTCTGATGCGTCAGCGGCTTTCCTGCTGGCGATAGATGCACAACCCAATGATCAATTTTCTCAGCCGTCTGTGTTGCCTTTGCTGCGTTAATTGCTTTTTCAAGCGGTTGCACCAGCATCACCATGCCAGGACCACCACCATAAGGTCTATCATCTACGGTTTTATGATTGTCGCTAGTGAAATCACGCGGATTCCAAAAGCCAACCTCATAAATGCCTTGCTGTAATGCCCTGCTTGTAATGCCATACTTAGTGATGGCATCAAACATTTCAGGAAACAAGGTCACAATATCAAATTTAAACGCCATGATTTAAATGGTTTAATTTTAACGAAACGACTAAAAGTCTTCGTCCCAATCAACCAGCATCGTCTTGGCTTTTAAATCAACCTCTAATACGACTGTTGCTACAAAGGGCAATAGTCGCTCTTGCGGTTTTTCTTTATCAGCATCAGCACTCAATACTTCTGGTTTTACTACATCTGATTTTACGACGAGCACATCATTTGCACCAGTTTCAAACACTTCAGTAATTAAACCAAAATCAACGCCCTGACTGTTTTTAACACGTAACCCGATTAAGTCTGACCAGTAATATTCATTCTCGTCAGGCTCTGGCAATTGCGCTCTTGGCACGGCAATTTGCTTACCTTTGCACGCCAACGCAGCGTCACGATCATCGACACCTGCCAACTTCACAACAATAACATCGTTATGAAGTTTAGCAGTTTCAACCACCATTTCGCGCCAGTCGTCGCCTTTACCTAGCCACCAAGTGTCATAATCAAACAGGCCGTCAATGACTTCTGTATCAGGCAACACTTTAAGCCAACCATAAACGCCGTAGGGCGCAACAATGCGCCCCATTACTACCATGTTATTCACAGCCATTTTAATTGCTTAGGTAAATTACCTAAGCTTTTTAAATTAAGCGTCAGCAGCTGGTGTTTCAGCAGCGGCAGCCTCAGCAGCTTTAGCTGCGGCAGCAGCCTCTGCGGCTTGAGCGTCAGCTTCTGCCTTAGCAGCGTCAGCGGCTGCTTTTAATTTTGCAGCTTCTTCAGCAGCAGCTTTTGCTTTAGCAGCTTCAGCCTTAGCAGCGTCTTTTGCTTTAGCAGCAATAGCAGCTTCTGGACCTTTAGCGTGGAATTTAACTAAACGAGCAACTGTATCAGACAGTTGTGCGCCGTTATTTTGCCAATGCGCAACACGAGCTAAATCGATACGTAAACCTTCAGCGTTTGCACTAGCTGATGGATTGTAAAAACCAACACGCTCAATAAAGCGACCATCACGACGATTGCGTGAATCAGCTACAACCAAGTTGTAGAAAGGAGTTTTTTTCGCGCCACCACGAGCTAAACGAATAATAACCATAATCTTTGTTCTCTTTTGAAAAATTTAAAGCAGAAAGGCGCGGATTTTACGTTACTTATACACCTTTTGGCAAGCTATTTATCTACATTTATTAATCAAGTAATGATTTATATAAAAATAGTTTGCCAGTTAGGATTATAAATGTAGTTTGTAACGTGTAGGGTCCGCCAACCCTGCTGCTAAGAAGCCCTCGCGACGTAAGCGGCATGAGTCGCACAAACCACAAGCTTCACCTTCGCTATCAGCCTGATAGCACGAAACCGTCATGGCGTAATCTACACCTAATGTTGTGCCTAGTTTGACTATCTCAGCCTTAGTCATATCGATTAAAGGTGCATGTATGGTAATAGTTTTACCTTCCACTGCACTTTTAGTGGCTAAATTAGCCATATTTTGAAACGCTTTAACGTATTCTCCACGACAGTCTGGATAACCAGAATAGTCTAAAGCATTCACGCCAATAAAAATATCTTGTGCTTGCAACACTTCGGCCCAAGCCAATGCCAGCGATAGCATAATGGTGTTACGTGCTGGCACATAAGTAATGGGAATGCCTTCTGTTGCGCTTTCAGGCACAGCAATAGCATCATCAGTCAGTGCCGACCCACCAAATAAAGATAAATCCAACTGTGCAGTTTTGTGTGCAGCTGCACCCATCACTTTGGCAACATTTTTTGCTGCGAACAACTCTGCAATATGACGCTGATGGTAGTCCAAACTTAAACAGTAGCAATCGAAATCTTGGTTACGTGCATAGGCTAACACTGTGGCTGAGTCTAACCCACCTGACAGAAGTACAACGGCTTTTTTTGTCATTTTCCAGGCACCTCGCCCCATAATATCTTGTGTAACTGCAATTGCATACGCACAGGAAGCTTATCTTCCAAGACCCAATCGGCTAAGTCTGATGGCACTACTTGGCTATAAACTGGTGAAAATAGTACTGGGCATTTATCAGTTAAACGCTCTTTTACCAAAAGGTCTTTTGCCCATTCATAATCAGCGCGACTGCATAGCACAAACTTTACCTCATCTGTTTTTTTAAGATGCGCTAAATTGGTCCATAAGTTGTTTTTGAGTTCACCTGAATCTGGTGTTTTAATATCCAAGATGACTGATACACGAGCATCCACTGGCCCAATATCAATAGCGCCACCAGTTTCTAGAGAAACGCTATAGCCTTGATCACACAGCGCTTTAAGTAATACGTGGCAGTCTTTTTGCGCCAGCGGCTCACCGCCAGTCACTGTCACGTATGGCGTGCCAAACTCTGCGACTTTAGTGAGAATGTCATCGATTTCCATATTGCTACCGCCACTAAAAGCATAGGCAGTATCACAATATACGCAACGCATTGGGCAACCTGTAAGGCGCACAAATACGGTAGGCAAGCCCACACGCGAGGACTCGCCTTGTAGCGAATAAAAAATTTCATGGATTTTAAGTTTCATCTAATACTTTGCACACCAACAATTAATCACGCAAAAAAATAGCGCCAACACAGAGATTGGCGCTATTTTAACTTAAAAGCTTTATTTGCCTAAATGTAGGCGAATAAACAAATTTTAGGTGCTTACCTATTTTAATCACTATTTTTAAATATCTATCGAATAGCCTCTAATGCTTTTAAACGTTTATGCGCGGTTGGCGTCAGCTCACTATTTGGAAACTTAGCGATTAAATCACGTAATGTTTTTTTAGCACCTAGTACTAAACCAAGCTGAATTTGGCTATTCGCCATATTGAACATTGCATCTGGTAGCTTCGGGCTATCAGCATAGGTATCAATTAACTTTTGCTGAGTGGCGATAGATGACTTGTAATTTTTTAATGCAAATTGTGAGTAGCCCAGACCATACATTGCTTCATGCGCATAGCTGCTAGTTGGATAATCTTTCAGGAACTTATCGTATGCATTGAATGCATCCTTATGCTTTGATTCTTTTGAGAGGCCGTTTGCTAACTCTAACAACTGGTATTCCTGCGTGTCTTTTTCAGCAACTGCGGGCGTGGCAGCCACTTCAGCTGTTGGCGCGGACTCTATCTTACGCAAACGCTCATCAATATCTGTATATAAATCTTTTTGACGCTGAAGTGCGGTTTCAACTTTATGATTGGCGACTTCAAGCTCACCTTTAAGCCTTGCATTCTCTTGCTTTAACGCATCAAGCTGTGACTGCATGTCGGCTAAAGCGTTTCTTGCAATAGCATCCCGCTGCTCTTGCGATTGTTTTAAATCATTAATTGCAGACTGCGTAGCCTGATTCTGGCTTTGCATACTTTTCTCAACTTCTAGTATTTTCTTTCGCGCCTCTGCATCATCAAACAATGCAGAGTGACTGCTCATGGAAAATAATTGCGTTGCTAACAATACGCTAGACAGAATCAGGTTTTTCATCATTTTTAAACTTAATTATCTAAAAATTAGTCGTTTTCGTAAACAACATCAACGCGACGGTTCAATTGATGGCAAGCTTCGTCAGCGCAATTTCCTGATGCTTTTTCTTCACCAAAACTCACTGTTTCGATTTGCTTGTCTTGAACACCTAACAAGTTAAATGATTTTTTAACTGACACTGCACGACGTTGACCTAATGAAACGTTGTACTCACGTGTACCGCGCTCATCAGCGTTACCTTGCAATACTAATTTAGCATCAGTATTAGCAAGCAAGTATTTTGCATGCGCTTCGATTAATGGGCGGAACTCTGCACGTACTGTGTCGCTATCAAAGTCAAAGTAGATGTTTCTTTTTGACAAAATGTTGTTTGGATCTTTCAGTGGGTTATTACCGTTGTTAGCATTGCTATCAATAGTAACTTCTTTAACACCTGAAGTATCTGCTGAGCCGTCACTAGACTGTGATGAACCAGCTGGGCTTTTATCTTCAACGCCTGCAGGCTTGTCTGTCATCGGTGTACTTTTACAAGCAGATAACATTGCTGCTAGCACTAAAGCACCTAATACTTTTTTATTAAAAATTCCCTTAATCATTACTTTCTCCTTTAGTAAAAACAAACCATCCATATTACATCGCATTAATTCAGTAGAGGACCCCATGCTGGCTCGCGAATATCGCCGCCTGACTCGCTTAGACGCTGCCTTACGCGACCATCTGCAGAAACTGCTGCAAGCGAGCCACGGCCAGCTGCTCTAGTAGCATATAGTATCACACGACCATTGGGTGCAAAACTAGGTGACTCATCCTGCGAGCCTTCGCTAAGTATCTGTACCTGCCCTGTCGTTAGGTTCTGCAAGGCAACGCGGAATTTTCCACCATCGTTACGAATCATCGCTAGCGATTTGCCATCTGGAGAGAAACGCGGGCTTAAATTGTAAGGACCATCAAATGTGACTCGCTGCGCATCACCACCAATGGATGATACTTTGTAAATTTGCGGACTACCGCCTCGATCAGAGCTAAAGTATATCCACTTAGCATCTGGCGACCAGATAGGCTCTGTATCAATTGCGCTACTCTTAGTCAGTTGCTTTAAGCCACTGCCATCAGCATTAATAAGATAAAGCTGTGAGTTGGCAGCATGGGTTAACACTATCGCAAGTTTACTGCCATCTGGCGACCATGCAGGTGCACTATTGTTGCCTTTGAAGCTTGCCAATGTGATGCGTTGACCTGTCATCAGTGATTGCACAAAAATAATCGGCTTTTTCTTTTCAAAAGACACGTAGGCAATTTTGCTACCATCAGGCGACCATGCAGGCGAAATAATCGGCTCATTGGAAGAAACGACGGTTTGTGGATTAACACCATCCGCATCCGCCACTTGCAATGCATAGCGACCTTTGGATTTATTGATATAGGCAATACGACTTGCGAAAATTGCAGATTCACCAGTGAGCTTCTGGTAAATAACATCCGCTATCTTATGTGCTGTCATACGCAGTTGATTTGGCGCGATGTTGTAATCCATGCCAGCTAACTGAGTTTGCTTGAGCACATCACCCAATTGAAAACTTACCTTCAGACGATTGCCTGGCAAGGTTTCTATTTTTCCGACAGCAATGGCCTGTGCCTGCAATGCAGCCCAATCACTATATTTAACTTGGGAAATGTTACTAGGCTGACTCACTACACCCGCTGTTTCTAACACCCTAAACATACCGCTGCGGCGTAAATCTGCGCTAATAATGTTAGCGATATTTTCTTGATTTTTAACGTTATCTTGATTAAAAGGCACTATTGCGATGGGCAGTTGCTGCGCATTGCCGCCACTAATTTCTATTTCCAATGCTGCGTGACTAACTGGTGTCACGATTGCAGATGCCATGAATGCGGTTGCAGACAATAAGGCCACCTGAAATAAATTAAGCAATTTTTTCATATATCGTATGGTCAGTGTAGTCTTAAAAAAGTTCATCAAATTTTACTGTAATCTGCAATAGATGCTAGTGCATTTACACTTACTTACATTTCAACCTTTAAACCTAGTGGTCATTAGGTTTAAAGGTTAGCTTCAATGTCCTGAATTGTGAAAATAATGTTTTATCTTCAGGTAAAGGTAGAGGCTCTGAAGCGCGAATAGCGCGCTCAACCGCTTCATCACATGTGGCGTTGCCGCTAGACTTAGTAAGTTTAGGTGATGAGCCTAATTCACCTGTGGGCAACAGCGCGATATCAAATTTCAATTCGGGATTGCCATCACCGCATAGAGACTTATTCACGTTATTACGAATTTTTGCTTGAATTTTTGCTTTAAATTCGTCAACTACACCAGCCTTTGCCGCATTACTCTTTTGCTCGCCCAATGCTTTTTCATCACTTAGGCTTTCTTGTTGTAGCTTCTTTAGCGCATCATCTATAGGTGGCTTGTTAGGTTTTTCTAAGGCATCTTGCTCCACTAGTTTTTGCAATTTAGCCAACTGGTCTTCTTGTTGTATTTTTTTAGGGGGCTCTTTAGGCGGATCTTTTTTAATCGGCTTTTTTGGCGCCTCTTGTTTAATTGCGATTTCTGGCTCTGGTTTTGGTGGTAGCTTCAGTTCAGGCTTAGGCTCAATCACACGCTCTGCCTTGGGTTCTGGTTTTGGAATTTCTTTTACAACAGGTTTTGGTATCACCATTGGCGATGGCTGTTTAGGCACGTTGGCGACAGGCAGACTATCCCACAGCTCAACCTCCGCAATACTAACTGGATGGGTTGTTTTCCAATTAAACGAAATCAACAAGGCACCCAACAATATGACGTGCACAGTGATGGATAAAACACCGGCTTTAAATGAATCTGTATTTTCGCGCTGACGTAACATAAGGTTAAATTAACTAAACACTTTAGGCGGGCTTAAGCAACAAGCCAACTTTGTCTACCCTATTAGTTTTAAGCAAATCCATCACACTGATCACATCTTCGTATTTAACGTTTTTATCAGCGGCAATCACCACACTACGTTCTGGTGAGTTTGTTAATGTGGTTTGCACCGCAACCAACATCTCATCACGTTGCATCGTTTTACTATCTAGCTCTATGCTGCCATCTTTCTTAACCGTGACAACAACTGGTGGCAGTTTTGGCTGACTGAGCGCTTGACCTGCGCCTGGCAGTTCCACCACGCCAGGGTTAGTCATAGGGGCTGTGACCATAAAAATGACCAACAAAACCAACGTGACGTCGATATACGGCACCACATTGATTTGATTCATCATGCGGCGTTTACGTGTTCTGCTCATCGTGCAACCTCTGCTGAAAACAATTTTAAAGCAATATCCAATTGAATCATCATGTTAAGACTTACGTTGCAGGATGTTGGTAAACTCTTCCATGAAGCTTTCATAACGCACTGAGAGCCTATCTACTGAGCTTGCAAATCGGTTATAAGCAATCACTGCGGGAATCGCTGCAAATAAGCCAATGGCGGTTGCCACCAAGGCTTCGGCAATCCCTGGCGCGACTTGTGTAAGCGTTGCTTGGGCGACATTAGATAAACCTCTAAATGCGTTCATAATGCCCCACACTGTGCCGAACAAGCCAATATATGGACTGACTGAGCCCACAGAGGCTAGAAACGGTAAATGTGCATCCAACTCATCCATCTCTCGATTAAAAGCTGCGCGCATCGCACGGCGTGAGCCTTCCATCACATCAGATACGTCCATACGGGTTTGCTGCTTATGTCGTGCATATTCTTTAAAACCAGCTTCAAAGATACTCGCCATGCCTTGTGGCTTACGACGATTGGCAGTAATCACGTCATACAGCTTGTTAAGATCACCACCACTCCAAAAAGTATCTTCGAAATCATCTGCATCACGCTCGGCGCGCTTAATCGTGGCAACTTTAATAAAAATATACCACCATGAGAACAACGAAGTGATGACTAGAATAAGCATCACCAGCTGTACCGGCAAGCTTGCGCCTGCGATCAGACTAAAAAAGGACATATCACTACTTGCATTCATAACTTCTCCACTTTTTATCTATTGCTTTTTTATGACGTACTGCAATGATTAACTGCATTAGTCATGACTTTAAATAGTCCAAATAATTTCAAACTGAATATGGCTAAACTTTTTCAAGCCTAAGTTTTTTCAAATCTCATCTTTTTCAAGCATGGTTTGTTTTATGTGTGCTGGAATTCCTACAGGCTTAAAAGTTGCGGCATTTACAAAAGCCGCTTTAACATGTGCGCTAATCAAGAACACACCTTCACGCGTGATGGTTTGTGCCAACTCAATACTGCCGTGGCCGATTTTAACGATATCGCAATGAATTTCAAGCATGTCATTAAAATAAGCTGGCTTCTTAAAAGTGATAGCCAGACTGTGCACAACAATAATGATGCCAAGGCTATTTTTTAATTCAGTTTGCTCAAACCCTAATGCACGTAACCACTCGGTTCGGGCGCGTTCCATAAAGTTTAAATAATTAGAATGATAAACGACACCGCCAGCATCTGTGTCTTCATAATATACACGCACAGGCCAACTAAACTTACTTAAAGACATTGCTACTCCTGCCACGATTCAGCACTAGCGATAGCACCTGGCACTGGTAAACCAAAATGCTGATACGACTGGATGGTTGCCACCCGACCCCGCGGTGTACGCATTAAGAAGCCTTGCTGAATCAAATAAGGCTCCAGCACGTCTTCAATGGTATCGCGTTCTTCACCAATAGCTGCGGCTAAGTTATCTAGCCCGACAGGCCCACCTCCAAATTTTTCCAGCACGGCCAGCAGTAACTTTCTATCCATGACATCAAAGCCAAGTTTATCAACATCCAACATTTTAAGTGCCGCATCTGCAATACTGGCACTGACTTTACCATCCGCTTTTACTTGGGCGTAGTCGCGCACACGGCGCAATAAGCGGTTAGCGATACGTGGTGTGCCTCTTGAGCGTTTAGCAATTTCAAACGCCCCAGTGTCTACCATTTCGACATCAAGCAAGCCTGCGGAGCGCTGCACGATACGGCCTAGTTCTTCAGAAGTATAAAACTCCAATCTTGAGACGATACCAAAACGGTCACGCAAAGGATTGGTGAGCATGCCAGCGCGTGTGGTTGCGCCCACCAAGGTAAATGGAGGTAAATCTAATCTGACGCTACGTGCAGCAGGGCCTTCGCCTATCATGATATCAAGGCGGTAGTCTTCCATTGCTGGATATAAAATTTCTTCCACTACTGGTGAAAGCCTGTGGATTTCATCAATAAATAAGACGTCATTTGGCTCTAAGTTTGTGAGTAGCGCAGCTAAGTCACCCGCACGTTCAAGCACAGGCCCTGAGGTTTGACGCATATTAACGCCCATTTCTTTGGCAATAATATGGGCAAGTGTTGTTTTGCCTAATCCTGGGGGGCCAAACAGCAATACATGATCCAGCGCCTCACTGCGTCCTCGTGCTGCGTTAATAAATATTTCTAGTTGCGCACGCGCTTTTTCTTGCCCGATGTATTCATCCAGCACTTTGGGGCGGAGTGCACGCTCTAGCGCCTCCTCTTGCGGACTGACAACATCTGGTGCGATTAAACGATCAGTTTCTATCATACAACTTCATCAGCTCTCTTATATTGCAAAACTACCCAATGCGAAACGAGTGTTAGGCCAACGGCTAACAATGTTGGTCCTAAAAAAATACCAATAAACCCAAACATCAACACCCCGCCTAGTACACCTAATACAACAAGCAATAGCGGCAAACGTGATGTATGGCTAATTAAGATTGGCTTAATAATATTATCTACCGTACTAATCACAAGCAAACCGTAAATAAATAAAAATATTGCCCAGCCTTGCTCTCCATGATTAAACAGCCATAATGAAGCACCACCCCATACTAATGGCGGTCCGACTGGAATCATCGATAAGAAAAAAGTAGCTAACGCCAACAATAATGGCATAGGTGCACCCGCTAACCAGAACCCGAACAATGCAACACTCGCTTGCGCTAACGCAGTACCAAACACCCCTAACATGACGCCTTTTACTGTACTACATGACAAGGTTAGCATTTCCTGCCCCAGTTCACCGCCCAATCTACGCACAATCGCAGTAATAACGTCTGCTAGACGCGTGCCATCTCTATAAAAAAAGAAGGCAACAAAGACAACTAGTACCAATTGCAAGAATCCACCCATCACTAATTGCACGGTCTGCAACAGAAATGCCCGAATTGGTTCTGAGTACTGGTTTAGCAAGCGCATGAGTTCCTCATGGCTGACTAGCGCACGTTGCCAAGAATCCGCCAACTGCTCACCTATAATGGGTAGACTTGTTAGCCAAGTTGGTGCCGTAGGCTGCAAACTTTGTAAAGCAGACTGTGCTTCATCAAGCAGCACAGTGGCAGAGTCAGCCAAATTCACTGCCAAGTAAGCCATTGGTAAAATCAGCGCAAACAGTAGCAACAGTGTCATTGTGACAGCAGCAAGCATATCTCGCTTACCTAATAAACGCCATATACGTTGATATAACGGCCAAGTGAACACACAAATCACAGCAGCAAATAACATTGCTGGCATAAACGGATAAAGCACGAAGACGCAACCTACAATTAGTAGCGATATCAAGGTGATGCGTGCGATTTGGTTGGTGTTAATCATATTAGTACTCAAAAATATCGGGCATATTAGCAATATGCTCGCTCAAACAATACACCCATTTAAAAAGCACGTCTGGGCTTCAGCACTTACTTAGCACTTTGCTTACCACTTTAAATAACTACTTTGAAAGTGATTTTAACGCTTGTTTAATCCCATCGGTCACACTTATCTCTTTATCTAACAGCTTCACTGCGGCAACGGCTTCACGCTCATTATAACCAAGCGCTAGCAATGCATTAAGCACATCGCTAGTAGCAGATTTTGGTTGATGCTCGTTCATCGCAGCTACACCATCAATCGTAAATTTATCTTTTAATTCTAACAATAAACGTTCAGCCGTTTTTTTACCAACCCCAGGTACGCGTGTCAGCATGCTTGGCTCTTGTAATGCAACAGCCTGCACTAAATCATCAATCGATAACCCACTTAATATAGATAAAGCAGATTTAGCACCGATTCCATTCACTTTGAGTAATTGTCTAAAGGTTGCACGTTCTTGACTTGTACCGAAACCATAGAGCAACTGGGCATCTTCGCGCACTACTAAGTGCGTGAGCATGACCACTTTTTCACCTAAAGCAGGCAAATTGTAAAAAGTGCTCATTGGCACTTCACACTCGTAACCCACGCCATTACAGTCAATTAAAACCAACGGAGGTGTTTTTTCTAATAAGGTACCGCTTAATCGACCAATCATGACGCATTCCATAACAAAATAATGGTTAACAGTAACGCATGACTGAGCATAGAAGCAAGTGTAGATTTAATTGCTGGCAGCAACTGCGCTGGTTTTTGTGATATCTGGTACAGCACATAAAATGCGTACAGTGAAAAGAGCAAAGGCATCGCCGATAGCATGACTGAAATTGGAAATATACCCATATAGACTGAGCCGAATAACCATAACAATGCCATCAGCATTAGTACTAAATAAACCCATACGGCATGTTCGGGTTTTAATCGAACGACCAATGTGCGCTTACCCGAAACCATATCCGCATGACGATCAGGAAACTGATTAATATATAACAAACTGGTGACCAGCAAAGCGTAGGCAACACCTGCCGATATTGGCACAAGAGAAAAGGTTTGGCGCTGTACATAATCAGCACCAACAACAAGCCCTAAAAAACCTAAAAAAACGCACAACTCACCTAAACCGCGACTATTTAAGCGAAATGGTGTGGCGGAATATGCCCAACCAATCAACACGCCCATCATGCCCAGCATTAACAATCCCAAGTTCACATAATAAGTTAATATCAAACCACCTAATACAGAAATAAACAGCAATGCGTACGCTAAATAGGCTGTTCCTTTTAGCGTCATTACACCATTTTGGATGAAGCGGCTACCGCCAGTGAAGGGATATAACCTGTTGTGATTGATGGCATCGGTGCCGTTTAATGCATCAAAATAATCGTTTATTACATTTATCGCAGCATGCATCATAAGCGCAAGCACTAAAGTTGCGATTGCAAGCACTGGCTTAAACGCAACGCCTGAATTAATGGCCGCGGCTACACCAATCAAACAAGCCATGAGCGTAGCCACCAAAAACATAGGTCGCGTGGCAAAAAAATAACAAGATAAGGAATTAGGGAAGCTAGTAGGGCTAGGCTCTGAAATGGAGTTTTTCATCCGACCAATCGCCCACCGCGTACACGGAAACCTGCGGTAGCCATTAAGCCGAGTCCCTGCCCACCGTGTGCATGACAAATTGCGCAAGCAAGCGCATCAGCAGAATCAGGTTTTGGTGCAGCAGGCAACTTAAGTAAACGTTTTACCATTTCTTGCACTTGCTCTTTTTGTGCATGTCCGTTACCGACTACCGCTTGTTTAACTTGGAGTGCCGTATATTCTGCCACGGTTAAATTGCGGATAACTGCGGCACTAATTGCGGCTCCACGCGCTTGACCCAGCAACAATGTTGATTGCGGGTTAACGTTCACGAACACTTTCTCAATCGCCACCTGATTGGGCTGGTAAGTATCGATTACTTCAAACAAGCCATCTAAGATGATTTTAAGACGCGCAGGTAACTCTTCACGCTCAGGCTCACCCTCAACTTTGCTTTTTTTCCCGCTGGCAGTTTTAATGGTGCCGCTGGCGATGTAAGTGATTTTTTCGCCAATTTTCTCTATCACACCAAAGCCTGTCAGGCGGAGGCCTGGGTCAATACCGAGAATTCTGATTGTGCCTGATTGCATCACCATTTAAGCGCGATCAATCACATGTCTTGTGTGAAGCTAGACATACAGCGCTCAATTAAAGCACGGCAAGAGTGTGAGCGCTGTAGAGTGATACAACTCACACGAGACATAGACTTGTATTTCAATGCTTACTCTTCAATAACCGCAGAGGTGTAAACATCCTGCACGTCGTCTAAGTCCTCCAATGCGTCCAGAATTTTTTGCATTTTCACCGCATCATCTCCAGTGAATATGACTTCAGCATCAGGTTTCATTGTGACTTCACCCATCACTGCCTTCAGGCCTGCTGTCTCTAGCGCTTCTTTAACGGCCACAAAATCAGATGGTGGCGTAATCACTTCGATACTGCCATCATCATTGGTGACCACATCTTCAGCGCCAGCTTCTAACGCAACTTCCATGACTTTGTCTTCAGAAGTGCCTGGCTCATATACCAAGCTACCACAATGCTTAAACATAAAAGCAACGGAGCCATCGGTACCCAGATTGCCGCCGTGCTTACTTAAGGCATGGCGCACCTCCATTACCGCGCGTTGCTTATTGTCAGTTAAGCAATCAATAATAATAGCCGCGCCGTTAATGCCATAGCCTTCATAGCGGATTTCTTCGTAGTTCACACCCTCTAACTCACCAGTGCCTTTTTTGATGGCACGCGTGATGTTATCTGACGGCATGTTTTCTTCCTTCGCCAATGCAACTGCCGCACGTAAGCGTGGATTCATACTGACATCACCACCACTCAAGCGTGCTGAAACCGTAATTTCTTTAATGATTTTAGTGAAAACCTTACCGCGTTTAGCATCTTGGCGACCTTTACGATGCTGAATATTTGCCCATTTACTATGACCTGCCATGTTTAGATCCTAAAATTCCAACTAAATAAGGTGGATTTTATCACATGCGTTTACTCAAATTACAGGCTTTTAAATGAGAGTTAAACTGGTTAGTAGTTTATAAAGGGCCTATAGCTTATAAGGGCTAAATGCTTAGATCCTAATGACTTATGTTTACTCTTGCCCAATTGCAGGATCAACGGGCGTATGTTTCTTTATACTGATGATTGAAATAATCACTAATGATAGCGCGATTAACACCATGCCAATCAACTCCATACGATTAGGTACCTCACTTAACTGCACCCACGCGGCCAACACACCAATTACTGGTGCCAGCATAGACGCCATGCTGGCCATTCCAGCAGGTAAAATTTGTAAGGCATACAGCCACAGTAGCCAAGCCAGCGCACCGCTCAGAAACACATTAAACAATACAGCACCGATAAAATAGCCTGTCCATTGAATCGGGTCGGCTGGCACGATAAACGCAATGACTACTATAGGTATGGAACCTAGCAACATAGGCCATGCCGTTAGATTTAACAAATCTAAATGCGGGCTACGTCGATGAAGTTTCTTAGAAATGATGGCTGAAAGCGCCCAAGACACACCTGAGACAATGGCTAAGAACATACTGAATCCATCTGCTTTGATATGCAAGGGATCAAAGATTAGCACCATGCCGAATACAGCAGAAATTACCGCTAACCACTGCCAACCTTGCACCTTTTCACCCAGCATAGGCCACGCAAACAGCATCACCCAAAATGGCATGGTGTAAGTGAGTACGGCAGTTTTACCTGCACCTCCCTCAACCAAAGCCCAAATTAATAACCCAGTAAAGCCCACCGTCTGCAACAAGCCCAACACTAGCATAGTGGGAAACTCTTTAAGACCTAAGGGCCGCTTTGTGGCATAGATTACAACAAATAGCACAATCGCACCAAAGAAGACGCGCAAGGCAGCAAATTGAAATGGGCCAGCATATTGCAGCGCACTTTTCATCACCACCCAGTTGTAGCCCCAAATAATCGTGAGTACGATTAGCGCAACAAATGCACTAATGATGCTTTTTGTACTATTTTCCATGTGTTTCTATGTCTTAATGATTGGCTTTTGCAAACTGCTTTAGTTCCAAATATGCGTAACGGCTTTCCAGCTACCATCTGTCTGTTTGCGGTATACCAGATGCACGTTACCGCCAAATGTTTGCTTTTCACCTTGCTCATTTAACATCGCACCTGCCCATTTACCGCGTTGGTAAGCAAGATTGCCATCTTCAACCGCGTCAAGCAAAGTTAACTGGTGCTCGATTACGCCAGCATCAATAAGCCCTTGGAAAAATGATTGGATTGCACTAACGCTTATCACAGGCTCACCTGCTGGAGCTGGCATTACCACTGCGGTTGTATCGTATAAGGCACCAATTGCTACTGAATCTTTGGTATTAAATGCGTGGTCAAATTTTTGATTGATTTCGCTGACTTGCTGTTTGATATTACTCATCATGACTCCTGATTGTGAAATGAATTACTTTTGTTTGGTTAATTCTGGGATGCCTGCATTAATTAAATCTAACATCTGCTCTAATTGGATACGCTGCGCCTCATTAAGACCCTTCATACACAGCCTTAATCTTTGGTAATAATCTGGCATTACCGCATCAAGTTTTACTTGCCCTGCAACAGTGAGATGAATCAACACGCTGCGTCTGTCACTCTTGGTAAACACACGCTCAACTAGGCCACCTTGCTCTAAACCATCGATTAGTCCTGTCATCGTGGCTCGCGTAACACCTGCTTTACTGGCAAGCATAGAGGGGGTTGAAGTTTGCGACTCTTCTCGCATGAGTAAAATAAGCACCCACCAACGCCCTTGCAACAACCCATGCTTGCTCAAGCACGCATCCAGTGCGATAGACAAATCAGTTGCAACGCGTAGTAAATGCAAAAAGCTCGACACTGCGGTGATATCCGCATCAGGATATCGCTCAGCAAATTTATGGAGCACCCCAGTAGTAGGTAAGTCTTTTAGTTCTAACATAATTAGGAACATTATAGTTAGGAAGCTAACTATGTCAAGTATTTAATACTCCAATCCTCGTGAGTGACAGACAAGACTGATTAGGTGTTGCGCTCAAACGCATCTATTGAAATATAGATCGCATGCAATATTCCATGGGTAAATTGGCAAAAAATCGTATATAACTGCATTGAACAGCACTAAATGATCGCCATAAAACCATGCCATCGGTTTATTCTTAGGATTATTACTGGGTGTATTCGCTGCTTTATTCCTGAGCATATGGTTGACCTCAATGAACTTAGTAACAATTATTGTTTCAGATGGTTATCTAGTTACTTATATAGGATACTTAATGAACCGTTATTTATTTGCTATCAATTTAGCCTTAGTATCATTTACAGCTCCTGTTAACGCTGCCGACGTTTCGATTAAACCAGGGTTATGGGAAGTCACCACAACTTCAGATTTGCTAAACTTTGCATCGCAAATTTCTACAGACCAAATGGACGGCTTAAATGCACTAGCTAAGGAATATGGGTTCGATGTACCAGAAATTAAAAATGGTGCGGCAAAATCCTCGACTTGCATTACCCCAGAAATGGCAAAGCAAAAGATATTGCCTGGCGCTGTTCAAAATCAAGCTGGATGCACAGTTAAGAAAGTCACGCAAAATGGTAATTACTATCACATGGCCTTTACATGTGTGAACCCTGAGCTAAACGGCAATGGTACAGCGGAAGGAAGTTTTACCAATGCAGAAACTTTTACAGGGGTGACAAATTTTAGTGGGGCAATTCAAAATGTCACAGTGAATGAACAAGCGAATGTAAATGGCAAATGGCTTGCGAGCAGCTGTGCTAATGCAGAACCCGCAAAGTAAGTGTTAAGCGAATATACCAGTGATATAAAACCCGATTAATATCGCCACTAAACCCCAGTTTAAGCACTCAATTAGCATATTCCATAATACTCTACTCATTTCAAACCTCACTTTACTAAATACGTTATAACTTTTGATTAATTTAACTTGTGGTGAGTTTAGTTTCTAAATATTAAAATGATATGTAAGAAATATGAAAGAAATGTGTCATGCGCAAAAATTAGATGCTTGTTCTGAATAACGGCACTAAGTCTGCCTTAGGTAAGTCTTGCTTACTTAAGTATAAGTCGCTAGCATTGTGTTTATTTGTGTAGATTTTGACACCAACGGAATAACCACGCCATGCCAGCATATTGTGGTTATTTATACAACATTTAGTACGCCAAGCGTACTTATTAAGCCAAAAGTTTAAATAACATCCCCAAAACACCACAGGCCAATATCACGGAAATAACATTCAGTTTGAAGCGGAATACGGCAAGCATCGCTAAGCCTGTCAGCGCGATAGAAAACCAATCGATTACGCCAGCTAAACCAGTGGGCCAAAATACATGATAAGCAAAGAACAAAGCTAGATTTAGAATCACGCCTACGACGGCTGCGGTAATCGCGCTCAATGGCGCAGTAAATTTTAAATTGCCATGCGTGGTTTCAATAAATGGCGCGCCCATGAAAATAAAGATAAAACTTGGCAGAAATGTAAAAAACGTCACGACTGATGCCGCCACAACAGCAGACGCAAAAACTGCATCCGCACCAAACATCTGAGAAACCCAGCCGCCAACAAAACCGACGAAAGTCACCACCATAATGAGTGGGCCTGGCGTTGTTTCACCCAGTGCAAGGCCATCTATCATTTGCACTGGTGTAAGCCAATGATAGTGCTCTACCGCGCCCTGATACACGTATGGCAACACCGCATAAGCACCGCCAAATGTCAGCAATGCAGCTTTAGTAAAAAACCAAGCCATTTGGGTAAATGCAGCATCCCACCCATAAAGCGCAATCAACACCGACATTGCAACTAGCCAAATGCCGATGCCAACCGCGGCTATACGTACCATTTTTGCTAAGCTGAACTTTGCATGCGCTGGCATTGGTGTATCGTCATCGATAAATGCGGCGCCATAATCTTTTTTAGAGGCGCCATGCCCACCGCCGACTTTGAAATACTGCGGCATCAAACGACCACCAAAATGACCAATTAAAGCAGCGACAGCCACAATGAGAGGGAATGGCAGGTTTAATACAAAAATAGCAATAAAGGCTAACGCAGCAATCGCCCACAGCACTTGGTTCTTTAAAGCGCGCGACCCGATACGATAAGCGGCAAGTAGGACAATGGCAACCACGGCAGGTTTAATGCCATATAGTGCCCCAGCGACCGCGGGGACTGATCCGTAAGCCATGTATACCCATGCGAGACCAGTCAGAATAAAGAATGAGGGTAGTACAAACAATACACCAGCAACTATGCCGCCCCACGTACGATGCATGAGCCAGCCAATATAGGTCGCTAGCTGCTGCGCCTCTGGCCCTGGCAACACCATGCAATAGTTTAGTGCATGTAAGAAACGTTTTTCGGATATCCACCGATTCTTCTCTACTAAGTCATGATGCATGATAGAGATTTGCCCTGCTGGGCCACCAAAGCTAATAAAACCTAGCTTCAGCCAGTAGATAAATGCTTGACCAAAAGAAACCGACACAGGCGTTGTGGATGTTGATGATGTATTTTTATTAGTAACGTCCATAAGCTCTCTTGTGGTTAGCGCTGATATTTAATTTACGGATATTTTACCTTGATTATAGCTAACATCTTTTGGGAAAAATGTTCATATAGAGCAACTATTATTCGAAAATTAACTTTACACAGTGAAGAATACTAATTAATGGTCTTACCTAAAAAATTACAACCTATGCCAATAGTAAAACGACGCTTATTGGTAAAAAAAAATATTGGTGTATATTTACTCCTTCAGGGTAGTTTTTTGCATAACACTTTTTGACCGTAACTTTTTGCGCATCACAAGAGGAGATCAGCATGAAAACGCTACAACAATTACTAGATGGTAAAAAATATAAAGAAGTAATTTCAATCGCCCCTCACCGCCCTGTATTTGATGCGTTAGTGATATTAGCTGAATACAAAATTGGCGCTTTAGTCGTACTAGATGGAGAAAACTTAGTGGGCATTTTCTCTGAACGGGACTATGCACGTGAAGTGATTCTTAAGGGTAAATCATCTAAAACCACCGCGATTAGCGAGGTGATGTCCAGCAAAGTGTGGTCTGCCAAACCTGATGACACAGTAGAATATGCAATGTCCCTGATGACAGAGCATCGCATTAGGCATTTACCAGTCCTTGAGAATGACAAAGTGATAGGTGTGCTCTCTATTGGTGATTTAGTAAAAGAAACCATCATCTATCAACAAACACTCATACAACAACTGGAAAGCTATATTAAAAGTTAATATCCACCACAGCGATATAGCGAAACTACTTACCGCGAATCATCGCCCTGACTAAGTTTTTACCTAATTTTTTTGATAACAACATGACTGCCATCAAGTGTAGCACTACCATGCCTTGCAATACGTTCGATAACGTTTGGTGTAAATCAACAGGCCAGTCTTCGCCCCAAAATTGATCTGTACGGCTAAGCCACCCAGTAAAGCCCAGTAACAGAATAAGCGTCCACATGATATAAACAGCATATTGCCCTAACGGGTTATGACCAACATACAGAGGTTTATCATGGTGGTTATGCTGATTAAAGAAAACAGATTGGATGTGTAACTTAACCGCATTAAGTCTAGGCAAATGTAATTTAGAAGCTTCTACACTCGTTAGCCAAAGCCCATCGATTAGACGCAATAACACCAATAAAACACAAGCATAGCCAATAAAACGATGTATCGACCCGCTTTCATTAATCAGATTTGTAATAACACCTACAGCCAATAACCAATGGGTGATACGAACAGTGAGTGTCCACTTCATGATGATCATTTAGGTGACTATCTTGATTTTAACTTAGCCATTCATACGCCATCAACGCTCTACTTCCGCTTTAACAATCGCAAGGGTCTTTGTATCAAAATAAATCTCTACCTTTTTACCCTCTTTATTCCGTCCGTAGATTTCGTAGCAATTACCATCCACTTTGAATTTTTTAATGGTGTACCCTTCTTCTACTAAAGTTTGTTTTAGCTTGTTTTCTGGCACCCATTCAGATTTAGGGTGTGCGTCACATGCTGCCCCTGCAAATGCAGACAATGGTAGTAGACCTAATAACACGAACAATATTTTCATTGATATTCTTTCATTAATTAAAAATTATAGTATTTGATGCTTTTATATCCGCTAAAGTAGGCACACCAGACAATGCCATCGTCATCTCAAGCTCATCGCGCATGAGCTTTAATACATGCGCCACCCCCATCGCACCAGCACTGGTAAGCCCCCAGATATAAGGACGTCCTATCATCAAAGCATCTGCGCCAAGTGCTAATGCTTTATAAGCATCTTGTCCTGTTCGAATACCACTATCAAACAACAGACAAGCTTTGCCAGACACTAGTTTTGCAATTGCAGGCAGCACCGAAAGACTGGTAGGTACTGAATCAAGCACTCTGCCGCCATGATTGGAAACGACCAAGCCATCACAACCAAGTGCTAACGTTTTTTCAACATCTGCAAGATGAAGCAAGCCTTTAATTAAAAAAGGGACTTTTATTTGATCTCGTAACCATGCAACATCATCCCAAGTGGGCGCTTGTGCCATCCAGCCGTCAAACACCATACTTTGGTGAGCCTGCAACGCTGATATAGCAAGCGGTGACGCTAAATTAACGGCTTGTATATTGTCAGGCAAAGCAATCACAGCCTGCTTTACAGGCGCATCTACCGTAAACATCACCGCGTTATACCCACACGATAAAGCACGTTTTAACAGTCGCAATGTGCCTAACCTATCGCCTTGCCAATACAACTGAAACCATAATGGTTGTTGCGCAGCTTCTATTATTTCCTCAACTGTTTGGCTAGCAAGACTACTCACCACCATTTGACCTGCCTGCGCGTTGGCGGCCATCGCTGACATTTTTTCACCGTTTTTATGAAACAAACGCTGATATGCAATTGGCGCTAGCAAGAAAGGGTGCTCAAACTGTTGCCCAAACAATGCTAGACGAGTATGCCCTGACTTTACATTAGATAGTGGTCTGGACATTAAACCGACCTGATCAAACACCTCCACATTAGCCTTTAAAGTCAGCCCCTTACCAGCACCACCTTCCAAGTACTGCCATATGGTTGAACTCAAGCGCGCTTGCGCATGCGATTGGTAGTCCATAGCGGTAAGGATGTTATTTGGTATCGCTGTATGCTCACTCATAAATCACTCACTCCGCCCAGCGCCGTAATAAATTGTGATAAACCCCTGTGAGATGGACCACAGCTTCAGTTTCACCTACCGTTTGCCGTAGTTGCATAAGTGATATGTCGATATCATATAAAATGCGACGCTTTTCAGCATCTCGCACCATACTTTGAATAAACATAAAACAAGCCACCCGCGCACCCTCAAGTACAGGTGTTACTTGATGTACAGATGAAGAGGGGTAAACTACCATACTGCCTGCCTTTAATTTAAAAGCATGTCGGCCAAACGTATCTTCAATCATTAATTCGCCTCCTTCATACTCATCTGGCTCAGACAAAAATAAAGTAGCAGAGACATCGGCACGCACATAAGCACTGCCATCTGGTGTTCTGCGCATTGCATTATCGACATGAAAACCATAATGATTGGTTTTCCCACTGTATCGATTAAAAAATGGTGGCAGAATTTTTGATGGCAGCGCCGCTGAAAAAAATAAGGCATTACGATTAAGTGCACCATGTACCAATTGCCTGAGTGCTAATATTTCTGGGGCACTCTCAGGTAATTGCTGGTTATTTTTAACAACTGCTGCTTGTGTACCTGCGGTCACTTTACCATCAACCCATTGCGCGTTTGCAAGCAAGCGCCTTGCCTCAATAAGCTCATCTGGTGTTAACACATCAGGTACATGTTGCAACATGATTGTTTCCTTAAAATTTATATTCCGTTGTCAAAATTGCCTGCCTGCGGTTACCTGGTGAAACTAATCCACCATTGTCGTAAACAGCATCGTAATACTCCTTATCCAACAGGTTTTTAACGTTTAATCGTAACGCCCATTTGGGTTGCTCGTATGCGACCATTGCATCTAATCTAGCGTAGCCAGGTGCTTTATTTGGATTAAACCGACCAGTAGCAAACAAGTTGGTAGCTGTTGGTGAATAGGCGGTACGCTCACCTTTAGCCTCTACGCCTCCTCCAATTTTCCATGCGCTGTTTAAGGCATAGGTAGTCCACACATTCAATGTGGCTGATGGTGTATTACGAGGGCGCTCTCCTTCAAGTCGCTGATCAGCGAATGTAATATTGCCTGTTGTTGCGTTAACATTTTCAGCCACTTTAAGAATTTCCGCATCCATCAATGCGACACCAGCAAACACTTCCCAATCCTCTGTTAACTTGCCTGCCACCTCTACCTCCACACCATCAGTACGACGTTTTTTCGTCAAGATTGCGGCAGTAGATTCTAGATCTGTGTTTCTCTCCCAGTCTTTAATTGCCCGATACATTGCGGTTCTTAATGTAAAGTCACCATCCAAGAATAGCCATTTAGCCCCCACTTCCAACGTCTTACTACGCTCCGCAGGTTGTGGCTTCACTGTCAGCTGATATAAATCAGCTGTTGGGCTAAACGAATCACTCCAACTGGCATAATAATGTGACTCAGTAGTGGGGTGATAAGAAAGACCTGTTCGATAGCTATTTTCACCATAGCTTAGTTTTGGCGATGTTTCACTACTATAATCGGCGCGCATTTCATCTCTACGCATACCTAATAGCAAGTTCCAGTTAGGTATAAATTCAATCGTATCTTGCACGTAGGCCGCATAGTTATCCGCTTCAAAAGAAACGGCATTGCCCAATATTGCAGCATCATGACGGTTATAAGTGACACCATTAGCGGCTATCGCTGCGTTGAGTGCACCACCTGTAGCAAGTATGGCTGTCCTGTTGTAGGATTATAGGGTTGCAGTGCTTTACGATAGGAGTCTTCTTTCAAATACTCAACCCCTGCTAGCACATCATGCTTCATACCCGCCAAATTGAGCTTAGTGCTAAAGTCTGACTGTAAATTTAATGTTTCATAATGCATTTTGCGCGTAACATTGCCACCTACACTGTTATTTTCAGTAGGCAATGTTGTAGCTGGCGTTTTAGCCCAATAACCACGCTTATATTCTGCGTGACGAAGTTGTGTTCTTAGCTGTGTGTCCTCAGTAAATTTATGCGTAAAAATACCAGTGGTAATTCTTGTATCACTGTCGTCAAAGTTATCACTACTCCCCCAAAAGGTTTTGTCTGTTCGACCGTTAGTACCATTATTAAGGGGGCGTGTATTTTCAAATCGCACACCAAAATCTGGCACATCACGCGTTTGCGTATAGATATGATTCAAAAACAACTCATTGTCTGTGCCAATGCCTGCACCAAAACTAACCGCAATGCCTTTTCTATCAGTTTCAGGTCGGTCACCAGTCGTTGGATTTTTACGATAAGTCTCTTCATGCCTATCCATCACATTAAGACGAATCGCCGCAGTTTCAGTCAACTGTTTGTTAAAATCACCAGTAAACTGATGGTAATCGTAAGTACCCAAACTTCCTGTGACGGTGTTTTTATCATTCAGCTCAGCCAATTTGCTGACCTGATTAATCACACCACCTGCTTGCCCTCTACCAAACAACATGGCAGCGGAGCCACGCAACACATCCACTTGTTCTAAATTGAATGTTTCACGATTGTATTGAGCAGTATCACGCATGTTATCTAAATAAATATCACCAAACGTGTAAAAGCCACGCAACATCATATTGTCGCCAGCTCGCCCACCTTCAGCTGCATTAAATGTTAAACCAGCGACATTACGCAACGCTTCGCGCAGGGAACCAACCTGCTGATCATGCATTAGCTCACGTGTCACTGTTGTTACTGCCTGAGGAACATCGTGTGGATCTTGCAATACCTTACCTACACGCGTTTTCTTTGCTTGGTAGCCACTCTCGGCTTTAAGCTCTGAAGCTTCCACCATAACCTCTTCCAGTGTCTGCTGGGGTGTTATAGTAACAGGAGCAGGTTCTTCTGCATTGGCGTATGCTGTTTGCATTGCTAGTGCAACTGCTAAGTAGATTGATTTTTGTGTTAATGAACGATGCTGCGTTAGCCTCATGTCTTAGTTTCCTAATGATAAATGTCATTGGCTGGCTAACTAAGTTGATTGCTTAAGCAACACTTACTGGCTGGCTAGAGTAAATATAAATACATAAATGTAAATTTAAGTTAATTTTTTAAAATTACTGTAAATTTCAACGATAATGATAACCGTTCTCATTTAAGATCGCAAGCATCATATACTATATTGTCGTAATCTAAATACAGAAAATAGATTATTTTTTAATCAATCAATTTTAAATATCGCCCCTATGACGAAATATGGAATCAATCGCTATTGTTTACTCCTTAGCCTATTATTATTACCATCGGCAACTTACGCCGAGGGCGGTGTTTGGTATACCGATAAAAACTCTTCACGCAACGACCCTTTGCAAACCAATTTATTCTCGCTACCGCAACTGGCGGATGAATACCAAGGGTCACCTTGTGATGGCTTAATGAGTGCAGAGCACCTTGGTAAACCACTGACATTGGCAGAGGTTGCAGATACTAGCCTATGTAACAACCCACAAACACGTGAAGTGTGGGCAAATGCTCGCTTACAGGCAGCCCAGCTTGGTATTGCAAAGTCGGCGTATCTGCCATCGCTGACCGATAACATTTCAGTTAACTCAAATGTGCTTAACCCAGCGTCAAGTACACGTAGCAATCCAAACTTAAACTTGAGCAATAGCCTAGTGGCAAGTTACCTGTTGTATGATTTTGGTAACCGTAATGCCAATTTAGAAAACGCAAGGCAGCTATTATTATCAGCAAGTGCCAGCCAAAATAGCACGGTACAAAGTGTATTACTCTCTGCCACGGTAGCGTTCTATCAAGTACAAGCAAACTTAGCCGCAGTGGATGCAGCATTAGAAGCGGAGCGTGCGAGTAGTGAGAGCTTTAAAGCAGCAGAAGCGCGTTATAAATCAGGGGTATCAACCCCAGCAGATAAACTGCAAGCGCAAACCGCTTATGCACAACTTACCCTGACGCGCATTACTAGTGAAGGCAACTTACAAACTGCTTATGGTAATTTAGCCAATGTGATGGGCTTACCAGCTAATCAAAAAATATTACTAGTCAGTAACACTACAAAGCCATCCCTTAATATACTTAATGATGTCAATACACTGATTGAACAAGCCAGCTCACGTCGCCCAGATCTTATTTCTAGTGAAGCACAGCTTAAGGCCGCGCAAGCAAGTATTGATGCCAGCAAAGCCGCGGCGAAACCAACCATTTCAATCTCCATGTCTAACAGCCTGCAAGATGGCTCACAGTTAGCGACTAGCAACAACTCAACCTTAGGCTTCACTGTTGCGATTCCACTGTTTAATGGTTATGCGCCTACCTATAGAATACGGGCTGCTGAAGCTACTGCAGATTTACGCGCAGCACAGCGTGACCGTTTACGTTTGCAAATTTCACTGGATGTGTGGAGTGCTTATCAGAACTTACGCACAGCGCTTGAGTCCGTCACTGCAACCGAAATTCTCGTTGCCAGTGCAGAAGAATCATACAGAGTTGCTCTCGGGCGTTATAAAGCAGGTGTCGGCAACATTATCGACACGCTGAATGCGCAAAGCGCACTCGCCAGTGCTAAGCAACAGCAAATCCAAGCGGCGCTAAATGCCAATATTACCCGCGCAACACTGGCGCAAGCGATGGGCTCTCTAGACCATGCCATGATTCAGTCATTACCCAGCGCGACAATCAGTTCAGCGTCTACTACCAACACCAACTAACGATATTAGCCATGAAATCACTCAAAAAAATAATCTTCATCATCGTGTTAATCGCACTCTCTGCGGGCGCCTATTATTACTATCAAAGCACCCGCAAAATAAATCCTGCTGATTTATACAGGTTAGCTGAAGTAACACAGGGCGATATCGAACAAACGGTATCGGCCAATGGCACATTGAACCCCGTGACGCTCGTCAGTGTCGGTACACAAATTTCAGGTATCGTTAAAAAGCTATACGTAGACTTTAATGATGAAGTGAAAAAAGATCAGGTATTACTAGAGCTGGACAACGCATTGTTCATGGCACAAATTACGCAGTCTCAAGCCAGCGTGCGCAACAATCAAGCATCTGTTGAGTTAGCGCAAGCGAATGAAAAACGCATCCGTGAGTTATACACGCAAGAGTTCGTCTCCAAGCAAGAACTCGATACTGCCGTACAAGTCTTGAAGTCTGCAAAGGCGCAATTAGATAGCGCGCGCGGCGTATTAGCACGCGACCAAACTAATTTAAACTTCACCATTATTCGTTCACCTGTTTCTGGCGTAGTGGTAGATCGTGTAGTGGATGTGGGCCAAACCGTTGCCGCAAGCTTTCAAACACCGACCCTGATTAAAATCGCACAAGATTTATCAAAAATGCAGATTAACTCTAGCTTTGCTGAGGCTGATATTGGCAATATTAAAGTTGGGCAAATAACCAAGTTCAATGTTGACGCTTTTCCAAATAGAAATTTTGAAGGTGTGGTTAAACAAGTACGCTTAAACCCTGTTAACACTTCCAATGTCGTCACTTATGACGTAGTGGTTTCAGTAGATAATCAAGACCAACTATTACTTCCAGGTATGACAGCGTATGTCAATATTGGCGTCGCCAATCGTGAGCAAGCCTTGCTCGTGCCAAACGCAGCGCTACGCTATAAACCTAAACTAGATGAAAGTAACGCAGAGAGTCCAAAAGGCGAGATGGGTAAAAATGGAGCAGCTCGCAAGAAAAGCAATAAAGGCGATGATCTAAACACTGGCACCATTTATATCCTGAAAGATGAAAAACCATCTCCGATCAAGGTCCGTTTAGGCATCACAGATGGCCGCTTTACAGAGATTACTGGTAGAGACTTACAAGCCAAAGGTGTGAATGTCGGCACCCAACTGATTGTCTCTGAATTACAAAGCAATAGTTTAGCACAAACGGGCGGCAACAACGCGCGTGGCCCAAGAATGTTTTAGGTGGGAGCTAAAACCATGCAAAAAAGCGTTATCGAAGTCAGTAGTTTATATAAAGATTACCAAACCGCCGCTGGGCCTTTTCCTGTGCTAAAAGATGTGAATCTACACATTGAAAATGGTGACTATGTCGCCATCATGGGTCCATCTGGCTCTGGCAAATCTACCTTTATGAATATTCTAGGTTGCTTGGACAAACCAAGCAAAGGTCAGTACGTATTAGATGGCCACCCAGTGGCCAATATGGAGCAAAACGCCGTGGCTCAGGTACGCAACAAAACCATAGGCTTCGTGTTTCAAGGCTTTAATTTGTTAGCACGCTCAAGCTTGCTAGATAACGTTGCTTTACCGCTGGTATACGCTGGCGTAGATAAAGCTGAACGCCATGCTCGTGCCAAACTCCTGTTAGAAAAAGTAGGCTTAGCAAATTACCTGAATTCACGCCCGAATCAAATTTCTGGCGGTCAACAGCAACGTGTTGCTATTGCGCGCGCTTTGGTTAACAAACCAAGCCTCATATTAGCGGATGAGCCAACAGGCAACTTGGATAGCGTCACTAGTGAAGAAATCATGACGCTATTTTCTGAGCTCAACCAGGAAGGTATCACGATTGTATTAGTCACCCACGAAACTGACATTGCCGAACATGCCAGCCGCCAAGTGCGTTTTTTAGATGGGAGAATTGTGCAGGACACGCGAACTAGAGAAATTGGCACATCCAACACATCCAGCAAATCTATAGCAATACCAATAAGCGAGGCTATTTAATGTTTACCGCAATGTTAGGCGAAGCATGGCACGCGATGGGTGCCAATCGTTTACGCACATTTTTGACCATGCTTGGCATGGTAATAGGCGTTAGTGCGGTTGTACTGATGATGGCCATTGGGCAAGGGGCTGAAGCCGCTGTTAAACGCTCAATCAGCGCAATGGGTAGCAATCTTTTCGTTATACTATCAGGACCGCCAACCTCAGGCGGCGCAAGATCTGCCACTGGCAACGCGCCATCACTAAATGTCAAAGATGCTAACGCAATATCAGATCTGGACGGTGTGGTTGGTGTTGCACCTGTCACCATGGGGAAAGCGCAAATCGTATTTGGCAGTAATAACTGGAACACTGACATCATCGGCACTACGCCAAGTTACCTAGAAATACGCGGATGGAACTTGAGTGACGGCTATGCATTCTCTGAATCAGACATTCGCTCTGCCACCCGTGTTGCATTGGTTGGAAAAACTATTGTCCAGAACATATTTGGTGACAATATTGACCCTGTCGGAAAAACCATCCGCATTAAACAAAGTCCTTTTGTCATTTTAGGTGTGCTTGATAGCAAAGGTCAAACGCTTGATGGCCGCGATCAGGATGACACGATTATTGTGCCACTCACCACCGCACAACGTAAACTATTTGGTAACCAGCTCCCGGGCAGTGTGCGGCAAATTATCGTTCAAGCTGAGTCTGACAACACCATGCCAATGGTAGAAGAAGGCTTAAACAGCCTACTTAATCAACGCCATAACATAAGAGAAGGATCAGACAGCGACTTCTATGTCCGCAACCTTACGGCGATTGCTAACTCAGCAGCTGAAACGACGCGCACCATGTCTCTGCTGTTAGGTGCAATTGCCTCAGTATCTTTGCTGGTAGGCGGTATTGGTATCATGAACATCATGCTAGTGTCAGTCACCGAGCGTACGCGAGAAATCGGCATTCGCATGGCAATTGGCGCACGTCAGCGCGACATTTTATTGCAGTTCTTATTGGAAGCTATCGTCATTTCGATTGTAGGCTGCCTGATTGGCATTGCAATTGGTGTTGGTGGCGCCATCATGGTGAACATCATCACAAAGGCAGAAATCATTATTTCAGCAAACTCAGTTGCCATTGCCTTTGGCGTAGCAGCAAGTATTGGTGTGTTCTTTGGCTTTTACCCTGCCCGCAAAGCCGCAATGCTCAACCCTATTGAGGCATTGCGCTACCAATAGCCATACTTATGCGATAGCTAGGTGATTAGCTATCGCATGCTTGCACTGAGCTTTCTATCGAATGGCTAAAATGCTATTGTCACACAATGAAAATAAATCCCCAGAGAGCTACCACCTATGGCCAAAGATTGTTGTAACAGCGAATGCAGCAACCAGAAGCTACTAACGCCTAAATATAAGAAAGTACTTTGGGTCGCATTAGTCATAAATGCGACGATGTTTTTCGTAGAAATTCTCAGTGGACTTAATGCCCAATCAGTCTCGTTAATGGCTGATGCCATCGACTTTTTTGGTGATGCCATGAACTATGGCATATCTTTAGCAGTGTTATCTATGAGCCTTGCATGGCGTGCGCGTGCCGCGCTGTTTAAAGGGATGACAATGGGCAGTTTTGGATTATTAGTACTAGCCTACACCGTATGGTCTACCATGCATGGTGAAGTACCAGAAGCGTACACTATGGGGTTTGTAGGTTTTATTGCGCTTCTCGCGAATGTAAGTGTTGCCATGATGCTCTATGCCTATCGCGATGGAGACGCCAATATGCAATCAGTATGGCTATGCAGCAGAAATGATGCTATCGGGAATTTTGCCGTCATGATGGCAGCGCTAGGCGTATTAGGAAGTAAAAGCGCATGGCCTGATTTGATTGTGGCAGTGGTCATGGCCAGCCTTGGTGTATCAGCGGCGATACAGATAATAAAGCAAGCGAGATCGGAGTTGAATCACCAACAATAAAATATGTGCGACTTCAACTTGTGAAAATTCACAGTTACCATAGCCTCCGCATTACGTACAATCAAAAAAATTTGCAAGATACCAAAAAAAACGCTAATTACGATGGCAGCCAACCCAAGTCACACAAGCATGACAAAAAATGGCACAATATTCACTGCGCAACCTTTAACCAACCAATAAGTAACTACTTACTTTCGCTCACAAAACCCATTTTACTAACACCTGAGTTTTGCGCATCAGCCATCACTTCAGCCAACACTTGATAGCGCGTTTCTTTATCAGCTCGAATATTTAACTCTGGCTGTGGTTTCTTCTGGGCAATTTCTTTTAACTTCAATTTCAGTTCACCTTGCACCAGCGGCATATCATTCCAGTACATTTTTCCTGATGCATCAATAGATACAGAAATCACTTCTGGCTTTTCAGGGATAGGCTCGCTACTTGTTTGTGGTAAATCAATTTTTACAGCATGCGTCAGCAATGGTGCGGTAATAATAAAAATCACCAATAACACCAACATCACATCCACTAACGGTGTAGTGTTAATCTCAGACATAGGTGCCGAATGCGGCGCACCGCCGACATTGCTTCCTGACCCTATCATGCTACGACCCCTGCAACATGCACAGCTTGGTCAGTAACGCCCTGTTTATGCGCGCGTGTAGTGCCTATCACCGCACCTGTCGTAATCAAGGTATGCAACTCGTAGCCAAATTTCTCAAGCGTTACCGATAAAGCACGGTTACTACGCACAATTGCGTTATAAGCTAACACAGCTGGAATAGCGACAGCCAAACCTAGTGCCGTCATAATCAAAGCCTCACCTACTGGTCCTGCAACTTTATCCAATGTCGCCTGACCACTTAAGCTAATACTAGCAAGCGCATGATAAATACCCCACACTGTACCAAATAAGCCAACAAATGGTGACACACTACCTACAGAAGCCAGCACAGTAAGTCCGCCTTCCATATTTGCATTTTCTTCTGCAATGCTACGGTTCATGGCGCGCGCGACAAATTCATCTTGTGCCACCATTTCAGTGCCTTTTACTGTACACAGTTTGTGATGCTCAGCCGCTAAAATCGCTTTTTCTGCCAGCCTAGCTAGCCCTGTATTAGCATATGCCTGACTTTGCTTCATTGCCACAGCCAAACTTGGTGCTTGCCAAAAAGCCTGTAAAAATGACTGATATGCGCTACGCATACGCCATGCACTAATGCTTCTAGTCACGATTAAATACCAACTCGCCACAGACATTGTTAACAATATCATGGCAACCAATATAGAAACTGGCCCACCTGCCGTGATAAATTCCCAACTATTAAACTCATAACCGTTTTGCATCATTACCCTCGCTTAATTCTTAATCTGTTAATTGATTCAGCCCCATGTCTTACTGTTCATCAATCTACTTTTCATCAGCCTATACACGCATTAATCTATGCGTATTGATTGAGTGACTTAACTACTCAATGTGAAATTTACTGGCACCAGTACATAAGCGCTAATTGGCTGATTACTACGTTTTGCTGGTACAAAACTCCATTTTTTAACAGCCTCAATGGCTGCCTGATCTAATTTATGATGGCCACTACTGGTATCTACTTTAACAGTCTCAGCTTTGCCATTTTCTGACACTAAAACTTTAAGTAACACTTTGCCTTGCTCCCCCATTCTTCTTGCTACCATTGGATAAGCAGGTGCTGGGTTATTTAAATAGGCAGCCCCAAAACTAGGTGGCTCAATCACTGGCGCAGCCGCTACCTTTTCATTGACAACTTTATCAGTCACTTCTGTTGTCTTTGCTAATTGTTGCGATTCAGCGGGCTTACTCTCTGCAACAACGGCCTCTTCGACCTTCTGTTCTACTACTGGCTCTACTTGCTCAATTTTTCTAACAGCTTCTTCATTCACGACCAGCTTTTCTTCTGAGACTTTCTGCTTTTGCACCACTGTTTTTTTCACTGATGGTTTTTGAACAGGTTGCACTTGCTCTACAGGTGATTTAGCTTCTGGAACATCTGCAACTTGGCTCACCAAACTCACCATCATTGGTGTTGTTAGCTTATTAAGGTCAACAGTTTCTGGTTTAGCGTTCAACAAACCAGCAACAGCAACCATATGCATCAGGGTCACTACAGCAAGCATTTTGTAAGAGATTGTTTTTTTGTTTTTACGTGCTGGATTAATATAATTGTTAATCGGAAAATGTTTTACATTAGATTTACTTGTAGCATCTACCTTGCTTACAAAAGGCTCCAAAAAGAAGTGAGTATTCACTGCAAGCTCTGAATTTGTCATCATACTTCCTCCTAACCTATTCCGTAAAAACTGTAATACTGCTAATGCAGTACTACTTTGTAAGAATCAACTTACCCTGATTGGTAAGTCTCAAACGGTAATCTTCACCAACGTGCTTAATCACCAACTCTCGCGCACCTGAAAACAACAACTCACTTGTTGTCACCCTAGCAACAGAAGACTCCTTAACTTTGGGTTCATGTTTTTTTTCATCCAGCATCATTTATCAGGCCCATTATCAAGTTGGTTATTTCACCCAAATTACTTTAAGCAATAAAGCTAATGATAATTGTTATCATTTAGATTTGTCAATAGCTTTATGTATTAGCTTTGCTCTATGTGATTGATTTACTTAACTGCATCTACTAAATTACTGTACTTATTAAAATATTGCGCATACTAAAATTACGCTCACTAGTGAACACTGCAATTAACGGCGGACTGTTGTGTGACAATGGCTTTTTCCTGTTGATACAACGCCAGCCTTGTGACAGCATCTGCTAGTAAAGTTTTTAAGGTATGCAAAGTGCCAGCATCTATTCGCAAGCTAATTGCACCTAGTTCCAGCTCTGCTACATTACAATTTTCGCAAAATATAATCTGACCACTTTCATTTCTAGACAATAAAACTCGTAGGCACGAGGCTTGATTATTTGTGACGTTATCTAGCGCTTTTTTATTTTTCATGTCACACCTATTTAGTTAGTATCAATTTATTTTGTTTAGTAATTCGTAAAAAATAAGTTTCATCTTCGTGATCAATCATCACTTCTTTCACATTTGTAAACAGCTTGTCGCTATTTAATCTTTTTATTCTAGAAATCTTAATGTCTTCTTGCGTACGCGTACTGTCTGTCACAATTGCTATATCAAAACTCATATGCTCTTTAGAGGTTAAATTAGTAATAATTTTCATGATGGCAGCCCAGTTAAGTCACTAACATTAAAAAGATGGCCGACTTACATAAGGGTTATCCTTAATGCAACCATAAATGATCTGTTAAGATCAAGGAGACGCATGTTGCCATGCATTTACTACATTTGAGCAGCTGTTAGGAGCCACTCAAATTCTGCTACCAACCACTACACGCGGTTAGCGTAATATTCAACCACAAGCTGCACATCCACAGGGAACGGCACATCACTTACCGCGGGTAAGTGCGCCACTGTCACCACTTGTGTTGCTGTATCCCAAGCCAACCACTCTGGGCGTTCTAAAGAGGGTTGCTTTACTGTTTCTACCACCATTGGGATATTTTTACTTTTAGGCTTAACAGTGATTTCATCACCTATATTTAATCTTATCGATGGAATATTAGCGGGCTTGCCGTTTAACATTAGGTGTCCATGGCTCACTAACTGCCTTGCAGCAATCACATTTGGCGCAAAGCCAGCACGGAAAACCACGTTATCCATTCGACGTTCGAGTAGCTGCAACAATCTTTCACCTGTTGGCTCCTTACCTTTACGCGCATCCAGTATTAATCTGCGCATTTGGGTTTCTGTAAGCCCGTAATTGAAACGAATCTTTTGTTTTTCCTGTAGCTTCACACCAAAATCAGAGCGGCGCTTACGCGATGCTTTATTACCATGCTGACCTGGCGGCGTTGGCCGTGCTTCAATTGTTTTACGTGACAACCCAGGTAAATCTACCCCTAATGCACGCATCACTTTTAATCGTGGGCCAATAAATCGAGACATCTTGTTTCCTTATCTATTTAATATTTATCACTTATTGCAATGTGTTATGTGTGGCCAACAACCAATTGTCTTCTGTGCCATACTCATTGACGATTGCTTTCCATTGCTTAACCAAGCGCTCTGCAATATCTTCAATCAGCTTTGTATCTGCATACTCAGGTGCGGTTAACTTATTAGCTAATTCACTCGCCAACACTGCCAGCTCATGTGATGGCTTAAGCGCATATTGCGTAGCTACACAGCAAATTGCTGCCATTAACTCTCTTGAGGTTGGTAACTCAGGGTCAAATAATTCACTTGGTGCTTTTGATGCTGATACTTGTTTTTGCATGTTTGTACTCACTTGGTTTATTCACAGTATTACTACACTTGATGCAACTCAGTTTGCATCACCAACCTTGCCACTGCTTTACGCATCATTTCATTCATCATAAAAAAGTTACGCACTTCTAGCCGCAATGAAGTGCCTCCAATCTCTAGCTCAACAATGTCTTTTGCTTTGTTATAAAGCACCTTGCAATCTTCATTACCTGTCAGTTTCGCTTGGCTAATAATTAGTTGCTTACTCATGTCGTACTCCGATCTATGAATTTAAATAAATGATAATCATTCTCATTTGATATGTCAACAATTAATTTCATACTAAATTGGTAAGGTATTATTTTTAAACTAATCTAAATTGCATACGCATACAGATGGATATCCCACACGCGGGCATATACCGTTATAGTTTAATGAGGGTAATCAGAAGAGTTAATGACAAGGAAATAACTTGTCGAGGTATTTAAATAAGAAGCAGTGAGACAGTAAATTAAGCGCGGTTATACCGTTGCGAAGACGTTATAAGCATTATGGGTGCCTGAAAAAAAGACTTTTCAAAAGATAAAGCTGCGCTAGTTGAGGCAAAACGTGAGAGCCTGTGTGTGTAAGTATAACTAAGCACACACAGGAAGAGCGGCACCTCTTAAAAAAGCCAGCAGCATACTTTGCAAGGCAGTCCGAGTAAAGTATGCATTTATAGAGGCTTTGAAAATATACCTTGTGGTGCCGTGCTCTGTAGATTGTTCGCGCACAAGGCTTTTGGTTACTAAGTGTTTTGATTAAAAATTATTGGCCTGTACCACCAGTGCCTGTGCCTGCCCCAGTACTAGCATCTCCTGTACCTGAGCTCTCCATCTCTGTAGCACCAGTTCCTGTGCCTGCGCCACTATGAGATTTTGGCTCCGCACATCCTACGCAAAAAACGATAGAGATTAGCGCTAATATTTTCCAAACATTGAATGTTTTCATAAGAGAACTCCTTTAGATTTAATGGGTATTGATTGAAAAATATTATGCGTTTAAAGTTAACTTTGTATGTGCGGTGACTAGCATAGTAAATTTATAACGTGAAATTAATAGTAAGAAGAATCCCCCGTGCTGCAAAACGATTAACCCTTCACTCGACCGATTCAGTACAAACTTATGGTAATTTCTTAACTAAAATACACTCAATCAGACAACGGTAAATTTCATTAGCTCATATACGCTAAGTTACAGGCGCCTATCTCATGATTTATCTTAAGGTGCAATCATGAATACATATAACGTGAAAAATGCTTGAAAGCGCATAATCATTTTCACTAACTAGCGACATTGATATACCAATCAAACGCTGGTTCTTAATTAAAATTAACTTTTATGGAGAACGATCATGTGGACATCACCATCAGCAACTGAAATGCGTTTTGGCTTTGAAGTGACAATGTACGTAATGAATAAGTAATACGCTTTCAGCAATAAAAAAGGGAGCAATTGCTCCCCTTTTTTATATCACCAAATCGTAAACTTTATAAATATTTAACGACCATCGCATTACTTAAATCAGCCGCAACAATCGGCAACTTCACATAATAACCGCTACCTGAAGCCTCTTGTATCGGTTCACCTTTTTTATTGAACATAGCTTCAACGACAATATCTTGATTACCTGTAGGATGTATCACCTGTAAACGGTCACCCACGGCAAACTTGTTGCGCGCTTCAATATCAGCTACACCTTTTTCTGCATCATAAGCTACCACATCACCCACATATAAACTGCGGCTAGAACTTGAATAACCTTGTTTGTAATTTTGGTGCTCTGCGGTGTGGTGACGCTGATAAAAACCATCGGTATAGCCACGGTTAGCCAAATTCTCTAAATCCCCTAGCAAGTTCCAATCAAATGGACGTCCAGCTAACGCATCATCAATCGCCTGACGATAGTTTTGGCAAGTACGTGCTACGTAGTAGCGAGATTTAGTCCGCCCTTCAATCTTAAGCGAGTCTACCCCCATCTTAATCAAGCGCTCTACGTGCTCAATCGCGCGCAAATCCTTACTGTTCATGATGTAAGTACCGTGCTCATCCTCTTCAATAGGAAGCAACTCTCCTGGGCGGCCTTTTTCTTCAATCAAATAAACTTTATCAGCTAATGGATGACGCGGCAAACTGCCACAGCCAGACAAACTTGATTTTTCCATTTCCGCTTTAAAGTCAAACTCATCAAGACGTATCACGCCAGCAGCATCTTCTGCCGCATCATGCACTTTATAGTCCCAACGGCAGCTATTAGTACAAGTCCCTTGATTAGGATCACGCTGGTTAAAATAGCCAGAAAGTAAGCAACGGCCAGAGTAAGCAATACATAAAGCGCCATGTACGAAAACCTCTAACTCCATCTCTGGGCATTGCTGACGGATATCTTCAATTTCATCTAAAGACAACTCACGCGATAAAATCACGCGCGTTAAGCCTAAACTTTGCCAAAACTTCACTGTCGCAAAATTCACCGTATTGGCCTGCACAGAAAGATGTACTGGCATTTCAGGCCACTTCTCACGCACCATCATAATTAAGCCAGGGTCAGACATAATCAAAGCATCTGGACGCATGGCAATCACAGGCGCCATATCTGCCATGTAAGTTTTAACTTTAGCGTTATGCGGTGCAATATTGCTCGCTACAAAAAACTTTTTACCACGTGCATGCGCCTCGTTAATACCGATTTCAAGATTCGCCATCGTAAAATCATTATTACGCGCACGTAAACTATAACGTGGCTGTCCTGCATAAATCGCATCTGCGCCATAATCAAACGCAGTACGCATACGATCCAAGTCACCCGCTGGGGCTAATAATTCAGGTATTTTCATCACTATTACTTCACTTAATCTCTATAAAATCAAAAGAACAAAGCCAGACAAGGCGCAAATTAAAAAAGAGCGCCGCGGCATATCAATCATAGGTAAGGTGCTCTTTTTTAATTTGCAACACCGTATGGGTATGTTGTTTTGGTTTTATTCACCAATAATTTTCACAAGCACACGCTTCTTACGCTTACCATCAAACTCACCGTAAAATATCTGCTCCCAAGGGCCAAAATCCAGCTCACCATCCGTAATAGCCACTACAACCTCACGCCCCATAATTTGGCGTTTCATGTGTGCATCTGCATTATCTTCGCCAGTATCATTATGGCGATAACTACTCACAGGCTCATGTGGTGCAAGACGTTCCAACCACTGCGTATAGTCATGATGCAAGCCGCGCTCATCATCATTGATAAACACACTGGCCGTAATATGCATTGCATTAATTAAAACCAAGCCTTCACGCACACCACTCTCACGTAGGCACTCACGAATTTGCTCGGTAATACGGATAAATGCAACGCGTGTAGGTGGATTAAACCAAAGTTCTTTACGATAGCTTTTCATCAAATAATCCTTAAATTTCAATAGCCTAATTTTAACATTGCATTATATCTCGCTCGTCACAAAATTCCACTATATAAAAATGGTTAAAAAAAATGGCCTCACATCGGAGGCCATTTCAGATTCTAACTAATGCTTTCAACATGCTTTTGTAGGAGCAATCGTCTGGCGTGTGAGTAAGGCAATTTATTGCCTATATTCCACGGACATGCCTAGCACTGGTAACCGCGAAGTGACAACTGTGCTTATAGGACTGCACTTACAAACACAAATGCAGATTGTTTACCTATATAAACAAACTACCAGCACCAAAGCCAATCTTATATTTTTACATCATATTGGTAGCTAAATGTTTTACCTTCATTATCAGTAGCAACTGCCTCTAACTTACCTGTTGAAGCTGGAATAAAGCTAAATTTGAAATATGGATCCTCTGCGGTACCTACACCCACGTCCACCGTCATCAACGGTTTGCCGCTATAAACAAACTCAACTTTATTAATATAAAAAGCAGGGACATAGCCTTGAGAAACCAAATCGCGTTGCAAGCCTGTACGCATAATGTGTTTAATATTAAAAGTTGCCGTAGTTGGTGTACCAACTTTGACTGGCGTCTCTACATTCATCTTAATACGTCCAGCTGCTGCACGAATCTCAGATTCGTTATTCTCTACCATGCCACCACATCCGCCAGCGGCTCTGATCTCACGTGAGGCCAGATATAAGGAGCCATCTGCCGTTTCACCCACCAAACGCACAAATGCATCCGTCTCAAAACGAATACGTGTTGATAACTGGAAATTACCTAAGGTATCAGTCAAATGATAAATTGCAGTAATAGGAATCGGATTTGCATCAACAAAGGCATATAGCTTTTTAATCACCACGCCATTCGCTGCTGCATTATCAATGCTGTAAGTCACTGGCACTTGCGCGCCACTTTCCGCACGTTTCGGTGCTTCAATCTTAATGAAATCAACTTCTTTCATTTCACGTTTTGCAAAAAAAGCCTCTTTCATCACAGGCCATAATTTCGGGTCAGCCTCCGCATAAGTGTTAGCAATAAAAGCTAAAGACAAGCCAACAGCTATTGCTACTTTACTAAACCACCTTTGAAATTGCATAGCCATACCATACGCTCCAAATTAATTTTTATGATTTTTTGTTTTAATACGCCTATGACAAACTATGTGACTAGATAGTTCTCACGGGCCAATGCCTAGCAAGAAAGCGATTTAAACACTCTCGTTTTCCATATAAAAAAACAACTCTATGCCATTACCCACAGGGTCTTTAAAGTTAATCTGCTTCACGTTCAATACAGGTAAATCGCGCGTTGTATAGTGTATGTTGCGACTTTTTAAATGTGCCTCCATTGCAGGCATGTCAGTACAAGTAAACGACACATGATCAATCGTCGTCAACACATTCGTTAATGGCTCACCCTCACCGCGGTACTCTGCCAGATGCAATACATGCGTATCGCCAATATAAAGCCAAAACCCTCTACTAGTAAACCCCTCACGCGGCCCAACCTTCAAGCCCAATACATCGCAGTAAAAGTCTTTAAGTTTAAGCATCGTCTCGTAAGGCGTGCGTAGGTTGTAATGATTAAGTTGGGTGACCGGCATAGTATGGTTTCAATAAATTGGTGTAGGTAAGTGCCATAAATAATCGGCAACAATAATCTATATACTTTAACACCTTTGACGCGACGAGTAACTAGCACAACACATGAAAGCAGCGATTAATCACCTTCAAACTCGCAAAGTGAAAAAGGCGAAAAACCACCGTCAGCTAAGCGTTTTGAGCCACCTAAATCTGGCAAGTTAATCACAAAAGCACAGCCTACCACCATGCCGCCGAGCTTGTGTATCAAAGCCGCGGCAGCTTCAGCCGTACCACCAGTCGCAATCAGATCATCCACTAACAACACCCGCTCACCTTTGGCAATTGCGTCAGTATGAATCTCTACACGATCAGCACCATACTCTAAAGCGTAATCATGCCCAATAGTCTCAGCAGGCAGCTTGCCAGATTTACGAATCGGCACAAAGCCCACACCGAGCTTATACGCTAATGCTGCTCCAATAATAAATCCACGTGCTTCTATGCCAGCAATTTTATCTATAGGCTGGGTAGCATAATGCTGCGCAAATGCATCAATGACCATGCGAAAACCTGCAGGTTCTTTGAGTAAAGTGGTGATATCACGGAACTGAATACCCTGTTTTGGGTAATGGGGGATAGTACGAATTAGGGATTTGATGGGCATAAGTTTAGCACTTAGATTTTACGTAAACAGCCGTAATTAAAATGTAGGGTGGGATTTAACCCCACGTGGTGAATATTGCAAGTACGCTATGCGTGGGTTCGAGAACCCACCCTACTGGGCTATTTTGCGCGATACTCGATTGAAGGAAGCCCTGCTAACAAACCTACAACACTAATATCTTCATCCAACTCTGGCCAGTGAATACCCACACCATTGCCCATCAACTCATAAACTTTTCGTTTATCAGGTGTAGCATTATTTAAACGTGGAAACCACACTAAAGGCGCAGAAAGCACTCGCCCATCAGTTAACCTAACCACCAAATCGCTGTCCGAAGTTTCTACAGACTGTGCGATTGGCTCAGCGTTTAATGTTAAAGAAGTCATTCCAAGCCTCCAAAAATAAAGCTTCATGTTCACGAACCAAACCTAATAGTTCGTTCAATTCTTTTGCGTTAAATCCTATACTACTCGCCAAGTTAACTGGGCGTAACCAAAACTTTGCTAGTCTATTATCAGATTGCACATGAATATGTGCAGGCTCCTGCCCTTCGTTGGCATAGAAAAAGAAACGAAAGGCGCCAATTCTTAGAATAGTTGGCATGTTAGCCCTGAACAAATAGCTGGTGTGCAAGAAATGGTTGCATTACAAATGCATTGCACCATTTAACACTCTCCTAAAATGCAATTCGCGATACGAGAACTAGGCACATCCGCGTAGACAGTACGAACAGTGCGGCAAGCGGATGTAACGACGTTATCGTGAAGCGAGTGCATTTTACGCCGCGGGCGTCTGTGAGCGAACGCGAATATGTAACTCCCGCAATTGCTTCTCATCCACTTCATTCGGTGCATTGGTCATCAAGCACTGTGCACGTTGTGTTTTAGGGAATGCAATCACATCACGAATAGATTCAGCACCCGCCATTAACGTGACTAAGCGATCTAAACCGAATGCTAAACCACCGTGTGGAGGCGCACCGTATTGCAATGCATCTAGCAAGAAGCCAAACTTCTCTTGCGCTTCTTCGCGGCTGATTTTTAATGCATCAAACACTTTAGATTGCACTTCTTGTTGATGGATACGCACAGAACCGCCGCCTACTTCCCAGCCGTTCAATACCATGTCATAAGCTTTTGATAAACATGCACCTGGGTTAGTCGTCAACAAATCTTCGTGACCGTCTTTTGGTGCAGTGAACGGATGGTGTAATGCAACCCAACGATCAGCCTCTTCATCATGTTCGAACATTGGGAAGTCAACTACCCACAATGGCGCCCATGCGCGGCCATCTACATGGCCTTTATCGTGACCAACTTTAAGACGCAATGCACCTAAAGCCTCATTCACGACTTTAGTTTTATCTGCGCCAAAGAACACGATATCGCCATTTTGTGCGCCTGTGCGGTCAATAATCGCCTGCAACGCTGTCACATGAATGTTTTTAACAATCGGGCTTTGCAAGCCTTCTTCATTCAATTTAGTGATGTCGTTAATTTTGATGTAAGCCAAACCTTTAGCACCGTAGATTTTTACGAACTCAGTGTAGGCATCAATTTCAGAACGGCTGATTGCCGCGCCGTTAGGCACGCGTAAGGCAGCCACACGGCCACCTGCCATATTGGCAGCACCCGCAAATACTTTAAAATCTACATCTTTCATCACATCTGAAAGCTCAGTGATTTCTAAGGTCACGCGCATATCTGGCTTATCTGAACCGTAGCGGCTCATGGCTTCAGCAAATGGCATACGTGGGAATTGCGCTGGTAAATCTACGTTTTGGACTTTTTTCAGCATTTGGCGAATCATTTCTTCCACCAAATCCATAATGTCGTTTTCTTCCATAAACGATGTTTCAATATCCACTTGTGTGAATTCTGGCTGACGATCAGCGCGCAAGTCTTCATCACGGAAACATTTAGTAATTTGGAAGTAACGGTCAAAGCCAGACACCATCAACAATTGTTTAAATAATTGTGGTGATTGTGGCAATGCAAAGAACTGACCATGATGCACACGGCTAGGCACGAGGTAATCACGCGCGCCTTCTGGTGTGCTGCGTGTCAGCATTGGTGTTTCAACTTCAATAAAGCCGTTCACATCCAAGTAGTCACGCAAGGTTTTAGCCACGCGGTAACGCAACATCATGTTTTTTTGCATCGCAGGGCGGCGCAAATCAATGTAGCGATGCTCTAAACGCACGGTTTCAGTCAGGTTTTCATCATCCAACATGAACGGTGGTGTGAGTGATGGGTTTAATACCTCAATCTCAGTCGCCAGCATTTCTACTTCACCCGTAGGTAAGTTTGAGTTAACGGTACCTTCTGGGCGCGCGCGCACTTTACACACCACTTTTAGCACAAACTCACTACGAACAGTTTCTGCAATCGCAAATGCTTCTTTAGTATCTGGGTCGATCACAATTTGCGCCAAACCTTCACGGTCACGCAAATCGATAAAAATAACACCACCATGGTCACGGCGACGATGCGCCCAACCACATAATGTGACAGTTTGACCAATGTGTTCGCGGTTTAAATGGCCGCAGTAATGTGTACGCATCATAATTTAATTGTTTGGATATTGAGTTAAAAGTTTTGGAATCTTGTTTACAGGCGCAACTACGCCCATAGAAATAATATACTTCAGTGCTTCATCTACCGTCATTTCAAGTTCTATCACATCAGCTTTTGGCATCATGAGAAAGTAACCACCCGTTGGGTTTGGCGTAGTTGGCACAAAAATGCTGACGTAATCACCGTGCAGGTGATTTGCCACATCGCCACCTGGCGTGCCCGTGACAAAAGCAATGGTCCACGCGCCTTCTCGAGGAAACTGCACTAGTACAGCCTTGCGAAACGCATTACCAGAATCTGAAAATAAAGTATCAGACACTTGCTTAACGCTAGAATAAATCGACTTCACCACAGGCAAGCGATTAAGCAACTTTTCCCATAGTAAAATAAGCTGCATGCCAAAGAAATTAGTCGCAATCAACCCTGTGGTCAACACAATCAGTACGGTTAAAATTGCACCAATGCCTGGGATATCTCGGCCCAAAAAGGTATGTGGGTGCCAAGCTTCAGGCAACAGCAACAAGCTTTGATCCATCACACCGATAAGCGACTTTAGCACCCAGATGGTAATTACCAACGGTACTAATACTAACAAGCCTGTAATAAAGTATTTTTTCATTAAGGTTGAGTCATTCAGGCTTGCCTAGTGGCACGCGCAACCCGTCGCACAAGCTGCGGCTGGCGCAGCGCTTGATTCACTAGCAGACTCAGATGTAGCGGAATCAGCTGATTTAGCTGATTTGCTCGCACCTCCCTTGAAGTCAGTCGCGTACCAGCCACTGCCAGTTAACTGAAAACTCGGTGCAGACACTTGCTTAGCAAAAGTCTCTTTAGCACACTGTGGGCAAGCTTCTACGCTTGCGGCACTCACTTTGCGCATGACCTCTGCTTTATGTCCGCAGCTACTACATTGATAATCGTAAATAGGCATATAAAATCACCTCTCTCAATACGTTAAATAACCCGCAATTATACCTGAATCCAATAGAATTTCATTGAGACCACGACCGCCCAGAACTTAGCCTCTAAAGGCTAAAAGACTTCACTCATCAGCATCGTCATCTTGCTGATTTTTAAGGCGGCGCGTCTTAACACTTTCAGCCAGCATGTCCAGCAACGGCAACGTCTCTTCCCATCCTAAACAAGCATCAGTAATCGACTGACCATAGGTCAATTCGCAACCTGGCGCATGATCTTGGCGCCCTGCATGCAAATGTGACTCTATCATTAAGCCCATGATGCGGTCATCGCCAGCATTTAACTGCTCGGCTACGTTTGCAGCCACTTGTGCTTGCAACTGATATTGGCGCTGACTATTAGCATGTGAGCAATCAATCATTACTTTGGCATTTAGGCCAGACTGTGCCAACTCAACTGCGGCAGCGTCTACACTTGCTGCATCATAATTAGGCGTTTTACCACCGCGCAAAATCACATGACAATCTTCATTACCTGTCGTAGAGATAATGGCTGAACGGCCTTCTTTAGTCACAGATAAAAAGTGATGAGGGCTTGCAGCGGCTTTAATCGCATCGACAGCAATACGAATATTGCCATCTGTGCCATTTTTAAAACCAACTGGGCAAGATAAACCAGACGCTAACTCACGATGAATCTGCGACTCAGTCGTGCGCGCACCAATTGCGCCCCAGCTCACTAAATCTGCCGTATATTGCGGCGTAATTGTATCTAAAAATTCAGTCGACGCTGGCAAACCCAGCTCGTTCACTTCTAACAAAAAGCGTCTAGCCAACTCTAAACCAGCATTGATGTTGAAACTACCATCCAAGTGCGGGTCGTTAATCAGGCCTTTCCAGCCAACCGTTGTGCGTGGTTTTTCAAAATACACGCGCATCACAATCAACAGTTCGTTAATGTGCTTGTGGTATTGCGTTAACAGGCGTTTTGCATATTCAATACCTGCATCATAATCATGAATAGAGCACGGCCCGATGACCACTAGCAGGCGATCATTTGCACTATGTAAGATACGATGAATATCCGTACGGGTCTTAACAATTCTATCGGTGGTGGCTGTACTAGGCTCAAGTTTATCCAACAGCACAGACGGTAGCGTCAGTTCTTTGATTTCGATGATGCGTACATCATCAGTAATAATTTTTTGGATAGGGCTCATTTAGATAACTCATTTGCTGCAACAAGATTTGCTGCAGCAAAAATCAAAAATCAAAAACAACAAAGCCCGTATATCGCGGGCTTATCTACAATAAAACGATTGAAGCAACAGTTATCCATTGAACTCACCGCCTAGAACGCTATTTGGCAGTTAACTCAATGATCAAACAACATGTATATGATAAAAGACAATATTTTTACACACGCACAACATGGCAGTGGCTAATGAATATTTAGTAGTTTTTTGCTTTTTTGTCTTTAAAACCAATCGTCTTGTGCAATTTTAACACTTTAAAGCTCAGTTGATACAACTTAGTCGTATTTACGGCACGATGAAACATGAGACGATTAAAGATAAAGCAGGGTAAAAGAGATATGCGCAGCATAAACACTATTGTCTTGTGACCTATCTGGACCACAACCCTGCTACAACAAGTAACTATTAGAGCAAGGTTTCAAACACATCAACAGGCAATGGTTTGCTAAACAAATAACCTTGATAATGCACACAGCCGCTATCTAAAAGTATCCCCTGCTGCACTTGGTTCTCGACCCCTTCCGCAATCACATTTAAGTTTAGAGTATGTGCCATGGCAATAATGGTACGTACAATCGCCTGATCACTGCCTTTGCCAGCAATATCCCGAACGAATGAACGGTCTATCTTCAACTGATAAAGTGGTAAGAGCCTGAGATACTGTAGCGAAGAATAACCTGTACCAAAATCATCCAACGAGAACCTTACGCCAATATCTTTCAGCGCATTCATAATTGCAACCGTATCTTCAACATGGTCTAGCAACGCACTTTCGGTAAGCTCTAGCTTCAGCAACATCGGATTTACCGCATGACGAGAGACTGCCGCTTTAATTTGCTCAACAAAATCTGCCTGGTGAAATTGTCTTGCACTCACATTCACGGAGAGTGTGAGGTTTCGCGTCTTATTATCTTCTGCCCAACGCTTAAGTTGCGCGCAGGCTGCATCAATGACCCATTCACCAATGGACAATATCATGCCAGTGTCTTCGGCAATCGGGATAAACTCATTGGGCGCAATTAACCCTCGCTCTGGGTGTATCCAGCGAATTAAAGCCTCAGCGCCTACTGGGCGGTCCGAAACATCCACCTGCATTTGATAAAACAATTGGAATTCATTGTTATCAAGCGCCTTACGCAGCTCATGCTCCATATCAACCCGTGCCTGAATACCTTCCTGCATTTTTGGATCAAAAAAGCTCAACGCATTGCGCCCCAACTTCTTAGCCTGATACATGGCAATATCAGCCTGCTTTAGCAACTCATCAGACTTCAGGTTGTTTTTACCAAACAATGTTATGCCTACGCTTGAAGTAATATGGTACTCATAACTTTTAAATTGATATGGGTGAACAAACTTTGCTAGAATTTTCTCTCCCACCGCTTCAGCTTGAGTTGCAGCTTCTACATCGTGCTCACTTAAGTCCTCCAGAATCACAACAAACTCGTCCCCACCTAAGCGGGCAACGGTATCACCTTCTCTCACGCAAGCAGTGAGTCGCTCAGCAACTTGTTGCAATAACAAATCGCCCACATCATGGCCAAGGGTGTCGTTCAGCGTTTTAAAATGATCAAGATCTAAAAATAACAACGCACCGTTTCGCATGCTACGAGCGGCTGAAGCTAAAGCTTGACTCAATCGATCTAACAACAAACGTCTATTAGGGAGGTTTGTCAGCGTATCGTAAAGCGCTAAATAATTACTTTTATCTTCCGCTGCCTTACGTTGAGTAATGTCCGTACGGATAGAAATGTAGCTTTGTGGCTTACCATCTTCACCAAGGAAAGGTGCAATGGTTGTATCTACCCAGTAGAGATGACCATCTTTGGCACGATTACATACCTCATCATGCCAGACCTGACCACTTGCCACTATTTGATACATCTCTTTAAAGTAACCTTTAGGATGATAACCAGAGTTCAGAATTGCATGATCTTGACCTACTAACTCCTCTATTGCGTAACCACTTATCTCACTAAACTTCTCATTGGCATAGGTGATACGTCCTTTCACGTCTGTTACCGCAACAATCGCGTGCTTATCCAGCGCATATTTCTGATATTTCAACTCATCAAGCGACTGTTTAGCAAGCGCCTCACTTAGCAACAATGCCTCTTGCGTTTGCCTTAAATCTGTTACATCGTAAAACCAACCCAACATTGCAGCATCACCTTCGTAATGCACAGGGCGATAAGAGGCCATCGCCCATACTGGACCTTTATTCTCCACAATCAGTTGAATCAGCTTGTCATTAACGGAGTGTCCGCTATTCACTTGCGCCAAAATCGCCTCGTACTCCTGAGCGTTTGCATAATAAAGCTTAGGATTTCGCCCCATGACAGTTTCTGGTGAGCAGTTAATCAACTCGGTATAGCGCTTATTTGCGAATAAGACCTTATCACCAGCTGCAGTGGCTATCCGCACAGCAATTGGACTAGTTTCCAACATCTGAATAACACGCTCTTTACTTTCACGGTCCGCATTGGCGGCCAACCTTTTATCTGTTTCGTCACGGATCACACACACTAGCTCAGCTGGCTCGCCGTGCTCTCCATAAACCAGATGTCGACGATCAGACACCCAGCGAACACTGCCATCCGCTAACACAATACGATATTCAATTTCCAATCTTCCGGTATCAAAAACCGAATCCATCGCTACACGGGCTTTTTCCCGATCATCTAAATGAATCAAGCTTACCAATGAGTTTCCGTCTTCAACCAGAGCCTGCTGTGACAAACCACAAAGTTTCTCTATCGCGGCATTCACATGATTTACCTTAAAATCTGGGGCGCTGGCTGTCCAAATCACCTCTTCAACTGAGTTAAGGATGTCGGTAAGATAACTCTCAGTTTTACGTATCAATGCTTCTGTATGATGGCGATCGGTCACATCTTGCACGGTCCCTCGAGAATAAGTTGGGTTTCCTTCAGCATCATAATCTGACGTACCGCGCTCGTGCACCCATTTCACAGAACCGTCAGCTAACAGTAAGCGATGCGTAATACCATAAGGTTCTCGGTTAGTGGCTGATGCTTTAAATACACGATCAACCTCAGCACGATCTAGCGGATGAACTACACGCAAAAATGCTTCGTAGTTCGCAGAGAACTGATGTGCATCAATCTCAAAGATATGAAAAATCTCATCACTCCAGATCAACTCACCAGTTTGCCAATCAAGCGACCAACTGCCGACTTGCGCAATGTGTTGCGCCTCTACCAAAAGCCTTTTATTCAAACGTAGATTTTGTTCTGCAAGCGTACGCTCTACATCATGTGAGTGGAGCAAATCGCGCATCTTTGCCAACTCTGCTAGTACGCTATTACTTTGCTGAGGTGTGATTGTGATTGGCATAGAAAAATCTCCACTGCCAATTCTGGAAATATGCTGATAAACCTCGTTCGCGCTGGCACCTAATGTTGAACGTAGTGTCCGATAGGCTTTCCAGATAAAAAATATTGCCCATAATGAAACAAGGATAAAAATAAGCCGAAAAATAGACGCTACCGTTTTGGCATGATTCACCGCATTTAACGTACGGCGCTCCATCATTAAGAAAGTCTCATTAATTGGCTTCATAATCTCAGATTTAGCCTGATGATATTGACTACCCAGCAACATCTGAGCTGCTTTTAGTCTATTAGTGTCCATATCCGACACCTCAGACTCTACAAGCTGCATTGCTTCGAACTCCAAAGTGGTTAGTTCATCTGAATGTTTTTTTGCAGAAGCAAGTTTATCCAACTCTTCTTTCGTAAATCCCGCAGCACGCATCATATCCAAAAGAGCAATACCTTCCCCCTCTGTTGAGGGTGCTGGAAGTTTACCTACAATCACCATATCCCAGTATGCGTTGAAATAATCGTCAGGAAGGGGAATTTTGCCATTGCGAATATCTAAAATATTCTGAAAATAGTCTTTATATCGTATGTCGCCCGTTACCACGTAAGACCGAACCATCCGAGTGAGGTCATCTGAAGTTTGTCTTAACTGCCCAACTAACTGATAGGATACATAACGTGATTCATAGGCATCGTCCAGCTGTTTTTCCGTATAAACGTAGTAGCCGAAAACAGAAAATACGCAGGCCAACACCAAGACAATAGACCATGTCTTATGGCGTAGAAAAGCTGTGATTTTTTTAACATTTAGTCTCAAAATATCACCTTAAACGGCTAAATGCCAAGACCGATAGAATACGAAACTAAGTAGAGAGAACAGCAAAAATGCTGTTGATGCTGAGCATGATTATTGATTACTTCATGAAGTGTGCCAAACATAGAAACCAGCCCCTTTAAGGAATTCTTGTTTTGTCATTGATTAAACCAATAACAAAACTCTTGGAGGCGGCTTCAAGACCCCACTCACTTAGCATGCTATTTTGATTGATTTTCTTTGAACATTACTCAAAATTTCTTACCAATTTAACAAACTTAATTATGTTTATCAATAAAAACTTGCTTACCTATTGATATATAAAAGAAACCTTATCTAAACATTTAACATCAACACGCGCAATTGCATATGCACAACCCTAGAGATAATTAGCTTTATTAGGCGTTTAATTTTTAGATATAGTCGCCCAGCTTTGGGGGACTCAAAAAACAAGAAACTTGTTATCAAAAGATGGTGAACTTTACTGGCAGTCTTATAAATTGTTCGTTATCAGCGATAATAATGCCTCTCACTCAAGCCAAATAAATAAAAATCATACCGCGTCTATGATTTATTTTACTTATCGATTTAATCAGAAAGATAAACTTCACAAATTAACTCATCTCTCTATAATGGGTCCAACTACTTCTTGTCATATTACAGATTTAGGATTTAAGGAACATCCAAGGCAGATAAGTATCTGCCTTGGATTTGAAAGAAAACCATTATTAAGCGCAGACATTATAGTGAATATAGCTAACGGAAAATTGATAGATGAACAACTGGTTACACTCAGCCAGTTAGGCGATGCGCAGGCTTTTGGCTTGTTAGTTGAAAAATATCAAAATAGATTATATCGAGTCATCCTACGCATCATCAAAAATCAATCAGTCGTTGAGGAGCTTGTACAAGAGTCCTTTATCAAGGCTTATCGCTCAATCGCAAACTTTAGGGGTGACAGCGCATTCTACATTTGGCTATATAAAATCGGACTTAATACAGCCAGAAACTACCTGTTCGATAAAAAACCTCGTACAGAAATTGACAGATCAATTGAGCTTGAAGATTTAGATAATCTAACTACAGCATCAGATCTGTATCGCTCAGAAACCTCAGAAAGCGAGCTAAGGAACAAGCAAATTGCAAAAACAGTCAACGATTCAATTGATGCATTACCTTCAGACTTAAAATTAGCCATCACATTAAGAGAAATTGATGGCTTAACTTATGAGCAAATTTCACTCACTATGGATTGCCCGATAGGCACGACAATATCGAGAATATTTAGAGCTAGAAATATTATTTCGGAAAAACTTAAACCCTTACTAAATAACAAGCAAGACAAGGTTGGTAACTTGAGTATTGCTTTTAGAGAATGATACTTTTATTAATTAGGTAACTTACTAAACATATTACATCAAATCAACATGGCATAAATTTTAGTGGCGTTAAAGGTCGTCGTAATGGAACGTACCTTCATTAAAAATGCCAATTTTTCACCTCAATAAAAAGGAGTTTTATCATGGACAGTGCACCATCTTCTACAGCAGGAAAATGCCCAGTAATGCATGGCGGCAACACCACAACAGGCGTCTCAACTATGGACTGGTGGCCTAAAGCACTCAACCTAGACATCCTGCACCAGCACGATAGCAAAACCAATCCGATGGGCAAAGACTTTAATTATGCTGACGAGTTTAAAAAACTAGACTTAGCCGCAGTTAAAAATGACTTAAAAGCATTAATGATTGATAGCCAAGACTGGTGGCCTGCTGACTGGGGTCACTATGGCGGGCTGATGATTCGTATGGCTTGGCATGCTGCTGGCACTTACCGTATTGCAGATGGTCGTGGAGGCGCAGGTACTGGTAGCCAAAGGTTTGCGCCACTTAACAGCTGGCCAGATAACGTGAATCTTGATAAAGCGCGTCGTTTACTATGGCCGATTAAAAAGAAATATGGCAACAAACTCTCTTGGGCCGATCTGATTGTACTGGCAGGTACGATGGCGTATGAGTCTATGGGATTAAAAGTCTACGGATTTGCAGGTGGTCGTGCTGACATTTGGCATCCTGAAAAAGATATTTACTGGGGTTCAGAAAAAGAATGGCTTGGTAACGCTCATCGCTATGACGGCGAAAATCGTCAAACGCTAGAGAACCCGCTTGCAGCAGTACAAATGGGCTTGATTTATGTAAACCCTGAAGGTGTTAACGGCACGCCAGATCCACTGAGAACAGCACAGGATGTCCGTTTGACTTTTGCTCGCATGGCAATGAATGACGAGGAAACTGTTGCACTAACCGCTGGCGGACATACTGTAGGCAAAGCCCACGGCAATGGAAACGCCAGCATCATTGGCGCAAACCCTGAATCTGCTGATATTCATGAACAAGGCTTTGGCTGGCACAACCCAAATGGTAAAGGTGTTGGTCGAGATACCGTGACCAGTGGCATCGAGGGCGCATGGACAACTAATCCAACCCAATGGGATAACGGATATTTTTACCTTCTATTCACTTACGACTGGGAGTTAAAAAAGAGTCCTGCTGGCGCATGGCAGTGGGAGCCAATCAACATTAAAGAAGAGGATAAACCTGTTGATGTAGAAAACCCATCTATTCGACACAACCCTATCATGACAGATGCCGATATGGCGATGATTAAAGATCCTATTTATAGAGAGATTTCTGAACGCTTTTATAAAAATCCTGACTACTTCTCAGAGGTGTTTGCACGCGCATGGTTTAAATTAACACATCGTGACTTAGGCCCCAAAGCTCGTTACCTTGGCGCAGATGTACCTAATGAAAATTTAATCTGGCAAGATCCAGTGCCTAAGGCTGACTACAGCTTAAGTGAGCCTGAAATTGCAGAGTTAAAAGCAACCCTTTTAAATAGTGGCTTGAGTGTATCAGAGCTTGTATCTACGGCTTGGGACAGTGCACGCACTTTCCGTGGCTCAGATTACCGTGGTGGTGCAAATGGCGCACGTATTCGCTTAGCGCCACAAAAGAATTGGGAAGGCAACGAACCCGCAAGACTACAAAAAGTGCTGAGTGTCCTTGCTAATATTCAAGCCGGTTTAAGCAAAAAAGTAAGCATTGCAGATTTAATCGTCTTAGGTGGTACGGCCGCCGTTGAGAAAGCCGCGCGTGATGCAGGGGTAAACATTACAGCTCCATTTGCACCAGGCCGCGGTGATGCAACAGATGAAATGACCGATGCAGACTCATTTGCTGTACTTGAACCCTTGCATGATGGCTATCGCAACTGGTTGAAAGCTGATTACCTTGTATCTGCCGAGGAAATGTTGCTAGACCGCACGCAATTAATGGGCCTAACCGCACATGAAATGACCGCATTACTTGGTGGTATGCGTGTACTTGGTACTAATCATGGTGGATCTAAACACGGTGTATTAACTAACCGTGAAGGCGTATTAAGCAATGATTTTTTTGTCAACTTAACTGACATGAGTTACACATGGAAACCAGTGGGTAAAAACTTTTATGAAATTCGTGATCGTAAAACTGGTGCAGTGAAATGGACAGCAACAAGAGTTGATTTAGTGTTTGGCTCAAACTCCATCCTTCGTTCTTATGCAGAAGTTTATGCGCAAGATGATGCAAAAGAGAAGTTTGTGCAAGACTTTGTTAAAGCATGGACGAAAGTGATGAATGCCGATCGTTTTGACTTGAGTTAATCACTGGCAACCTATAGATAGCGACCTAGCCGAATGATTAAGATGGCTGGCGCTATCTAGCTTAAACATTATCCGTCAATAAAAAGCAGTGGGGCAACCACTGCTTTTTTAATTTAATACCTATATAAATTGGTACCTTTAATTTGGCACCTTGATATTACTTAGTGATATTACTTAGTGATATTACTTAGTGATATTACTTAGTGATATTACTTAGTGATATTACTTAGTGATATTACTTAGTGATATTACTTAGTGATATTACTTAGTGATATTACTTAGTGATAC
>NZ_JAURYU010000020.1 GCF_030653755.1 Methylotenera sp.
GCAGTAAAATCCAGGGCAAAACAGCGCACAAGCTGCCTGAATTTAGCCTCTGTGATTTTAGAACGGCTGTAGTATCTATTTTTATTAACCATTTCAGGAAGTTATCACACTTTAATTAGTGCTTTGCTTCCTAAGACCCATGATTTATTTTCAGTTGTTTGCCGTTGCTCTGTCAATTTTGGCGGTATGAAAATGGCTTGGGTTGGCCAACTTGATGAAGAAAGCCAACAAATTTTACCCGTAGCAGTCTACGGGAATGGTATTGATTATGTTGATGGCTTAATCGTATCAGCAGACGCAAGTCTACCAGAGGGGCTCGGGCCGACAGGCAGTGCATTAAGATGTAATCAAACGATCATTGTTAACGACTTTTCAAACGACCCTATTACATCGATATGGCATGAAAAAGCCAAGGCATTTGGATGGGGCTCATGTATCTCTATCCCAATTCAGCGTAATCAAAAACCGTTTGCTGTTCTCAATGTGTACCATGAAAATATTAATGCTTTTGATGACGAAGCAATTGCTTTGCTACAAGAAATGGCTGGAGACATCAGCTTTGCGCTAGACAATTTTGACAGAGAGGCTAAACAACACAAACTTGCTTTAGCGCTTGATCACGCGCACAAACACATTAGCCAAATCATCAACCTTAGTCCGGCTGTTATTTACACGCTAAAAGCAAATAACAATGATGGTTTTACTATTGATTTCATTAGTGAGAACGTCTATAAAATGACAGGCTATCCAAAAGAAAAATGGGTGGAGCACGACTTTTGGATGAACCATATTTACGCTGAAGACATGCCAAAAGTTTTAGTCGCTCAAGAGAGCTTATTCGAAACTGGCACATTAAATCATCATTATCGATTTAATCATGCTAATGGTGACTATATATGGATTGAGGATCAGGTCATGCTGATTCGTGATGACAATGGAAAACCTGTAGAAATCATCGGTGCATGGCTTGATATTACAGAACGGCTAAATGCTGAAGAAAAATTACGCATTAATGCTAAGGTTTTTGAATCCAGCCGTGAAGGTATACTCATTACTAATGGTGGAAATGAAATTATCTCAGTCAACAGAGCGTTTACGACGATTACAGGCTACGAGTCTGATGATGTGATTGGAAAAACGCCTGATATTCTTATTTCAGGCAATACAAACCCCATTTTCAATGATGCAATGTGGGAAAACATTAGTAGATTTGGTTATTGGCAAGGTGAAGTTGCCAGCCGTAGAAAAAATGGTGAGCTTTACCCTCAATGGCTTTCAATCAGCACCATTAAAAACATACATGGAAAAGTTACTCAGCATATATGCATTATCACAGACATTTCAGAACGTAAAGTAGCGGAAGAACGTATACAGTTCTTAAGTAACTTTGACCCATTGACCAACCTACCTAATAGAACGCTACTAAACGATAGAACGACACTTGCTTTAGCCTCAGCTAAACGTTCAAAAAGTACCGTCGCATTAATGTACCTTGATCTTGACCGCTTCAAATTTATTAACGAGTCATTAGGTCCAACTGCTGGTGACCATGTATTGAAAGAACTAGCCGAGCGCTTGTTGGTGAGCTTGTACCCAGGTGATACTGTATGCCGCCAAGGTGGCGATGAGTTTATTATTTTACTGCCGAATACCGACGCAGAAGGTGCTGCACATGTCGCTAAAAAACTGCTGGAAATCATTGCACAACCCTTTAGTTTCAATGGTCAAAGGATCGTTTTAACGACTAGCATAGGGATTGCAGCTTATCCTCAAGATGGGCATAACTTTGAACAGTTAACACAATCTGCAGATGCTGCACTTTACCGCGCTAAACATGAGGGGCGTAATAATTTTCAATTTTTTGCACGCCAAATGCATGAACAAGCCAATGATGTTTTACAACTAGAAAATGAGCTACGCAATGCAATAGAGCATCAAGAGTTTTTGTTACATTACCAACCGCAATACGACACTAAAACATCAAAAATTATTGGTTTAGAAGCATTAATACGCTGGCAACATCCACAAAAAGGTTTAGTTTCACCGGCTTTATTTATCCCGATTGCTGAAGAGAGTGGCCTTATTACTGAAATAGGTGATTGGGTATTACGTACAGCAGTGCAGCAACTCGCCGCTTGGCAAGGCGCCGGCTTAAAAGCCGTACCTGTGGCGGTCAATTTATCGGTTGTTCAGTTCCATCAAGATACGCTCTACAGTAGTGTTTGCCAAATTCTAAGAGATACCAAAGTCAACCCTAATATGCTTGAGCTTGAGCTCACTGAAGGGATCGCAATGGAAGACTCTGAACGCACACTCAATGTACTAAACCAATTAAACGCGCTAGGAGTCAGACTTTCTATTGATGATTTTGGTACAGGCTACTCCTCACTCAGTTACTTGAAAAAATTCAAGATTGATAAACTCAAAATAGATCAATCTTTTGTGAGAGGCTTAGGTAGCCATCCTCAGGATGCAGCCATTATTACCGCGATTATCAGCATGGCAAAAAGCTTGGGCTTTAAAACCATTGCAGAAGGTGTTGAGACACAAGAGCAATTAAACTTTTTAATTCAACATGAATGCGATGAAATCCAAGGATACTATTTTAGCAAACCGCTACCAAGTGAGGAAGTTGCTAAACTTCTCACTGAATAAAAGACTACATCAACTTACCCTTATTCATTACACCACGCATTAATTACACCACGCATGAACATTGATTTAATTTTAACTTTTCTGGCACTTGGTACTTTTGTTGGTTTTGCAGCAGGCCTATTAGGGATTGGCGGTGGTGGCGTACTAGTGCCGATGCTAACCGCCATATTCTTAAGCCAAAACATCCCAGTCGATCAAGTTGTACATTTAGCACTTGGCACGTCTATGGCTTGTATCATGGTAACTTCATTATCTAGCCTACGTGCGCACCATGCGAATGGGGCTGTGGTTTGGCCATTAGTAAAATTAATGGTGTTAGGCGTAGTGTTAGGTACGTTTACAGCCACTTTTATTGCCGCGATGATTAGCTCAAAAGCGCTAGCAATATTTTTTGCTTGTTTTATGGGTTACGTCGCTATACAGATGCTCCATCATGCTAAAAAAAGCAAACATCAAAACAATCAATCCAGCACTCACCAGAATATCAACCGAGTTGAGCTCATGCTCGCGTCAATCGGCATAGGCTCCATTTCAGCGATTGTTTCCATCGGTGGCGGCTCCATTACGGTACCCTATCTTACTTGGCGCAACATTGACATCAAAAAAGCCATCGGTACGTCAGCTGCTATTGGCTTTCCATTATCAATGGCAGGTAGCTTTGGCTACTTATTAAGCGGCTGGTCGCATACGCCATCTATTCCATATACCTATGGTTTTATTAATTTACCTGCCGTGTTGGTTATTTCAATCACCAGCTTTTTTGCTGCGCCACTCGGGGCGAACCTGACACAAAAACTCCCAGTAGCTACGCTTAAAAAGATATTTGCATTACTGCTCACACTATTAAGTCTAAAAATGCTTTGGAACTTGCAATTATTGCCTTGCTGCAATTTTTAACGTCAATCTACCCGCATGTTTTGACATATAATCTAGTCTCACATAATCGCTTTTGTTAACGTTTTCATGCGCAATCACTTTGACGTCATTATTATTGGTGCGGGGCCTAGCGGCTTATCAGCAGCAGCACGGGCATCTGAACAAAAGCTGTCTTATCTCGTTTTAGAAGCCACAGAAGCAGCAGCCAATACAATTCGCAATTATCAACGCCGCAAACTGGTCATGGCGGAGCCTCGCGGCTTACCGTTAAGAAGCCCTCTACCCTTTGCTGCCTCACTTCGTGAATCTGTATTAGATGCTTGGGAAAGCTTGATTGAAAAATATCAAATTAATATACGATACCAAGCAAAAGTGGTTGCAATCTCGCGTGAAGGTGGCCCAGATAGTAAAACTGAACCTTTAAAAGTAGAGTTAAGTGATGGTGACGCATTCACTGCGGATAACGTGATATTAGCCATTGGTGTGCAAGGTAATTTGCGTAAACTGGAAATCCCTGGCGGTGACTTACCTCAAATTCAGTATCAACTAGATGATCCAGAAGCCTACCAAAATGAAACTATTGTTGTCGTTGGTGGTGGTGATACGGGAGTTGAAAATGCGCTGGCTTTAACTGGCCGCAATCAGGTGATTGTCTTAAACCGTGCGGAAGACTTTAGCAATTGTAAGGAAAGCAACCTTACTCAACTCACTGAAGCAAGACAAAGAGGCGCTTTAGATTGGTTGTTAGAAACCCGTCCGCAATCTGTTGAGCAAAACAGCAAAGGTGAGTTTCCAATTACCTTATTTGCTGACACGCCCAAAGGCGTTGAGCGTATTCCATGTCATCGGATTATTGCACGTCTTGGTGCACTTCCTTCTAGGCCTTTACTTGAAAGCTTCGGCGTTGCTTTTCCTACTGCAGACTTAGCCGCCCTGCCAGTGCTTTCATCTCGCTACGAATCTAACGTACCTGGCTTATATATTATTGGGGCCCTTGCGGGTTACCCTCTGATCAAACAAGGGATTAACCAAGGTTATGAAGTCATTGAGCATATTCTAGGCAACCCAGTTGAAGCGGCAGATACCGCATTACTGAGAGAAAAATTTGCTAGTTTTTGTTCTGACCGCGGCATTGAAGACGTGCTTGATAAAATCCAGCGTAGCGTTCCATTATTACGCTTACTCAACTCGCTACAACTGAGAGAGCTGATTCTAGAAAGTAATATTCTATTACCCGCACCAGGCGACATCATCTTTGAGCGTAACGACTACAGCACCTCGTTCTTTTTTGTCGTTGAAGGTGAGCTGGAAATGCTCATCGATGAAGATGACATCCCAGATGATACGTTTAAAAGCGGCGAGTTCTTTGGTGAAATGGGCTTGTTGTCGGGCCGCCGCAGAATTGCCACAGTAAGAGCTAAAACACAATGCGCACTCATTGAAACACCTCGTCGCGTCATATTAAAGCTCATCAATTCAGTGCAAGCCATGCGCAGAACACTGGATGAAGTGGCCATTAAACGTATTGTGCATGCATGTATTGGCCTAACTTTAAGTGAAGATGACCTCAATGACTTAGCATCACATGCTGTTATTAAACAATATGCTGCGGGTGAAGAGTTGTTTCATGAAGGCGACGAAGCTGATGGGCTTTACCTCATCAGGCGGGGCTCCGTCACGGTTTCACGCATGATGACAGGTCGAGAAGTTGTTTTATTCTATGTGGCCGCAGGCAACTACGTTGGTGAAATGTCATTAATTTCTGGCGAGCCTCGCTATGCAACAGTACGTGCAGCCATTGCGACTGAAGCCATTTTAATTGATGTGGCACGCATGCAAGGCATTATTGCGCGTAATCCTGAAGTGCGCGCATCACTAGATGCACGTTACTTACAACATTTGCAAGAGCAGGAAAAAAGACAGCAATTAGAAACCTCAGCTGAAGGTGGCAGTAGTTTTTCTAATCAAACCACGCAATCCAGCCTAATTTCATTTTTAATACAACAAGGCGTAGGTGAAGCAACAGACGTTTTATTGATTGATGAATCATTATGTGTACGTTGTAATCACTGCGAGCAAGCTTGTGCAGATACGCACGGCGGCGCAACACGACTAGATCGCGATACGGGCCCCATATATGCCAACATTCGCGTACCTACGTCTTGCCGTCATTGTGAGCATCCGCACTGCATGAAAGATTGTCCGCCTGACGCAATCCATCGCGCACCACATGGCGAAGTTTACATTGATGATAGCTGCATTGGTTGCGGCAACTGCCAACAAAATTGCCCATACGATGTGATTCAAATGGCGGTCATTCAAGATCAACCTGAGCAAAGCTTATGGCAAATGCTCTTGGGTATTCAACCTAAACAAGTTGCTTCAACTAACAATACAAAAGTAGCCGTTAAATGTGACATGTGTAAAGACATTGCCGATGGACCAGTATGTGTTCGTGCGTGCCCAGTTGGTGCTGCCTTGCGGGTAAATCCTGAAGAGCTTTTAGGCTATGCAAGCAACAATGCCGCTAATAGCGCTGATGAACACAACCTATTAGGGTTAGATGATGCATAAAGGAAATATTTAATGCAACAAAGCAATATGTTCGACTATAAAAACTATCGCTATTTCAAAATAGCCGTCGTTATTATATTAATTGCATTCGCTGCTTTTTTGTTTTTCGAGCCTGCCGTTGGTCATTACGGAGGCAGTTGGCTTGGCTATACGTTAGGGTCAATATCAGCACTCATGGTGCTATGGATGACTTGGTATGGCATCAGAAAACGTCGCTATCGTGGCACAGGCGCAACACAAGGCTGGCTATCAGCACATATTTACTTAGGCACAGCCCTCACCGTTTTTGTCACATTACATAGCGGCTTTCATTTTGGGCTTAATATCCATACCCTTGCCTATGCGTTACTGTTGATTGTTGTCATCAGTGGGTTCTTTGGCAACTACACCTACATGATTTACCCACGTAAAATGACAGAAAACATGGGTGAAGATAGCCTAGACGGCCTACTGTTAAGAATCGCTGAAGCAGATAAACTCGCACGTAAAATTGCCGTTCTTATGCCAGATGAGATCAACAATGTCGTATTACGCGCATGTCGAGAAACTTCCATTGGCTTAAGTTTAATTGACCAATTAAGCGGTTTTCAACCAAACTGCCCTTCTGCAAAAGCGGTACAAGAGCTCACAATACTCGGTCAAAATTTAGCTGTAGATCAACGCAAACTCTATCGCGAGCTATATTCAATCATGGTACGGCGTGAGTCTTTGGTAAAGCGCGCACGACAAGACCTCATGTACCGTGCAAGACTTGGTATTTGGCTATACTTACATGTGCCATTTACAGTAGGCTTATTAATAGCGATGCTCGCGCACATTATTGCCGTCTTTGTTTATTGGTAATTACAAGCCTAAATATTACAAGTTTAAAATATGTGTTATAAAACTTCACAATGCACAACAACACTGTATATCGAATGCATTTGAAATAAAAAAAATAACAATGCCAAACAAAGCAAAAACAAAAGCAAAAAAATGAATAGAACTTTTTATGATTAATTGTTTGTTAATTAAAATTACCACTAACTCACGGGGACTTCCTGCCCGTAGCTACCGCACGCTCAACGCCACAGAGCTAATGATTGGCCGTAGTGCGGAGTGCAACATTCATCTGTCTGACCCTCGCATCGCTATGCATCATGCAGTCATTAAAGAGCTAGATGATGGTCATGTTTACGTTGTCAGTCTAAATGGTGAAATTGAAGTCGATGGTGCAATGTTGCAAAACATTAAGCTCACGCCAGGCAAACAAATCATGATTGGTCCATATCAACTCAATGTTGAACCTGCGCCTCCTGATGTTAATTTATCGGTCTCATTAACCCTTGTTCAACCGTTGCCTGATGACTATCAAGACCTTAAAGCGCGTACGCATGAGCCCTTACCAAATGCCTTTAAGTTCAAATGGCGTTTATCAATGTGGTTAATTGCAATTATCTCACTAGTATTCTTGGTATTGCCTTTAGCCCAAAATCTAATACCACAATTGCAAACATCCATGTCAGAGCTACCATTCGGCTTTGACCGCGTATGGAGTACTGGTCGCATTTCCACGGCTCATCGTCATTTTGGCTCTCAATGTTTTAATTGCCATCAAGCACCACTTAAAAAGGTATCAGACAAAGCCTGTGTAAACTGTCATCAAGATACCGCACCTCACATTGCTGATCCAGAACTACAAAAGCGGTCATTAAAAGCTGCCCACCGTTTTATTGGCAGTATGCGCTGTGCAGAGTGCCACCAAGAGCACAAGGCTCCGCACCCACTTGCACGCCAAGACAATAACATGTGCATTAAATGTCACGGCGCAATCAAGACCATCGATCCAGAAACAAAATTACCCAACATCCGTGATTTTGAGAAACAACACCCTGATTTTAAATTGAGCTTTAAGACAGGGCCTAGTGATAAAGACATTGAGCGCATTCCTCAATCGGACCAATCAAAACTCATTGAAAAATCAGGTTTGAAATTCCCACATAGTCAACATATAGGGAAAGTACAAGGACCTAATGGCATTTGGGATGTGCGCGAGCTGTCATGTACCAGCTGCCATCAAGCTGAAGGTAAAGAAATGCGTTTTAAAGCGCTCTCTTTCAGAAAAAACTGTAGCACTTGCCATACAAGTGAGCTTCAAATTGGCCCTAAAGATAACAAGTTAACCTTACCGCATGGTGATGAACAAAACATGTTTAACGCTTTAAAACTATATGCACCTAAAGAGTTTGATCGTTACTCAGACCAGCTCAAAAACAACGGTTGCGCTTATTGCCACGAAATACAACCTGCAAAAGCAGGAGACAAATTACCTTGGCAGGTGATGCCATTGTGGCTTAACAATGATTGGTTGACGAAAGCTCAGTTCAACCATGCCGCACACCACACACAACAGTGCACTTCTTGCCATAAAGTAGAAACATCCGAAAGCAGTGCTGATGTGGCAATCCCTAATCGGCAATCATGCTTGCTCTGTCACTCTGGCAATACGCAAAAGCATAAGCGCATTGCAAGTAGTTGCATGTCTTGCCACACCTTCCACAACGCACATCAAGGTTATGATCTCATCACTGGCGCCAAGGTAGACACTAAAGATATAGACATATTAAACACATTACCCGCAGCGACTGAAAAATAATAGTTGTTAATATTCAATAAAATTCAAACATATCACCCTGAAATAATATGACCGTTAAAAAAGTAGATGTACTCTTAGTAGGCAGTGGCGTGATGAGCACCACGTTAGCCACTTTATTCAATGAGCTTGATCAATCTATGAGCATGATGATGGTAGAACGCCTACCCTCAATTGCTGCCGAAAGTACAGATGCATGGAATAACGCAGGCACTGGGCATGCAGGTTACTGTGAGTTAAATTACACGCCTGTCGATAATGCTGGCAACGTCAATATTAGTCGCGCCTTGGCAATCAATGCTTCTTTTGAAGTATCTTTACAGTTATGGGCCAGCTTGGTCGAAAAAAATGCACTCCCAGCACCCACCAAATTTATCAATAAAACACCACACCTAAGCTTTGTCTGGGGCGAAGACAATGTTGAATTCTTACGTAAACGCTATCACTTACTTAAAGCACATCCATTATTTAAAGATATGGAATTCTCTGATGAGATTACACAGCTAACAAAGTGGATGCCACTAATCATGGCGCAGCGAGATACCAATGAAAAGGTAGCTGCAACGCGCGTAAGTTATGGCACAGATGTTGATTTTGGGGCGCTAACGCGTGAGCTGATTAACCATGTAAGCCATTCAGAAAACTTCACGTTAAATGTAAGTACTGAAGTGACGAGCCTTAAAAAACTGGATAATGGTCATTGGCAGGTCAATATTAAAGACCTTAACACCAAAAAACACACTAAAATTGAAGCGGGTTTTGTTTTCTTAGGCGCAGGTGGCGGCGCATTAAAACTACTCCAAAAATCAGGCATCCCAGAAAGCCAAGGTTATGGTGGTTTCCCTGTGAGCGGTCAATGGTTGGTTTGCAACAATCCCGAAGTCGTTAAACAGCACAACAGCAAAGTCTACGGAAAAGCTGCAATTGGCGCGCCACCTATGTCGGTTCCTCACTTAGATACGCGCATTATCAATGGTAAGCCAGCATTATTATTTGGCCCATACGCAGGATTCACCACCAAATTTCTGAAAAAAGGCTCTTACTTAGATTTATTTAAGTCCGTTAAGCCTAGCAATCTAAAATCTTTATTAGGTGCAGGTCGCCACAACATGGATCTAACGCGCTATCTAATTGGTGAAGCATTGCAAAAGCACTCGTCACGCGTCACCACCTTGCGAGAATTTTATCCACTAGCAACTGATGCTGACTGGCATTTAGAAAACGCAGGGAAACGCGTACAAATTATTAAGCAATGTGATGAAAAAGGCGGAAAATTAGAGTTTGGTACAGAAATTGTTGCCGCAAAAGATGGCAGCATTGCCGCATTACTGGGAGCATCCCCTGGTGCATCAGTTTCGGTTCAAGCAATGATCAACGTCATTGAGCGTTGCTTTCCAGACAAACTTAAGACAGAACATAAATCAGAAATTTGGCACAGTAGACTTAAATCACTCATACCTAGCTACGGAGAGTCACTGATAGATGATAGTCAATTACTAGAGCAAGTGCGGAGCCGCACCTTACAAGTGTTGAATTTACGATAATTAGGCAAATCTAATTGATAGGAAAGTATTGTAAAACCACCACCCTATCAGTTGAACCACTGAACCATAGTTACAGATAGATGGTAAACAATGGTTAAATAATAAGAGTTAAATAAAAGGTATCGGCATACGTACTTGAAATCAGCACAAAACTAGATTTTCAATTTTATTTATTCAAACACAGCTTGTAGTCGAGCAAGTGCATCATCAACTACCACTTGTGGTGCACGTTCAATTTTCTTTGCTGCGCGTGTGTTTAAATCAACAGAACGGATCATATTAACCAGCACAACACCCTGGGTGTTCATACCTGTACCAGTAAGCGATACTGCGAATCCAGCGTAGCGCGAGAAATCACCACCCTGAGTTATCGGGGCGATAATTGCCGTACCAAGTTTATTCATTTCAGCAGTTGATAACACCAGTGCAGGACGAAAGTCTCCTTGAGTCTCGCGACCAACAGTCGGGTTCAAACAAACTCGCACTACGTCTCCACGTTCAAAACTTGCCATTAAAGAATCTCTGCGCCTACTGGAGATGAAACCTCCCATGACGACATATCAAGCGGAGCCAGCACATTCTCATCACATTGAGCTAAAAGATCGGCTAACTTATATTTAGGCTTTGCTACATGAAACGCTTTTGGGTCTACCTCAACTGCATCACCAATTGATGCTCCAATTTGAGTCAACATTGTAGCTGGCAACCTAATAGCGGCACTATTTCCCCACTTTTGTATATTTAATTTCATTTACGCCTCCATCAATGTATCTTCATTGTATATACAATTAATTACTAAATCAAATAATACGAATATCCTATTACCTAATATAAACGAAGCTATACAGCTAAACTTCTTTGACGCCTTACTTCATATAGGCAAATACCACTCGCTACACTCACGTTCAAACTCTCTACCGAGCCAAACATAGGAATCGTCATCAGCGCATCACAAGTTTCAGCCGTCAAACGGCGCATGCCGTCACCTTCTGCACCTAAAACAATCGCAATTGGGCCACTAAGCTTTGTGTTTAACAATGTACTTGGCGCATCCATCGTCGTGCCAACCACAAACACCCCAGCCTCTTTTAACTCGCGTATCGTTCTTGCTAAGTTTGTCACAGCAATAAACGGTACGGTTTCCGCCGCACCACAAGCTACTTTACGTACAGTCGCATTAAGTCCAGCCGCTCTATCTTTAGGTGCAATCACCGCATGTACGCCCATCGCGTCAGCGACACGTAAACAAGCGCCTAGGTTATGCGGGTCTTCTACGCCATCCAAAATCAAAAAGAACGCTGGCTCAGTTAAATCTGACTCTAAAATATCATGAATATCTTTGTACGGAATAGGCGTATCCACCACGCGCGCAATCACACCTTGGTGTCGACCATTCATGCCTGCCATGCCATCTAAGCGGCTACGCTCAACCTGCATCGTACGTACGCCTGATATCTCTGCCATATTAAGCAAATCTTTCATACGTGCATCAACACGGTCACGGTCAATTAAAATCTCTTGCACACTAGCACTGTGCTGGCGTAAGCGGCTTAATACCGCATGAAAGCCAAATAGAATACGTGCGTCACTCATTTTTTTACCTTACGTTTTGTGGTTACTTTACTTGTGGTTGCTTTACTGGCCACTTTTTTGGGTTTACTGGTTTTAGTTTTATTTTTTGTTTCAGATGTACCTTTATTAGGTACAGCTTTGTTGGGTCCAGCTTTAGACGTACTCACAGGTTTATCACCAAAGCTAGCATGTGACCCACGTTTTGGCTTTTTGCCAAACGGTTCGCCAAACTTCACATTATCTGCTTTTGTACTTTGCGCACCTACCCCTTCAAATTTAGGGCTGGATTTTACAGCAGATTGATCTTTAATACTTGATTTATTGGCACCTAGCGATTTTGTTGAATTAACTTTAGATTCATCAGCTAACTCATTGCTTTTATTTGCTAAAGTAAAGTCAATCTTGGTTGTTTCTAGATCAACTCGCACTAATTTAACCGTTAATCGATCACCAAGACGGTAACGCACACCAGTACGTTCACCAGCCATCTCATGACGTGCTTTGTCGTATATAAAGTAGTCGTTTCCTAACTCAGTCACGTGTAACAAACCTTCAACATACACGCCATCTAATGCTACAAATAGGCCAAAACTAGTCACGCCAGCCACGGTGCCTTCAAATACTTCACCAATTTTATCCTGCATGTAAAAACATTTAAGCCAATTGGTCACATCGCGCGTTGCATCATCCGCACGGCGCTCAGTCATCGAGCACTGCTCGCCTAAGCTATTCCAATCGCCAGCTTTGTAACGCTCACCATTGAGTACCGCCTTAATAGCACGATGAATCAATAAATCAGGATAACGACGAATCGGCGAAGTAAAGTGCGCATAAGCCTCATAAGCTAAACCAAAGTGGCCAACATTATCTGGGCTATACACAGCTTGCTGCATTGAGCGCAGTAGCACTGTTTGCAATAGCTGAGCATCTGGGCGATCTTTAATACGCGCGAGTAGCTTGCCATAATCTTTAGCGTGCGGTGAATCACCACCACCCACCCCAAAGCCAAACTCACCCATAAAAGTACGCAAAAGCTCTAATTTTTCAGGGGTTGGGCCTTCGTGTATACGATACAAGGCAGGATGTTCATGTTTTTTAAGAAACTCAGCTGCACAGACGTTTGCGGCAAGCATACACTCTTCAATCAACTTATGCGCTTCATTACGCGTACTTGGCTCAATGCGCTCAATTTTACCTTGATCATTAAAGATCATGATGGTTTCAGAGGACTCAAACTCAATCGCGCCACGCTTTTCACGTTGCGCTTGTGATAACTGATACACACTGTATAAATGTTGTAAATGCGGTACTAACCAAGCATATTCTTGCGCTAACTCCCCTTCTGGGTTTTGTAGTATTTCAAATACTTGGTTATAAGTCATCCGTGCTTTTGAGCGCATGACCGACGGGTAAAACTTATACTGTTTTACAATACCCGCACCATCCAACTGCATATCACAAATCATGCATAGTCGTTCAACATCAGGATTAAGTGAGCATAATCCATTCGATAACGCTTCTGGCAACATCGGGATCACTCGTCGAGGGAAATAAACCGAGTTACCTCGCTCTAGCGCACCTTTATCTAATGCGTCATGTGGCTTCACATAGAAGCTCACATCAGCAATCGCCACCACTAAACGCCAGCCTTTACCCTGCGGCTCTGCATACACAGCATCATCAAAGTCACGCGCTGTTTCACCATCAATCGTAATTAATGGCATTTCACGGCAATCAATACGGCCTTTGTAATCTTCAGGCTGTACTAGCTTAGGGTAAGACTCTGCCAAACTTACTGCCTCAGCGGTAAACTGATGAGGCAGATTATGTTTACGCAAAGCAATTTCAATTTCCATCCCACTATCGGCATAGTTACCCAAAATCTCAACCACTTTACCCATCGGCTGTGCGTGTGATGAAGGCTGCTCAGTGAGTTCTACCATCACCACTTGGCCTGGCTTAGCTTGCATGTCCAAATGATACGGAATCAAGATATCCAGATTAATGCGTTTGTCTTCTGCAGCCACAATCGTCACACCCGCTGTGCGGATGACGCGTCCAACCAAGCGCTGTGTTCTACGTTCCAGCACTTCTACAATCTTACCCTCAGGGCGGCCTCTTCTATCTAAGCCACTCATGCGCACCATGGCACGGTCACCGTGCATCACTTGAGACATCTCTTTAGGGCTTAAAAACAAGTCCTCACTCTTCGTTTTATCATCTGGAATCAAGAAACCAAAACCATCAGGATGCCCTTGGATAACGCCTGCAATTAAATCAAGCTTATCTGCAATACAAAGTGCACCCTTTCTATTTTTAATCACCTGGCCTTCTCGCTCCATGGCATTGAGACGCCTGTTAAAAACCTCTCGCTCTTCATCACTAATATCTAGCAGCAAATACAACTGCTCAATACTTAGTGGCACGCCTTGATCACTCATCGTGGTGAGAATCAGCTCACGGCTAGGTAGCGGTGTTTCATAGCGGCTTGCTTCACGCGCTGCATGAGGGTCATTACTTCTTTTATTCTTATGATTGTTTTTATGGTTTGTCATTGACAAAGCTTACCTTTTATATAAAATTCAACGCCTTGATTTGCTAAACTTTATTGTAGCAAATGCCCAGATGGCGGAATTGGTAGACGCGCTAGTTTCAGGTACTAGTATCGAAAGATGTGGAGGTTCGAGTCCTCTTTTGGGCACCATCATGTTATGCGACTACAAATTAACTGTCGATTTTGCAATCAAATGATTGCATTGAAGTTACATTGTAACGCTAACAATGGTGATTAGGTATGCCATATCAATGCGTGACCTCAATAAAGGTGCAAAAAATTAAATCAATCACGCTTCGATGGTGTATTTATTTAACTGTAGACGGAATGAGAGCCTTGTTGCAATTGAAGTTGCTTTAGTTTCCCAGACGACACATTTGCCAACAAAGCAACCGCCTGAGCTCTTCGCCCAATATTCAACTTCTGAAAGATTCTTTTAAGGTGACTTTTTACTGTATTTTGACTAATACTTAATATCATGCCAATTTCTTGATTAGTTTTCCCAGCTTTAATCCAACTAATTACTTCTATCTCACGGTCACTTAAGGTTGATAAGCTAAGCGTACTATCAGTAGCGTCAACTATGTCATACTGTAATGGTTTAATCTTTCTTAAAACATGGTCTATGTGTGGCATGATGAAATCCATCATTTGCGTTTCCATTTCCAGCGCATGTTCTTTACTAAAAAATATGTACAAACACTCATCACCCGTTCTTTCATCCTTCATGCCATACACAAGCAATGAGTTGATCTCAACAAGTTGTTCAGGAAATATTGACTTTATGTTGCGACACATTTCAGTGTGCTCTAATCCGTCAATAACAAAACAAGCACTCCGACAAGCCACCCACATTTCATACAGATCGTTTAAAAATTGGTTCGTCTTCTCAGTAGTGTCAATGATCACGCTAGTCGACAACCCTTTTAAATTAGAGGCTGCGTCATAATGTAACTGCCCATCCTGTTGCTGTTTAAAATCACCCCAAACAGCTAGTAACATATCATGTGGAATAAGCTCAGCAATACTATTTTGTAGCCACACAAAATAATCTAAATGCGTTTTAATCTGGTATGAGCGCTCGATAATAGCGCCAGCGGTATTCAAATATTGATTTGTAGATTCTTTTTTCATCTCATTGCACCTAGTCATGAACGTTCTTGCTCATGCCTTAATACGTGCAAATTAGATGCCAAATTTAATACCATTTAAAATCAATGGGTTGTAGTTAACCTGTAATTAAACATAGGGGTTATTGTTATCGCTCCAACTGTAGTGTCAAAATTACAACACATTAAAAATACTAAGCAACCACACAACTTTAGAGCTATAGGTGTTTAAAATGTGGCGCTATGCTTGCAAAGCATAAATCGCAGGTAAGTTTCGCCACCATCCATAAACATCCATGCCATAGCCAAAAACATATTGGTTTGGCACTTCAAGGCCAACAAAATCTGCTTTTATTGGTTTTTCATGATCGAGCTTTTTTTCTATCAGCACGGCGGTCAGCACTTTAGTAGCCCCCAAGGCCATACACTTATCATGGATCTCTTTTAATGTAATACCTTCATCAAGAATATCATCCAACAACAAAACCGTACGCCCTGTTAAATCTAATTTGGGTAAAGCTTTCCAATCCAACATCTTCCCTACCGTGTTATTTTGATATCTACTCGCATGTACATAATCTAACTCTAATGGAAAATGTAACTGCGTTAGTAACTGACCAGAAAACACGACACCTCCACCCATCACACAAATCACAACAGGTGACGATGCCTCCAGTGAGTTAGTAATTTCAGCCGCTATCTTTGTAATAGCACGAACGACTGCTTCTGGTTGGTGGATGATATATGATTGCTCAAGGAGCTGTTGGGGAGGCAAAGTGTTCAATTATTGAAGTCCATTAAATATTTAAAAAATAGGGTAATTTTCTCTCAGTGATTATTGAACCACCAGCACTCAGATTGACTAAGCACTCATGCACTTGCAACGTCGTAGTAGGAGCATAATTCATAGCGTGAACTCCTAACCTAACACCACTAATCTTCGCACTATGAATTGCGCTCCTACAAAACAGGACTCTTTAAGGGTTAGCTATCACTACTTAAAACCCCATTCTTTAAAAAGCTTTTAAGCCAAAATAAAGGCACAGCTAGTGCAATGTGGCTTGTTGCGGTGAAAGGTGAGTAACATGCGCATCAGCCACGTTAACAATTTGCGGGCTATACTCCTCAACCCAGCTTGATAACTCAAGTTTCATTTGAGCTTCATGCGTTCCATGCAAACCTTCAATCCATAACAATAAACTATTTACCCAGCTAACGTCAGCAGTTCTGGCTTGGGCAATTCGCAGTTTTTCATGTGGCGTTGGCATCGTATGTTCATCATCCGCCAGCAACTCTTCGTACAACTTCTCTCCAGGGCGCAACCCTACGTACTCAATTTTAATTTCATCTGTATTAAAACCAGACAACCTAATCATATCTGCAGCTAAGTCAGCAATTTTAACGGGCTCACCCATATCTAAGACAAATATCTCGCCACCTTTTCCCATCAAGCCAGCTTGCATCACCAACTGTGCCGCTTCTGGAATCGACATAAAATAGCGTGTAATTTCAGGGTGCGTAATCGTCACAGGGCCACCTTTAGCAATTTGTTCGCGAAATTTAGGAATCACACTACCGCTACTGCCCAATACATTACCAAAGCGTACAATCACAAAGCGAGTGCCTGTATCACTCTGCAACCCTTGACACACCATTTCTGCCAAACGCTTACTTGCGCCCATCACATTGGTTGGATTCACCGCTTTATCTGTAGAAATTAACACAAACTTACTTACACCATGACTTTTGCAAGCCTGCGCTAAAGTATGTGTCCCAATCACATTATTAGACAGCGCCTCCCAGACATTGCCATTCTCCATCATCGGCACATGCTTATAGGCCGCAGCATGAAACACTACAGATGGCTGATATTGCGTCAATATATGGTTAATACGCACTTTGTTTTTTACGTCACAAGTAAAATAGACTAGTTTAGTTTCTAACTTCAGTGCTGTTAACTCCTGCTCAAGCTGATAAAGAGAAAACTCTGAAATATCCAAACAAATCAAAGTATCAGGCCGATACTTAACAATCTGCCGACACAACTCAGAACCAATAGACCCACCAGCACCGCTTACAAGCACAGCCTGATGGTCTATCAGCATCTGCAAGCCAGAGCTATCAAGCTTCACAGCATCACGCCCTAGCAAATCTTCAACATCAACCTTACGGATTTGAGAAACGCTCACCTTACCGCTCATCAAGTCGTCAATGGCTGGTACAGTCATCACCTCCAACTCAAGCGAGTTTGCAAGCTCAATCGCTAATCGCCGCGTTTGGTGGTGCGCTGAGGGCATTGCCACAATCACATATTTAACATCTAAATGTTCACTTACAGAGGCTAGCGCTTGGATATTTCCTTTAACTTTTACACCAAATATTTCACGCCCCAACATTCTGGTATCGTCATCCAAAAGTGCAACAACACGCCATTGTGTGCTTCTAGCAAGGTCTTTAACAAGTGCAATAGCGGCCTCACCAGCACCAAGCACAATCACAGGCTCACCTTGCTTTAAGGTCAGACCATAAAGCAAATGCTCTTTCCATGCCCGATATGCAAAACGGCTACCACCCATAAACAATATTAACAACAAAGGATCAAGCACTAACACTGAGCGTGGAATCACTACATTTGTTTTGATCATAAAAAACAATGCACTTAACAACATTGCAGAAAAGCCAACCGCTAGAAAAATGCGCTTAAGATCAGAAACACTCGCAAAACGCCAAACACCACGATATAAACCGAAGCAGACAAACACAAGCCCTTGCAGCAAAACCACCCATCCTACAATAGCGAACATTTCTGCTTCAAAGTTAGGCGGAATTGAAAAATTAAAACGTAGCAAATACGCACCGACCCAAGCGATAGCCGCAACGATCACATCATGAAATAGCGCAAAAAATGTGCGTGGATTACTGATTGTTCTTTTCATTTACTTGCACTCTGCCTCACCAACCAACACATAAAAAATTCAATTCCCATCTTACATGCAAATCCAAACGGAAACCTTATTAAACATACTATCTCGATTTTACAAAAGTGTTCATCGACCACGAGTTAACCGAACCACCTCAGTTCGCGGTCAGTGACAGCTCCTGCACAAACCATTAGATCTATTACCTATATAAAATTTGCAAATATAAGAGCAGTCATTTCAACCAAATTGTCTGCTTTTTGTAGGAGTGGTCATCGACCACGAATTAACGAATCCACCTCAGCTCCCGGTCAGTGTCCGCTCCTACACACATCATTAAATCTATTACCTATATGAAATTTGCAAATATTAAGAGCAGTCATTTCAACCCCATTGTCTGCTTTTGTAGGGGTGGTCATCGACCACGAATTAACGAATCCACCTCAGTTCGCGGTCAGTGTCCGCTCCTACACACATCATTAAATCTATTATCTATATAAAATTTGCAAATATTAAGAGCAGTCATTTCAACCCCATTGTCTGCTTTTTGTAGGGGTGGTCATCGACCACGAATTAACGAATCCACCTCAGCTCTCGGTCAGTGACCGCTCCTGCACAAACCATTAGATCTATTACCTATATAAAATTTGCAAACATAAGAGCAGTCATTTCAACCACATTGTCTGCTTTTTGTAGGAGTGGTCATCGACCACGAATTAACGAAACTATATTAGTTCACTGTCAGTGAAAGCCCCTACATAACTATTTCAATATCATTCAAACAAAGAGAAATATCTATACAGAAGCAACCTAATGCCGAATACCATCTCTGCTTAACACTTTTACAAAAGTCAATACGATTATTTTCAGATCAAACCAAAAAGATTGCCGTTGCAAATACGCCACATCTAATGCTACTTTATCTGGAATCGGTAGCTCATCACGTCCATTAATTTGCGCCCATCCAGTCAGACCAGGTAGCAATTTATCAACCCCATTTTGAGTACGCAATTGAATTAAATCATCTTGATTAAATAACGCTGGGCGTGGCCCCACAAAACTCATATCACCTTTAATAATACTCAAAAGCTGCGGCAACTCATCCAAACTAGACTTTCTTAAAAAAGAACCAATCGGTGTTAAAAACTGATCAGGGTTCGCTAATAAATGTGTAGCCACCGCAGGCGTATCAACCCGCATAGACCTAAACTTAGGCATCTTAAAAATAACATTACTTCGCCCCACTCTATCAGACCAATATAAAGCTGGTCCTGTTGAGGTAACACGTACCATCAACCACACCACTAAAAATGGCAAAATTAAAAATAAAGCAGAAAATAATGCTAAAGATAAATCAAATAAACGTTTCATTAATCATCAATCAAAAAGCAACAGCACTAGCGAAAATAACAACGTAGCATCATTATTGGCTTGTAGTTAAATTACCAACTTAAACATTATATATATTCCACCTAGTCAGGTTAAGACAAATTCAGCGCAACAGCGTTGAGCCCTTCTGCAACTGTCACTGGCGGCTCCCATCCCAGCAATCTACGAGTATGCTCAATATCCACTTGCAAGTTCCCACACAGCCGCTGTGCAACCGCTTTTTTACCAACCAAAGCTGCGCCAACTTCAATCATTTTTTGTGGTACTGGTAATAGTCTTGGCTTTACACCTAACGCAACTGCGCATGCTTGTAACAACTCAGTGGTAGAAATATCATGGCCATCTGAAACTAAAAACACTCGGTTAACAGCAGCGGGATGATCAATACACTTAATCATTAAACTGACTAAATTACCTACATAAACAAGGCTACGTTTGTTATCAATAGCGCCAAAAGGTAATGGGATGCCGCGCTGGACTATACGCATCATGCTAGCAAAGTTAGCTTTAACACCAGCGCCATAAATCAACGGTGGGCGAATAATCACTACTTCCAAGCCTGTTTCTTTAGCCAGCGCCAACAAGCCCTGCTCTGCTTCATACTTTGATATACCGTAAGCGTCTTGTGGGCTAGGCGTATCTAAGGCTGTAAAAGGCTGGCCGAGTTGCGTCTGCTCACCATTCACTTTGATAGAACTCACAAAAATAAAACGTTTAACACCTGTTTTAACCGCCTGCCTAGCTAAATTAAGTGTGCCTTGCACATTCACTTGACGAAACTCGGTCAGAGGGTCCGCTTCAAACTCATGCATCACATGCACGCGCGCGGCTAAATGAATAACGACATCAACACCAGTCAGCGCATGCTGCCAATTGGTGTTTGCATTAATGTCGCCAACGGAAACAACATCTGCTTGTTGTGAGTTTGCACTGATTCTACGCACAGCCGAACAAACCTGATGGTTTGTATTCTGAATGGCACCAATCAAAGAGCCCCCTACAAAACCAGTAGCACCTGTTATTAGTAATTTCATTTTTTTACAAATAACATCATGAAAAATGCCAGCGCAATACGATCACGCAAACGTCTACGGAGTTTACTAACATTAAAGATTAACCAAACTCTATCTAACAATGACAATCGCTTAATTTTTTGTATAGGAGGCATATTTGTATAACCCAATATCTCAGCAATTATTAGAGCTTGTTCAAACAACCAACCCTCACGTAACTTTTTAAAGCGCTGTATTTTAGCTTTAATGCCAACATTTGCCCCTACTACATTGACTGCGTGCTGGCGATAGAGCATATGCGACTCATGGTCTATTAACCACTTAAACCCACGAGACCTAGCAAATGCATAAATAAACCAATCATGCAGAGCTACTTGTTGGCATTGCGTTTGGTTTTCTATTAAAAAAGCTTGTATTTCTAATCCAAGTTTTCGGGTTAATACAAATGTACAGCCTGGGCCCGCTGATTCAAACATGTAATCCCACTGTTGTTGTGGTTGTGCTTTATTGATTAACCTTTGTTGACCATTTGGCCAAAAAGCAGTGACGTTACTGGAATAAGCATCTATATTGTTTTCTTGGATTTTATTGATAGCATGAGGTAACTTATCGGCTTGCCATATATCATCTTGGTCTGATAACGCAATATAATCAAACGCATCTAAATCGGCATCTCGAATTAATCTGAAAAAATTTGCGGACGCACTGCCAAACCTCTCACCATCAGTTAAAAAGACCACTTTAGTATTTTTTAATGCAATATCTTGAACTATTTTTTTTGTAATATCACTAGACAAATCTACACTAACAACCAGCGTTATATTCACATTTTTTTGAGATAAAATTGACTCAGTCTGCGCTTTTATCCATTGACTACCGTTATAAGCTGCCATCGTAACTACTACAGAATACATAAATTAACTTTCTCCAGAAGTTAAGCGCCAGTTTTTATTATATTTTCGCCATAGTAAAAATGATAACGGAAACACAATTAATGCTTCTACACTCACCATCACCAGAACCACTTCATTTACTGAAAAGTGCTTTGCTGTATAAATTGCCCCTGGCAAAATAAGTAACGCCCCGACTAACGAAACCCAAGCCAAAGGCTCACGTTTAAAAGAGCGTAAGTGGGAAGATAAAACGCTACAAATATGATAAAAAAGAATAAATACTAACAAACCAACAAAAGGCCAAAAAGGTAGAACCCTACCATAGTATGAGGTATTTGAAACCCAGTAATGCACGCTCAACACGCTAAATGCTCCTGCAAAAAAAACCATCAACGAATAGCTAAAATCTTTTCGAAATAACTGATCAAATACTCGCCACTCTTTCCTAGCCACGGCTTGAGATAAAATGGGAACTCTATGAGCAATCCAAGATTGGGCAACTATACTTATCATGTTAGCAATCGTAAGTGACAAACCCATTTGCCCAGCAACAACTGGATCTTGATAGTAAAATAAAATAGGCGTGGCTAATTGAGACATTAGAAAAACACTAATCCAATTTAAACCTACGCGCCATTGCAGCGGGAGAACGTCATGTCTCCAATTAAAACTCGCATCAATATTACTGCTAACAAGCCCTCTTAGCAGATAGATACGGTTTCTTAAAAGCCAAGTAACTGTTACCAAAACTCCACAAAGAGGCATCACTATAGTAGCCCATAACCAACCGCCAAGTGACAATACCACCCAACACCCAATCGCGCCTAAAACTCCCTGAAATAATTTTACTTTATAAACTTCGGCAATTTCACCGCTTCCTTCCACTACTGCCAAAAATGGCAAAGTAAGCATATTTATAGCGGTAAAAACTACTAAAAAACACCAAGGTAATATCCATATTACTTGTACGCCTTGAGTAGTTTTATGATTAAAAACGTTAAACCCTACAACAAAAGATATCAATAAAAAAACTAGTGAAAAAAATGCATAAACTTTCACTGCTTGAGAAAAAAATGATCTGAAAACTGCACTAACATCACCTGTAACACGCCCTTTAGATAACCAGCGAAGTTTAACAAACATATGTGCAGTTACTTGAATCAATGCTGTAGTTAACCCCATTTCAAACACTGAATACAATGCAGCTATACTTAAAAAAGTGTAGTACCACCCTTGCTGCTCCTGTGTCAGTGTAAGCCCTATAACAAGTACAGTTAAAAGGCCTGCAAAACCCTGCCATAGTCTTTGAATTACAACAAACGACAAACCATTTTTTAACATAAGGGTATTTACTTGGGTATAGATGAGATTAAAAAAACTACCAAATCAGAACTTTGCACCCACTGCAAAGTAAGTCTAGCCTTAATAAAATTAGAAGCTGTAGTAGGTCAGCCATTAATTCTTAGTAAAAACTGACTATAAATCAGTCCAGTTTTTCAGTATTGTAAGTTACCATTATTACGGCTCAAAGGTGTCTAGTTAACTAGAGCGATTCAGTTTACACTAAAAATACGTGTCTACAATCTGTATAAGACTGACTTTGAAAGCTTGCTTTCTCCGACAGGCCTTACAATCTAATCAGTCATCAGACTGGCAGATGATTGTTAGTCAACTAGTGTGGCCAATGTTGAATTAAGTGCTTACATTTAGTCAGTTGGTCTTTAAATTGAATGTTGTTTGCATTGAGTAGCTGCTTATGCTTTCCGTCAACAGAAAAAACTGTTAATTTTTCCCCAAAAACCTGACTTAGCTCTCTTTTTGTCCATTTTTTCTTCACTCTTCTGTTGCTTGGTAACAACCTTAATGCTGATAGAAATCGATTAAACTTATAATATAGTGCTTCTTTACTGAACCACTGTTGAGTTGTTAATCTAGCTTTGCTGCTAATTAAAAACACTGGCCCATCATAAGAATCGTGAACTTTGTAATTCATCAGTGCACTTTCAAAAGCTCGCGCTACATCAATTGCTGCTTTAATCGTTTGATTATTGTTGGTGTCTATTTCCCAATCTCCATTTGTTACTCTGCGATTGATTCGAGCAATCAGACCTGTTTCTAGTAGTTGATCACCGTTTTTATTAAAGCGCGGAGGCGGTGGGTCAATTAAAAGTAATGGTAAAACTTCAGCACCTCTGTTGCGGAGCTTTCTTGCCATTTCAATTGCGATATAACCACCTGCACAAAGACCACCAATAAAATACGGTCCTGTTGATTGCAGCTTGATAATGGCATCGACATAGTCACTAGCCATATCGTTGATCGTTAAATTTGGCGCAGTTAATCCATCAAGCCCTCTGGCTTGTAGTGTGTAAAATGGTTGATTGTTTCCTAAAATATCAGTGAAATTTTTACCTACATGTGCTTGTCCACGCCTGCCATGCACGAGAAATAAAGCTGGGGCAGTTCCTTTAACTTGAATTGGTAGCAATATAGGCATTCCAGCATAGTTGTTTTTTCTTATCAGCCGAATTTGTACTGCAATAGCCTCAACAGTTGAGTTCTCATGTATGTCATTAATCTCACAACCAAATTCATTGCGAAACATTAACTGTAGATCAACCAAATTAAGCGAGTCTCCACCCATCAGAAAAAAGTCATCAAATCTACCGATAGGTTCGAATTGTAATACTGCTGAAAAAATAGCTGCAACGCGTTGCTCTACTTCATCAATTGGTTCCCTATAGTCTGGACGGTATTTATTTTCTTGATAATCTAAGTTTTTTAATGCTTGTCTATCTACCTTACCAGATGATGTCCGAGGTAATATTTCAAAAAAAACATAACCGCTAGGAAGCATAAAGGTTGGAATTAATTTAAATAATTGTTTACGAAGTGTTGTTAGATCGATGACCTTTCCATGTGTAATGCTAATAAAAGCAAGCAGTTCTTGCGCTTCCTTTTCTGCATTAGCATTGCTTATAACTACCGCTTCATTAACACCATCACAACTTAGTAGTGCTGCCTCGATTTCACTTAGATCAATAGAGTGACCTCGTAGCTTTACCCGTGATCCTTCACGCCCAATATAATGTAAATTACCCAGTTGATCTATTTTTCCTAAATCTGAACTTTTATATTGACGCCAGTTAGGGTTGATTTGACTAACAGAAAAGGTTGAATCATTTAGATCAGGCTGGTTTAAATACCCAGGACAAATAAATTGACTGTGGATATTAATAAGGCCAACTTCGTTAATAGGTGCAATTTGTCCATCGGATAGAATAATTTCAACTTTCACCTCATCTGGACACTTCCCTACAGGAAGTATGTGCATATTTAAACTATTATTTAAATCAATTTTATGATGAGCGATAAAACAAATTTCTGTTGCGGCAAGCCTATTGAAAATATTACTTTCAGTTGGGATATGTGGAGTTAGATTAGTTATGTCTTCTAGGTATAGCGCTTCTCCAGCTAAGTCTACAGTTCTTATATATGGAAAAAAACTGTCTGGCAACAGGGTGCGAATTAACTCCCTCAGTACAGTAGGTGCGGTATGTAGTAAGGTGACTCTATTGTCATTAAGCCATACACTTAAGCCAGATAAACCATTTTTTCGAGTGTCATATGAACACAAAGTTGCTCCTGATAACAGTGCACCATAAATGTCCATATTTGACGCGCTAACATTATAGTTATATAACCATGACACTCGATCATTAGGGTTGATGCTGAGCTTTGCGATGTAAGTATCTATATAAAAAAGAAGGTTAGAATGATTTTGACAAACACCTTTAGGCTTACCAGTCGAGCCTGATGTGTAGAGGGTGTAGATTAGTTGATCTGGTTTTGGTAGATAAGATACTTGCGTGACTGGTGTGCCTATAGGTAGCTTGTCACAGTTAATTATGTGTGTAGCATTTGGGAATAAACGTTTGGCCGTTTCTATATCTGCATCTTCAACGATAATCGCAAAAGCGCCAGAGTCTTTAAACGTTAACGACAATCTTTCATCAGCATCATCTGGATCAAGTGGCACATATGCATGCATAGATCCAGTAACACCAATCATTGCAACAACTGATTTATAACGATCTTTTAAAAATAGGGCTATAAGTCCAGGTTGAGTATATTCCAACTGACTTATATATGAACGGACAGCAATCGCCTTTAAATGTAATTCTGAATATGAATATTCAGAATTACTATCTTTAAAAGCGCTTAACGTTGGTTGGCGAGCAACAACTGATTCAAAACGCTCAAATACTGTCGCAGTTTTCACAGTGAACTAGATTGCTTATTGCTTGATTATGATTTTTTGCTGACGAGATGATTAATTTGGCTAGCCAATACCGCAGCGCCAAAGCCATTGCCAATATTCACCACACCTAATGTTGCACAACTGTTTAGCATTGCTAGTAATGGCACAAATCCATCTAGATGGGAGCCGTAGCCAATAGCCGTAGGGACACCAATTAAAGGTTTGTCAATCAATCCGCCAAGTACACTTGCAAGAGCGCCTTCCATGCCTGCAACAACAATCACTACATTTGATTTTGCAATTTCATCTATATGGTTCATTAGGCGATGCAAACCGGCCACACCAACATCATATACTTTAGTCGTATGGTTTCCCATAGCACGTGCTGTTACATAAGCCTCTTCTGCAACAGGAATGTCAGCGCTTCCTGCCGTGACAATAGTGATATGACCAATCTGGTCTTTAGGTTGACCTACTTCGATTACTCTAGCAAGTTCATGGTAAACCACATCAAAACCTTTTAAAGCAGCTTCCACACGCAAATATAGCTCATGTGTGGCACGCGTACCAAGTACACGACCATTGATTTTTGCAAGTTCAATAATAATTTGGGTCGCATGCTCAATATGCTTACCCTCGCAAAACACAACTTCTGGATAGCCTTTTCTTAAACTTCTGTGGTGATCAATTTTAGCAAAGTCTAAATCCTGAATATAGCAATTTTTAGATTGTTCTATGGCCTCGTTGACATCAAGCTTACCCTCTTTAACTAGTGCAAAAAGTTGTTCTAATGATCTTACTTTTGGGCTTTTATCCATTTAATTACCTCATTTAAGTTTGAAACATAACTCACTGTAGAATGATAGATATACATTGAAATATCATCACCAATGACAAATATTTTTGGAGTTCCAGTCATAATTGCTGAGTTGATTGCAACGCCAAATTCAACAAAAGCACTTCTTGATCTTGAATCAGTTACCAGTATAAAACAGTCAGAAGAGGTTATCGCATCGATATTTTCGTGCGTGTGCTTATTAACTAGGTTTCTGTTTAAAGCGTAGGGACGTACTGATGGATTTACCGTCCAGTCATAAATGTTATGTCCGAGCTCAGTGAGCACGCTTTTGTATTCATTAAATAAGTCTTTGGCTTCAAATGAAGTGGCAATAAATATATTCATTTAGGAATTTCTTAGTCTAGTAGAGTGCCACTTTTTTGTTAATTATTTACTTATGATAGCATCGCTTTGGAGTAACAAGTAGTCATAATGTGAATCGCCACTAGTTTACTAGACTCCAAACCGCAACTCTATCAAATGGATCACTGAGTATTTGCAACTTAAAAACTATTTAACTAGAATCGATGATGCTACTGGGCACAACAAACTCAGTCTACATCTATAATTTCACTAAATTATTAACTTTTAACACTTCATCAAAAAATTATTTCGGATCGCAAAAATGACAAAAGTAGTTTATATCGCTGGAACTGTTCATTCTGGCACCACTTTACTCGGAATGTGCCTTGCAAGCACAGCCGTTGCAATACATTTTGGTGAAGTATTTAACATTTTGGATAAAAAACTTGAGCGCAACCTGAAGCAGTATTGTACTACTGGCGTACTTGCAAAAGACTGTGATTTTTGGGCTCCAACACTTAAGAAGCTAGATTCTCTAGGAGAAAATTGTAGTACCCAAGACAAATACCACGTTTTTTTAACCTCTGTAGAAGAACACTTTGGGAGTGAGGTTACAATAATAGACAGCTCAAAAGACCCTAAGCATATTCAAACGCTAGTTGATGTAGTAGGAGCAGACAATCTTACAATTATTCACCTTACAAAAGACGTAAGATCATACGCTGAGTCTATGGAGCAAAAGCGAAAGCGCTCAATAAATTGGAAAAAAACTAAAATGTTTTTCTTTGGGTTTGGTTTAGAAGAACACTTCATTAAATGGTATAAAGTAAATAAGCGTATTGAAAAAGCAATTGAGCTATCAGGCGTCAAAAAAACAATAATATTGACCTACGAGTTTTTATGCTTAAGAAGTCATGAGGTAGCAAATCTTATCAACTCAGCGCATGGCGAACTCATTATCGATTTAGATAAATCTCCACGCAGGTCTAGAGACTATACAATCACTGGCAACAGAATGAGAGAAAATCCAAAAAAATTAGCAGCGATTAACTATGATTTTAGATGGTTTGAATCAACTAGATGGATTAGACCTTTTTTATTATTTCCCAAAATTAGAAGATATAACGAATCAATCTATAGAAAGCTGTCATCTGGTGATATTTTTAAAAACTAGTCTCAATTCATCAGAGTTAATTCTATGTTACAGAAAAATAGTAGCTTTAAGGTAAAATACAGACGAATCAAAATTATAAAGTTATCTAAAATCAAGCCTTGATACCATAAATCATCAACAAAAATACATCATGCGAAACGATATTATAAAAATATTCATAGGATACGACCCCGTCGAGAGTGTTGCATGGCATACATTAACTCACTCAATCTTAAGGCAGTCTAGCAAACCAGTTGCGATAGTGCCAATCAATTTAGCTAACCTAAACGATATCTACTCAAGAACTAGAGATGCTAAACAGTCGAATGAATTTTCATTTACACGTTTTTTGGTTCCTTATCTAAGCGACTATAATGGATTTTCTATTTTTCTTGACTGCGATATGCTACTCAGAACTGACATCAACCAGATATTTGACGTAATTAACAGTGATCCAGGAAAAGCCATTTATGTAGTAAAACATGACTACACTCCTAAGAACTCGATAAAATACCTAAACAATATTCAGTATGCATATCCACGTAAAAATTGGTCATCTGTTGTGCTTTGGAACTGTGCTCACCCAAGCAATAAAATGATTACTCCTGATTACGTAAATACAGCTGACGCAATTTCATTACATAGATTTACCTGGCTTAAGGATGAAGAGATAGGTAGCTTGGATGTTAATTGGAATTGGCTTGTTGGCGAGTATGAGAATCCCAACAAAGATGTTAAAAACATCCATTGGACAGTCGGCGGCCCATATTTCAAAGAGTTCGATACTGCAGACTTTTCAAGGGAATGGTTTGAAGAGTATTCAAGAATGACATTTTGTAAGCAAAAGTAACTTTCTGACATATAAACCTTCTTAACCATGTATATTTACAAAAAAATTTCACACTTAAAATCAGACTCAATCAGACGTATCAACACTACGGTCTGCCCTTTAATTTTAAATCAGCGCTATAAAAATGTGATTATTAACAGCGATGCTCTAAAACACGTAGCCATTTTTCCAAAACTTAATATTGCTTTTAATAGAATCAAAAAGAATGCAAACTCTACTAGTATGGTATCTCTCGCATACTTAGATAGAGGCCTCATGCAAAATGAAAAGGATGCAAAAAGACACTCTCTACATTTACAAAAAATGCCTTTGAAGGAATGGCTAAAAATGAGTGGTTATCATTTTTCAGTAGTGATTAGAAATCCCTATACGAGAGTACTTTCAGCTTTTATTAACAAATTTTCAAAAAGTAGCTACTTAGAAAAATACGGACCGTTTGAAATTTCAGCCAATGGATTTAAGAAGTTTCTATACTGGCTTCAAGACGGTGGTCTTGGGGCAGATCCACACTGGGATTTACAAAAAAAGTTAATGTTATTACCATTGGCCTACTACGACCATGTAATTAAGTTTGAAAACTATGCTGCCGAATTCATCGAATTATTGAATAAAAATAGTCTGGATCTTTCGCAAGAAGAACTTAAAAGTTTGAACATTTACTCTGGTCCTACAATTGGTTCAAACTCAAAACTCGATTTTTTCTATGATGATGAATCAAGGGAGTTAGTTCTAAAAATGTATATAGATGATTTTATTTGGCTTGGTTATACAAAAGAGTTTCCAAATTAATGTTAAGTAGTTTTTTTAAATAAATATTATTCGGTCAAATTATGAATCGTAGCACCACACCTTACTTTACTGAACTAAGAGAAATGATTGCTAATCAAGGTGGTTTGTTCAATGCACACCTCCACTTAGACAGATCAGGGACTTTCCATGAAACGCTTAAGCTCATCAAAAACAATCAATCAGAAGCATCTCATCTTTCGTTATCTAGAAAACATTCTATTATTCCGACAATACACTCTAGTGAGTGTTATGAAACAGATAATCTGATAGAAAGAGTGAGTCAATACCTAGACATGATGATCAATGTTGGCACAAGTAGAGCAGATACTGTTGTAGACGTTACTAATGACAACATTAAGTTACGAGGACTTAATGCGCTAACAAGCGTTAAAAATAAATATAAGGATAAAATTGATTTTAGACTAGGTGCATACTCGCCCCTTGGTTTCCGTGAAGATGAGCCAGAGAGCTGGAAACTGATTGAAGAGGCTGCAACCTATGCTGACTTTATTGGGTCATTACCTGAACGTGACGACATCAAAATGTATCCTGACCATATAGGCTTTGATGAAAGCTGTAAGAGATCAATCCTACTGTCTATTAAATTAAAAAAACCTCTCCATATACATTTAGACCAGCAAAATCATCATTATGAGAATGGAACAGAAAGATTTCTCGAAACTGCTCTATCCCTAGAAATTCCTGTAAACAGACTAAAAGAACCCTACATATGGCTTGTGCATGTAATATCTCCCTCAACATATGAGGAGGACAGGTTTCAAAAAATTATAGATCAGCTTGCAAAGCTCAATATTGGTGTTATTTGCTGCCCTTCCGCGGCAATTAGCATGCGTCAAATACGGACGCTCAATTCACCAACTTACAATTCTATCGCTAGGATTTTAGACATGTTAGCGGCTGGAATTTGGGTTAGAGTCGGATCTGATAATATATGTGATATCACATCACCTGCAGGTACGATAGATTTAGTTGATGAACTATTTGTATTATGCAATGCAATCCGTTATTACGATCTCAATATCATCTCAAAATTAGGCTCAGGTTCTAAGATTAATGAACATGAACGTTTAGGCTTGATAGAACATCTAGCTAAAGATAAGCAAGAGTGTTTAGAAGTTAGTAAAAAATACATATCAAACGAATAACTTAACATCAAAGCGTTAAACATCATGAAAAATATTGCTATCGCAGCAGATAACCCAGAGCTTTACTCACAAACTTTCGTTCGTAGACATATTAACGAATTATTTAGTGGAAGAACTGTAGTTGTACTTACGAAAAATCGTACTTTATCAAACATTAGAAAGCCTATTTTTATATATGCAAAACCCAAAGGTTTTTTTAATAAGATTAAAAAGATAGTCTCAAATTTAAGTATATTTATAAAAAACAAGCCCTCACTGGAAGATCAATTTGCAGAGTTTCTAATTGCAAATAAGGTGAATTTTCTAATTGCCGAATTTGGTTACGTTGGCCTGAAAGTTTACAATTCAATCTCTCACTTAAATATTCCAATGTATTGTTATTTTAGGGGATCTGATGCCTCTCAGAGACTAAACGATAAAAAGTATATCAAAAACCTACAATCGATGATGCCAAAGATTTCAGGCATTGTCGCTGTTTCACAAAGCCTAATAAACAATCTTAAACAAAACGGAATTCACCATCCAGTCACTCACGTTATACCTAGTGGTGTCGATACTCATCAATTTCAACCTTCCATAAAAGATGACTCTCTTTTAGTTGCAGTAGGCAGATTTGTAGAAAAAAAAGCACCAGATATCACCATCAAAGCATTTGCGGCTACAATCAAGAAATTTCCTAATGCTAGGCTTGAAATGATTGGCGATGGGCCTATGCTGCCTTACTGCAAAACATTAGCCCAAGAACTAGGTATTGCTGCTAGCATTATATTTCATGGATCAAAAGAGCATGCTTTTGTAAAAAATACTTTAGCAAAATCAAGTATATTCTTACAACACTCTATAACAGCGCCTAACGGCGACATTGAGGGCTTGCCAACTGCCATACAGGAAGCAATGGCTTCAGGAGCCGTTGTGATATCAACAAATCATTCAGGTATTCCTGAGCATATTATAAATAACTTTAACGGTTTGACAGTAGAGGAAGGTGATCTTAGTAACTATATTGAGGCGATTAATAAAGTTTTTGAGGATGCCGATTTCAGAAACACTTTAGCTATAAATGCAAGAAATTATGCAGAAAAACATCTGGATTATAGGGTGAATTACGAGAAATTAGAGCAGCTAATTACAAATGAAATAAACAAAGCTTAATCATCATAAAGATAATTTGAAAAATCTAAAAAGCTATTTTGTATGTTCGCTCTGCGTATCATATAGCTTTGAGGAAAAGTATTTTCCTGACCAGAAAAACAATTAACCAATGCTCTAATAATTTCTACAGTAGTTATATACCCTTTTGACAATTCTTTATCATAAGAAACTCTACAAGTATCTCTTGGATAAACAGCTGCCAAAACACCGAAATTATCTTGAATAACAAGTTTATCGTTATTCTTTTGGTTATAAAGCTTCGAAGATATCTGAACACCTGAATCACCGAGAATCAAAATAACTGCAGATTGATCTTTTTCAAGAATTGCTTCTTTAATCCTAATAAGATTATCTGCTGCTCTTTGAGCAGCAGTAAGATAATGCTTCCTAAACGCCTTAACCCCATTTTGATTGCTATCTAAAGTTATATTTGAGGGCGCATGTATTGGAGGCTTTAGATGAGCAATAAGTAATTGAGGCTTGAAATTAACAGACTGATTTTGGATGTTTGATATTAGAAAATTAGAAGAAGATTCTGATTTTCGATTGCTAAAAATCTCATGATTCCTGATAAAGCAAGCCCCAAAAAACATCATATTTCTAACGTACTCAGGATAATAGTCACTCTTACAGAGGGTAAACTCTTTATTCACTAAATAGTTATCAACATGCAATCCACCTGGTCTGCCAAACTTATAGTCATCAGCAACAGTTGTAACTGCATAACCATTACTCTGAAAAATTGTAACCAATGGACTTCTTTTTAATCCGGAAAAAGCATACCCCCGTTCCTTTGGAATAATTTTCTTGTATACACTGTCTGTCAAAGAGAAAAGAGAGGCATATGCGTTACGAGTTGGATATGCATCCGAAAATGTGTTTTTAAAAATACTGAAATCATTATCTTTAAGCGCCTCCTCAAAAGGAGAGCTGGAAATATTGATAGTTTTCTTCAAGACAGAAGATGGTGAAGCCGCTAAGAATCCAATAATATAAACATTTGGTTTTTGATTAAACTTAATTTCTTTTAAATCTGAGTAAAAACTATCTATTTCAATTTCAGAATTGATATTATTTAACTGAGAGTTGGTCCGTGGACTAGTAAAGTTAAAAATTACAATTGATGAAATTGCCAATAGGCAAAAACAAAGTAGTCTTTTATTATTAAGGACAACAATAAGCAAAATGAGAAATGCTAAAGCAATTGCTATTGTTCTAAAGAGTAAATATTCTCTATGAAAAATCAAGAAAATTGCATAACAGGACACGGTGAGTATTATCGTTAGATAAATATAATTGACATAATACCTGTTAAAGCGTCTTATTACGCAGTGATAAAGGGCTATGGATATTAATGAAACTAATATTGTATATCCATAGAAAATTAAGTTGTCATAAGTATGGTTTATAGAAAATGTTGTTCGCCAGTAAAATGAGAGCCAAAGAATATTAAAAAAAAGAATTACTAGTGTTGCAGCATGTTTCATATTATCTAAACTATACTCATTTGAACTGGATTAAAGATAAGCCTGTAATTTTTTTAGAATTTTGTCTGGATTGTCTCCACCTTTTAACTTGTGAACGAATTTAGATAAATTAAAACCAAAAGATCCAGCAGAAATACTTCTGTGCAATTCTTTTCTTCTTTCATCAACTAAGCTTATCCCTAGAAATTCCTCCAACTTTTGAAAGTCAGTGTCATCGTTCATAAATCTCGAGTAATCCAACACCAGATAATCATTTTTAGTTTCAGACAAATAATTGAGAATATACTGATTATGCAGACACCAACTATGGAAAAAATATCTAATGGTTAGGACTTTCTTTCTAATTGAGCGTGCATTGTTCCAATAATGCACCCAAACCTCTTTAGGAGAGCGAAATACAACCAGTACCTTATGAGAGGGAGCTACATCACTCCAATCATCATATGTAAAACAAGTCCTTGGATCCTTAAACCCCCAGTTCAAGTGGGTGGTATTTATTTCATTCACCAAGTTTTTCATTTTGATTTTTGATTCTTTACTCACGGAGTTAGAAAGTGGTCTAATCATTAGACTAAACAAACTACTACTACCAAGTAATTCATTGTTGATCTTCTTGGTGAAATATCTTTCAGCTTTATTTCCATCATCATATGAAATGCCATGCTGATAATCCTCTACCATATTTATACCAGAATGGTGTAGTACGTTAGATATCAGTGTAGTGCCTGACTTATGCATACCCAAAACAATAACTATCAAAAAAATCTCCGAATACTACTCAAGTCAGATGAGTTTAAAGTTTATATAAAATGACTATTCGCTTGAAATAAAGAACAAAAACAATCCTATCAAATTAAATTCAACACCCCTGCTAACTCAGGCTCAGTTGTTGAAATACGATAGTGTTTATTTAACGATCTTAATATGGCTAAGTCAGCTTCAACATGTGGTGTCAAATCAGTATTTTTGGGTAATTTCTTCATACTGATGACCTCATGCTTAATCTGCTGTAAGTTTCTATTATTCAAGCCAATGCCGACAATAATATATTCAGCGGAGTTCCCATATTCAACTATTGCTACAAGAAGAGAAATTATGCCTGTTGACGGTCTATATTTGCCTTTAACTTCTGTATGTGTATCTAAAAAGTTATAAATTAAAAAATTTAGAAAATCTTTAAATTGAATATGTACGGATTGAGCGAAAAATTTTTTTGTTAAAATGGGATAACGTAGGTAAGCAAGAGATGTTATTAGCCCTACGATTTGCTCTGGACGGATAATTTCTATTTGTGCCTGAAAACCTTGCTCTCTAAGATTTTGACTAACTTCAAATGATAAATTGGATTCATTAGACTCTCCAATTAGAATCAATTTATCTGGTTTTGATTTTGCAACTGAATCCCATTTTTTTCTATAGACATCATCTAAACTTTGAAAAAAACTTTTGCTCAAAACTCTAGTGCTCGCTACTACATTAACACAATTATAAACTGGGAGAGCATCAGCATAAAAGCCGATTGCTCCATTCGCAAAATAGGCGGCATCACCATCTATGAATCTAGCACTAGGCTTTGTACCCGCAATTATAATGCGCTTCATCAATACCTTTCAAATCACATTGAAATCAAATTCATTTGAAAATAGGACTTAAGCTCGTTTCTTTTACCTAGCTCGTACAGAATAGCATGCTCTTTAAATCTAGCATCAGGCTGCATTATTGCATGCTTGACAACTGTATCTAACTGTTCCGCAGCTTCACGGTCCCTAATATTCTTTTCAGAAAAAGAACAAATAACTTTTGTTGCTAAATTAGCGTTGTGTTGATTATTTACATTCGATAATAAACTTGCCATAGCATCATGTTCAGATAAGCGATCACAACCACAAACCAGCACACCGTTCCATTTATTTTTGAGTGCCGCATACAAAGCCATTAAGCCTCCAGAGCTTGTACCTAATGCCACTACTTTTTCATATCTACTTTCCTGTAAAAAAGCAGAAATCCAATCAGAAACAGCATCTGGTGAGCTACCGATTTCTGGAATGCCATATTTATAGTGATTACGTCCTGCGTCCCTTAGTAAAATTAAATCTACTAATGAAGGCGAAAAACAATTCAGAATTTGATATGTGGGGGTAGTCAATCGCATTGCCCTACCCGAGAATCCAATAATTAATACTTTCTTTTCTTGTTCATGACTATTATCAGTAAATAGATCGACATATGAAGACAATTGCACCCTTTTCCATAACCAAGGATCTTCAGCATAACGTATGGAATTATCAAACGCTCTTTGCATTAAATGACGCTTATAAGCGATTTGTACCAGCGAGCCTATAGATTGATATTTTTGACATGCTTCTAATATGCGTGTTGTATAAGAAGGTGATGACTCAAGAAAGCTTAGCACCTCAGCTGGTGTTGAAATATTTTCAATTGCATACCGATAAGCTTCAAAGTCAAAAATGGATTCACATTGATATAAAACCTGAGATGAAATTTCTTCATTGCTAGCTATTTTTTCTGTTACAGAATCCATCAAGAGTGTTTTCAAAAGTGTTTTCTTGAAATGATTAGAGTTAAAATCATTTTGTCTAATCATTTCATAGATTTGATTTACATTCTTGATATCTAAACCTAATTGAATCAATACTTCAGCCATTTTTCTGACACTACTAAAACACTTAGTCTGTTCTTCAGTTATTTTCAACTTAAAAACATCCTGAGTTCTTAAAATTATTCTCAAACTTGATAAAGAATCACCACCAACTTCTGAAAACTTATCATTGACACTTAACTCTTTTAAATCTAACTCTTCCATCCAAATGAGTAGCAGAATACTTTCCAAAGCATTCTCAGGCAAAGTCATCTCTCGCTCACCCTCAGCCAACTGGATGCATAACTGTGCGATTTCCTGACGTTTAACCTTACCAACTGGACATCTGGGTAAATCGTGTAAAAATATGAATCTCGTAGGTATCTTAAATTCGGATAAAAACAATGAAGCAAATTTTTTTATTGACTCAGCGTCTTCTGTGCATCCAGAGCGCAAAACTAATCCTACGCCAATTTCCTCACCAAGAGTTTTATGAGGCAGACTAAAAGACGCTGCCTGTGTAATGTCTGGATGTTTTAATAACACCTCATCTATTTCTTTAGGTGAGACTTTCTCCCCCCCACGGTTAATCATTTCTTTAACGCGACCAGTTATAAATAAATCACCGTCATTATCAAAAAAACCGACATCCCCCGTGTAGAACCAACCATTACGAAAAGCCTCTTTATTAGCCAACTCGTCTCCGACATATCCAAAAAATATGTTCTCCCCTCTAACTGCAATAAGGCCTTCACCATGGTCCATTTTCAAACCAGAATAGTCATGTATCTGAACCTCAGGCCCATACGCTTTACCTACAGTGTTGAATTTGTCAGATTTAGTCTCGAAATCAGTTGATGTTATTAAAGGAGCAGCTTCAGTCATACCAAATGTTCTAATAACTGTCACGCTAAACAATTGTTCAATCTCTTTTAGAGATTGTTCATGAAGCGCAGCAGCAACACTTCGAATGAACCTTAAAGAGGAGTCAATGGCTTTGTAATTAATTTTTCTAGCAAAAAAACATAACTCACGTAGCGTTGTAGGCACTCCTTGAAACCAGGTCGGTCTATATTTACTTTCAAGCAAAAAGAAATTTTCCACATTAAAACTTCCTGCAGAAATCACCTTACTTCCTACTAAAAGAGGTGCTAACAACAGATCGACTACGCCACCGATATGAAACTGTTCCCACATACTTAAGCAGCAATCTTGTGTTGTCAACTTCAAGGACTTAGCAACATGGTATGCTGAACTGCATAGGTTAAGATGAGATAATGGGACCATCTTTGACCTGCCAGTTGAGCCAGAGGTTAGCATTAACAAGGCAATATCATGAGGCTTAGGAGGTATCAAACACATCTTAGATATTTCGGATAGTGCCCCAATCCGAGGGGGATAAGTTAATACTTTAATCTCCATTGAGTGTGCAACTTTTACCGCTAGGCTAGCATGGTCTTTGACCAACAAGAACTGAGTTTCACTCTGTTCGAAATATGCACGATATTCCTCTTCCGTATAGTTCGGATTAAAAGGAACAGCAGTAGCCACAGAGCAAATAGCGAGAAGGCTGACTGACATTTCGGGGCTATTTGGCATAACCAGTGCCACTCGTTTATTGACAGCCTGACTTACTCCATTAACAAGTAAATAAGCAATCAAGTCTTGCACTTCTAATAGCAGTTGATTGTATGTTAATAAAGGTGAATTGATCAAGTACAAAGCCACTTGATCACGATATAACTGACTCCCCAAATATATGATTGAATATATATTTGATGTGAAGTTTTCAGATAAATTGTTAGATAAATTTTTCATAAAATCAAAGCATTCGCTTCCCTTAACGCTGTAAAATATCTAGGATTACAGTATCTTCAGAAACGTTAAGTTGCCTTTCCCTTTCTAACCAACGAGCCAGATTGCGTTTAGGTCGCCTGTTATTACAAACACTACCTTTATTAACCTTCTCAGTTATGTCTTGAATAGATTTAGACCAATAATGATTTATTCTAAAAACCGAGTAACTTAATGTCGTTCCTTTTCCTTTAGTTTTAGGAGCAATTCTATTTTCATCGACTAATTCGCCAGCCCATAAGCTTTTGGGCATGTGTATGTTGTATTCTCTGACAAGACGTGGATTAACAATTGACTTACCGTCTAGAGCCCAGCCGCTAACGTAATTTACCATACTGGCATCTTTACCATGATCAAAGGTATCATTAATTGCTGCATTAAAATCCATACAGCACTTATATGAGTCAATAACACGACCTTTTGGACGATCAGTATGCCCCGACGACCCGAAGAGTACCCAATAAACAAAAATAGCAGGAACATCGGTATAAGCTCTTAACACGGATTTAAAGTCTTTTGTAACAGGAGAGAACAGAAACTCATCAAGGTCAATAAATGCAATCCATCTAGCTTTCATGCGGAGCTCCTTAATGCACTTGTTATATGCTAGCTTCTGTCCACCTCCCTGCCAATTTACCAATTTCACTAATTTACGATCAATCCATGGTTCCAGAACTGTTTGAAAATCATCATCACTATGATCGTTTAGCAAATAGAAATGATCCACACCAATTTCATGATGAAAACTTAACCACTCATCTAGATATAAAGCTTCATTTTTAAAAATCGCACAGACTACCAACTCATATTCAAATTCAACCTGACGATTGCGATAAAGCGCAAATAGCCTCTCAACCACAAATTTAAAACGTTCTATTGCAACGGATAAAGATTTCACTTTTAAAACCTAATATAGAAAATGTAGCGACGAAATTAAAAAACCAATTCCTGCGAGTTCAATTTACTGGAGAGTGACTTTTAATTAAGCACTTTGGTTATAACATCATCAAAAAGCATTGTTATCATACAAGTGCTGTTAAATAGCCCCCTCAGAAATACCCATCGAGTACAATTTAGCATAATGCCCATTAGATTTAATCAAATCTGAATGTTGACCAGTTTCAACAATCTCCCCATCCTTCATCACTACTATCAAATCAGCACGCTCAATTGTACTAAGTCTATGAGCTATTATCAGAGTTGTCCGACTTGACGTAACATTTTCAACTGCCTGCTGAATTAACTTTTCAGACTCGTTATCAAGGGACGAGGTCGCCTCGTCAAGAATCAATATAGGAGCATTTTTTAACAAAGCCCTAGCAATAGATAATCGTTGCCGCTGTCCGCCAGACAATAAAACTCCGTTGGTTCCAATTTGTGTCTCAAGACCGTCTGCCAACTTATCGATAAACTCATTTGCATTCGAAAGTGATGCCGCCTTTAAAATCTCATCCTTAGTTGCGCCAGTCGGATTACTGTAAGCAATATTGTTATAAATGGTATCGTTAAAAAGAATAACTTCCTGTGTGACTAAAGCAATATTTTTACGTAAGGACTCTAAGGTGAAATCATTAATATCAACTTCATCAATTAAAACTTTCCCCTTTGTATATCGGTAGAATCTAGGAATCAAATTAGCCAATGTAGATTTACCACTGCCTGAATGACCTACCAGCGCAACAGTTTCACCAGGATTTATTGTAAAACTAACATTCTTCAATGCTTCTTTATTTGCGTTAGGATACGTAAAAGATAAATTTCTAAATTCGATTTTACCAGTAAGTGTTGATGGAGAAATATTTCCATCATTATTTTCTATTGGTTGATCTAAGAAATCAAAAATATTCTCAGCCCCTGTAATTCCCCTTTGGATAATTACACTTAATTCTGACAATTGCCTGATAGGTTTGGGCAATAAGCATACCGCGGTAACGTAGGCAACTAAATCACCAGGGGAAGAGTTACCTCGAAAATAAAGGACCAAAAACATGATAACAGCAAGTGCCACATAGGTAACCAATTGAATAACTGGGGTAAAAGACGCACCCATTTTATTCATTTTAAGATTTCTCTTAAAGCTTGCTTTATTTACATCATCAAACCTTTTAATTTCATAATCTTCACGACAAAAACCTCTAACAATCCGATTGGAAGTAACAACTTCAGATACCACATGTGTGATATCCCCCATTGCGTCTAGCATTTCCTTACTAAGTCGCCTAAATTTACGATTAACTCGCTTTGTAAGTAAGCCGATAATTGGTAGAGTAACAAGAATTACAAGTGTTAACTTCCAATTCATCCAAATCAAATAACCTAATAATGCAATTACCGTCAATCCTTCCCTAAAAAGAATTTTGAGAGACTCGGTAGCTGCACCAGTGACTGAGTTTACATTATGTGTAACTCGTGATATTAAAAAACCAGTTTTATGCTGATCAAAATACTCTATTGGCAATGCAATAAGATGAGTAAATATTTTTTTTCTCAGGTTATATATCACAATAAGTGATACTTGAGACATAAAATAGTTACCCAAAAAAGCACCCACACCTTGCATGAGCGCTATAAAAACTATGAGTAATGGAAATCCGTAAAGCACAGGGATATTAAAAAATTTGTCACTTGCTGGAGAAATCAAACCATCGACAAAGTATTTAAACACCCATGCTAATGCAGGTTGCCCAGCAGCATAGACTATAAAGCCGAAAACACTAATTGCGAACAACTTCCAGTAAGCTTTAACCTCTCCTAACAGACGAGCATAAGTTAGAACACTTGATATAAGCATATTATTTTTCTCTTTGTCGCCCATAAACACTCTCTAATTAGTATAAAATCTATTAAATATTTGATTTGTATTTTAACCTGAGTAGCTATTTTATTAAAAATATTGAGTTTTATTTATGAAAAAAATAATCAACATTTGTATATGTATATGCACTCGAGACAGACCGAACCTGCTGACTAAAGCCTTAACCTCCATCGTAAAGCAAGATATCCCAAATTACTGGAATATCAACATTATAGTGTCAGATAACTCGACAAAGACGGTCAATAAAAACAGTGAATCATTTACATTAAATATAATTAATGAAGGGTCTTAGGAAGCAAAGCACTAATTAAAGTGTGATAACTTCCTGAAATGGTTAATAAAAATAGATACTACAGCCGTTCTAAAATCACAGAGGCTAAATTCAGGCAGCTTGTGCGCTGTTTTGCCCTGGATTTTACTGC
>NZ_JAURYU010000034.1 GCF_030653755.1 Methylotenera sp.
CAAATGCAATGCCATTTAGCGACAAACCAGAAGAACAATTGCCAGAATACTTCCTAGATTCTTCTAGCATCATGGCAAAAGCGCACGTGGATATTCAAGCGGCATCACAAAAATGGATTGATAGCTCAATTTCAAAAACCATTAACGTGCCTACAGATTATGATTTTGAAGACTTCAAAAACATCTATTTATACGCTTACGACAAAGGCTTAAAAGGTTGTACAACTTTCAGATTTAACCCTGAAGCGTTCCAAGGTGTATTGGTGACAGAAAAAGACTTAGAAAGTACCACTTACAAATTCACTTTGGAAGATGGCACTGAAATTGAAGCCAAAGGTAATGATGAGATTGAATATGATGGTGAGATTCACTCGGCGGCTAACCTATACGATGCACTAAAAGAAGGCTACTACGGAAAATTCTAGTGTTTGCCTACTGCGCTCACCATTGCGGTGTTGAAAAGCAGTTTTAAATCCTCATGTACTATTTGTACACTCCGGTTTAAAACCGCTTTTCGCCTAGCACTGGCATCGCTCGTAACGGCAACCATCTAGCATTTAAAAATAGCAATAAGCCGTCATTGACTTAAAGCTAGACAACAAACAACAAAGGAACGGGAAAGCCAAAAAGACCCCACAGGAGAACAGACATGGCCATTAAAATTGAAAAGAAAATCGTTAGCTACAACCTAGTGTCAGAAGAAGACAAAGCGAAAGCTGCTGAAGCCAAAGTAGCAGAAGCCAGCACCAACGTTGTGCAACTAGGTGAGCCACTAGGCCGCCCAGAGAAGTTGGTAGGCAACACCTACAAAATTAAAACACCAGTAACAGAGCACGCGCTCTACATTACCATTAACGATATCGTGATGAACGAAGGCACGCCACAAGAACACCGCCGCCCGTTTGAAGTGTTTATTAACTCCAAAAACATGGAGCACTTTCAATGGATTGTTGCCCTAACCCGCGTGATGTCAGCTGTGTTCCGTAAGGGTGGCGATGTGACCTTCCTGGTAGAAGAGCTAAAAAGCGTATTCGAACCAAGCGGTGGCTACTTCAAAAAAGGCGGTAAATTTGTCCCTAGCTTAGTAGCAGAAATCGGTGAAGTGGTAGAGCAACACCTTCAAGAAATCGGCATGCTTAAAAAACCAGGCTTAGATGAACACCAACAAAAATTGGTAGAAGAGAAAAAAGCAGAATACCTAGAAAAACACGCAAAATCGGGTGAAGAAGTCAATGACGAAGGCTTTCCAAAAGGTGCGCAGCTTTGCAAGAAGTGTAATACCAAAGCTAGCATTATTATGGATGGGTGCTTAACTTGTTTGAATTGTGGTGAGAGTAAGTGTGGATAATACAAAAGGGGCGAAAGCCCCTTTTTAATTTTGAGGTAATTAATGAGTGAAAATTGTCCAGTATGTTCATCAAAATTAACCAACTATAAACCAAATCCTAATGGAATTGATGCTTCTGTATTTGAATGCCCAAGATGTGGGGAGTTTGCTTTTAGTGAAAGCCTACTCGCATCATTTAATAACATATTACTTCGTGATATAGATGCCGTGGCTAAAATTAGCCATGCGATTAGACAGTCCCAAGATAAAAATAGCGGGTTGAAAATAATCAATACACAAACAATAGATTCAATTCTTACGCGGCCTTTACCACGGCCTAGAGAGCAAGCTGATCTGCTAATTAGATGGCTAGCTGAAAATATTAAAGGACCAGGGGAGTTAGAGTGGGTAGAGTTTAGAACACACGGCTCAATAATTGGTAGCAAGAGTCCTCCTGGTTTTGAGCTGATTTTGGATTATTTATTTGAAACGGGATTTATTACTGGAAATCAAGCTAAAACGATAGGTGGAGGAGATAGGGCCTATGCTACTTTGACTTTTAAAGGCTGGGACTATTTTGAAGCACTTAAGAAAGGTGAAGCTGTATATCGCAAGGGATTTATGGCAATGAAGTTTGGTGAAGAAACGCTAAATAATGTCTTAGAAAATGTATTTAAACCAAGTGCGTTAAGAGCCGGGTTCGAGTTGTTCAAGCTTGATGATGTACCTAGGGCTGGGCTTATTGATGATCGTTTGCGTGTTGAAATTCAATCTTCAGATTTTTTGATAGCTGATTTAACTCATGATAATTTGGGGGCTTATTGGGAAGCAGGGTATGCTGAAGGGTTAGGTAAACCTGTTATTTATACCTGTGAAAAGTCTAAATTCGAAGAGAAAAAAACTCACTTCGACACTAATCATCATCTAACCATATTATGGGAGCCAGCAAGACCAGAGGTCGCAGGCTCAAATTTAACAGCAACTTTGCGAGCGACTCTGCCGCAAATTGCAAAGCTAGTTGACTAGCTTCCAATATAGCCAAGTAGGGTGGGTAACTTGTTACCCACGCGTCATCATCTAAACTCTCACCACTCCCTTTCGCCCTTCGGCGAGTTTCTTTCTTTTGCTTAGCCAAAAGAAATGAAACCAAAGAAAAGGCTACCCCCTACCGCTTGTTTCCTGTGCTGCTCAGCTTTATGGGCGGCAATCGGAAACTCGCTCCGCTCAAACAGCCGCTTGCCGAAGACTCCCATAAAGCTTGCGCTGCTCGGCGCGGCAAAGGGGTTGAAAGGATCTGTGGACGTATACAAGTAGTACTTGTGATAGAGTAAAATTTGGAATGAGAATTAGTTTAAGGTTAAGAACATGACGTCATTGAATTCAATATTAAACAATTTCTATTTAGTATTAACAGGCCCAATAATTATTATCACGATGGTTATATTCGCTTGGTTTAGAGCTGGGACGATAATAAGTTTACTAGAAAGACTATGGAGATTAATTGTTGGGAAAGTTGAGGTAACTGACCAAAAGTTAATAAAGTTTAATAAGCAAATGAGAGATATAGAACAGTTTAATTTTGTGTATGGGCTAAAAGTAAAATCTATTGAACAAATGCATCAAGTAATTGAATGGATAGGAGAGAACAAACTAGGCTTTATCGATGTGATAAGTGCAAAAAAATGGATTGATACTCACTCTATGAATATCCAACTACCTCCTAGAGGTTACATCTGGTGGAGATTTGTTGGTTTTTTGTTATGCGGAGTCTTGCTGGCTTTGAGTAGTATTGCACTCGGGTCAAATTCGGTATTAGTTCAATTTAAAACTTCAAAAACATGGTTCTTATTAGACCAGAGTAAGGCACAGGGGCTTATAGGCGACTGGATTTTGGAGGTTAAACAATGTGATGGTCTGGAAAGCAATAAATTATTGGTAACCACCAAGCTCACTGAAATTGAAAATCAATTAATTTGTGAATCATTCAAAGAAAAAAGTTTTGTAGAGTATTTGGATAAAACATTACATTCCCAGAGACTACTATCTGGCTTTATATTTTGTGTATTCTTGATGTGGATGGTTGTGATAGTGATGCAAACACAAAGCTACCATGCTGCAAAAAGAATAAAAGACTCTTTGAATTAGGGCTAGGCAATAAAGTTATGCTTACCCTATTTGAATCTATAGCACGCGGTGTAGGTCGTTAAAGCAATTCTTCCACATGTTTTTTGATATTTGAGGCAATTTTTTTGGTGGGTAAGTCGTTATCATCTCCGCCAAATGGGTCTTCAATCTCTTCGGCAATCAGTTCTAAGCTTGCTAACACATAGAAAATAAACACCACGACTGGAATCACGTAGTAACCTAAGCTAAACACATAGCCAAACGGTAGTGTCATGACATAAAAGAAGATGAATTTCTTAATAAACGCGCTGTAAGAGTAGGGAATCGGTGTGTTTTTAATGCGTTCGCAGGCGCCACAAATATCGGTAAATGATTGTAGTTCGGCGTTGATAATATAAAACTGGTCGCCTGTCATTTTGCCAGATGTATATAAATCATTGGCTTTGTGAAATAAAATTTTAGCCACTTGGTTCGGGCTGTGTTTGTGGTGGTCGATTTCTAAATCTAAGCCTTCAAACAACATTTGGCTGACTTCTTCGTTGGATAAATGTTTAGAAAGCACTGATGCATAGGTCGGAATAGCTTTTCTAAAGAAGTTGCGGTCGCTTTCTTCGGATAAATAAGCGGAAAGTTTAAGGGCTAGGTTGCGGCTGTTGTTGACTAATGCGCCCCATGTTTTTCTGCCCTCCCACCAGCGCTCGTAAGCGGTGTTGGTTCTGTAAGCCAATAGTAATGACAATACAAAACCGACGGTGGTGTGCATTAAGGGGATATTCTTCACATGACTTTTATCAGAAAGCTGCCAAAATTCTATTTCCAAGTAG
>NZ_JAURYU010000041.1 GCF_030653755.1 Methylotenera sp.
AAAATTGCATGATCATCCGCGATAATGACTTTTATTTTATGTTTTTTACTCATCACTCACACCATCGTTTCATTTTTGAACAACAATCCACGCAAAGCTATTGCATACACACGTAATAATATTTTTAGCAAAATTCTTCAGCCACTACTCTATGGGCAATGTGACCGTAATTGCAGTGCCATTATCTGCAAGTTTATCAATATCAAAGCTACCGTATAAGGCAGCAACTCGCTCTTGCATCCCTCTCAAACCAAAAGAGTTCGGTTTATAAGTATCTGCAAAATCAATGCCCACGCCATTATCACTAATTTTCATGATTATTTCACCATAATGTAGATTCAACTCCACATTCACAGCTGTTGCATTTGCATGCTTCGCAATATTAGACATCGACTCTTGGCAAATCCGAAATAAAGTAATTGCTTGATCAGGCGTCACCATAATCTCTGATTGATTGGTCGTAAAGGTACACGACACACCCACTTGCTTTTCAAACTCTTTAGCCTGCCACTCGAGCGCTGCAACAATCCCCAAGTCTAATATATTAGGCCTCAGATCACTCGATATTTTATGGATAGCTTCAAATGTATTATCTACAATAGACTCTAAACCTTTTGCCTGCTCAACAGAAACTGTCTGGCCTGCTGTTAATCGATTAATGATAGAGGCCAAGCTAATTTTAATTGCAGTTAAATTACCCCCTAAATCATCATGAATCTCTCGAGCGATTCTAGTACGCTCTAACTCTTTAATTTGATTCATGTGCACAGTTAGTCGGGCCAACTCATGGCGCGATTCTTGCAGTTCATACTTTTCATTTCTGCTTTGAGTGATATTAATCATAATACCAACCCATTGAATAACCCCATCATTTAAAACTTTTGGGATTGCTCGCAGATTAATCCACTTATTATCCTGCCAATCATTAATCCAGACTCTTCCCTCCCAATCTAACTGAGTAAGCTCATCTGCAGAAAGTTTTAAACGCTTTCTTAATGAGGCTCTATCTCTTGGGTTCATCATAGCAAAAAATAGCTTTGACTCCTGCATCAAGTCAGATGCATTCAAACCTAGCAATGCTTTACAAGCGTCACTAAGATAGCTAAAAACAACATCACCATTAGGATCAAGCTGTAACTGAAAAACTAAGCCTGGCGTATTCGAAATAATGGCCTCCACTCTTGACTCACTATCCATTAAAACTTGATTAAAATTACTTTTACACTCGCGGCAATCACTCACTGATATTGGTGAAAAATCATTTTTAATGATTAATAAAAAAGTTTTCTGGGCTAGCTCAATCAACTTAACACGTAACTGATCATGGCCTTTGTGTCCAATAATAGGCGTCTGATCCTGCATCAATCGTAAGAATTTTTTGTCATTTCGATGAGCATAAAAATGTGCTTTTAAAGTTGTGTTACTCACACCCAGTACATCTAAAAGCTTATGTGCTTGTAACTCATGCAAATCACAATTTGTATTGCTTATTACACTTTGATTGGCATAAATAAGCTTCATATCTGAAGCATCAAGCAGATAAATTTCATCCGCGATTGCATGAAATAGTTCATTCAGGAATTGTGGGTTCTCATTTAAAAACACAGGTAGAGACTCTTGAGGTACTTTAATCGAAACAGTCATTTGATTAAACCTTATATTTTCAATGAATGAGAAAAATACTAAATCGCAAAAATAAGCTTAGGCATAAAACTTATTATACATTTAAGTATTCATACAAAAGACCTAGGTATCACTCAAAGTGCTAATATTGACGATTGTGTTGGTACTTAAATTTTTATTTTTACATTCAAAGTGATTGATTGCAAATCTCAAAAAAAACACCTACACACTTTTTTTCTTACCCATTTTTAAGTCATAATTATGGGGTGTTTTAATACTAGCCGATGAGAAAACATGCGCATATTGTTAATTGACAACACTGAACTTAACATCACATTACTGAAGCATCTCATTAAAAAGATTCCAGAATACGAACCCATTGCATTTACTAATCCTCTCAAGGCACTTATCTGGTGCAGAGATAATGAGCCTGATTTAGTTGTCGTCAATTATGGAATGCCCGAAATGGATGGCATCCAATTCACTCAGCAATTCAGAGGTTTCGTCAACAACGCTGAGATTCCAGTCTTAATGGTGACAGCTAACAGTGACACGTCAATACGCCAAAAAGCACTTGCTAGCGGAGTGACTGACTTTCTCAACAAACCTTTAGATAATATTGAATTTATCACTCGCGCAAGAAACATGCTTGCATTACGCCAAAGCCAAAAAGCATTAATAGATCGTGCCGCATGGCTAGACGATGAAGTACGCAAAGCGACTGCAAAAATTAAAGATCAAGAACGTGAAACGATATTCTGCCTAGCAAAAGCCGCTGAATATCGCGACCCAGAAACTGGTGCTCACATTCAGCGTATGGCGCATTATTCTAAACATATTGCACACGTGCTTGGTTTGTCTCTTCAAAAACAGGAATTACTACTTGAAGCCGCGCCAATGCATGACATTGGTAAAGTTGGGATTCCTGATGCAATTTTGCTTAAACCAGGCCGCCTAACGCCAGAAGAGTTTGTAATCATGAAGCAGCATGCAACTATTGGTTACGAATTACTCAATGCAAACAGCACTCATTTGCTTAAAATCGCTGCGGAAATTGCACTGACGCATCATGAAAAGTTTGATGGGAGCGGCTACCCTAATGGCTTATCTGGTGAAAACATTCCTTTATTTGGCCGTATTGTTGCTGTAGCGGATGTATTTGATGCGCTCACCTCAGAACGCCCTTACAAAAAAGCATGGTCTATTGAAGACGCTTGCAAACTACTAAGAGAGGGTAGTGGCCAACATTTTGACCCCATCTGTGTGGATGCTTTCTTTAGTGACTTTGATGAAATCATGAACATTAAAAATACCTTCTTAGATGAAGCCATTGAAGCTGAAAACCACGCTCTATTTTAATGCAAACAAAAGACTTAACTAGCAGCAATATTTTTGAATCACAATAACATACACAAATATCAACAAAGCACTAACGTAAACCTAGCAAAGTATTGTAAAATTCCGTCTGGCGGGCCTCCCCGCATTGTGAAGTAGCCAATCTGGTCAGGTGCGGAAGCAAGCAGCCACAACTATTAAGCAAGTGCCGGGGTCAAGGCTCGCCTCCTCTTCTCTTTAGCCAAAGCACAATTAAAAAGTTAAAGAATCTCCTAATAATTTAAAGACGAAAATACAATTTTCAGCTAAAGTTTAGGCTATGTCATATCAAGTGCTCGCGCGTAAATGGCGCCCAAAATCGTTTGAAACACTGGTCGGTCAAGACCACGTAGTCCGTGCGCTCACCAATGCTCTTGAACAAAACCGATTGCACCATGCTTACTTGTTTACTGGCACACGTGGTGTCGGCAAAACCACACTAGCGCGTATTCTGGCAAAATCTCTCAATTGCGAAACTGGCATCACAGCAAAGCCTTGTGGTGTTTGCAATGCCTGCACAGAAATTGATAAAGGTCGGTTCGTTGATTTAATCGAAGTGGATGCGGCAAGTAATACCCAAGTAGATGCAATGCGCGATTTACTTGATAACGCACAATATGCGCCAACCGCTGGTCGCTTCAAAGTGTATATCATTGATGAAGTACACATGCTTTCAAAGAGCGCATTCAATGCCATGCTTAAAACGCTGGAAGAGCCGCCCGCTCACGTTAAGTTTATTCTAGCAACTACAGACCCTCAAAAAGTACCAGTGACGGTACTGTCACGTTGCTTACAATTCAATTTACGTCAAATGGCTGGCACTTCCATTACAGGCCATTTACAGAATATCCTGACCCAAGAAAACATTACCTTTGAACCAACCGCACTTCACTTAATTTCGCGTGCAGCTGCTGGCAGCATGCGTGATGCACTCTCCCTCACAGATCAAGCCATCGCTTATGGTGGTCAAACAGTGAACGAGTCAGAAGTCCGCGCCATGCTGGGAGCCATTGATCAAAGCTACTTATATCAACTATTAGATGCACTACTCGCTAATGACGGCAACAGTCTGATTAATCAAGCAAAAGCAATGGAAGAACGTAGCATATCATTTGATGCGGCACTTAATGATTTCGCTCAATTACTACATCAAGTTGCTGTCGCACAAACTGTCCCTGAAAGCGTCGCTAACGACCTTCCAGAACGCGAAGCACTATTAGGATTAGCACAAAAAATTCAGCCTGAAACTTTACAGCTCTATTATCAAATCGCCTTACTAGGACGTCGCGACATCGGCTTAGCACCTGATGAGTTTGCTGGCTTTACCATGAGTTTGTTGCGTATGCTAGCATTTACACCAAACGAGAATAGCGCATCGGCTAACAAGACTAAAACACCGAGCCCTATCAACAACACACCTGTTAGCAGTGCTCCAGATAGAAACGCACGTACAGCAACACCCGTCGTGCAAGCTGCAAGTCCAATCAAGCAGCAAGCAGTTACTGAGATTGAAGATGCTACACCTATAAACGAAAAAACACAGATAGAAGCTAACGTACCAGCGCCTATCGATGCTGAAAGCACCTCAGTTTCTACGCAAGCAAACAACAATACCTTTAATGGTAATTGGCGTGCCTTAGTTGACGCATTAAAACTTGGGCTTGCCAGAGAGTTAGCCAAACACTGTGAACTAGTTGCCTATGATGAACACAATATTTCACTAAGCGTGCCAGAAAGCCAAAAACACTTAGTTTCACCTAATTATCAAGAAAAATTAACAACCGCCATTGGTCAGCATTTTGACCGTAAAATCAAATTGCAATTTAGCATAGGCGGCACAGGTAACACCCCTGCTAAACAGATTTTTCAAGAAAAAGCACAAGCACAGGCCAATGCAGAAAACGCAATAGAAGAAGATAGCTTTGTACAAGCGCTGATTGATGATTTTGGCGCAACAATTATTCCCAACAGCATCAAACCAATTTAATTAAATTAAGGAGAACACTATGATGAAAGGTGGCATGGGCAATCTAATGAAACAAGCCCAGCAAATGCAAGCTAACATGCAAAAAGCGCAAGAAGAGCTCGCTAACATTGAAGTTGAAGGTATTGCAGCCAACGGCTTGGTTAAAGTACAAATGACCTGTAAAAATGAAGTGAAACGCGTTACCTTAGATGACAGCGTGATGGATGATAAAGAGACTTTAGAAGATTTATTAGTCATCGCACTCAAAGATGCTACAGCAAAAGCTGAGGCTACCTCTTCTTCGCGCCTATCAAGCTTTATGCCTGCTGGTATGAAACTGCCATTCTAAGTATCAGCCCTAATTTAAGACCTTGATGAAGAACCCGCCTGCCCTTGAACAACTGATTGATAGCTTACGTTGCTTACCAGGCGTGGGGCCAAAGTCGGCACAGCGCATGGCCTATTATCTTTTGCAACGTGATAGGCAAGGCGCAAATGGCTTAGCTTTAGCCCTAAACAATGCACTACAGGTCGTTGACCACTGTAAACTTTGCAATACATTTAGTGAGCAGCCGATTTGTCCGCTGTGTGAATCAGCACAACGAGACAAAACAGTGCTATGTGTAGTAGAAATGCCAACAGACCTTATTATGCTAGAAAATACGCGTGCTTACACTGGCATGTATTTTGTGCTGATGGGTAGGCTGTCTCCATTGGATGGTATTGGTCCTAAAGAGATTCATCTAGATAAACTCATTAAACGTGCCCATGATGGCATTGTAGAAGAAGTCATTTTAGCAACCAACTACACCGTAGAAGGTGATGCAACGGCTCATTACATCAGTGAGTTATTACGTGTACGCGGCATAAAAGTTAGCCGTATTGCGCGTGGCATGCCAATGGGCGGCGAGATTGAATACGTGGATTCAGGAACGTTGGCACAAGCCATGCTAGAGCGTAGAAGCGTATTCAAATAACGCTCAATCGATGGCAGCCTAACAACACAGCTAAGACTCAAGAACGAGTCTTAGCAAGTAGAAGCTATCAAAAAACCTAAACAAAATTAATGTTAACAATCGCTAGATTAATCCTAAAAAATCCAGTGGTTTATTAATCATCCTATCTGCACCCCAAGCTGCCGGTTGATCGGTCTCTGCCAAGTATCCATATAAAGCCACCACAGTTCGCATCCCTGCGGCCTTCCCTGCCTGAATATCACGCTCAGCGTCACCTACATACCAACATTGTGCTGGATTTACATCAACCTGCTTGCAAGCCATCAACAAAGTATCAGGATATGGTTTAGGTCGCGGTGCATCATCACCGCTAACTACGCATGCAGCACGCGCCAGCAAACCGATACTATGCATTAAAGGCTGTGTAAAACGGCGAGGCTTATTCGTTACAACCCCCCAAGGGATATGCTTAGCCTCCAGAGAAATCAACAACTCAGCAATACCATCAAAGAGAATTGGTTGTCGCGTTAAGACTTGGTCATAAATGGCGAGATATTCATCGCGCATCTCTGCAAAATCAGCATCATCAACTGTTAAATCAAATCCTACCGCTAACAAACCTTTAGAGCCATGTGAGGCGTAAGGCCTGATAACCTCTAACGACAACTCTACTAAGCCGTGACGCAATCGTTGCAAGTTGAGCGCGTAAGCAAGGTCGTGCGCGGTATCGACTAAAGTACCGTCTAAATCAAATAAAATCATGATTAATCATCACTAAGTTCTGTATGTATTAGATAGTTGACTGAAACATCATCACCTAAAGAATACTGCTGTGTAAAAGGCTGATAGCTCATTCCGCGCATACCAGATACCGTTAAACCATTTTGTCTTACCCAAGCTGACAGCTCAGATGGCTTAATAAACTTGGCATAATCATGCGTACCCTTGGGTAACATATTCAATAGGTACTCTGCGCCCAGTACCGCAAATAAATACGCTTTAGGGTTACGGTTAATGGTTGAAAAAAACACCGCACCGCCAGGCTTAACCAATTTTGCACACGCCGCCACGATAGAGGCTGGGTCGGGTACATGCTCTAGCATTTCCATACAAGTCACTACATCAAAACTCGCAGGCTGCTCAAGTGCTAACTGCTCTACTGACGTGAGCATATAGCTAACTTTTGCACCGCTCTCTAACTGATGCAATTTAGCGACATTGAGTGCTTTTTCACCCAAATCAATTCCTGAGACATCAGCACCTTTAAAGTACATGGATTCAGACAAAATCCCGCCACCACAACCAACATCAAGCACACGCTTACCACTCAAGCCAGCCAAGCTGTCGATGTAGTTTAAACGCAGTGGGTTAATTTCATGTAAAGGCTTAAATTCACTATTCTTATCCCACCATTTATGGGCAAGTTCGCCAAATTTCTGCAGTTCTAGTACATCTGCATTTAATGTTTGTATTGTCTTAGCTTCGGTTGCCATGTTTGGATAATTTCCTTTAACTCTACTGGTTCTATATTCGCAAATGTTCCATGACTGTAACGCAACTCACCTGCCACCCAAGTATGGGTTACATGTTCACGACCACAGCTATAAACCAAATGCGAGACTGGGTCATAACAAGGTGATATTGAAAAGTCGCTCAGTTTAACGGCCACTAAATCCGCTTGCTTCCCTATTTCGATACTACCAATCTTATGATCTAATCCCATCGCTTTGGCTGCATTAATCGTCACCATTTCAATTGCCTGATATGCAGGCAGTATAGAGGCATCTTCATTGGCACCTTTTGACAACAAAGCAGCAAGGCGCATCTCGCTAAACATATCAAGGCGATTATTGCTCGCAGCGCTGTCAGTACCGATACATACATTGACATTATTTTTTAATAAAGCATTGATTGGCGCAACACCGCTGCCTAACTTTAAGTTAGACGTTGGACAGTGTGCAATATGGCATCCATACTCGGCTAACATATCAATTTCATGTGGCAATAAATGTACGCCGTGTGCGGCGACAAAACCTGGCCCTAGCAAACCAAGATCAGCAATTCTTTTGATGGGTCTCACACCGTAGCCAGACTCACTCTGGCTAAGTTCATCACGAGTTTCATGTAAGTGCGTATGTATCCCCAAGCCCAACTGCTCTGCATAGGTCAATACTTTTTCAAAAGTCTGATTAGATATCGTATAAGGGGCATGTGGCGCCAATGATGAGCTTATCAATGGATTACTGCGCCAACTATCATGCGCTTCAAAACCTTTTTGCAAATAATCATCTGCATCAGCGGCATAATTCGTTGGAAACTCAAGCACAGTTAGCCCTAAATGCGCCCGAATACCAGCTTTGCTAACAGCCATCGCCGTAGCTTGTGGGTAAAAGTACATATCATTAAAACAAGTAGTGCCGCCACTTAACATTTCAGCACTGGCAAGCAAAGATGCATCTGCAACATAACGCTCTGTTACGATTGCACGCTCGGCTGGCCAGATATGATCATTTAGCCAAACCATTAGCGGCAGATCATCTGCAATTCCACGCATTAAGGTCATTGCAGCGTGCGTATGCCCATTAATCAAGCCTGGAATTAAAACATGATCATTTAAAACTACTGACTCACTTGCTGTATATTTCACTCGAGCTTGGGCTGTTGGTAGTACGTCCACAATGATTTGATGATTAATCACAACAGAGTAAAACTCATGTAATGAATTACTTGAGTCTACAGGAACAACCCAGCGAGCTTCTATCATCAGCTCAACGTGGGTAATGGGTATCGGCAATTGTTCTTGTTTTGTCATAGCATCTCATTCTACCAATAAAAAAGCCCCGCAGAGCGGGGCTTTTTAAAACCAGAAAATTATTTACAACCTTTTTCCATTGAACGTGTTGCTTCAATCTCAACACGGCGGTTTGGAGCTAAACATTCGATTAACGCTTTACGACCTTTTACGCCGTCGCAATCCACCAATGGAATCATCTCACCTTTACCAACAGCAACTAGACGATCAGCTTCAACACCTTGAGCAATCAAATAATCACGTACTTGGTTAGCACGTTTTTCAGAAAGTTTTTGGTTGTAAGCTTCACTACCAAGTTTATCTGTATGACCAACCACTTTAACACTTGCAAAGATTTTATTCTCTTTCATTTTAGGCACAACTTCGTTGTCTAAAACGCTAGTATCTTTTAGCTTAGCTTCATCAAAAGCAAACAATTTAGAAGCTTCAATCGTGATTGTTTCATATTGTGGTTCACACACTGGCGCTGGCGCAGGCTCTGCAGCAGCAACTGGCGCAGGTGCAATTGGTGCTGGCTCTGGCTCAACTGCAGCAACTGGCATTACTGCTGGTGCGCCAAAACGGAAGATACCGCCTAAGCTTACTAGCGTGTTACCAATTGTTCTTGTGTCTCTATCAAAAGCACCGTTATCTGTAGTTGTTTTTGCACGGCTCAATTGATGACGTACATCGGCTTGCAAGCCAAATGAATCACTAAACAAATACTGTGCACCTAAACCCACATTTGCCATCCATGAAGTTTTTTTAGCATCAACGTCTGCTGAAGCGTGGCTATAGTCAACATCGTTACGTGCTACACCTAAACCAGCTAACAAGAATGGACGGAATTTTTCACGGCTAAACATGTATAAAGCATCAACGCCTAAAGTTGTTTGTTTATAACGGCCACCAACACCAGCAATACCAGTATCTTCACTTGCGCGGTTATAACCTACTCCACCTTGAATATCCCAGTGCTCAGATAATTCTTTACCAAGCTTGATAAACGCGCCACCGCCGTTATTAGCTTCTAGGTCGTTATCTGTATCCATGTGACTAATACCTGGTAGTGCGTACCAAGCACCGCGGTACATATCTTCTGCAGATACAGCAAATGCTGCTAAACCTAATGTCGCTGCAACAGCGATATTTAAGATATTCTTTTTCATTCTTATTGCTCCTTGTTAATGAAACTTTTGTTGTATTGATGATACCTAGATAGGCGATGTAACGCAACCTACAACTTGTTGTATTTACTAGCTTTCAGCTAACTTTGTTGTTTAAATACAACAAAGTTACAGCCGTTTACGAATTAATTTTATTTTATCACCGTCTAAGCTTAGTTTACGTTGATCGCCTACACACACCCCACCTCTAAAACCAATATATGTTGGAGTGTACATAGCTACTTTTTCTAGATGTTGTATTTTTAGAGATCCCGCCAGTCCAAAAACCATAGCATGATCTTTAACTTGTCTAGAAAATGACATTATTTGCTTATCAGTATAATAATGCATGAAGGTTGCACCATTTTTCTGTGAGGTGTCTAACATTACCCCATAAAAACCTGCATTTTTAATTAGATCAACCAAATGTCTTGGGTACGTCGTTTCAGCAAATAAAACTGCAATTAACTTGACGCCATTCTTTGCAACTTCGGCCAAGGCATCCAAACATGGTTGATAGTCTTCTGATTCAAAAAAGCCTATCTTAACAAAATCAACGTTTGTGTTGGCAACGGCCAACACCTCTTGCAAGATTAAATCTGCTTGCATAGGCAAATCCCCAACCGTTGCACTAGTCAACTGTTGTGCGTGAGTTCTGTGCGTATTCACAAAATTCACGACTTCTTGGATAGTAGCAATAGGCAATGCACCTAATGCGCCCTGTTGAGGGTCTTTTAAATCAATCAAGTCAGCTCCATGCATCAAAGCTAATTGTGCTTCATCAATATCTGTCACGCTAATCAATAATTGTGTCATGCAATTGCAATTCTTAAACCGATGTTATTCATAAATTAGGCCGAATTTCCTTAAGATTAAGTATTCTTATGGCAAGTTCTTTTAAGCTAGATTCTCTTAAGCTAGGTATTCTTAAAGCAAACTCCATTAAACCAAGTTCATTTAAGCTAAATTTTCAGAGTTAAGCGCAGCTTTATGATTTTGCACCACTTCAATCAACCAACCCCAAGCTTCTAGCTCTCTTGGCCCAGCTGTTTTCTCAATGGCAATGGTTAGATAATCCATTTCTTGGCAAATTTTTTCTAGTGGCAATCTTTTTAAACGGCTAACTAGAACTGCTAGCTCAATCACTGCTGCCTGCGCTCGGTTAAATCCTTGAAAGGGTTGATGATAGGCCTCATGAACTACCTCTAGAAAAAGTTGCGGACGTATATCGTCGTCCTCAAATTTCACTAATTTCAGTTCTTTATGTGCTAATACCTCAGTTAATCTAACGCTATTAATCTTGGTAGCTGGCGTTAAACTGCCAACTGGCCTAGAAGTCAAGGTTGCAGCAAACACACGCACATCATCTGTTAAATTAACAACTGCATGCCCCGTTGCTAATATATTCGATAACGTTGTAGATGGTTTAAATGGCGAAATGACAACCAAGCCATCTTGCATACGTATACCAAACGGCGTAACGTGGGCGACGCCTTGGGCATCTACAGAGCTAACGATGGTTTCATAAATCATGCTTTAACTTTCATTGTACTGCGAGTGTTATTACGCTTACGGTTAACAATCACTCACTCGCAAATTTCCTAAACATCTTTTTTTGCACGCTTTTCTTTGATAGAAGTTTCACGATGCGCTACTTTAGCGCCAACATCGGTACGCTTAGCATTAATACCCCAGTCTAACTCCTGATCTTGCACGTAGCGTTTACCCAACTGCCATGCGATTTGCGCGCGAGCCAACTCAACGCCTAGATAAAAAGCATGCGAAGCATCGTTATCCACTTTTAAATCTGGATACAACACAAAGGGATCAAGCGCATCGTAGATACCATCTCGGTTGTAAACATGTAGCCCCTGCTCACTCACCTGAATGCGAAAGCTAGGGTCTTTGATTTGTGATGCAATCTCTTTGATCTCGTCTGCACTGTAGGTAAACGGACGTCTATCATGTAGCCCTAGCAAACTATTACTGTAACCACGTGGCAACCTGTCATCACGTTTTGCAGCATACATCGTGCGCCTGGCAATATCGGCCTCTGGTATAGCATTGATCGCGTGAGGACTCACTGAAGTTGCTAACACAGCACTCACATTAAGCTCACTAATCATCCCGAACAGCAGTGCATTGATTCCCGTTGTGTCTGCATCGGTCAGTTCCGTGAGGTTACCGATGCCCATCATGATATCTATATCAGGGTATTTCTTACGGAGCTGATGGTAGCGAACAATCGAATCAGTCAACCCAAAGTGTATAGGATCAAGAATTGCATCAGCAATAAAAGGTTTACCTAGTTTAATACATGCATCTATAGCACGATACAACGAAGGTAAGCTATGCGGCTTTGCTGGAATCAAGATTGGCGTAGCAGCCACTTCTTGCGCGATCCAAAGTGTTTTTTCAGTGAGACTTAACAGATAATCAGCACCAGCATGCCCAGCTTTGAGTAAATCATCCGTGTTTAGAGAGTCAACACTTACATTTATGCCCTCTAATTTAAGTGCCTTAATGGTTTCCGCAAGATGAGGAAATGGAACAGCTGGTAGACAGCCTAGATCAATGACATTTGCACCCTGCGCCTGATATTGCAGCGCTTTTTGCAAGATGCCTTCAACACTTAAATACGGTGCATCTACAATCTCAGCGAATATTTTTACTTGATATTGGCTCAAGTCTGGTACCGCGCCTTGATGCCCGAAATATTGGGGCAGATCTTTTAAATCTGCTGGGCCACGCTCTACAGGAACGCCATATTTAGCCTCAAGCATCGTCAAATCACCTTGGCACAAACCTGGCACAATCACTTTATCTGCATCACCAGTTTCTTTGACTCTACGCGCAATTAAATCTGGGGTCATTAACGCAGCAACAGAAACACCAATTTGCTCTACACGGTACTTAAAAGGCGGCGTTTTTGGGTTATTTTGTACTTCACTCAGCACCTTGTTCAGACTTTTTTCGGCAAGCTTACCCGTTAAAAAAAGTAGATTTTTCGTCATGCTAGTCAGTTTGCAATGCCAACTGCAAATGCTGTTGAATGCACTTACTTAAGCTATCCATATCTTCAACCACACTGGTCATTTCAAACGATTTAAGTTTTGTAATATTGTCTAAATCAATCTTACGTGGATAAACTTTAACAACGTTGTCTCGTGGTGCTTCTGACTCAAGCTCTGGCGCAGTATCACATGCAAAGACAATACTAGGCACACGTGTTTTTCCTGCTTGCGCAAATAAATTAGTGACTAAGCTATCAGAAAAACCATAAGCCATTTTAGCGATTGTGTTTGAAGTGGCTGGCGCAATCACTAAGCTATGATATTTACCTTGATAAAACAACTCAACAGGCACACTACTCGCTGTCTTATCCTGATAAATACGATGACCAGCAGCATTTAACTCTTGATGAAAACCATATTGCTGAATGATTTCTGCCCCAGCCCTACTTAGAAAAACATCAACGTTTTCTAATGTGTTTAAAATTGCAATTGACTCACGCAAATAGTGCCCAGAGCCTGTAATCGCCCATGCCAAACGTTGACTTTTCTTATCTATCATTTTTAACCAAACATATACTTTGAAGAACACATGACAATCACTACACAAGAAAAAACACCAGACTACTTCTTTGCAAAACATCTACAAAGATCATCTGGCGCACTGATTATTTTCAGCTTTTATTGTGTCAATAGGTGCTAATTAACTTTAATTGCATTCGCACCAAACAATTATTAATTAAGCAAAAGGATGCTCAATAACAATCGTTTCGTCACGTTCAGGGCCTGTAGAAACGATGGCAATCGGCACGCCACATAACGCTTCTAAGCGTTTCAGGTAGTTTTGTGCATTTTTAGGTAAACCATCCCACGTTTTTACACCAAAAGTGGTTTCTGTCCAGCCTGGAACAGTTTCATAAATCGGTTTACATCCAGCTACATCATCTGCACCAATCGGTAATAAATCGATTTTTTTACCATCCAACTCATAACCTGTACAAATATTAAGCGCTTGAATGCCATCTAACACATCTAGCTTAGTGATACATAAACCAGTTAAGCCGTTAATCATTGCAGAGCGACGCAATGCCGCCGCATCAAACCAACCACAACGACGTTTACGTTTAGTCACAGTGCCAATCTCTTGACCTTTATTCGACATTTGATAACCAGGTAGTCCCTGTGTTTCGATATCCAACTCACTAGGGAAAGGTCCGCCACCTACACGTGTTGTGTAAGCCTTAGTGATGCCCAATACATAATGCAACATATTCGCGCCAACGCCTGTGCCTGCAGATGCCTGCCCTGCAATACAATTACTTGACGTTACATACGGGTAAGTACCGTGGTCGATATCTAATAACGTACCTTGTGCACCTTCAAATAATAGATTTTCACCTTTAGCGTTAGCTGTATAAATTTCTGCTGATACATCAGCAATCATCGGTTTTAATGCAATTGCATGCTGCATACTTGCATCATATTGTTGATTAAAATCAACAGGTTTGGCATCAAGGTAATTTGTTAGCACAAAATTATGGTAATCCATTACTTCGCGTAATTTTTCTGAAAAACGCTCAGGATAAAACAAGTCATATACACGTAAAGCGCGACGTGCCACTTTATCTTCGTATGTTGGGCCAATCCCCTTACCTGTGGTGCCAATCTTTTTATCTGTGCTACGTTTAGCTTCGCGCGCAACATCTACAGCCACATGATGGCTCATAATCAATGGACAACCTGGGCTCACTTTTAGACGATTACTCACTTCTAAACCATCTTTTTCTAAAGCAGCAATTTCTTTAAGCAAATGCCCAGCATCTAAAACTACGCCATTGCCGATGTAGCAATTAACACCTGCACGTACGATGCCAGAAGGAACAAGATTAAGCTTATAGATACGTTGCGCATCACCCTGCCCAACCACTAAAGTGTGCCCTGCATTATGGCCACCTTGAAAACGCACAACACCTTGTGCATGATCCGTTAACCAATCAACAATCTTCCCTTTGCCTTCGTCGCCCCACTGCGTACCAATGACGACTACATTTTTTGCTGCTTTATTTGCCATAACGTTTACTTTGATTAAATATTAATTTTTAGAATAGAGATGTTGACTAAGACAAAACCGTTTACAACGACTAGTTATTCACCACATCAACAACATGCCAGCCTGAATTGTAATGCTCAAGCTTACGATTGCAATTAAGTTCAGCGAGGTCTACATCTGATCCAGCTAGCGCTTCAATCACAACATGACCTTCATTTCTTAGGCTTTCAATTTTACTTACAAGTGAAGTATCTTCTGAGGCTGGTGCATAAATTGCCATCTCAGATTTAGCAGGCGGCAAAGCACTTACCACACCACGTAAATCAAGGCTGAATCCAGTCGCCGGACGAGCACGTCCAAAAGATTGCCCAACCTCATCATAGCGACCACCTAATGCCAGCGGGCCTTTGTAACCTTGTGCATACGCAGCAAATACAATACCACTATGATAGTGATACCCACGCAACTCGCTCAGGTCAAAACTAACACTAGCACCGAGTTGACCAATCGCATTACTGACCTGTTGCAAACTATCTAACGCCTTTTTAATAGCTGGTGTTGCAGGTAAGACATTAAATGCTTTAGCTAAAATCGCCTTATCGCCATTAAGCTCTGTTAGGTTCAGCAACGCTTCTCTTGTTGTATGATCTAACGCTTTTGTCAACGATGCTACTGCGGGCTGATCTTTACTTTGCAATGCAGCGTATAAATCCTGCTCTAACTTTGGGCCGATTTGACTGGCTTCAACCAAGCTTCCAAATACATTAACATGGCTAAAATCAAGATGAACCTCATCAATACCAATCGCTTGCAATGCTTTAATCAATAAGCGTTGAATCTCAATATCACTTTCGATGCCAGCATGACCATAAAGCTCGGCACCAATTTGCAATGGCTCACGGGTCAACGCTAGCCCATCAGGTTTAGTGCGCAGTACGCTACCCGCGTAACACAAGCGCGTAATGCCTTGATGATTTAACAGGTGCGCATCAATTCTGGCCGCCTGCGGTGTCATATCCGCACGTACCCCCATGAGCCGTCCAGTTAACTGATCAACCACTTTAAATGTGGCTAAATCTAAATCATGACCGACCCCTGTAATTAATGACTCCATGTACTCCAACATTGGCGGAATCACATACTGATAGCCATGCACTTTAAACAGGTCTAACAATTTACGACGTAAAACTTCAATTCGCATAGCCTCTGCGGGCAATACATCTTCAATATATTCAGGTAACAACCAATTACGCATATTTATCAATCATTTACTTAAAAAAATTAAGAGCAAGCCGCCTACAATGGATATCAAACCAACGAAGCGGAGTTGCCCATCTTTTAATGTTACCATTTTTATAAAAGTTTCTCGCCAGACTTGAGGCATTAGCATCGGGAGCAACCCCTCAAGTATCAACATCAACCCTAAAGCAGCTAACAAATAGTCGCTCACCACAACCTGCTATTTTCTGTTTGGGTTACGCATATATTTAAAGAAGTCTGAATTAGGATCCAGCACCATTACGTCACTCTTACTCTTGAAGCTGTTTTTATAAGCCTCTTGACTACGATAGAACGCATAGAACTCTGGGTTACGGCTATAAGACTGATTGTAAATTTCACCAGCTTTTGCATCACCCTCACCCTTGGTTTTTTGTGCTTCACGATAGGCCTCAGCGATAATCACCTCACGTTGCTTATCAGCATCTGCACGAATTTTCTCTGAAGCAGCGGCACCTTCTGAACGCAATTGATTAGCTAAACGCTTACGCTCTGCAATCATACGATCAAATACAGACTTACTGATTTCCTCAGCATAATCAACACGCTTCAATCGCACATCGACAACTGTAATACCCATTTGACGAGCTTCAACATCTGCTGTCTTACGTAAGTTATCCATGACTGCTCCACGCTCACCAGCAATCACATCACGCACTGTACGTTTACCGAATTCAGTACGCAAACCTGCATTCACCACTTTAGATAACCTATCCTCAGCAGCAGCCTCGCCACCTTCTTTAATGGATACATAGTATTTTACAGGATCAATAATGCGCCATTTAACAAACGAATCCACCATCATGTATTTGTTTTCGCTAGTAATAAATTTTGCTGGCTGCTCCCAATCCAGTGTCAAAATACGATTATCAAAGTACTTAAGGTTATCCACAAACGGGACTTTAAAATAGAGGCCTGGATCTTTCTTAACAGATACAATCTCACCTAACCTTTGAACAATGACATACTGTGTTTGCTTCACTGTGAAGGCCGAAGCTGATAGCAACATCAACCCTACAATCACTAAAATAATAATATTTTTTGCCTTATTCATCACTTTTCCTTATCTACTTTCTCTATCTCGGCTGCGAAAAGCTTCTCTCGAGCGCTCTGTAGTAGCTGTTGCTGAATCAAAAGCTGCGCCTGATTCAGTTTGTGGATTTAATGATTGCATAGATTGAGACTGAGGCACATTAGATGCACCAGTTGCATTAATCAGTTTATCTAGCGGCAAATACAATAGGCTGTTACCAGCTTTTTGATCAACAATCACTTTACTTGTATTAGATAAAATTTGCTCTTGCGCATCTAAATACAAACGCTGACGTGTGACTTCTGGTGCATTGTTATATTGCGCTAAAATCTGATCGAATCGACTAGTATTACCTCTAGCTTCACTTTCAACTTTTAACTTATAACCAGCGGCTTCAGATAAGAGGCGTGAAGCAGTACCGCGTGCCTTTGGAATCACATCATTAGCGTAGGCTTGACCTTCGTTAATTTGACGTTGATTATCTTGGTTTGCACGGTTAACGTCTTCAAAAGCCTCTTGCACTTGCTCTGGAGGTTGAGCACTCTGTAGTGACACACTGATAATCTTAACACCTGATTTATAACTATCTAAGATTGACTGCATGCGCTCAGATGTATCAGCCAAGCCTTTCTGTAGCAAATCATCCAGTTTGTTTTTACCTACAACTTCACGAATAGCTGATTCAGCTGCGGACATCACTGCAGTATCGGTTGAACGGTTATTGAATAAGTAATACTTCGCATTGTTTAAGTTATATTGGACTGCAAACTGCAAATCAATAATGTTTTCATCTTCAGTGAGCATTAAAGCTTCTTTAGGCAACTTGGTTTTACCGCCTCCAGTGCCTTCTACACGGCTTCTATAACCAACTTCAAGCCTACGCACTTGCTCCATGTTGACGACTTCTACAGACTCAATCGGATAAGGCAAGTGCCAACGAGGACCAGGCTCAGTCGTCTCATCCAACGCTTTACCAAAACGTGTCACCACGCCAGTAGAACCTTGGTCAACAATATAGAATCCAGAACCAAGCCAAATAAGCAGGACAAGTCCAATAATCGGCACGATTGGCAAATTAATGTCCCCTGATGACGGACGTTTTGGCTGGGAATTTGATTGATTACTGCCGTTTTTCCCAAACATCGCATTAATCTTACGGCTTAAATCACGCATCACTTCATCAAGGTCAGGTGGCCCTTCATTATTTTGCTGTCTCCAGCCAGGGAATTTAATCATTCATCACTCCAACACTAAAAATTGAATTACTTTAAACTTTGAAACTTTAAACTTCGGCTTCAAGCCTAAATCTTAATTTAAGCAATGCACCTATTTAAAAAATAGCACATCAAACTTCATATCTTGCCATTTAATTACTACTTAAACAAAAGCACTTTCTTCAGTACTTTGCTTTTGTAGATACTGGTAATGTTCTGCCATGGCTAATCTCAGAAACTCTAGCCCTTCGCCTGTTTTTGCTGAAACATGTAAGCTTGTAATTCTATCATACTCATCACGGTCAATAGCAGGCTCCAAACCCACGCGATCTATTTGGTTATACACTAAAATCTGCGGCACTTCAGAAGCGCCGATCTCATGTAACACCTTATTCACTTGGGCAATCTGCTCATCACGGTTAGTGCTAGCTGTATCTACAATATGCAATAGTAAATCAGCCTGCACAGCCTCTTCCAGCGTCGCGCCAAAAGCCTCAACCAATGCATGCGGCAAATGTTTAATGAAACCAACTGTATCCGAAAGCACCACAGAGCCGCAATCTGGAATATAAATCTTATGTGTTGTTGTATCTAAAGTTGCGAAAAGCTGATCTGCGGCATAGATATTGGCTTTAGTCAGCCGATTAAAAATCGTAGACTTTCCTGCATTGGTGTAACCCACCAAAGACACAGTCATCACATTGGATCGTTTACGTGCTCTACGCTGCATGCCACGTTGCGATTTTAATTTAAGCAACTTCTCTCGCAATTGCTTAACACGCACACGCAACATGCGGCGATCTAGCTCAAGCTGTGTTTCACCGGGGCCGCCACGTACACCGATACCACCTTTTTGGCGCTCTAAGTGAGTCCAGCCACGCACTAAACGTGTGGAAAGATGCTCAAGCTGAGCGAGTTCAACTTGTAACTTACCTTCATGCGTCTGAGCACGCTGGCTGAATATATCTAAAATCAAGCCAGTTCTATCCACGACGCGCGCTTGTAACAAGCGCTCTAAGTTACGTTGTTGCGACGGTGTTAAATCATGATTAAAGACGGCAACATTGGATTCAGTTGCCTGCATCATTTGCGCCAACTCATCAGCCTTACCACTACCAATAAACAACTTAGCATCAGGGGCAGACCGCTTCCCCTCGACCTTACCCAGCACAGCAAGTCCTGCACTCAAGCTCAACTGACGAAGTTCTTCTAAACTTTCTTCGTAATCATTTTCGCCAAAATCAACACTGACCAATATGGCAGCTTCGCCACCGCTTGGTCTTTCAAATAAATCTTTCAACGCTTAATCATCACCTTCAGACATATTAATACTGACCGCACGCGCAGGTACAATCGTTGAAATTGCATGCTTATATACCATTTGTGTCACAGTATTTTTAAGCAGAATAACGTATTGGTCAAAGGAATCCACTTGACCTTGCAACTTGATACCATTTACAAGATAAATAGATACTGCCACATGCTCTTTACGTAATGCATTGAGAAATGGGTCTTGTAACATTTGCCCTTTTTGATTCATAACGTCTCCTATTGTTTGGAGTTAAATAAAATTGACCACTAGCGACTATTTAAGGCCGTATACAAATATCTTACTCTCGTTAAGATATAGAACAACCAAATTCGTTCTTTAATTTAATTAAATTTAAAATTTAGCGTCTTTAATTCGCGCCATCACCTCATCTCTGCCAAGTAAAACCATCACTTGGTCAATACTGGGAGACTGCGCGATACCAGTTAACATCACCCGTAAAGGCATTGCCACTTTTGGAAATTTTAACTGAAACTCAGTCACCACATCATTCAAGGCATGGTGAATTGCCTCTGCCTGCCACTCCACTGACACTAAAACATCGGTAAGTTTCTGCATGGCTGGCTTAATTTCTGCTGTTAAATGCTTTTCTGCCGCCGCTTGATCAACTAATGGTTTCTGATAAAAATAGACGACACTATTAGCTAATTCGTTTAAGGTATGTGCGCGCTCTTTGTATAGGTCAATCACTGCCGCTAGATTAGGGGTTACCGTGACCTGTACACCTAATTTAGCAAGGCGCTTAGTCACATCATTCACAAGGTAATCAGAGCTTGCCTGTTTAATATAGTGCGCATTAAGCCATCTAAGCTTTTCAGTATTAAATTGTGCGGCAGACGGCGTGATATGATCTAAATCGAACCACTCACAAAACTGTTGCATACCAAAGACTTCTTCATCGCCATGACTCCAGCCTAATCTCGCTAAATAATTAAGCACTGCTTCTGGCAAATAACCCTCATCATCGTACTGCATCACGCTCACAGCGCCATGACGTTTAGATAACTTCTGGCCATCATCCCCAAGAATCATTGATAAATGCGCATATTGAGGGATAGTTGCACCAAGGGCTTTAAGCATATTGATCTGGCGTGGCGTGTTATTCACATGATCGTCACCGCGAATCACTTGCGTAATGCCCATTTCCCAATCATCTACCACAACACAAAAGTTGTATGTAGGTGTTCCGTCGGCGCGTGCGATAATCAAATCATCTAACTCTTGGTTTGCGATGCTAATTTCACCTTTTACCAAATCATTCCATACCACATCACCGTCTTTCGGGTTCTTAAAGCGGATGACCGCAGGAACATCTTGCGGAGGTGCTGGCAAAACCTTGCCCTCCTCTGGACGCCAACGACCATCATAACGAGGCTTAACACCTTGCTGCATTTGAGTCTCACGTAGCGCTTCAAGCTCTTCTTTACTGCAATAACAATAGTAAGCACTGCCTTCATCCAGCATTTTTTGAATCACTTCTTTATAGCGATCCATACGCTGCATTTGATAAAAAGGCCCCTCGTTATAATCCAAACCTAGCCAATGCATGCCGTCAAGAATAGCTTGCACAGCCTCAGGCGTACTACGGGCAACATCGGTATCTTCGATACGCAGAATAAAGTCTCCTTTGTGCTTTTTAGCAAAAGCCCATGAGAACAAAGCGGTACGAGCACCACCAATATGAAGAAAGCCTGTTGGACTAGGAGCAAAACGTGTACGAACTGTCATATTTATTGATTTTTTACTATCTATGTTGTTAGGGCAACATTTTATCATGCTCACAAGGAGTCTAAAAAATTAAAAACAGATTAATACGCCAATCTATTAATGCTCTGCTATACAGTACTGTATTAATAAAAACTGTGAACACACTGCCAATTAAATAAAATATGGCACAATAGTTGCTTTTAGCACCATACCTAGTGAAAGAATGTAGTTAAAAAATGGCTTTTCTCCAAAACTTATTCAAGAATACATCGCAACCTAAGATGAAAACATCGATGGCATGGATGAGTCAAATCAAAGGCATGGACGACATCTCGACCATCGAATTCGCAACAGCTAAGTTAGGAGATGAATTCAAAACTAACGCTTTTAGTAACCCAGCTAACTTGGAAGCACTATTCACCATCGACGAAAATACACACATTATTGTCGAAAGAATCACAACACATTTTATTCATATTGAACATATCAGTGCTGAGTTAGAGGAGCGTGTATCTAATGCTGTGTTTTTTTATCATCGCCAGTTATTCTTAATTCACTTCTCGTTAATTGACCACTTTTACGATCAATACCAAAAACATATACATGTTTTACTAGCGCGCGCAATTAGAAATGCAACACAAATGATTAAATGGCGCTATTACAACTATCAAAGCGCGCCAGCAAATGTCTGGCTACAGGTATCTCAACTATATTTACTCGCTGAAAACCTATCTCTTTTAAACGCAAAAATTCAACCTTATACGGATCTTGAACCTACTTCAATATCTAACGCTTACATACAAGTTTGCATGCTGGGCACTCTTGAAAGCCTTAGCTTAAAATGTGAACAAATTGAATTGGTTTGTAAAATGCTTAGCGTATGGGCATCGAAAACCACTGTAGATAAAATATTTGATGAGCAACAGCATCTTTTTTATGTGGATACAACTAGTAACAAGCCCGCAAAACGTATCCGTACTTTTAAACCAGCTAGCACTTATCGTTACTGGAATTTTGATAACGTCATTTCAAAAATAGAGCTTTGCATGTCTCTAATTGAATTCAACATTTCACCCAAACAACCTTTTATGAAAGAACTGGTTTCTCATAAAGATGCCTTCACAACATTTGAAACCCTCAGTACTGAGTGGTCAAGGGTTGATTACAGCCGCCAACGTAGAACGGAGGAGCGCAACAATACCGCATCGGTTGCAACAGTATTTTTTGGTTTTAAAGAAGTTTGTGAACAGCTCAAGCAGGTTGAAAACATTAAGATGCAACGTGGTGAGCGTGGCTATCTAGGTGAAAAATCGTTTGAGGAAAGATTGGCGTCTCACAACATTAACCGCAACGAACCCAATATTATTTATATGGATTTAACTACGGACCATTCAAGCATCATAGACCAATCCAATAAAGGTTTAGGTTTACATGTCAGCAAACATGCCCATGAGGTGAGTTTGGGAATGCTAATCGGCATTTCTACCAAAGAGCAAAGAAACAACACAAAGCTTGGTGTTATTAAAAACATCAGACCCGTTGTAAATGGAGAGTTGCACTTAGGCGTAGAACTGTTAAGCAATATTGGCTTTTACTCTCAAGCAGAAAATATGGGGCTAAAAACACAGAAAGTAGCTATCACAACAGGCGAACTTAGTATTAAAGACAACTACTTTGCTAACACTGTGTTCGCTGACACAAGTAGCTTTTTAGACAGCAGTTTCGGCACAGACCCCAGCAATTTCATCTGCATTTTCTTACCTAAGGAACAATCATTGTCTAAACTAGAGACCCTGATTATCCCTAAGCTCCAATACAACAAGAATGATATTTTCAAAGTACAAATACTGGGTGAAGAGATACTTTTAAGATTCACCAAATCATTTGAACGTCATGGTAACTGGGTACGCGTTACATTTACCACAGACATCAGCAAATAATCAAAAGTACCGCGTTAGTGATTACTGAGTTTCTGCTGCTTGCCAACCACCACCTAACACTTTGAACAAATCTACGGATGCACTCAACCTTGCTTGGCGCGCTTGCACAAAAGCCAAGCTTGCTTCGTTATAGGTACGTTGTGCATCTAATACTTCAATATACGCAGAATAGCCAGATTGGTATCTATTTTCAGACAAAGTCAGCATTTTCTTGGCAGAATCTTGACTAGTTAGTAAAGACTGCTCACGTTGTGTTTGTTGACGCAAATTGACTAATGCATCATTTACTTCAGTAAACGCCGTTTGAATCGTACGCTCATAGGTGGCTAGCGTTTTTTTCTGTTTAGCGGCTTCTTGGTCAACTCTTGCATTTAGCCTTCCACCATTGAATATTGGCAGGTTTAAGCTAAGTCCTCCAGTCCAAATACGGGCTGCGGACTTCAATACATCTTGTAACTCAAGGCTTTCACCACCCCAATTTGCAGTGAGTGAAATGCTTGGATATAAGGCTGCTTTCGCTACGGCAATATTGGCATTTGCAGCTACCATTTGCGCCTCAGCTTGACGCACATCAGGACGCGACTCCAACAAACTAGAAGGCAAACCAATGGGTGGAACTGGGGGTATCGGCAATGCCATCATGTCTGCTTGAGCCAGATCCAATCCCCTTACTGCCAAATTCAAGTCGCCAGTTAACAGCGCCAATTGATTCAAGCTTAATGACTGTAAGCGCTTTAAATCTAAAATTTGTGCACGTAAATTGGCACCAGCAACTTCAGCTTGATAAACATCCAGCGCTGAAACAATTCCGCCTTCTAAACGACGCTTTGTTAGCGCCAAACTTTCGTCTCGACTGACTAAATTTTGTTCAGCAATCTGAATTTGCTTTTCTAAACTTCGCAATGACAGATACTGATTAGCCACCAAGCCAGTTAGAGATAGCTCAACGGTGTCTTTGGCATAACGAGTAGATAAAGCAGAAGCTCTCGCAGATTCTTTAGTTCGACTCAACTTACCCCAAAAATCCAGCTCAAAATTAGTACCAAATTTAAAGTTGTAGCTCTCGCGAGGATTGTCAGCAAATACAGGGAATGCGCCAGCCTCCGTTACTCGTGAGCGTGTGCCACCAGCATCTAGATCAACTGAAGGAAACAGAAGCGTACCTGCCTCTTTCATCACAGCATCTGCTTGCTCAATATTAGCGACAGCTACTTTAATATCAGTATTATGTTTTAAAGCATTAGAAATTAAGGTATTAAGCGTTTCATCTTGATACAGCGTCCACCAGTCTTTTTCGATCTGGTTCTGTGCTGCATCTTGGCTCATTTCAATATAACGATCTGGTGTATCGACTTTAGGTCTTAGATAATCTGGCCATACTAAAGACTGACATCCAGACAACATCAAGCTACCAACCAAATAGAAAACTGGTTTAATTAAATAGTTATTTTTTTTCTGTTTCATACAGCACCCTTATTCTCAGCATCTCCTGAAGTCACAACTGCTAGCTCGTCGTCGGGCACTTCATGGTGTTTTCTATGTACATTCTTATTACTTAGCCACGTAAAGAATAGTGGAATAAAAATCGTAGCGACAAAAGTTGCTAGCAACATACCACCAAACACACCTGTACCCATTGATTGTCGAGCAGCCGCACCTGCACCTGTTGCAATGACCAATGGCACAATACCTAACACAAACGCCATTGAAGTCATCACGATTGGCCTAAACCGCAACCTTGCAGCCTCAAGCGCAGCTTCAGCAACTGGCATGCCCTCTTCCATTTTCTGGCTTGCAAACTCCACAATCAAAATCGCGTTTTTAGCAGCCAAACCAACGAGTGTAATTAAACCAATCTGGAAGTAAATGTCATTTGGCATACCTCTTAGTAACACTGATAGCAATGCACCAGCTAAAGCAAAAGGCACGGCCATAATGACAGCAAGTGGTAAAGCCCATGTTTCAAACTGTGCAGCCAAAATCAAGAACACCATAATGATGGCAAAACCAAACGCAAACACAGCAGCCGAGCCTGTTCTTTTTTCTTGATAGGCTTGGCCTGTCCAAGCAATTTGATAGCCATCTGGTAAGCTTGCTTCTGCAATCTTTTCGACCATCTCAATGGCATCACCAGAGCTCACACCTGATGAACCTTTGCCTAAGACTTTAGCTGAAAGCAAACCGTTGTAACGCTCTAGTTGCTCAGCGCCAACAATATAACTCACTTTGCTCAATGCCGATAACGGCACCATCAAACCTTTATCAGAACGCACATAAACTTTACCTAAGTCCTCTGCTTTCATGCGGTATTCTGCTTCCGCTTGTAACTGCACTCGATAAGTACGACCTGATTTATTAAAATCATTCACATACAAGGACCCCATCGTGCTTTGTAAGGTATCGTAAATACTAGATACTGGTACACCCTGAGAAATCGCTTTAGCCTCATCCACTTCTAAAAATAGTTGTGGTACGGTAGGCCTAAAGAATGTATTAATCTCAGTCAACCTTGGCTCTTTTTTCAGCTCCTCAATCAAGTTATTCACAACAGCCGCCAATCTTGCAGGGTCTGAGTCACCTCGTGTCTGTACGTACAATTCAAAACCACCAGAACTACCCAAACCACGAATTGCTGGTGGATTAAATGCAATCGCCATTCCATCAGGCTGCTGCATGCCAATTCCAAACAATTTTTTCACAATGTCATCAGCCGTAGCCTCACGTGCAGACCAGTCTTTTAGTCGCACAAACATTGTGGCGGCACTAGTCTTATTACCACCTCCGATTAAATCGAAGCCATTTACAGCAAACTCATGCGCAACGGCAGGATCCTGAGCAATCGCAGCCCTTACATTCTCTGTCGTTTGGCTTGTGCGACTTAACGTTGCACCATCTGGCATGATTACTGCAGAAATCACATAACCCTGATCCTCAGGCGGCACAAAGCTTCCTGGTATCACTTTCAACAACACTGCCACCAAAGCAATAATTGCAGCAAACACAATAGTGCCGATTATTTTATGATGTAAAGTTAAATTGACTGTTGCGGTGTACAGATGGGTAAAACGTAAAAAAGTACGGTTAAACGCTTTAAAGAAGGCCGACTCTCCGTGTGTTTTCTTTAACAGTACGGCACATAATGCAGGGGTTAACGTCAATGCAACAACGCCTGAAATCACAACGGCTACAGCAACAGTCACCGCAAATTGCCTGTACATTTCACCTGCAATACCCCCTAAGAAGGCAACAGGAATAAACACTGCACACAACACCAGCACAATCGCTACAACCGCCGCTGAAACTTGTTCCATTGACTTAACTGCAGCTTTAATCGGCGACAGATTTTCTTCTTCCATCAACCGTTCTACGTTCTCCAACACCACAATCGCATCATCCACCACAATCCCGATTGATAGCACCATCGCGAACAATGTCAGCGTGTTAATGGAGAACCCAAACAACCATAAACCAGCAAAAGTACCAATTAAGGAAATAGGCACCGCGATAATAGGAATCAGAGTAGCACGCCAGCTTTGTAAGAATAAAAATACGACAAGCACAACGAGCACCATCGCTTCGCCCAATGTTTTGAGCACCTCTATAATAGATGCTTTCACAAAATCACTAGTGTCATAAGGCACTTCCCAATCAATACCTTCTGGGAAACGTTGTTTCAACTCCGACATTTGAGCTTTAACTGCCTCTGCCGTATCTAAGGCATTAGCACCAGTTTGCAAGAAAATAGGGATACCTACACCTGGTGTACCATCCAAAGTGGTACGAACGTTATAACTCTGCGAACCAAGCTCGATACGTGCAACATCTTTTAAATGAAGCACACCACGCTGACCATCAGCACGAATAATAATATTGCCAAATTCAGCAGGGTCAATTAAGCGGCCTTTTGCGGTCACGGTATACACTAATTGCTGATTAGATGGAGATGGATCCTGACCAATTTTACCTGCCGCGTATTGCGCATTTTGTGATCGAATTGCATTAGCAATATCAGTCGTTGTTACTCCTAATTGCGCCATACGATCAGGACGCAGCCAGATACGCATTGAATAATCTTGTGCGCCAAAAATAGTTGCATCACCAACGCCTTTAATACGCTTAATTTCATCAAGCACATTCAATGTAGCGTAGTTACTTAAAAATAAAGTGTCATACTTTTTCTGCTTATCTGTCAGCATCACAACCAACAAGATGTCGTTAGATCGTTTCTGAACAACTAAACCAGTTCTTCTAACTTCATCAGGTAAACGTGGCAGAGCGATATTCACCCGATTGCTTACGTTGAAAGTAGCCTGATTAACATCAGTACCCACCTCAAACGTAGCCGTAATCGTCAAAGTACCACTAGAATCTGCACTAGAGTTGAAATACAACAATCCTTCAACACCGCTTAACTGCTCCTCAATTGGAGCGGCCACTGTTTTAGAGAGTGTTTCAGCACTTGCACCAGGGTAAGTTGCTGTAATTAATACCGTTGGCGGCGCAATTTGCGGATACTGTGCAATCGGTAACTTTAGTGCTGCAGCTAAACCTGCAAGCACGATGATGATAGACAATACGCTCGCAAAAATAGGCCGCGTAATAAAAAATTTACTCATATAGATTCTCGATTAAGCCTGTTGTTTTAGCTATTAGTAATAAACTTATTTAGAACCAGCTGATTCATTAGTTTCCAGCGCTGAGCTAGCACCAGATTCGCTTAGCGGATGCGGAGATACTGTTGCACCAGGACGCAACTTGATAATATTATCGACGATTACTTTATCTCCAACTTCCAGACCACTTAAGATTACCCAGTCTTTACCAACCCAATTACCAGCAACAATCGGTTTAATCATCACTTCATTTTTATCATTGGCTATATACACAAACTTGCCTTGATCATTACTTAAGACTGCCGTTTGTGGCACAACAAACACACCATCTTTTTTCCCAGTGATGACTCTAATGCGAACAAACTGACCAGGTAACAAACGTTTATCATCGTTATCAAAGGTAGCACGTAGCAACTGAGTGCCTAATTCCGGGTCGATACCACTAGCCGCAAAGTTTAACTGACCTGATTTTGGGTACTCTTCCCCGCTAGGCAGAATCAACCTTACATCCTTAACGCTTTTTTGCGTCAACGGACCTCCCAACTGCGCCAACTCAGCATCAGACAAACTAAACCTTACCCAAATTGGACTAATCTGACTGACAGTGCTTAATAGACTTGTATTAGCGCTAATTAAAGCACCTTCTGACAACTCAAATCTGCCAGCCACACCAGATAAAGGTGATGTTACTGTCGTGTAAGATAAGTTCAACTCAGCCTCACGCACGGCAGATTCATATTGAGCCAGACCAGCTAACGCCAATGTACTATCAGAGCTAGCATTATCTGCCTCACGCTGACTTACTGACTGAGTTGCAACTAGCGCTTGTAAACGTTGGGATTCACGCTGTGCTTGGTCTAATCTTGCTTTTTGTTGTGCCAATTGTGCTTTGGCATTTGATAACGCAATTTGATAAGGCACAGGATCAATTAAAAACATTGCCTGACCAGCTTTTATTGGTGCGCCTTCTTCAAATAGCTTTTTAAGCAGAATACCGCCAACCCGCGGTCTAATCTCTACTTCTTTAGCACCTTCTGTTTGGGCAACGGCTTCAGCACTCATCGGTACACTAGTTGGCTCCATAGTAACTACACTGACTGGCATTGGTGGCATACCTTGTGCTGGTACAGGATTTTCCTGCTTACTACAAGCAGCAAGCATAGACATAGCGAGAATACCAATAAGCGCCAACATCATTCCAGATGTGACCATGATTCGTTTAACATGAGCACTATGTCCGTTTATAGACTGTATGCGAATATGCTGTTGATTATAATTTGCAGCCTTAGTTACCATTGAAAACTCCACGTTTATTTTTATAACTTATTAATTATTCTATGTTTTTATTGAAAACAATAGCCATCTGCACTTGCTTACATACAGATTTGTATGTATATTATATACAAACAGAAATGTATGTAAATGCCTAAATGATTTAAAATACGAACTAAATACAGTTTTTAACTACGGAATTAATATGGTCAGAAAAACCAAAGAAGATGCAGAACTAACTCGCCAAAAGATTGTAGATGCAGCACGCTCTGTATTTCTTGCACGAGGCGTGAGCAAATCTACATTGGAACATATTGCATCACAAGCCAATGTGACGCGCGGTGCCGTGTACTGGCACTTTAATAATAAAGCAGAAATTTTTCATGCAATTCGCGAGCAAGTGTTTCTACCGCTGATTGACCGTATGGATGACACATTAGCGATCACAAGTGATAACTCACAAAACCCCCTTGATCAAATTGAAGCAAGCCTATGCCATACAATACATGAGCTTAATGACAATATTGAGATGCGTGAAATCTACGAAATCATGATGATAAAATGCGAATACGTAGATGAGTTTGCATTGGTGCTTCATCAAATATTAAACAACTGCTCAAGCTTAATTCAAAAAATTGAAATTGCTTACGAGCGCGCACAATCACAAAATCTATTAGCCAGCAAACTGACACCCCGAGCACTTGCACTTGATACTCACCTGTTCTTTGGCGGATTGTTACATATGTGGATTAAAGATGCTGATGGCACTAAATTTAGATACCAAGCGATTGAACTCATTAAATCGCATATCAATTTACGTAGGAAATAGAATGTAAGAAATCTATAGAAAATTTTACAAAAATTCTTCTTACAGAAAATTCTTGTGGTTCAGTAATTGTAGAGATACCATACGCACATATTAAGCGTTGGAGGCATTGTGGCTATTTATACTGGTGAAATTTACGGTAAACAAACCGCAAGCAAGTTTGTGATGTACAACGTGCTAAAAGTGAGCAAGCAACTTGTTACTTTACAAAATATCGACAATCCACTAAGCCTTTTTGAAACAACTGAACAAAAACTAAGCGCATCAGGTTATATCCGTGTCAGTCAAACACCATTTATCGACTTGGAATCCACAACACCAAAACGTCGCAAAGCAGCAAAAAAACCCACTCGTTGCCCACTTACTTTTGATTTTTTAGAAGATCGTGCGGATAGTGAACGTCCTGCACCTATCATGCAGGACTTATTTGGCTAGCATTTTAGCTACGTGGAGGTCCACCTCTTAGATCATGACCATCTGCACTGTAAATTTCCACTTCCACAAAGTCACCCGGCGTTAAACCTTCAGCATCCTCTAAATAGACAACACCATCAATCTCTGGTGCATCTGCTTTAGTACGACCGATAGCTTCGATATTACCTTCAACATCGGTCACGATCTCATCAACTAGCACAGTTTGAATGCTACCAATTTTGGCGTGTACTTTAGCTGCACTAATCCGTTCCTGCACTTCCATAAAGCGGCTTAGGCGCTCTTGTTTCACTTCTTCAGGCACTTGATCTGGCAAGGCATTGGCTGCAGCACCATCCACAGCGGAATAAGCAAAACAGCCAACTCTATCTAACTGCGCCTCTTCCATAAAGTCTAGCAACTGCTTAAAGTCATCTTCAGTTTCTCCAGGGAACCCAGCAATAAATGTACTACGAATCGTAATATCTGGACAGATTTCACGCCACGCTTTAATGCGTGCTAAGTTACTTTCACTGCTTGCTGGACGCTTCATGGCTTTTAAGATGCGTGGGCTGGCATGCTGAAATGGCACGTCCAAATAAGGCAGAATCAGGCCATCTGCCATCAGTGGAATCACTTCGTCCACATGCGGATATGGGTATACATAATGCAGACGAACCCAAACACCCAGTTCACTCAAAGCTTGCGTTAACTCTGTCATGCGGGTCTTCACTGGGCGACCATTCCAGAAACCTGGTCGATATTTAACATCAACTCCATACGCTGAAGTATCTTGCGAAATCACTAAAATCTCGCTCACGCCAGCATTGACTAGATTCTCAGCTTCGTTAAGCACTTCACCAATCGGGCGACTAACCAAGTCACCACGCATGCTAGGAATAATACAGAAACTACAACGGTGGTTACAGCCTTCAGAAATTTTAAGGTACGCATAATGCTGAGGAGTAAGTCTTACACCTTGTGGTGGTACTAAATCAATAAACGGCTCATGCGGTTTAGGCAGATTGGCATGCACTGCGGTCATTACCTCTTCTAACGCATGCGGGCCTGTTACTGCAAGTACGCTAGGGTGAGCTGCTTCAACCACGCCCTTTTTGGCGCCTAAACAACCAGTCACAATGACTTTACCATTTTTATTAATCGCTTCACCAATAGCATCCAATGACTCTTCAACGGCGCTATCAATAAAACCACAGGTATTGACTACTACTAAATCGGCTTCATCGTAACTACCAGAAATTTCATAGCCTTCTGCCCGCAATTGGGTGAGAATACGTTCTGCATCTGAGCCAGCTTTAGGGCAGCCTAACGATACAAAGCCTACTTTAGGCGTGGTGTTTTTGCGTGTAGTACTCATTGTCATAAAAACCTATAAATCTTAAAAATTAATTCAAATGTATATTATTGCGATTGCTTGGATGTATGTTGTTATTTTAATGGCCGCGACTGAAAAATCAGTGACTGCAGGCTTACTTACGTTTACATTCTATGGACTACTTCCCTGCGCCCTACTGCTGTGGCTGCTTGGTGTAAAACATCGTCGCCATCAACAAAACAAACAATCAATGGATGAAATATCCCACCAACAGGATAGTACCAACCCCCAAGGCGATGAGTAGCACCTGACTTAACGTCGCTTTTAGTTCAGTGCGCTTATGTAAGCTAGGAATTAAATCAGCCACTGCCACATACAACATACTTGCAGCTGCCAACCCTAAAATATAAGGAATCCAACTCATCACATATTGCAATGCAAAATAAGCAATCAGGCCACCCACCAAGGTTGCCAAGCTTGATACTAAATTAAAAATCAACGCCTGTTTTTTACTATAGCCAGAATGTAACAATATTAAAAAATCACCCACTTCTTGTGGAATCTCATGCGAGATAATCGCAAGGGCTGTGACCACGCCCAACTTAACATCCACTAAAAATGCTGCTGCAATTAACACACCATCTACAAAGTTATGAAATGTGTCGCCAATCATAATCATCATGCCGCTACGACCACTATCATGCTGATGATGTGCATGTGCGTGAACTTGCATTAATGAGGGTGCTTTTGCCTTAGATGCCACCTTATACTTTGTGCCGCCCGCATCAGGTTGAGGATGTGTTAATGGACAATTTTCTTCACTATGGATGGCATGTACTTCACAATGATCACCATGACAATGCCGCCAAATCACCAATTTCTCTAGCACAAAGAACAGTAGCAACCCAAATAATAGCGTTGCAGAGATACTTTCTATACTACTCGCTTCACTAAAAGCATGCGGAAGAATTTCTAGAAAAACTGCCCCTAACATTGCACCAATTGCATAGCTAACAAGCATAGGAATCCAAGCAGTACGTAGGCTTAATGCGAACAATGCCGCTAAAGATACGCTCAACACTCCACCGATAAAGCTAGAAATGATGATCCATGCAAGAATGGGTAACTCTGGAATTGTCATGCAACACTTTTTATATATGAAAGACCGCTATTATAACTGAGCTACCGTCATATCAGCGTTTGATTCCAACCAAATCATGCTTGCCATACGTCCCGTCACGTTATCGCGCCTAAAAGAGAAAAAACGAGCTTCATCTGTGTAAGTACAAAAGTCTTCATTTACACTGGCACCATATACTTGCGTCACGCCAATGTTATTAAGTCGCTGCTGTGCAATTAGGTATAGATTACAAAGCCATTTGCCATTCGGATCTTGGTAATTAATCGATTTAAACGCCAATTCAGCTTGGCTATCTTTTTCGATAAACTGCTCACGAACATCAATACCTACTTCAAACGCATCTGGGCCAATGGCAGGGCCTAACCATACCAATATATCACTGGGCGATACCTGCATTTTATTAACGGCAGCCTCTATCACACCATCACATAAGCCTCTCCAGCCAGCATGCACAGCAGCAACTACTGTTCCCTTTTTATCACAAAGTAACACAGGCAAACAGTCGGCCGTCATCGTGACACACACAACATTTTCTTTTGTCGTAAATGACGCATCCGCGTTTTGCACACAAGTGCTTGTGGCAGCATCAATCACATCTACACCATGCACCTGATTTACCCAAACTGGCTCACTTGGTAAATATGGACTTAATAACTGACGATTTTTCGCAACTGCGAGCGGGTCATCTTGTACATGGGCACCCAAATTCAGATTAGTGAATGGAGCAAGACTTACACCACCAAGCCGTGTTGTTTGTAACGCCTTCACATTAGTCGGTGCAGGCCAATTTAGGTTAATGAATGTAATAGGTGCAAGATTTGTCATGGTTAATCCAGAGACTAGAATTAAACGTGATTAATAGTTAAGCGTCATCTTCTAAATCAAGATCAGCATCATCTTCCTCATCGCCATCGTCAAACAGATCTTCATCATCATATTCATAGTCCTCATCAGAAAGATAAGGCTCCATGCTTAACTCAAAATCTTCCTCATCATCACGTACATCTTCATGACGCATGGCTTCTAACAATACTTTCATATCATCTGCTAGCTCAATTTGCCATTCCACAAACTCATTAGTGGCAGGATGAACTAAGCCAAGCTTGATTGCATGTAGCGCCTGACGGTTAAACTGACTCACTGCATCACGCAACGTTTGCGTCATCGCGCGAATCGGTACAATGCCACGGAAGCCATAAACAGGATCACCAACTAAAGGCGCTTTTAGGTGCTGCATATGCACGCGAATCTGGTGGGTGCGGCCAGTTTCCAAGTTGCAACGTAGATAAGTTTGCACAGAAAAACGCTCTAATATTTCATATCGTGTAACAGCAGGCTTACCCATTCTGTTAATCGCCATTTTTGTGCGTGAGCGTGGATCGCGACCAAGTGGCTGATCGACTACACCATTACGCCACAATTGTCCCCAAACAATCGCACGATACTCACGTTTGACTGTGCGCGCTTGTAACTGACGCACCAAATTTGTTTGTGCACTTAACGTTTTAGCCACAACGAGCAAGCCACTCGTTTCCTTGTCTAAACGATGCACAATACCTGCACGGGGCACATCATGTAATTGCGGTGCATGGAACAGTAAAGCATTCAGCAAAGTACCTTCCCAATTACCAGCGGCTGGATGTACAACCATGCCAGCAGGTTTATTCACAACTAATATATGCTCATCTTCATAAACAATATCAAGTGGGATATCCTGCGCAGTAAATGCATAGGTCTCCGGTTTAACCTGCACATCAACCAACACTTTCTCTCCTCCCCACACTTTGGTTTTGGAAGTACTGGGTTTACCATCTACCGTAACTAACCCAGACTTAATCCAAGCCTGTAACCTAGAACGTGAATGTTCAGGTAGCAGACGTTGCAAAGCAACATCTAGACGTAAGCCGCCTAACTCGGAAGAAATGGTCAGTGAAATTAGGTTACTAAGAGATTGTTGAGTAGCGTCTGTCATCGGTTATAATTGTGTAAATTCTTAAAGGTGGTTTTGCATGAAGTATATCTCAATTTTAGCTTTTACCTTCCTAGTCAGTGGCTGTGCAATTTTTGGCGCACCAACCGAACTTGACGATACAAAAGGCTGGACAGCTGAACGCATCTATCAAGAAGGTGCTGCAAAAATGCAAGACAAAGACTATGACAAAGCCATCGTTTATTTCCAAAAGCTTGAGTCTCGTTATCCGCATGGCAAGTTTGCCACTCAAGCACAGCTTGAAACCGCTTATGCGCATTATAAAAAACAAGATCCTATTTCAGCCGTCGCTGCAGCTGACCGTTTTATTAAACTTCATCCGAACCATCCAAACGTAGATTATGCATACTACCTAAAAGGTCTAGCGGTATTTAACGAACGCGGCATCATAGAAAAATTTACTAAACAACAAGTGAGCGATCGCGACCCACGCGCCTTGAAGGATTCTTTTGCTACATTTAAGGAACTAGTCACACGCTATCCTAAAAGCCGTTATGTCAAAGATTCAACGCAACGCATGATATACCTTGCAAATAGTCTTTCAGACCATGAGCTTCACGTCGCTCGTTACTACATGAAACGACAAGCCTACGTAGCAGCAGTTAACCGCGCTAAGTATGTACTGGAATACTACCCACAATCACCATACATTGAAGAGGCCTTAGTGATAATGATCAGTGCTTATGATTTAATGGATATGGATGATTTAAAAAACGACACACTGAGAATCTTAAAAACCAATTATCCAGACAGTGTAATGCTGGGTAAAGGCGTACCTAATGATGAACGCGTTTGGTGGAAATTCTGGGAAAGTTTATATTGAACTAAATCAAACTATGTTTATCCATAATTTTAATGAAGTACTTTAATAAATTACCAGGTTTCATTAAAACGCCATCAGGGCTAGAGTGGATTTTATTCAAGAAAATACCACTAATTTTTAGCATTGGTACTGCAATACCATTCATCCCGATGCTATTCATCTATTTTGGTAGCGATTCTTTAAGTAGAGATCAACAACAAATAATCTATCAATTACTGGGCGTATTATTCAGCGTCTGGTTTTTTGTTGGAGCAATCGCGATTGGTTGCATTGTTGTGATGATCATGAAAGGACCTGCCTATGTAGCTGACCCCTATGAGCTCCCTAGCGAGAACAAGAAACTAGAACAACACCCTCATTTGTAATTTCACCTAGTTTAGTAGAAATTCCACTCACTGATTTTTACTGTAGCTAAAAAAGTTTTAGACATTACGTTAGTAATCTAATCAGCTATCAAATTCCCATTCTTAAGCTTCCATAATTTCTAAATTGATTTAAAACCCCATCTTCTTTACCATCACTATATTTCTCTAAAAAAGGCGATGATTGATTCTTTTTTAATCATTAGCATTTTTTAATATCCATGTAAAACTTAGTAATGATTGCTATTCATGAGTGAATTGTGTTTAATTACTACATTAATCTATAAGAGTGAATTAATTTTCACGCCACTTTAAGATTAACCAAGTTGTTAAATTAAGTTAGATAACCATCACTTTTAGCTACTTAATAACTCTGTCTAATAATATGTGTAATTTGCAACGACGCACTTTACATAGGCCTTGACTCTGAGCAATAACAACTTAAATGCTAACCTGCTCTCCAACGAGGGGGAGTTTGGACTGTGTGTTTAGGCAAGCAATCAACACAGTCAAATTTATTCCAACGTGGGAATAAGTCTTAATAAAGCATAATCATAACCAAACTAGGTGATGAATTGCTCCCATGGATGCTAGCAGTATTGCGTATACAAATGATTTCGATTGTATCGTTACACTGCGTCAATAAATTTAGGTTAAGGATATAACTATGAACAAAGTGAACTCTTTTAAAATTGGCAACTTGTTAAATCATCTAAGCTATAAAAGAAAATTCACCCTACTCGGTTTTGTCACGATTTTACCTCTACTGGTATTACTGTTCATCAACATCGACCGACTGAACTCAGACAAGAAAATTACGCAAACTGAGCTTCAAGGTATCACTTATTTAAACCCGCTACGTAACTTCATTGAAAATGTGCAAGCACATCGTGGCATGACCAACTCCTATCTATCAGGCAACGAAAGCTTTGCGGAAAAAATAGATGCTAACGAGAAAAAGTCAGGCGACTTTATTTTAAGTATTGATAAGATCGACACCAAACTTGGTGCAGAGTTTAGTACAACAGAAAATTGGAATAAGATTAAGAAGGACTGGGATAAAATAAAATCTAATTGGACACAAATAAAATCCCAATCATTAAAAGTCACTCCACAGGAAAGCTTTGCAGAACACACTGACTTAATTAACCAACTACTTGGATTCTCATTGCAAGTAGCCGATGCAAGTACACTTTCATTAGATCCGCAAATCAATACCTATTATTTAATGGATATTGTTTACTTAAGAACTATCAATGTGATTGAAAATATGGCAAAAATTCGTGGCTTAGGCGCTGGTGTTGCATCTAGACAATTTGCGGATAGTGACGAAAAACTAAAACTTTCCATACTCACAAATCAAGTAGAAGCCTCGTTAAAAAGTTACGAACACGATATGTTCGTACTTAAGGATTATGAGAGTACTTACAATCAAATCAAACCAGTAATGAGTTCATTGCAAAAATCAATTTCGGAACTAAACCTACTGGTTAAAACAGAAATTATTGACACTGAAGCCATAAATTTAGATTCAAAAATCTATTTTGACAACGCCACCCAATCCATTAATAAAGGCTATCAAGCCTATGATGAACTTAGCAGCCTACTGGATGGCCTGCTGATTGAACGTTTAGCGCAACAAGAAAAACAACTCTGGATAGTCTTGTCTATCGCAGCGCTGACAATTCTGATTGTAGGCTTCTTGTTGTTCACAGTTGCTAGAAATATTATTCAAGCGACAAGCCAAACTAAAGACTTAATGAATAACCTCGCACAAGGCAAACTATCACAGCATGCTGAGTCAAAAGTATTCAGTCGCGATGAAATGGGCGATGTCATGCAATCAGCCTACAGTTTAGAGCAAACTATTAAAAACCTTATCGATGCCATGCAAGCGGTTAGTCATCAACACAACATTGGTGAAATAGACGCAACCTTGAATGCTCATCAATTTAATGGCGTCTATGCTGAAATGGCCACGGGAATTAACAAAATGGTGGCTGACCATATTGAAATGAACAAAAAGTCGATTGCTGTTGTGAAGGCATTCGGAGAAGGTGACCTCACCCAAGAACTAGAAAAGTTCCCTGGTAAAAAAGCATTTGTTAATGAAGCTATTGAACAAGTAAGAACCAATATTAACGCACTTGTGGTTGACACTAACATATTGGTAAATGCAGCCATTCAGGGAGAACTCTCAACACGCGCTGATGCAAGCCGCCATCAGGGAGATTTCCGTAAAATTGTTCAAGGAATTAATAATACATTAGATGCCGTCATCAACCCATTAAACATGGCAGCCCAGTATGTTGATGACATTGCAAAAGGTAATATTCCCGCCAAAATTACAGACACCTATAACGGCGATTTTAACGCGATTAAAAACAACCTTAACCAATGTATCGATGCCGTTAATGCAATGATTGCAGATACAGCAATGCTGGTGGATGCCGCAGAAAAAGGTGAACTCTCAACACGCGCTGATGTAGATCGTCATCAAGGGGATTTCCGCAAGATCGTGGAGGGTGTTAACAATGCCTTAGACTACGTAATTAATCCACTAAACATAGCCGCTCAGTACGTTGATCGAATCTCAAAAGGTGACATTCCTAAACACATTAACGAACAATACAATGGTGATTTTAATGTTATTAAAAATAACCTTAACACCTGTATCGATGCGGTTAACCGCCTAGTATCTGATGCTAACATGCTAGCAGATGCAGCATCAGAAGGTCGCATTAGCACTCGAGCCGATGCAAGCCAACATCAAGGTGACTTCCGTAAAGTAGTAGAAGGTGTAAACGCAACACTAGAAACCATTGTAGAGCCTATCATTGCAGTCAAAGATGCCATTGAAACCATTACCACTGCTGCGAATGAAATATCTACTGGCAACAATGACCTTTCAAGCCGGACCGAGCAACAAGCATCTAGCCTAGAAGAAACCGCGGCCAGCATGGAAGAACTCGCAAGCACAGTTAAGCATAATGCAGAAAATGCAAAACAGGCTAATCAACTTGCACTTACAGCCTCAAATGTAGCGATTAAAGGGGGTAAAGTTGTTTCAGATGTCGTGACCACAATGATTGCTATCAACGACAGTTCTCGTAAGATCGAAGACATTATCTCGGTCATTGATGGCATTGCTTTCCAAACCAACATCCTCGCATTAAATGCAGCGGTTGAGGCTGCTAGAGCTGGTGAACAAGGTCGAGGATTTGCGGTAGTTGCTGGTGAAGTGCGGAGCCTTGCTCAACGCTCAGCAAGTGCTGCCAAGGAGATTAAAGACCTGATTACCGATTCAGTGAGTAAAACAACTGAAGGTACCACACTGGTTCAGAATGCTGGTCAAACCATGGAGGAAGTGGTTGTTTCAGTGAAACATGTAGCTGACATTATTGGTGAAATCGCAGCAGCATCGATTGAGCAAGCCACAGGCATAGATCAAGTCAATGAGGCGGTTACCAGCATGGACGAATCTACTCAACAAAACGCAGCTTTAGTAGAACAAGCGGCAGCAGCGGCTGAGTCATTAGTAGAACAAGCTAACCAATTAGCTACTGCAATCAGTGCTTTTAAACTAGATAGCACTAAGAACACCACTCATGTGCATAACAACTTGATACCCACTCACAATAATATTGCACTATCCGTTGTGAGGAGTCACCCTAGAACAACCCCTACAAAGTCGATAATGAGTAAACAATCGGACAGCAACGGAGATTGGGAAGAGTTCTAGTACAGGCCTCGGACGCTAGGCATATCAGATATGCTAGCGTCTGTGACAAGTTGAAATGATGACTACATAACATTTATGGCGTCACATACAACTATTAAGTACTAAATTACGTATTAAAAATATGAGTTGCCAATATAAGTTTATTAAATCCTCTTACTGAATTGATACGCTGAATTTCCTATCAATCAGTTAAAACAGAGTATTAATGCTTCTTCGCTTGACGATCTTTATCTTCAACTTCTTTTTTTGCTTTTAGTTCAGCACGTTGCGCAGTCTTACGACGACGCATGCTCACAATACCTTCACCAGACTTACGTTTATCCTCTTCTTCAGCAAACGGGTTGTGTCCTTGTTTATACTGAACGCGTAATGGAGTACCTGATAATTGAAATGATCTACGGAATGTTTTCTCTAAAAAGCGAGTATAAGCATCTTTAACACCATCTACATGGCTACCATGAATCACCACAATAGGTGGGTTGCTACCTCCCTGATGCGCATAACGTAATTTTGGACGAATACCTTTACTAATTGGCGGCTGATGCTGTTGCATTGCATCAATTAGAACACGTGTAAGTTGAGGTGTTGCAAGCTTAGCAAAAGCAGCTTTATAAGCCACATCCACTGATGTAAACAACTCAGGTAGGCCTTTTTTACGCAAGGCTGAAATGTAATGAAACTCAGCAAAATCTAAGAACTGTAACTTACGGTCAATTTCACGCTTAACCCAATCGCGCTCATCGTCCTTCAAACCATCCCATTTATTAATAGCAACGACTAAAGCACGACCCGCGTCTAAAATGTAAGCGGCTACGTGCGCGTCTTGCTCGGTAATACCTTCTTGGGCATCCACCACAAGAATCACCACATTTGCCTCTTCAATTGCCTGTATGGTTTTAATAACAGAGAACTTCTCGATAGCTTCAAAGACACGACCACGTTTACGTACACCAGCAGTATCAATCAGCGTGTAGTGTTTACCGTTCTTTTCTAAATCAATATGAATAGAATCACGGGTAGTACCAGGCTCATCAAATGCAATCACGCGCTCTTCACCCAGCAACGCATTCACCAAGGTAGACTTACCCACGTTAGGGCGGCCAACAATCGCTACTTTAGGAATTCTATCGCCTGTGTAATCGGTAACAGGCTCTTCTTCTACTACTTTAAAGTTTTCTAAAGCTAACTCAACTATGTCACGCACACCCTCACCGTGTGCAGAAGAGATTGAAAGCGGATAACCTAAACCTAATTCATGGAAATCAGCACTCACAATTGCTTTTTGCATGCCTTCAGTTTTGTTCACTGCCAGTAATACTGGGCACTTAGTTTTACGTAAGCGATTAGCGATTTCCATGTCCTGCGGTGAAACACCTTGACGTCCATCAACCAAAAAGATGATAGCGTCAGCTTCATCAATCGCTTGTAGCGTTTGTTTCGCCATAGCTTTAAGAATGCCACTGTCGGTATTTGGCTCAAAACCACCCGTATCTACTACTAAATAAGGCTGGCTTGCACCAATACCTCGTCCATAATGTCTATCACGGGTTAAGCCAGGTAAATCAGCGACAAGCGCATCACGACTTTTTGTTAATCGATTAAATAATGTTGATTTGCCGACGTTAGGTCGGCCAACCAAAACAATGGTAGGTATCATGTGAGCCTTCTATAAAGCATTGAAGCTAATCGATAAATTCAATCATCAATTAGCTCAATTAATTTTTAATTCTAATGAAAAGCGATTAAACCAAATAAATCATCTTACTTAATTTGGATCGCATACAATCCGCCACCACGAGACTGCGCTAGTAAGGTGTCACTGTTAATAGTGACTATCTGCGGCATAATCGGTGTGTCATCTGTTTTAATTCTGGCAGAAAATGCACCATCTTCACGTTTGAGAAAGTGAACGTAACCTTCTATATCCCCAACTGCGACAATATCACCCATCGGTAAAGGTGCAGTCAGCTGTCTATTTTTAAGTGCAGCCTGTCGCCAAAAAGTTTTACCTGTCGTGTAATCAAGTGCGTAAATTGAGCCGATCGCATGAGACACGTAAATACGTGCATCTTCATGGTTCAATCCAGCTAGGCTTGATATGTCTCGGTTCCAAACAAGCCGTCCAGTTGCACGATCTACTGCGGCAATACGACCTTGATAAGCAACCGCATACACCAGTGGCCCGTCAACCACAGGCAAGCTCGTAATATCTGCAATACGCTCAATCTCTGTGACGCCTTTAGGCTGTGCAACAGAAGCTTCCCATAGCAACTTACCATTATCAGCGCGAATAGCCGCTAATTTCCCGCCAGCAAAACCCGCATAGACTGCACCACCATCAACAACGATACCTGCACTACTGCGCAAGGTAAGTGCTGGACTAGTTCGGTCATATACCCACTTCCTACTACCATCATCTGCGTTAATGCCATAAATACGACTATCCCCAGTGCGTACAATGACCATACCATCGTAATATCTAGGTGCACTTAATACCTCACTACTAAGTCTCGACATCCATTGTAATTTACCAGCAAGATCATATGCATAGATTGCGCCTTTTTGGGTACCGACCAGCACTAAACTGCCGCCAACACCAACGCCACCTGTTAGCTTTTCTCCGACCTTAAGGTGCCATAATTCTTTACCGCTTGTCGCATCTAACTTCACAAGATCGCCTTCAGCACTGGCTGCATATACAAAGCCCGCCTCAACTAAAGGTGAGAAGTCATAATTACCAGCGGAGCCAAGCTTAGTCTGCCAAACCACCTTTGCTGTAGCACTAGTCTCAAACTCAGTTAAAGGCTCTATATCCACCAACTCTCGACCGAATACACGTTCTGATAAGTCAGTTTTGAGATCGGTAATTGCTGTACAAGCAGGCAATAGCACTAAGCTACATAAAACCAATAATATTTTTGATTGTTTAATAAAACACATTAATCACGAACCTAGCGAATCAAGTTTTTGTTGCGTCAGATGACGATATCTACCTTGTGCATCAAGCTGAGTAAGCGCATGTTCATAAGCGGCTTTGGCTTCGGCTGTTTTACCCATATCAAGTAATACATCACCCTTTAAATCAGAAAACAAACCATCAAAACCAGCATCGTGTTTTGCCTCTAGCACTTTTAAAGCTGCATCGAAGTTATTTTCTTCTGACAAAATATTTGCCAATTGCAAACTGGCAATAGCACTCACAGACGTTTCTTTCGCATTGCTAATCGCCCACTCCAACTGTGCTTTTGCACTTTTAATCTCATTTGCTTCGTAATTTGCTTTAGCTGCAAATACCGCTGCGCGTCCTGCATATGGCGTTGCACTGTATTTGTCCATGAGTACTGCAGATTTTGTTTGTATCGCTTTTAAATCTTTGGCATCAACCACTTGTAAAGCCTGGTACTCTGTAGAAGCATCAACAGCTTGTTTTGTTTGGTAGTATGTCCAGCCTTGGTAAGCTGCGTAAGCGACTAACAAACCAATCACAAGGTTACTTACCATTTTTCCGTAAGTTTTCCACCATGCTTTTAGCTCATCTATCTGTTCTTGTTCTTCTAAATCGTATGCCATTCTTCGTCCTAATTTATTTAATTCAAACCTAATATTTAATTCAAAAATCTATGCTTTTCTGGTCAACCATTCACCACTTTTTTACCAGGAATTGCTGCCAATAAATTCTGTGTATATGCATGTTGGGGCTGCTCATAAATATCAGCCACTTCTCCTTGCTCAACTACCCGCCCCTGATGCATCACCACAATGTCGTCCGCTATATGACGCACAACGCGCAAATCATGGCTAATAAAGATATAGCTAAGTGCCATTTCTTGCTGCAACTCTTTAAGTAACAACAATATTTGCGCTTGTATCGACACATCCAATGCAGATACAGGCTCATCACACACCACGACTTTGGGTTGCAACACTAAGGCTCGTGCAATACCAATACGTTGCCTTTGACCACCAGAAAACTCATGCGGATATTTTTGCATATCCGCTTCAGTTAAACCAACGCGATTCAACATGGCAACAACTTTTGTTTGCCGTTCAGCCGCGCTACCCAATCCATGAATCAGTAAACCCTCACCTACTAAGTCACCCACACGCATACGTGGGTTGAGTGAGGCAAAAGGGTCCTGAAACACCATCTGTAAATCTTTACGAACAGATCGAAGCGACTCTGCGTCCAGCTTAGCTAAATCTTTTCCAGAAAAAATCACTTCGCCACTATCAATGGATTGCAATTGTAACAGACATCTCGCCAAGGTGGATTTGCCACTACCAGATTCACCTACAACAGCCAATGTTTTACCTGTACGCAGCTTAATACTGACATCATTTAAAGCCTTTACCGAGCTTTTCCCAAAACCAAACCGCCCACTACGTTGCGTGTAGGTCTTAGTTAAATGATTGGCTTCCAGAATATATTCACTCATCTTACTGCACCAATAGACTGAGTGTTATTTTCTGGCAACCAAGCGTAATCAATTGGTTTTAAATCTTTTTTACCTTCAGCATCAGGAACGCAAGCAAGTAAGGCTCTAGTATAAGGGTGTTGAGGGTTAGTTAGCACCTGTGCTTTACTTCCTGCTTCAACAATTTCACCTCTAAACATCACGACAACATTATCAGCAATATCTGCCACCACACCAAAATCATGCGTAATAAAGAGCATCCCCATATTCATGCGTGTTTTAAGGTCATCCAGTAATTTCAATATCTGTGCCTGAACCGTCACATCCAGCGCAGTAGTAGGTTCATCTGCAATCAGTAAGCGCGGCTCGCAGGCAATACTCATGGCAATCATCACACGCTGGCGCTGTCCACCAGATAGTTCATCTGGATAGCTTCCAGCACGGTTAGACGGAATGCCGACCATTTCCAGTAAAGCTGCAATCTTAGCCTTTAGTGCTTCGCCTTTTAAACCCAAGTGCGTGGTCAAGCTTTCGCCAATTTGATAACCAACTGTCAATACAGGATTAAGCGATGTCATCGGCTCCTGAAAAATCATGGCGATCTTAGCGCCACGGATTTTTTGCAGTGCTTTCTCACTTAGCAATGCAATATCTTGCACACCAGACTCTTTATCGTTAAATAACACTTTGCCAGTATTAAGCTGTAGCTGCTGAGATAACAAACCCATGACCGATAATGCAGTAAGACTTTTACCACTTCCAGACTCCCCAACGACACAAGTAGTCTTACCAGCTTCAATCGAAAAACTGACATCATTGACCAATAAACGTGATGGAGATTTCTTGGGTGAAATACTGACATGCTGAAGCTGTAGTAAAGGCTGGACTGTATTAACAGGGTTGGTCATCATTTATTCAATGCTATAAACAATAGTCACAACAACGCGAGCAATTTTTTCGATAGTCGATTTATCGTAGACGCCGCCATAACTGTCATCACCTGCGTCACCGCCCACAGGTAAAATATAAAATGCACCCTGCGAAGCGGATTTCATCACCCCTACTTTTACACCGTCTTGTTTTACAAACTCAGTGGCACGGCTACGTGCATTTTTTGTAGCGGCTGCAATTAATGACATCTTAATATCCTCTAAGTCACTGACTAAGTATGACGGTGCTCTGGCAACTACAGGGTGACTTTCTGCCCGTAATTGCAACAAAGCTTTATTTGCATTGGTAATTTTGTTTAAATCTTTAGTCACCACACGAATCGTTTGATATGCGTCGAAGCCATTTTGCACTTGCCGTGGAATATCCTTAATAAACACTTCATCATAATGCGGATTCAAGGTTTCGATATCGACACTCCAAGTGTTAGCATCTAGCCCTTGCTTTAATAAAAAAGCCTCAACAACCTGACGCTCTGCTGCCAGCTTTTCTAAAGCCGCAGCCTGCGTAGCTTGGGTAACGCCAATACTTAACTCCCACTCTGCGCTATCTGCTTTAATTGGCTTTTCAGCCAAGCCTTTGACTGTAATCGATTGTTGACCAGACATCGCCCGCTTACCTTGTACGCCTAAGATAAAAGCGGCCGCAGACATACCGATTGCTAAAAAGATACCCAATGCAACCATCGCTTTAAACAAATTATTTTGCTCATTCATTGGACGTACCTTTTAATTAATTATTTAACTAAATTAGTTATTAAATATTGAGCTTAATTGGCGGTTAAATACTCAATCGCGGCCTCAACACTAAGCCTCTGTTGCTCGCCTTTCACAGTCGCTAACATCGGCTTTAATGTGACCTGATTATTAGCCACTTCATCATCACCCAATATCAAAGCATACTTGGCATGACTTCTATCTGCTTTTTTCATTTGTGACTTAAAGCTGCCACCGCCAGCGTGTAATACCACTTGAAGATTAGCATTGCGCAAGCACTCAGCAATACTAAATGCCGCACTTTCAGCTTGCTCACCTACGTTAACAAGATACACATCAGGTGCGTCATCTGCATGAATGCCGTATTCTTGCATTAACAAGAATACACGCTCTAAGCCAATGCCAAATCCACATGCAGGGGTTGCATCGCCACCTAAACGCTCTACCAAGGTATCATAGCGACCACCACCAGCAATTGTTCCTTGTGCACCCAACTTTGTTGTCACCCACTCAAACACCGTGCGATTATAATAATCTAAACCGCGCACTAAACGCGGATTGATTGTATAAGGCACACGAGCATCGTTAAGTCTTTTACACAGACCCTCAAAATGTGCGCGAGTTTCACCCCCCAAACAATCAATTAGCTTTGGTGCACTTTCGCACATCGCTTGCATACGGGGATTTTTAGTATCCAGAATACGCAATGGATTAGTATGCAAACGTCGCTTAGCATCCTCATCTAGCAAATCTGCATGTTGTTCAAAGTAAGCAATCAGCACATTACGGTATTCAGCGCGCTCATGCGCATCGCCTATGCTGTTGATTTGGAGCTCTACATCCTGAATCCCAAGTTCACGCCATAACCTAGCCAACAACACGATTTGTTCGGCATCCACTTCTGGTGTATCAAACCCAAAAGCTTCAACACCAATTTGATGAAATTGGCGCTGACGGCCTTTTTGTACATTTTCATGGCGGAACATTGCACCTGTGTACCATAAACGCTGCGGGCCATTATAAGTAAGGTTATGCTCAACAACAGCACGCACACAGCCTGCGGTACCTTCTGGGCGCAAGGTAAGCTTGTCACCGTTAAGCGCGTCTTCCCATGCGTACATTTCTTTTTCTACAATATCAGTGTGCTCACCGACACTACGTACAAATAACTCGGTAGGCTCCACTAAAGGCATACGGATATTTTTATATCCATATTGCGCCAATACACGACGAGCTGTGTCTTCAAGTTTGAACCATAAAGGCGTAGCCTCAGGCAGAATGTCGTAAAAACCTTTAATACTTTGAAATTTGTTACTCATGAACTTTTTTATTGCCTATTATTAATTGACTGCTTGTATTGGAATCGTCTTTTGTACAGTTGCCATGTTTTGCAGAGTTGTTAAGCGTAGCTTGCCACCTTCAGCATAGTTTTTTTGCACGTAAGCTTCAACAATCGCTTGAAACTCTTCTGCGATATGATCGCCTTTTAGTGTGACAGTTTTTTCACCGTCAACAAACACAGGTGCTACTGGCACTTCACCTGTGCCAGGCAAGCTAATGCCAACATTCGCTAATTTAGACTCACCAGGGCCATTCACCACACACCCCATCACCGCTACGCTCATATTCTCAACACCAGCGTACTGATCGCGCCAAATTGGCATTTGATTACGCAGATAGGTTTGAATTTGCATAGCAAGTTCTTGGAAATAAGTAGAGGTGGTACGACCACAGCCTGGGCAAGCGGTCACCAACGGCGTAAATGAGCGTATACCCATCGTTTGCAAAATTTCTTGTGCAACCACCACTTCTTTAGTCCGTGACTCATTTGGCTCTGGCGTTAATGAAACTCTAATCGTATTGCCAATACCTTGTTGTAACAACAAAGCTAAAGCGGCCGTTGAAGCAACGATACCTTTAGAGCCCATACCCGCTTCAGTCAGCCCCAAATGCAAGGGATAGTCACTGCGACTGGCTAGCTCTGTGTAAACTTTCACTAAATCTTGCACATCACTGACTTTGCATGAAATGATGATTTGATTAGGAGACAACCCTAAGGCTACTGCTTGCTCAGCGCTCTCAAGCGCAGACTGTATTAACGCTTCACGCATTAAAGCATCTGCAGTTAGCGGCTCTGACAGCTTGGCATTATCATCCATCATTTGCGCCATTTTGGCTTGATCTAAGCTGCCCCAGTTAACACCAATACGCACTGATTTTTTGTGCTTTATAGCTGCCTCAATCATTGCAGCAAACTGCTCATCACGCTTTGATCCCTTACCTACATTACCAGGATTAATGCGGTATTTTGCCAAAGATTCAGCACAATCAGGATATTGAGCAAGTAACTTGTGTCCGTTGTAATGAAAATCCCCAACCAGCGGGACATTACAACCTAACTTATCTAAGCCACGACGAATATTGCCAACTTGTGCAGCAGCCTCGGGAGAGTTAACGGTTATACGAACAACTTCTGAGCCTGCCTGCCATAATTCATATACTTGTTTAATGGTGGCATCAGCATCGGCTGTATCAGTATTAGTCATACTTTGCACAACCACAGGTGACGGCAATGTATTTAACAGTCCACCACCTACTGGCACATGGCCAACCATCACTTGCAAAGTGTTACGGGCTTTATTTTGCATAAACAAACTCAATGACTACTCCAAACTAATACGTGCAATATTGTTTCGAGTGTAACCAACCAAATCTACAGCTTGTCCAGAAACGTTAACCGTTGTGGCTTTGGCATTACCAATCACCACATTAAATGGTGGTTGAAAACTAAGCAATTGCGTTTCACCTGCGTTCAATGTACTTTCATAAAGCACTTGACCATCCTTACCACTCACACGCACCCAAGTTTCCTCTGTCACTGCCATACTCACTTTTTTTGCAGACAAAGCGGCAGCTTTAAGCTCAGACTTGGTTTGAGGCTCTAGTCTTGTTGCAGACTCAGGTTTAGCTTGCGCTACTGGCTCTGCAATAATCGCGGGAACAGCTTGCGCAGACACGGCTGATTGAGTCAGTTGTAATTGCTGATTACTATTAGACTGATTAGTAACACTTGTATCAGTAATCGAATGTGGTACATCTTCAGGCTGACGCTCTGCGGCTGGTAAAGCGACCTCAGGCAAAGAAATTTCTAATGAATTTTGCTCATCCATAGGCTGATCTGTCGTTAAGGCAATCGATTGCTGCACTTCGTTATCTGACAACTTGAATTGGTCTGGCAAATACTCAAGATACACAAACCAAGCGAGTAAAAAGAATAAAACTACAATACTACCTATAATATAAACAAGCCAATGCTGACTGTCTTTAGTAAGTGGCACTGGCTGCATCGAAGAATTAACGGCTAGTTGGCTAGGTGCTTGTGTTGGTGATAGTTGACGATAGATATCTAACAAGGGTGTAGCATCTATTTCTAATAGCCGTGCATAATTGCGGATAAAACCACGTGTAATCATTGCATCTGGTAGCAAATCAAAGGCATCTCGCTCAAGTGCATCAATTTGCTTCACACTGTAACGCAAACTATCTGACACATCTTGCTGCGACAGTTTCTTTTCATTTCTAGCTGCCTGTAAAATAGCACCTAATGACGCAGCCACTGGAGCTTCTGCACTTACCTCTTCAATCTGTTGTGTATCTGTCATTAATAATTTCCACTCTGTAACAACTTAGCTTGTTCTGAATCTGGATATTGACGCCTCAACTCAAGTGCATAACTTGACTCATCATCTCGATCACCCAGTAGTCGTGCTATTCTGACAGACAGCCATAATAGCTCTGGCCCAGGCCTACTGAGCATTGCGTTTTGCAAGGTAGTTTTTGCACTAGTCACATCATTTCGGTTAAATTGAATGAGCGCAAGCTGATAAGCTGCAGAGTGAAACAAAGGCTCAATTTGTAGAGCGCGCTGAAAATAAGCTTCTGCATTACGCATATCTTGTTTACGTAACGAACAGATACCTGCATTGGTGTAAGCCATTGCAGGCGTTGCGTATAATGGGTTTTTTACGGCAGCCATAAACTCTTTAATCGACTCATCGATTCGCCCACGAGAGCACAAGAAACTACCAAAATTATTATGTGACTCCGAGTTGTTAGGCTCAATCTGTATAGACTGCTTAAAGTTCTTTTCAGCCAAGTCATCTTGACCAAGGGCGGAGTGCACCATCCCTAAGCCGTTATAAGCCAAGCCGAAAGTTGGGTCGATTTTAGTGGCTATCGTAAACTCCTCCAACGCCACTTCAAAATTTCTCTGTTGAAAATAAACAGAACCTAAGTCGTTGTGCGCACGTGCGCGAGCTCTTGCATTTTCTATATCGTATGATTGCTGTTGTTGACTGACACATGCGACTAAAATACCAGAAACCAAAAAAACCAAAATCAACTGGCGGTCAAACAATTTAAAGGCTATAAATTGCCTAATTAATAACTGTATTAAGTTCATTTAACACTCACCTCTTTAGCCAACAGATTCTATAGGAATGTGCTTAGCTGTACGTTTTGTTTTATCTAGCACTTTACCTGCCAACTGACCACAGGCAGCATCAATATCATCACCGCGCGTTTTACGCACAGTCACAACATACCCTGCCTGCATCAAAATATCACGGAAAACACGAATATGATTTGGCTTAGACGTATCATAACCGCTATTAGGGAACGGATTAAATGGAATTAAATTAAATTTACAAGAAACGTTTTTCACCAACGCTAAGAGCTGATGCGCATGCTCAACCGTATCATTTACGCCGTCTAACATCACGTATTCAAATGTTACAAAATCTCGCGGTGCTTTCTCCAAATATCGATTACAAGCCGCCATTAATTCTTTAAGGGGATATTTTTTGTTAATTGGCACAATCACATCGCGCAATGCATCATTTGGCGCATGCAGAGACACTGCCAACGCAACTGGACAATCCTCTTTCAAACGATCCATCGCTGGCACCAAACCGCTGGTAGATAAAGTCACACGGCGACGACTTAAACCATAAGCACTATCGTCTAGCATAATTTGCATCGCCGTGACTACATTGTCGTAGTTAGCCAAAGGCTCACCCATGCCCATCATCACCACATTACTAATAATGCGATCATTGGCAGACAACATGTCGTAACCAGTCTCTTCTCGCAATGACTTGTTCGCAATGGCAAGCTGACCAATAATTTCGGCAACACTTAAGTTGCGATTAAAACCTTGACGCCCAGTAGAGCAAAACGTGCACTCAAGTGCACAACCAACTTGGCTAGAAACACATAAAGTACCGCGATCATCCTCTGGGATAAAGACAGTTTCAATACTATTTGCAGTATCCGTACCAATCAGCCACTTATGTGTGCCATCATTTGATACTTGTGCTAACTGCACTGTCGGCAAAGTAATCTCTGCATCGACAGCGAGTTTTTCACGCAGGCTTTTAGCAATATCAGTCATCTGCTCAAAATCATGCACGCCAAAGTGGTGCATCCAACGCATTAACTGCTTGGCACGAAAAGGTTTTTCACCTCTTTCAGCAAACCATTGAGCTAGCTGTGTTTGATTGTAATTGAGCAAATTGACCAAAATTATTTACGCCTTAATATTAACTTCCAATTAATTTCTTCTAGGTTGCAAAACACGCTTTTGTATAACAAAGTGATGTAACGCAACCTGAATAATTAAATTACTTACCGAAGAAGTAAGCGATTTCGATTGCTGCATTTTCAGCAGAATCAGAACCATGCACTGCATTTGCGTCGATGCTTTCTGCAAAATCAGCACGGATAGTACCAGCAGCAGCTTCTTTAGGGTTTGTTGCACCCATCAAGTCACGGTTAACTTGCACTGCGTTTTCGCCTTCTAATGCTTGAATCATTACTGGACCAGAAATCATGAATTTTACCAAGTCAGCAAAGAATGGACGCTCTTTGTGAACTGCGTAAAAGCCTTCAGCTTCAGCTTGTGTTAATTGCGCCATTTTCGCTTCAACAATTTTCAAACCAGCGTTTTCAAAACGTGTGTAAATTTTACCGATTACATTTTTTGCCACTGCATCAGGTTTGATGATAGAAAGCGTACGTTGAACTGCCATAATTACTCCATTAAATATACTTATTGAAAAGACCGTTAAAATACCATTTTTAGCACTTAAAATAAACCAACATTTTATGTTATGGTGTTAATTAAATGAGTTTTAGAATCACACTTGATGTGTCAAAATTGGCGTTATTATGAAAAACAATTTAAATTCACCCCTCCCGATCTCTGTTACTTGTCCTGCATGCGGCATGCTTTGTGATGACTTATCACTCAACGACATAACACCGGTATCAATTAAAAACGGTTGCGCCAAAAGCATTGCATTTTTTGAGCAATCTTTTAAATCAAGCAACGAAAGTGCCTGTACGCCAAGCTTATCTGGCAAGCCAACCGATTTAAACACTGCGATTAAAGCAGCCGCGGAAATCTTAGCAAAAAGTCAAGCACCGCTCTTTGCTGGACTCGGCACTGAGGTACAAGGCATGCGCGCCATCATGCGCCTAGCCGCAAAAAGCAATGCAAGCTTAGATCATATGCATAGCGAGTCAACCGTGCGCAACACGCTCACTATGCAAAACGGTGGTTGGCTAACAACGACGCTCTCAGAAATTAAAAATCGTGCTGATGTGATTTTAGCCATCGGGACAGATATTGCTAGTAGTCACCCACGTTTCTTCGAGAAGCTGGTATGGGACTCAACCAGCCTTTTCAGCAAACCGACACCTGAAGTCATTTACTTAGGTGTGCCTGAAGAAAAAGCTAAAGCAGGCACTTCACCTGACGGCAAACAGGCAAGCGTAATCGGCAACGACACTAGCAAAGTGCCTGAAATCATCAACGCACTTAATGCCATGTTAATCAATAAAAAAATTAACGCAGAAACTATTGGCGGCATTTCAGTAGCTACGCTTCAGGCATTAATAGAAAAACTAAAAGCGGCTCAATATGCAGTGATTGTATGGTCTGCAAGTAGCTTTAAATTCAGTCATGCAGAACTCACGATTCAAAGCATCGTGCAACTCATTAACCAGCTCAACGAAACAACCCGTGCTGCTGGCCTGCCACTCAACTCTGGTGATGGTGATTCTTCAGTGAACAATACAAGTGCGTGGTTAAGTGGATATCCAACCAGAAATCGCTTCGTAAATGGCAAACCAGAGTATGACAATTATCACTTCTCAACACAAAAGCAACTACAAAACAGTGATGCGTTGCTATGGGTCAGCACATTTAACCCAGTGAGCCCACCCCAAACAACATTACCTAACATCGTGATTGGGCACCCTGACACCAAATTTGATGGCACCCCTGATGTGTTTATTCCTGTTGGCATTCCTGGAGTTGACCATGCAGGCTCAATGTTCCGTATGGACAGCTCCATCACGCTACCATTAAAAAAATTACGCAATAATGAATTACCCAACTTGAGTGAGGTAATAAATAGAATTGAGGCAGAATTAGCATGATCACTTTACTCAAGAATGGCAAAATCTACGACCCAGCTCACAACAAAGATGGCGTGGTAGAGGATATTTATATCTATCAAGGCCGCATCGTACCGAAACCACTCGATCACACAAAAGTCACCCAAACTTATGATCTAAGTGGCAAAGTAGTCATGGCTGGTGCTATTGACATGCACAGCCATATCGGTGGTGGTAAGGTCAACATTGCGCGTATGATGTTGCCCGAGTATCAACAAAAACAAATGCAGGAAATTAAAAACCTGAGCGAACCAGAAGCGCATATCTGCACGCCATATTGCAGCCATCACGCTACACCAACGGCTACAGATACTGGATTTAGATATATCGAAATGGGCTACACCGCCGCTTTTGAACCTGCAATTTCGCCTATCAACGCACGTCAGGCGCATTTGGAGATGGGCGACACCCCGATGATTGATAAGGGTGGCTATGCGATGCTGGGTAATGATGATTACTTTTTGCGTATGCTGGCGGCTAAAAAAGACCAAAAAGCCATTAACGATTATGTCGCTTGGATATTACATGCCACACAAGCCATTGGCATTAAAGTTGTGAATCCAGGTGGCATTAGTGCGTTTAAATTTAACCAACGCAGACTTAACTTAGATGAAAATCATCAACATTACCAAGTAAGCCCACGTGAAGTATTGCAAAGCCTAAGTCGCGCTGTGCATGAACTTGGTATTGCTAAACCTTTACACGTACATTGCAATAACTTAGGTGCAGCTGGTAACTTTGAAACCACACTTAACACCATGGGTGCAAGTAATGGCCTGCCTATGCACTTAACGCATATCCAGTTTCATAGCTATGGTACTGAGGGTGATAAAAAATTCTCATCAGCGGCGGCACAAATTGCAGAAGCACTCAATAAAAACAAAAACATCAGTGCTGACGTTGGTCAAATATTGTTTAATCAAACAGTCACCGCTTCTGGCGACTCTATGATGCAGCACTTGAATGCTAAGCATGCCAATCCTAAAAAATCTGTGATTATGGATATTGAGTGTGATGCGGGCTGTGGTGTATTGCCATTTAAATATCGCGACCAAAACTACGTGAATGCATTGCAATGGGCAATCGGCTTGGAGATTTTCTTATCAGTTGAAGATCCATGGCGTATTTTCTTAACCACAGACCATCCGAACGGTGCACCGTTTACTAGCTACCCGCATCTGATTCGTTTACTGATGGACAAAACCTTTAGAAACGAAGCGTTTGCAAAACTGAACCTAGATGCACAATCAATGAGCAACCTCACCAGCTTAAATCGTGAATATAGCTTATACGAAATCGCCATTATGACGCGTGCTGGTGCAAGTAAACTAATTGGCCTAAACGACCGCGGTCATTTAGGTGTGGGAGCGAACGCAGACATTACGGTTTACACAGACCAAGAGAATCGCGAGGCTATGTTTGCCAAACCCGATTACGTATTCAAAAATGGTGAGTTAGTCGTTAAAAATGGTACCGTTGTTAAAGTGGTATGGGGCGCTACGCATACCGCAAAACCAGCGTTTGACATTGGTGTAGAAAAAGACCTAAAAGACTATTTCGACCGTTATCAAACTATAGGCTTAGACAACTTCAAAATTAGCGATGCCGAGATTTTTGATGACGGCAGAGGCAGTGTTGTCGTGAACAAGAACTAACAAGCTAACTTACTGAAAAGGAACGATATGAGTAGGTTATATGGCGAGCAACACCGTCAATTGCAAGATGAGTTTGCCACGCGAAAAATGGCAGACCGCGTTGAGGAGTTGGCTTGTAAAACTGAGTTTGATGAAGAGTCAAAAGGCTTTATCGAACACATGGACATGTTCTTCTTATCAACAGTAGACCATCAAGGCCGCCCTACGGTGTCTTACAAAGGTGGTGATGCTGGTTTTGTGAAAGTAATTGATAGTAAAACCTTAGCTTTTCCGAGCTACGATGGCAATGGCATGTTCTTCTCTATGGGAAATATCAGTACGCAGCCACAAGTTGGTTTGCTGTTTATCTCATTTGAAGCACCGCATCGCATCCGTGTACAAGGTAGTGCGACAATTTCTCGTACTGACCCGCTCATGGCTGAATACAAAGAAGCTGACTTTATTGTTCGTGTGACATTATCTGAGTTATGGCAAAATTGCCCGCGCTACATTCACCAGCGCACTAAAGTGCGTGATTCACGCTATGTGCCACGTGAGCATTGTGAAACACCGATTGCCGAATGGAAGCGCTTGGATTTGGTTCAAGATATACTGCCAGAAGCTGATGTTACTAAAGTAAAAGAACTAGGTACCATTCAAATTGAAGAATGGATTGATAAAATTAAAACTGCTGACCCTACGGCTTAAATGATGATGTTGCTAAATACTATACAAATTGACGATACTTTTGCCGAAGCTTTTAACATGCGCGGCACACGCGTAATTATTACCGCGCAAAACCTAAAATGGGCATATCATGCCGCCAACGCCATGACTGGCTTTGCAACCTCAGTGATTGGCTGTGGTGTTGAGGCTGGTATTGAACGTGAGCTAAGGACCGAAGAAACGCCAGATGGCAGACCGGGCGTAAGTATTCTTATGTTTGCAATGGGTAGCAAAGTGCTCATGCAACAACTAGAAACTCGGATGGGCCAATGTATTTTGACTTGTCCGACTGCTGCTGCTTTTTCAGGTATTGATGGCGAAGATAAAATCAGTCTAGGCAAACACCTACGCTATTTTGGTGATGGCTTTCAAACCTCTAAACTGATAGATGGAAAACGCTACTGGCGCATTCCAGTGATGGATGGTGAGTTTATTACTGAAGAAACCACCGGCATGGTACGTGCAATTGGTGGTGGTAACTTTTTGATTCTCGCCACATCGCAACCAGCCGCCCTAGCTGCAGCCGAGGTTGCCATTGAAGCCATGAAAAAAGTACCTAACGTGATTATGCCGTTCCCTGGTGGCGTGGTGCGGTCTGGCTCTAAAGTCGGCAGTAAATATAAAACCATGTTTGCATCGACCAACGATGCATTCTGCCCTACGCTAAAAGGTGCTACCAATACCGAGCTTTCACCAGAAATTGAAAGCGTGATGGAAATTGTGATTGATGGTTTAACTTTTGAAGACATCGCACTCTCCATGAAAGTAGGTATTGAAGCGATTTGTAACCTAGGTGCCGAAAGTGGCGTTAAACGTATTTCAGCAGGTAACTATGGTGGCAAGCTTGGCCCTCATCTTTTCAAATTACATGATATTTTAAACGGCAGCAACTCATGAACGCGCTCACCTTTACATTAAAAAATACACTCAATTTTTCGGTTAATTGCAGTGTGTTAACCCCAAATAGTTTAGAAAACAAATCAATCACCGATATTGCAAATATTAAAGTAACTTATGGCAATAGCACTTTACTAGTCAGCGATTTATTTGAAGTAACAGGTAGCGACTCAGCGCATATTGTCTTTAAAAACCCATCAAATAAGATGGACTATATTGGCGCCAATATGTCTTCAGGAAAAATTACGATTGAAGGTAACGCTGGTGCTTATTTAGGTTTTACCATGAAAAGTGGTGAAATTCACTGTACTGGCAGTGTTGAAAGCTATGCCGCATGCAATATGGTAGGTGGTTTATTAACAATCGACGCTAACGTAGGCGACTTTTTAGGAGCAGGCTCCGAAGGTCTACGCAAAGGCATGCGTGGCGGCACGGTTATTATTAAAGGTAATGCTGGTGACCGTGTAGGTGACCAAATGCGTAGAGGCTTGATTTTGATTGAAGGCAATGCTGGCGACTACTGCGGTAGCCGCATGATTGCAGGTACGATTGGTGTATTAGGTAATGTTGGTGCGTATACCGCATTTAATATGCACCGTGGCACACTATTACTGAAAAATACACCAAGCCTACATGCTACAGTTCAAGACTGTGGCACACACACATTGCCATACCTGAGCTTATTATTTAAATCGTTTAAAAAACACAATACGCCATTTAGCCAATTAAGCTCGCAACGTGTGCAGCGCTTTGTGGGGGATGCTGCCTATAAAGGCAATGGTGAGATACTCATTCTAAATGCCTAGCATTTAATCTAAGTACAAGAACATGCTGATTCGCAATATGAAATTAGTTGAGCTTTATACTGAGCCGCTTGTCGTATCGTATCAATTAAACTCAATATTAAGTTAGTAAAGCATTTCTTTATCAAACTATGCGTAGATGCTGCACATTCAATCAGTTAAAAATTGCAATTTTAATTAGTTGCGCTTACTACGCACTAGCGTTATTAGGCGTATATCAAACGGTAAGTGCGCAAGGCATCGCGATTGTGTGGCTTGCAAATGCAGTTATTTTATCAGCGCTTCTGATACTTCCTTATCGCCAATGGCCGCTCATTTTAATGGGCACCTTACTCGCTGAAATTGCTGCTGACATCCCCACGTTTCCATTGTGGACTGCCGCGTCATTTGGATTTACAAATATACTGGAAGTCACACTTGCCGCCACACTCATTCGCCGTGTCAGTGGCGAAAACTTTGATTTTGATAAATTAAGACGAGGTGGCTATTTTTTACTATTTGGACCGTTAATTGCATGTGCTCTTGCAGGCTTAATCGGTGCAACTATTAATATAAAACTTGGAAATTCTGTCCTAGACTATTCAAAATTTTGGTTAGTTTGGTGGTTTGGCGATGCACTAGGCTTAATTCTATTGACACCAATGATCGTAGTCGTTTGGCGTTTATTAGAAAAAGGTATCCCTAAAATACCTAACAAAATTATTTTTGAAGCGACACTATTTTCATTAACGCTTATTTTCATAGGCATTTATGCATTTTCTGGAAAACATGAACAGCTACAGTTTCTGATTAGCCCACTGCTATTACTATCGTTAGGTATTTACGCTGCCATTAGATTCGGTGTACTAGGTGCTACTTTTACCGTGACTATTGTGGCTATGCTGGCAGTATATCAACTCACACGCGAGATATACCCATACTCAACTACATCTGTGCAACAAGCGGTATGGTTAACACAAGAATATTTAGCACTTATCTCGGTTGTTTCAGTTGGGCTGGCCATTCTTATGCGTGAAATTAACAACCAACGCCGAGCACTTGAAGAAAAAGAATATGCATTAAGAATGCATAACAGCACGTTAGAGTCGCATGTCTATGATCGCACCTTACTGCTTGAAAAGGCTAACAATGCTTTGCATGAAGCAAATATACAACTTGCACACATTGCCTCAGTTGATGAACTCACTGGTATAGCAAATCGCCAGCACTTTAGAACTGAAGCGCAACGTGAACTTAATCGTTTGAAACAGGATAATCAAACAGCATCGATGATTTTAATCGATTTAGATTACTTTAAACGGGTTAACGACACGTATGGTCATGGCGCAGGCGACTTTGTATTGCAGTCAATCGCAGAGCCCATCCGGCAATCACTTAGGCCAAAAGACCTACTTGGCAGAATGGGTGGTGAGGAATTTTTTATACTGCTCTCTGAAACAGACCTCAATAGCGCAACAAATATCGCAGAGCGCATACGTCTCGCGCTTGAAAGTTTAGTGTTAAATTACGATGGCAACCTCATAAAGATTACAGCAAGTATGGGCGTGGCTGAATTAAATAAGCATGAAAATTGGAGCAATCTAGAGGATCTGGATGATTTAACACGCCGCGCAGACCAAGCACTTTACCGTGCAAAAGAGCATGGTAGGAATTGTGTTGAGACCGCAACAGAATAGTCCATATAGAATGAGTGGCAAAACTCGTATAACTTATATGGATCTATTAGTTACTAGATTAAGTCTAGTAACTAATATTTACTGTTTTTAATTAAGTCCTGTTTCAGCTAAAAATCGATTAAAACATTCATTCACAATCACTTCAGCATTGATATCCACAGCCTTATAGTTTTAAGCCTTCCATTTTTCAAGAGGCATTTTGTTATTTGCTGAATTGGCACAACTGAAGGTTTTAATTGCATGCAACTTACCTTCCTTTTTCTCCAGCACGTTTACTTGTAGATGATAGTTCAAAGCATAATCTTGGCTAGTAAGAAAAGATACATAACCTAACTCCCATAATGGTGTATTCACCGCAATAGATAGCTCGCGATTATTTGGGGTAGATGGTTGCGCTTTAATAGTGAGGTAGTCAGACAGTTTTTTGGCAAGTGCTAAATCAGCACCTTTGCCTGCCGATACTACATAACTATCTGGTAAGGCTTGTTGTAAGTTCTGACTAAAAGACTGCATAATCTGCATATTAGCTTGCATTTGTTGTGCATTTACAGCACCAGCACCACTACCTACAGCGCTGGAAATCACTGATGCAACCACAAAATTTCCCATCGCCTGTGCTTTTGTTCTTTCTGAAAGTTCTGCGGGTTTTGTAATCGGTGCAACTGCGACATAACTATTTAATATAGCGTCACTTAATGTACTTTTAGGTGTGACGGACGTTGTCGAACAAGCTGATATGCCAACCGCAAGTGATGCAGATATTACAAGGGCTAAAGCTGATTTTTGCATCGTTAGTTAATTCCTAAGTTTACGTTAAAAATAATGAGATAAAACTGCTCAACTTTATTCTTCAAGTTTATATTGCTGTTTGGTTTTAAAATTTAGGCGTCATGGCAATCAGCGATCATCTTTAATGCATCAAGATATGTTGTTTAATAAACATCATGATATTTTTCAGGGATGATATACGACACGATTGCTTCAGAGTTAATTAAGGCTTTGAGTTAACAATTGTTTACAATAAAAGTGTATTTAAATTAACCATAGGCTGATTTAAATGAAATACTGATACCACAAGTTTGATAGCACTGAGACATTGATGTAGATAAACATTGTTTTATAAAATCATCTGTTAAAATAGCGTATTACATATCACTGCAACTGTCATGCCTAAGTACTTAACCGCTGCCCTTTACAAATTTGTTAGCTTGCCTGAATATCAAGCTTTGCAAGCCCCTATTCTTGCTGCTTGCAAAATTCACCATATCAAAGGCACGTTGCTGCTAGCAGAAGAAGGCATTAATGGCACCATAGCAGGCTTATCAGATCACATTCATCTTCTACTGAACTATCTACGCACAGACCCATTATTTGCAGGTAAATTTTCAGATTTAGAACATAAAGAGTCTTTTGCCGATGAACATCCGTTTTATCGCATGAAGGTAAAACTGAAGAAAGAAATTGTTACGCTTGGTGTGCCTGGCGTCAGCCCTACTAAGAAAGTAGGGACTTATGTGAAACCTGAAGACTGGAATGCCCTGATTTCAGATCCTGATGTTGTATTAATTGACACTCGCAATGACTACGAAGTAGATATTGGAACATTCAAAGGGGCCATTGACCCCAAAACAACCACTTTCCGTGAGTTTCCAGAATATGTAGCCAAAAACTTTGATAAAACCAAACATAAAAAAGTCGCCATGTTCTGCACAGGCGGGATTCGTTGCGAAAAAGCATCTTCTTATATGCTGGACCAAGGTTTTGATGAGGTCTATCACTTACAAGGTGGAATATTAAAGTATCTGGAAACGGTGCCAGAAGAGCAAAGCATGTGGCAAGGTGAATGCTTTGTATTTGATCAACGTGTCGCTGTAAAACATAACTTAGAAGTTGGGAATTTTGATCAGTGCTATGCCTGTCGGCACCCGCTATCGCCTGCTGAAATGAAAAGTGAACAATACGTTGCTGGTATTTCCTGCCCTCATTGTTACGATAAAGTATCTGAGGAAAAGCGCGTAAGATTATCAGAAAGACAAAAACAAGTTGCCTTAGCAAAACAGCGTGGCGAAACGCATATTGGTGAAAAACAAAAATAAATGAGTACTGCTCGTGAAAAAGAAGCAGTCAGCGCCTACTTCAAGTTACTTGAGAAAAAAGGCGCAAAAGGTGGCATGCTTTATAAGCGCTCGTTGTTTTTAGATCAGTTTATTCCCTTACTAAAAAATCAGCCGCTTGAACGCACAAGCTATACTAAAGCGATTGAAAAAGTAATCAAAACGATTCCTGCGGATATCTGGCATGACAGCCTGAATACAGCTAGAGAGTTCTTCCCATTTTGGATGCAAGATATCAAAGCAATTGCAGCGTTCAGCCGGCAAGGTGGTTTTGATATACAGCCACTTAAATGGCAGCCTCTACCTACCTCACTAAAAACACTCACTGATCAATTAAAAACTGCGAAATTCGACATCACAGAAACCAGGCATTTGCACACTTATTCTCAGGCGTTGAAAGACAAAGGTGCAAATAAACAACTACTAGATAATAGGCTAAACCTTGCTAAAATATTAATTTTACAATTAAGAGGCGCGCCAACTGATGATGCAAGGATTTACCGTGTTGCTGTTGATGTGACGTTACCTTTATTTAAAATTGATGAGAACAAGCAGTTATTTTTATTAGTCATCCGTGAGTTTTATCAATATTGGATAGAAAATCCTGATAAGAATCTGGGCCCCAATCAGGGAGTAGAAGTAACATTTATTGAATGAGTTAATCATGTCTGACCTATCAATGCTACCAGCAGATCTTGTCGTACCAACCGATGACAACGCGGCACAACATCTCGAAGGAATATGCCTACCACCCCTACATTGACAGGCACAGACAAGGTTAATATTAATTTAGGTAAGCTAATGGGTAGATATGTTATATACATTTACCCGATGACAGGACGTCCAGAGACGCCCTTGCCTGATGGCTGGGATCAAATACCTGGAGCACGCGGCTGCACACCACAATCCTGTGCATTTCGCGACCATTATGCTGAGTTACAAGCACTTAATGTCAATGTATTCGGTCTTAGTAGCCAATCAACAGAACACCAACTTGAAGCCCGCAATCGGTTACACCTTCCATTTCAGTTATTAAGCGACCATACACTCCAACTGAGAGATCAACTCAAGCTACCAATCTTTTCAGTACTCGGCATGACGTTGTACAAACGTTTAACCATGATTATTAACAATGGACAGATTGAAAAAGTGTTTTACCCTGTTTTTCCGCCAGATCGCAATGCTGATGATGTGATCACTTGGTTGCATGCCCATCCGTTAGCTATTAAATAGAAAGTTCCATAACTCTGTGCTAGCATGGAACTAAGCATTATCTCAACTGCATCAAAATCAATGAAGTGAAATTAACGTGCACAACACACTCCGCATTGCCACTTTCAACATCCATAAAGGATTAACGCATTTTAATACCAGTTTCTCGTTACATCAGCAGCGTGACTTATTACGTAAACTACACGCAGATGTTGTGTTTCTACAAGAGGTCCGCGATGTGCACAATGAACATAGCAAACGTTTTGATGCTTGGCCAACTGCTGGGCAAATCGAGTTTTTAGCGGATTCCGTATGGAAAGATTACGCTTATGGCAAAAATTCGGTGTACCCCGCTGGCCATCATGGCAATGCTTTATTGTCTAAATTTCCGATTATCAAAACAACGAATATCGACATTTCTGCACACAGCACAGAGGAACGTGGCATGCTGCATACCGAAATCAGTATACCAAATTGGAATGAGCCCTTACACACCATCTGTGTACATTTAGGCTTATTTGCAAGGTGGCGTAAACAGCAACTTATGGTGATTAAAGATTATATTCAACAACATATTCCCTTACATTCTCCATTAATTGTTGCAGGTGATTTTAACGATTGGGGCATGCGCTCTGGCAAAGACTTTGCACATCAAGTTGGGTTACAGGAGGTGTTTGATCATCATACTGGCAAGCCAGCACGCAGCTTTCCATCTTGGCTACCAATTCTCAGGTTGGATCGTATTTATACGCGTGGGTTTAAAATTCAGCATGTAGAAGTTCACTCTGGTGCGCATTTTGTTAAACTATCTGACCACGCAATGTTGTCTGCAACCTTAATCAAAGGTCATTAAGCATTATGTATTTCATCAGCGGAAATCATATTCAGCTGTTACGAAGCGGTGTTGAGTACTTTCCTGCCCTAGAGCATGCAATTGACAATGCACAACACAGCATCTATTTACAAACCTATATTTACGAAGCAGATGAAGTAGGGACACGTATTGCTAATGCCATGATTAACGCTGTGAACCGCAGAGTTTCAGTGCACTTACTGATTGATGGGTTCGGCTCAAAAATGTTACCAAAGCCGTACATTGAATCTCTAAGAACCGCTGGCATTAATGTCATGGTTTATCGCCAAAAGGTATCGCCATGGACGTTTAAGAAAAACCGACTCCGCAGACTGCATCAAAAAGTAGCCGTCATAGACGATATAGTCGCATTTGTTGGCGGAATAAACATTATTGATGACCATAATGTACCGCATCAAACTGCGCCTAGAATTGATTACGCTGTCTGCGTACAAGGTGCCTTACTACCTATTATTTCCAATAACGTGAAAAAACTATGGCAACGTTTGGCATGGCTACACTTTCATAGCAAACCCATATTGACCCCTAACCCTCGGACGCCAACGCACTATACAAAAGTAAGCATTAAGGCTGCTTTTGTAACGCGTGACAACATATTACACAGAAGTGATATTGAGACTGCTTATTTACGAGCCATTGAGAGTGCTAAACATGAAATCATTATTGCCAATGCTTATTTTATTCCTGGCCGAAGATTCCGTAAGGCGTTAATCAGCGCAGCTAAACGTGGTGTAAAAGTCAAACTACTGCTGCAAGGCCGCAAAGAATACTTTTTAATGTTTGCAACCCATGCTTTTTATCATGTTTTTTTGAAGAATGGCATTGAAATTTATGAATATCGAAAAAGTTTTATGCATAGCAAAGTCGCAGTGATTGACCAAGAATGGTCAACTGTAGGCTCATCAAATATCGACCCATTTAGCTTATTTTTAGCAAGAGAAGCCAATGTCTTTGTGAAAGATAAACATTTCTCCACGGCCCTGCATGAAGACATTCATACGGCTATTCATGATGGCGCTTATCAAATTAAAGTCAATGAGTGGGCCAAAGGCAATAGTGCAAAACGCTTTCTTTCTTGGATTGCATATGGCCTAGTACGTTTATTTTTAGGCATCATTGGTTACACCGATCAGCATTAAACGCAACACACCTCCCAACTTGCGTTATCTCAATTAATAATCTTTCTTAGCTATAAAATTTCATTGAACTTAATCTAGCGAGACTTGACCAATAAGGTCGAGTATTTATAAAAATAACTGCACATTAGCTGTATTGAACCTCTATACAGCCAACGATATGTAGCTTCTTGCAAAAATAAAACAAAGAAAGATCACTATGCAGCTTACAAGCTTAGCCATTAATCTTGCAGAGAATGGTAAATTTCCAGATAGCTTAATCCGATATGGTATTCGAAGGCTTTCTAAACAGCGCTTAGCTGAAATCAATGCAACTGATTGTGAAAAAAGTGCTGAAATACAATCCAAGTTTATTGAGGCAATGAACACAGCGCCACTTGCTCTAGTACCAGAGCTTGCTAACGCGCAACATTATGAGGTTCCATCTGATTTTTTTTCTTTATGCTTAGGTACACACAAAAAGTACAGTAGTTGCTTTTGGTTGCCAGAAACAAAATCTCTAACGGAAGCTGAGGCGAATGCTTTAGATTTAAGTTGTACACATGCAGATTTAAAAGACGGGCAAGCAATACTAGAGCTGGGTTGTGGCTGGGGTTCACTTACACTGTGGATGGCTGCTCGGTACCCTAACAGTAAAATCACAGCCGTTTCCAACTCAAACTCTCAGCGTGAATATATTGCAGCACGCGCAAAAGAAAGAGGTTTGAATAATATACGCGTGATTACATGCGATATGAATCGCTTTGATCCATCTGATTACGCTAATGAGCAGTTCCATCCAAAAAATGGCTTTGACCGAGTAGTGTCAGTTGAGATGTTTGAGCATATGCGTAATCACAAGGCCTTATATAAGAAGATTCATGATTGGCTAAGTCCTGGCGGTAAATTCTTTATGCATATTTTTGTACATAGAAGTACCCCCTATTTATTTGAGGTACAGGGTGATGATGACTGGATGAGCCAGTTTTTCTTTTCTGGCGGCATGATGCCCAGTGATGACTTACCATTGAGCTTTCAATCAGACCTACAATTAGTCAAACGATGGCGTTGGGATGGCACGCATTATGAAAAAACAGCCAATGCATGGCTTGAAAACATGGATAAGCATCACGACGAGATGACTGCCATACTAGAACATACATATGGAGCTGAGCAGATTGAGCAGTGGCGCAACCGTTGGCGCATCTTCTTTATGGCTTGTGCTGAGCTGTTTGGCTATAAAAATGGTCAGGAATGGTGGGTATCGCACTACCAATTTGAACGTCCATCTTAATATATTGCAAAGATAACGCATGCTAGTACTTAATTTTATTCTATTCCAAATTGCATGGTTTGCCTGTGTACTTGGCGCTGCGATGGCAAAGCCATGGTTAGGTGTTTTGATAACGGCAGTGATATTGGCTTGGCATTTATACCAATCGAAAAATCTGAGTAGCGAGCTAAAGTTACTTGTTTACACAGTCATGATTGGTGCTTTATTAGATCAGGCCTTGGTTTCATTTAACTTAGTCAATTACTTATATCATGGCTGGCATCAATCTATCGTACCAGTATGGATTTTGGCGCTTTGGTTAGCATTTGCGACTACGCTGAATATGAGTCTTAGATGGATGCAGACGCGATATTTCGTAGGCTTTATTTTTGGCATGATTGGTGGACCTTTAGCTTACCTAGCGGCGGAAAAATTAGGTGCAGTAACAATCACCAGCCAGTTATCTTTCGTTGTACTGGCAATTGGCTGGGCTATGATTACTCCCACCTTACTTTACATTGCTCGACGCATTAATGCTGTGAAGAGGTGATGAGATGCCTTTATTAGATATTTATTTAAACGGTTTGTGGGCAATGTTAGGATTTGGCTTATTCGGCTGGATATTCAGTGTTTTCAGAAACAACGTGACGCATGTTGATAGCATGTGGAGTTTGTTTTTTCTAGTTGCGGGTTTCGCCTATATTGAGTCGTTCAGCACAATAAGTGACAGAGGCATACTTATTTCGTGCTTAGTGATTATCTGGGCGTTACGTTTATGCATTTATTTAACATGGCGCAACTGGGGCCCGCATGAGGACCACCGCTACGCTGCAATACGTAAAAACAATGCACCGAATTTCAAATGGAGCAGCATCTATATCATATTTGGTTTACAAGCTGTATTGGCTTGGGTTATTTCATTACCAATTTTAGGCGGAGTCACTTCTACAACACCTTTAAATATTATCGATATGGTGGGCATACTATTCGCTATGTTTGGTATTGCTTGGGAAACGACAGCAGACTGGCAATTAAGCAGATTTAAGCGAAATGTCGCCAACAAGCATAAAGTACTTAATACTGGGGTTTGGCGTTACACCCGACACCCTAATTACTTTGGCGAAGCTTGTGTATGGTGGGGATTCTTCCTGATTGCACTTGCAGGCGGTGCTTGGTGGTCAATTATTTCAGCGATATTAATGACCCTATTACTACTTAAAGTGAGCGGTGTTGCACTCTTAGAAAAAGATATTGCAGAACGCCGTCCCGAATATCTGCGCTACATCAAAACAACTAATGCATTTATACCTGGTAAACCAAGAAATTAGCACCTACAAATATACGATAGCGCCTAAAAACCAATGAAACGAATACCTTTATTTAATCATATGCTGTTTACACTGCTACTCTTAGTAGTATCTAGCAGTGCCTATACCAAAGAATGGGCATTTGATGTGTACTTGGATAAAACCAAAATCGGCGAACACACATTCAAATTAAGTGAAGACAAAACGCTCACTAGCGAAGCAAAGTTTAATGTAAAAGTACTGTTTATTAATGCTTACCAGTACGACCATCAGGCAATAGAAAGTTGGGATAAAAATTGCATTAAAAGTTTAGAGGCCGACACCTTAGAAAACAAAATAAAAACGGTGGTGAAAGGACAGCGCAATGCTGACTATTTTGAAGTAAACAATGGAAAAGAGACCAAAAGCCTGCCCTTTTGCACCATGACATTTGCCTACTGGAACCAAAAAATATTAGAACAATCCAAGTTACTGAATCCACAAAATGCTGAGTTTCTAGATGTCTCATTTAAAAAATTCGGTAAAGCGATATTAGATGTCAAAGGCAAAGCAACAGAAACACTTCACTATAAACTGAACGGCAGTTTGGATGGGAAACCCAAGCTCAACATTGAGTTATGGTACACAACGGATCAACAGGAGTGGGTGGGCTTAAAATCAGTTACGCCTGAAGGCTATAACATTTATTACCAATTAAAATGAATTTCTATATGATTAATATCAGTAAAAGGCTTGTCATTATGTCTCTATTAACAGGCCTGATAAGTGCTTGTGCAAGTAAACAGCTAAATCCTATCGCTACAGTGCCTCAAGTAGATTTGCCTAAGTTCATGGGGGATTGGTATGTGATAGCTGCCATTCCAACCGCTATCGAGACAGAGTCTTACAATGCGATTGAAAGTTACAAAATTGATAAAGACGGCACTATTGCTACTACATTCACGTTTAATAAAGGCAGTCTAAACGGACCGCATAAAAAATATGAACCTCGTGGTTTTGTAGTGAAAGATACAGGTAACGCAACATGGGGCATGCAATTTGTTTGGCCTATTAAAGCTGAATACCTAATCGCTTACCTTGATGAAAATTACACACAAACTGTGATTGCACGAAATGCCAGAGATTATGTGTGGATTATGGCTAGATCTCCGAAGATAAGCAAAGATGACCAAAAAAAACTGACTGACTTTGTCAAAGATTTAGGTTATGACGTGAGTAAACTTAGACAAGTGCCTCACAACAATTAATACAGTTAAGTATCTACAGACATCAGCAAATAAATAGCAATCACTATGTTTAAAAAATTAATTTCGTGGTTTGATAATCAATCAGTCCAACTTCATGCGCCTAGAGATATTGTTAAAAACCAATGGCAAACGATTGATTGGTTACGCGTAATTCCTTTCATTTTGATTCATGTCGCATGCATTGCTGTTTTCTGGGTTGGAGTAAGTTGGTTTGCAGTTAGCTTTGCTATCGGGTTTTATTTAATTCGTATGTTTGCAATTACCGCTTTTTATCATCGCTACTTTTCACACAAAGCGTTCCGCACTACCCGTTTCTTTCAATTCATTTTGGCACTGATTGGTGCCACTGCAGTACAGCGTGGTCCTATTTGGTGGGCATCTCATCATCGACATCACCATTTGTATTCTGATGAATCTGAAGATGCTCACTCGCCTGTGCAACATGGCTTTTTATGGAGCCACATCGGATGGTTTCTATCATCGAAAAATTTTACAGCTCACCTAGAGAACGTCAAAGAATTGTCTAAATTTAGTGAACTTCGCTTTTTAGATCGTTTTGACGCTGTTATTCCCGTGTTGGTAGCAATCAGTATCTATTTATTAGGATATTGGCTAGAAAGTACCTACCCAAGCTTAAATACTAACGGGATGCAATTGCTCATTTGGGGATTTGCGATTTCGACAGTGGTGCTTTATCACGCAACATTTACCGTTAACTCACTGTCCCATGTCTGGGGAAAACGTCGTTATGCCACGTCTGATCAAAGTAGAAACAACTTTTGGATTGCATTAGCCACACTTGGTGAAGGTTGGCATAACAATCATCATCATTACCCAGGTTCTGCCAAGCAAGGATTTTACTGGTGGGAAGTAGATTTAACCTATTACGGCCTAAAGATATTGGCAATGTGTGGGTTGATATGGGATTTACGTATGGTACCTGCATCGATAAGAGAGTCTCGTAAAATTAAACAAGAATCCAAGATTTAATAGTCCTAATTAACACTTAACCAAATAAGACCTACGCGGTTTTTAGTTTAACCTCTTTGAAAGACCTCAGTTTGAAAATAGCGATTATAGGAAGCGGGATTGCAGGTAATACGATTGCACACCACCTGCATGCAAAACATGACATCACCGTATTTGAGGCTGAAAGTCATATTGGCGGCCATACTCATACGCATCAAATTCAGCATGAAGGTAAATCTGTCAATGTCGATACAGGTTTTATTGTATTTAATGATCGCACCTACCCTAACTTTATCAATTTATTGAATGAGCTAAACGTTGCGTGGCAACCGAGCAGCATGAGCTTTAGCGTACGCTGTGAAAACACAGGCCTAGAATATAACGGTACTAGCCTGAATAGCCTGTTTGCACAACGTATTAATCTATTCAAACCTTCGTTCCACCGCATGATTCGTGACATTTTACGATTCAATAAAACATCACTGGAGCTATTGGATGATGGAAATGAAATAAAACTTGGTGACTACTTAAGACAAGGCAACTATAGCCAACAATTTATAGATCAGTATATTGTGCCAATGGGTGCAGCTATCTGGTCAACCGATGCAAAACAAATGCTTTCGTTTCCGGCGCGTTTTTTTGTACGATTTTTTCATCACCATGGCATGTTAACCGTCAATGATAGACCTCAATGGCGCACTATTTCAGGTGGGTCAGCCAGTTATGTATATGCATTAACGGCACCGTTTAAGCATAAAATCAGGCTCAACACACCAGTAGAAAGTGTACGCCGCTTAAAAACGTCCGTGCGTGTAAAACCAATCAATGGTGAAGAGGAAAAATTTGATTTTGTCTTTTTTGCGTGTCATAGCGACCAAGCACTGAAGATGCTATTAGATAAAACAGCAGAGGAAACACAAATACTTGGTGCAATCCCCTATCAAGAGAACACCATATTTTTACACCATGACACCAATCTGATGCCAAAAAGAAAACTTGCATGGGCAGCATGGAATTATCACGTGACTAACCTAGCATCAAACAAGGTTGCGGTGACTTACAACATGAACATACTGCAAGGTTTGCAATCCGTAGAGCCTTTATTGGTGACACTCAACCATACCCATGATATTCATCCAGACAAAGTGATTAAACGCTTAACCTATATGCACCCTGTCTATACCCTAGCAGGTGCCGCTGCACAGGCAAGACATGATGAGATAAGTGGCGTAAACCGCACTGCTTATGCTGGTGCTTATTGGCGAAATGGTTTTCATGAAGACGGTGTGGTGAGCGCGTTAGAAGCACTCAAGCATTTTGAGCAGTACATCAATGCATCTAAATAAATTATCTAGTAGTGCTATTTATGAGGGTTGGGTATCTCACAAGCGCTTCAAGCCCAAGGCCCATGGCTTTGGCTATCAGGTATTTATGATGTTTTTAAACTTAGATGACCTGCCATCATTATTTAAAAACAATACGTTTTGGTCTTTTGAGTCTAGAAATTTTGCATGGTTTAAACGTGCCGACTATTTTGGGGATCCAAACAAATTACTAAAAGACGAAATCAGCCAATTCGTTGAGGTCAACACAGGAAAAAAGCCAAATGGTCCAATCTGCATGTTAACGAATATGCGTTATTTTGGTTATTGTTTTAACCCCGTCACATTTTATTACTGTTTTGAAGATGACGGAGAAACATTACAGGCAGTTGTAAGCCACATTACCAATACGCCTTGGAATGAATCATTTGCCTATGTGCATGATTACTCAAAAAACAGAACTGTAAAATTTACAAACAATGGCGAACTTTCTATTTTTAAGTTTAGTAAAGCATTTCATGTGTCGCCATTTATGCCAATGAATATTGATTATGACTGGGCGTTTCAACTAGAAGAAGAACAATTGCATATACACATGAAAAATCTTCAAGACGAACATCTAATCTTTAATGCCACACTGTCGCTAACTCGAACAGAACTTACCCCGTATAAACTCAATATACTGCTCATCAAATACCCGTTGATGACAATTAAAGTAGTACTAGCCATTTATTGGAACGCATTAAAACTGTGGCTGAAACGATTACCGTTTCATTCACATCCGAACTCAACCCATCAACCTTGATGCTCTAAAAATTCATGACAACACCCACCCTACAACAAGAAAAACTAACTACCAGCCTACGCCCAAAGAATCGGGCAAAGTGGGTTGCTGATTTAGCAAAACATAAAATTCTGCAACGACTGAAGCATTTGCATACAGGTCAATTAACCTTGATAGATGGTGAAGAAATTCACAGCTTTGGCCAAGCATCCACTGAGTTGCATGCGGTGATTAAGGTTCATGATAGTCGATTTTATGGTGAAATTGCTTTTGGCGGCAGTATCGGTGCTGGTGAAGCTTATATGCTAGGCTACTGGACCACGGATCACCTCACTGAATTGGTCAGGATTATGTGTATCAATCAATCAGTGATGGATGCACTAGAAGGTGGCTACCAATGGTTGACCAGGCCGATTCTCAAGGTATTACATTGGCTAAATAGCAATACGACAGAAGGTAGTCGTAAAAATATTGCAGCACATTATGACTTAGGCAATGAGTTGTTTCAGTTATTTTTAGATCCAACGATGATGTACTCCAGCGCGATATTTAATCACCAAACACAGACATTACAACAGGCATCTGAATTAAAACTAAAAACCATTTGCGATAAACTCGATTTAAAACCAACTGACCACGTGGTTGAAATTGGGACTGGCTGGGGTGGTTTTGCGATTTATGCGGCAAAGCATTACGGTTGCAAAATCACGACAACTACGATCTCTAAGCAACAATATGCGCTAGCAAAATTGCGCGTGGAAGCGGCTGGGCTTAGTGACAAAATCACATTATTACTTGAAGATTATCGCCATTTAGATGGTGTGTTTGATAAATTAGTCTCCATTGAAATGATTGAGGCAGTTGGACATCAGTTTTATGACACTTACTTTGCAAAAGTAGGTGCATTACTCAAACCTGACGGGCTTGCCTTGATTCAGGCAATTACGATCACCGATCAACGTTACGAGTCGGCTAAATCTTCAGTAGACTTTATTCAACGCTATATTTTCCCAGGCTCGTGCATCCCATCTAACACTGCTATGCTTAATAGCATTACGCGGATGAGTGATATGAGATTAATTGATCTTGAAGATATTGGTCCACACTATGCAACGACACTGAGCATGTGGCGGATGAATTTCTTTAAAAATATCAACCAAGTACGTGCATTAGGTTACTCAGAAGAATTCATCAAAATGTGGGAGTTCTATTTCTGCTACTGTGAAGGTGGCTTTATCGAACGCGCCCTAGGCGATGTCCACCTATTGTTAGCCAAGCCAAATAATAAAAGAGACACGCTCACACTAAAAGACTAGAACTAGTATTCAGCGCTTCTTAGTTACCTGACTTGATAGTAGTCTGACTTGCGCTGCCTTTATGGTTTAAAATTGCGGTCAACTTGCTAATACGCTATTTGGCCTTAATTTAAATCGATATTAAAACGCATGTCAGACAACAGCACACCTCATTCAGGCAACGAAGATAGCACCATCCCTGCAGAACTAACATGGGTAGATGGTTTACCCTACTCATCCAAGTTTCAAGATGTTTATTTTTCTAGTGATAACGGCTTATTAGAAACGGAATATGTTTTTTTACAAGGAAACGACTTATCTACACGCTGGCAACAGGTTGATATAAAAAACTTTACCATTATTGAAACTGGGTTTGGCACAGGCTTAAACTTTTTATGTGCGGCTAAGCTATGGCTTGCAACAGCACCGGAGCATGCGGTATTGCATTTTGTTAGCGTAGAGAAATACCCACTTAGCTTGAGTGATATCTCAACCGCGTTAGCATTGTGGCCAGAACTCTCTGAATTAAGTACTCCTCTGATTCATCAATACGAGTCCTTGATGAATACAACATCTATTAGCCTGTACAACCATAGAATCCAACTGTCTGTATATACAGGCGATGCCACCGAACAATTAGCACGCATCACTCATGTTGCTGATGCTTGGTTTCTGGATGGTTTCTCTCCTGCTAAGAACCCAGAGATGTGGCACAGCGGCTTGTTCTCAGAAATGGCAAAACATGCCAAACGCTCAACCACATTCGCAACATTTACCAGTGCTGGAGATGTAAGGCGAGACTTAATCAACGCAGGTTTTAAGGTAAACAAGCGCACAGGGTTTGGTAAAAAACGTGAAATGCTTTGTGGGGAATTCATAGGTAAGCCACATGACTAATAGTGCAATTGTAATTGGTGGTGGCATAGCTGGCTGTAGCAGTGCTTATGGACTCGCTAAACAAGGCATTAAAGTCACGCTCATTGAGCGTAATTCAGAAATTGCCAGTGCTGCCTCAGGCAATCCGCTCGCGATGTTATACCCACGCTTAAGTGGTGATGATCTAAGTAGCCAATTTGCGTTGGATAGCTACCTATATAGCTTAGCGTTTTATCAATCTCTTAATCTGCCTGCCTCTGACTTTTCGATGTGTGGCATGTTGCAACTTGGGTTTAACGCTAGGGAGCTATCGCGCATTAAAAAAGTGGCCACGCGCAATTACCCAGCAAGCGTATTTCATTATGTGTCGCATGCCGAAGCTAGCGCCATCGCTGGCATCCCGATTGACCATGACGCATTATATTTCCCAACCGCGGCGTGGATACAACCAAAAAACCTATGTAAGCATTTAACCCAGCACCCAAACATTACGATTATCAATACACATCTAGTCAGTCAATTTATTAAACAAGCGTACGGTTTTGAGGTTTACAGTCAGAAACAATTACTAGCAACCGCAGATGTACTGATCATTGCGAATGCTAACGATGCACAAATACTATTGCCTGATCTACCGCTAAACACTAAAGCAGTACGTGGTCAGGTGAGTGTGCTGGATTCAACGATTAATAGCCGCAAAGTGAACACCATTATTTGCAGCGATGGCTACTTAAGCCCATCCGCTTATACCGCACAATCTCATTGCTTAGGAGCCTCATTTTCTGACACAGAAAACACCCTAGCCGAACCGCTTGATTTAACACTGGCAAAGGCAGACCATATTTCTAACTTAAATAAACTCAACAACATCTCACCAGCACTCTATCAGGACTTGAAACAAAACCTGACTGGGGGTCGCGTTTCTTACCGATGTTCCACCAGCGACTACTGGCCGTTAGTGGGTGAATTAATCGATGGTGCTAATCTCACAAAAAACCCTGTAAGACCAAGTGCATCGACTGAATCACTACCATGGGTATCAGGTTTATATATCAATGCAGCACACGGTAGCAAAGGGTTCACCAGTGCGCCATTATGTGCAGAGCTACTAGCAAGTATTATTTGCCATCAGCCTTTACCCGTTAGCAATGAACTGGCTTACCAACTTAACCCCAATCGATTCTTGCTCAAAACGTTAGGATTAAAGAAATTGGCAAAAACCATCGCCTCTCAGCATAAAATTTCAGGTTAAAATGAGTCTATGGCGCAATCTTATTATCTAGCAGCAGTTCAACATCATCGTGTAGGCCAATTAACAGAAGCAGAGTCGCTTTACCAACAAGTGCTGTCTAAGCAACCGAACCATGCTGATGCACACCATATGCTAGGCCTTGTGTATTATCAAACCAATCGGGCTGCACTCGCGGTGTCACATATTGAACAAGCGCTCGCCATTAGTCCTAAACAGGTGGAATATTTAAACCACTACGGTTTAGCATTACGCGAAAACGGCCAAGTTGATGCTGCTATCAAAAGTTTTCAACAAGCGATTTTATTGCAGCCTAAAGACCTAGACATCCAACTTAACCTTGGCAACACAATGCTGGCTGCTAACCGGTTAGAAGAAGCTGCAGGCTACTACCGGCGTGTATTAAGAGTGAGACCAAAAGCTGATGACATACGTGAGGCACTTTGTCACTGCTTATCATCACTGGGGAATCAAGCACATGCACTTGGCAATTTCATTCAAGCGGAAGCCTGCTTTCAGGAAGCCTTACTATTTAACCCACAAGATGCGGCACTGCTATATAACCTAGGTAACGCACAACGCGAGTTAGGTAAACCGAATGACGCCGCCAAGCAATACCAAAAAGCAATCCAACTGGCGCCTAATGATGCCGATACGCATAACAACTTAGGTAACGTACAGCGCGAATTAGGCCAGTTAGATTTAGCCGTAGCAAGTTATCAAACAGCGCTCACACTCAACCCTAAGCTACATCATGCAAAAGTGCATTTGGTTCACCAAAAGCAACATATGTGTAATTGGCAGGGGCTAGAAGAGGATATTCAACAGATTCGCAAGTGGGTAAAGCATGAGCCAAGCGCTCAAATATCCCCCTTTGCCTTTTTAGCGATGCCTTCTACCACCGCAGAAGAACAAAAGGTTTGTGCTAGCAACTGGGTCAATAATCGCTATGCCCAACTGATTCAACTTGGCAAACAGCTAAATTTTACGCATACAGCGGTCTCTAACAAGAAAATTAAAATAGGTTATTTATCAGCAGACTTTAGATTACACCCGCTAGCCTTTCTAATCAGTGAGCTGATTGAGCTACACGATAAAAGCCAATTTGAAATCCACGCTTTTTCTTATGGCATTAATGATAAAACCAACGCAAGAGCAAGGCTCGAAAAAGCGTTTAATCAATTTCATGACATTCGCTCACTTACTGAAATAGATGCCGCAAAGAAAATACATAGTTATGGCATCGACATTTTGGTGGATTTAACTGGTTTTACACAAACTAGCCGAAGTGGTATTGCAACACTCCGCCCAGCAAAAATCAACGTCAACTGGTTAGGATTTCCAGGCACAATGGGGGAAGTTCGTCTTAATCATGAACCAAGCACACCACTATTCGATTATCTATTAACAGATGCCTTCATTACACCGCCCACATCAGCAGGCTATTATGCTGAAAAACTAGCCTTACTACCCCAATGCTACCAACCGAACGACCGTAAACGCCCAGTAGGCAAAACACCCTCACGTCAAGAATGTCAGCTTCCTGAAGATACATTTGTACTATGTAGCTTTAACCAATCATTTAAAATCACACCCGATGTTTTTAGTGTGTGGATGCGCCTGCTCTCAACACAAACCAATAGCGTGCTCTGGCTGTTAGATTGCAACACTTGGGCTAAACAAAATTTATTGCGTGAAGCTAAAACTAGAGGCATTGAAGCTGAGCGCATTATTTTTGCACCAAGAGTTACTTTAGCAGACCACCTAGCAAGACATGCGCATGCTGATTTATTTTTAGATACCCAACCATACAACGCACATACAACTTGTAGCGATGCCTTATGGATGGGTGTGCCAGTATTAACGTGTGTAGGTGACACATTTGCATCACGTGTCGCAAGCAGTTTGCTGCATGCTGCTGGCTTAACGCAACTCATCACTTACTCGCTAGAAGCTTATGAAAATACAGCAATGAGCCTCATGCAGAATAAAGACACGCTGACGAGTATTAAAGAAAAACTAAGCACTGAAAATATGACATCGCCTTTATTTGACACAGCCAAGTTTGCAGAATCGCTTGAAAAAACATATCGAGCGATGTTGAAACAGCATGCTAAATAACCCATATTGGCAGGCTGAATAAAGCAGCACAACTAGCTAATGAGTTCAATTAAAATTATGCTAAAGTCTTTAATATGTGCAAATGCACTAAATGATAAAAACAACAAATTTGAGAACATTCAGGACACAATCATGGCAGCAATCGACATCACCCCTGTATTGAAGTTTATGCTGGACAAAGGTGGCTCAGACTTATTCTTCAGCACAGGGACCAGTATTCACATAGAAGTTGAAGGTGAAACTACACCCATCAACTCACAAATCATGAAGCCTGGCATGATCAAAGATATTGCTTACTCTCTGATGAACGCAGATCAGACTAAAGAGTTTGAATCAGAACTGGAGTCTAATTTTGCATTAGGTAAAAAAGATATCGGACGATTCCGCGTCAATGTATTTAAACAACGCGGTGAAGTCGGCATGGTGATTCGCCATATTAAAACTGAAATCCCATCTTTAGAAAGCCTAGGACTACCACCTGTGCTAAAAGATTTAATCACTCGCAAACGTGGACTTATTTTGATAGTTGGTGCAACGGGTTCTGGCAAATCAACCACACTTGCATCGATGATTGATTATCGTAATGAAACAAGCAATGGTCATATTTTAACGCTTGAAGACCCTATTGAATTTATTCACCCTCATAAAAAATCGGTAGTAGACCAACGTGAAATTGGCATTGATACGTTATCGTTTGAAAATGGCCTTAAGAATGCAATGCGCCAAGCACCTGATGTTATTTTGATTGGTGAAGTCCGTGATATGGATGGCATGAAAAACGCGCTTGCCTATGCTGAAACTGGCCATCTATGTCTAGCCACACTGCATGCTAACAATGCGAATCAAGCATTAGAGCGCGTTATTTCATTCTTTCCAGAAGATGGTAGAAATGGTTTACTGCTGGGAATGTCAATGAATCTAGTTGCTATCGTATCGCAACGCTTGATCCCAGGTAAGCAAAGTAAACGTGTAGCCGCCACTGAGGTTTTGATTAATACACCTTACATGGGTGAGTTGATACAAAAACAAAAAATGGGTGAAATCAAAGAAATCATGGCGGAACACGGCGACATTGGCATGCACACTTTTGATCAGTCCTTATTTAAACTACATGCCAATGGCAAAGTCGACGAAGATAATGCACTTGCCTACGCGGACTCTCGTAACGATTTATCACTGAAAATTCGCTTCGCAGCTGAGGGAACACGCAATGGGAATGGTGGTATCGGGCTGTAGTCAAAAAAGTTCGTTTCACATATATAGTTCAAATAGCCTGTATACATAAGGTATGGTTATCTGCTTCAGATAACCATACCAACAGAACATTAAACCTGAAACATTGCTCTTTATGCATTAACTATTACCAATACTCGTGAACGCATAATAAAATATTTCACCATATTTATTGTTGCTTTACTGGATCAAACGGATTTGTCAGCATTCTTAGTAAGAAATCCACATCCACACATTGAATAAACAAATTTCCTTCATTCGCTTTAATAATCCACTTAATCAAATTGCCTCGTTTATCATTCGCTAGCGGTGTCATACTTATCTGAGCCTGATTAAACTGAGCGACAGAGTGTAAGGCACCTACAAGCAAGCCAATTTTATGTCCGCCACACATAATCACTACCACCTGACTGTTACTATCAACCACTGATGGAACGCCACTCAATAAGTAACTGAGATCATAAACCCACACATAATTAGCGCCATTACCCTCATGTTGAACTGCAATCACACCGACACGCTCTGAACGACTACCTATCGACACTGAAGATATCTCTGATGCCGACAATGCCTCTAAAACTATTTCCGCCTCTAGGGCAAATAGTGTCTCATCCACAAAAAATGTTGCAAACTCAGGATCTGATGACTGCACAGACTCAGAATGAATAATAGAGGCTGAGTCATTACCAGAACTAAAGTGGTTTCTCACCTCGCCAAATGCATCATAAACAACAGCAATCACATCCTCTTTATATCCATCAGTTACTTTAAACTCACGGTAGCCGTTAGATACACTACAGCCAAGAATGCAGTAATGGCCATCGCGTATCACAATGCGTGAAGTGCATTTACCATTCGGCAACTGAAGTAAGTCTGGGTCTACATCTAAGACAGAACCTACTGGACGAGAAGGATCTGTACTAGAGATAATCTTAGCCTGTCTATCAATATAAAATGCCTTAATGGATTCATTATCGGCAATACCACCGAGTAACATCGCATTAAACTCAGGTGTTGAATCAAAGACCAATCCAATACCACCAACGACATCAACCCCATCAGGCGACATAATGGCCGCATGATAAATATAGGTAGGATCATTCTTATAGATTGAACTAGGCTCAAATGGTGAAACATAGTACTGCTGTTCATTACGCAGAGATAACACTTCAGTCAATGTGACATCATCAACTGATGACCCGATAATTGAACCACCTTCATCCACAGGGTTAGTACTCGCAACGATAACACCTTGTTTATCATAGACAAAAATACGCGTGTACACGGTATACAACTGGTTTATGTAGTTCAATATCTCTGTAATACGCGACACACTTGCAACATCCATACGTTCAGAAGCAAGTGCCACTCTGAGTTCAGGTGTCACAGCCCACCAGCGGCAGTCATCAGAGCGTTCATATAAATTACGATCAAGTAAGTCTACTAACAAATGTGACATAAACTCAGAGTCTTGCAATCGTGAAGCAAGCACTGTCTCATAAAGGTCATTAATAGATTGCGCAAATAGCTCGTTACTACGTGTACCAGTTTCACTAATCTGGTCTAGTATAGTTTTGAGTTTAAACAACTCCCCTGTCTGTCCAACAGTCATGACTTGGCCATTCCATACAACCCTGCGTATAGTTGAAGCCGCTGTCATTACCTCATAAAGTGGTGGGCAAAAAGACTGTGCATGAGATAACAACCCTCTCGCTACTTTTGCATCTAAAGACTTCAATGCACTTGTTTCCTGGCCTGTAAAGGCAATATCAACAGGCGTCATCACTTGACCTTGCCAGCCTATTGGCCCCATATAACCTTGGTAACCATTTGCTTTGAAAGTCGCCACTAGATACTCACGCCCACCATATATCATTAATCCAGGTTTAGCATCATGATTAACAGGCACTACCGCCCCTACAGGAATCCAGCGAGGATCACTGGTTTCAATCACCTGTTGCTGCTGATCTAACAACAACATCACCGACCGTAAGCTAGGGTCTCGATGAGATTGGAAAATACCAGCCATCTCTTCAACAAAATTAAAACACAGGCATAAAATTCCAACTACCGCACCAGTTTCAGGATGCAGCATACGTTTTGAATAAACCAGCGCTTTATCTTTTTTGGGGCGCAAATCAGTATGACGATAAGTTTCTACGTAATCTTCTGATGTTAAAGTTTCATGAATCAAAGGATCTAAACTGCCCTCTATTGGTGTTTCTTGGTTAATCTGCACCAAAACGTTGCCATGAACATCTAGTAGAATAATTTCATCATAGACCGTATATTTACTTCTGTAAGCGCGTAAGCGCAAACGTATATCATCAACATTTCCACCAACACCTGCCACAAAACTGCATAACTCACGGTCTGTCGCAAGAAACCCAACATCAGCGGTACGTTCGTAAAGATTACGCACCAAGATATCAATGACATATTTTGCCTTGGTGCCAATCTCGTTAAATACAGTGGCAACTTTTTCTTGCACTAAGCTTAAAACCAACTCTTTTTCTAACCGATTAAAGCCGTCTCGGGTTGCAGCCATCGTAGGCAATATGCTCTTTGCTTCCACTGGGCAGTTCATTTTTGCTGACGATTCAATAATTCTCCACATTAAATTTAGCTCATGTAAAGATTGTTCACAACGAACAACATCCCTCATAAAAGGCAGGTAATTATCGATTTGAAACGAAGAAATCTGATTCATTATTAGCTCACAGACAATAATTGATAATTGGTCGCATTACTTACATAAAACATTAATTTTATGATTTTAATATAAGCAATATATAGGCCAATACAAAATAAACACTTACTAACGTTTGATATCTATATAAATTTTAGTGACTTATTAACTTATAAATAAAACAATATGGTGCAACGCACCACACCATGCACTTTAAAAGTGCATAATAACTTAGCAAGTAGAATTAAGGATAGATAAGCATTTTCATTAAGTCCTTTTAAAAAGCAGCGTTTGAATGATTGAACACAAAATACGCATTCAATATAAGATGGCATAGTTAATGCTTAACTGACACAAGCATCAATTTTGGCATAACCAATCAATGAACCCTGCATCAGCACCATATCAACCTGAGACATCGATTGTCGCTTTTAAGAGTGATAAGCACATGCATGATGCGTTGATGCATAATCTTGAAGGAATGTTGTACTGCTGTCTTTACGATAAAGACTGGACCATGGTTTTTGTCAGTAATGGCTGCAAGGAGTTGACTGGTTATGACCCTGATGACCTGCTTCAGAACAAACATATTTCTTATGAAGCCGTGACATTGGAAGATGACCGAATCATGGTGCGCGACACCATCAACAATGCACTAAATGAAGGTACTCGGTACGAAGTTGAGTATCGCATCAAACATGCCAATGGCAGTGTTATTTGGGTATTAGAACGCGGCAATCCAATTTATAACGATGCAGGAGCAGTCATCGCCTTAGAAGGCTACATTCAGAATATTGCAAAACGCAAAAGCATCGAACAATCACTTCTCGCAGCAGAACTGAAATACCGTTCAATCTTCGAAAACACCCTTGAAGGTATCTTTCAAACAACCGCTGATGGGCATTATTTAATCGTTAATCAATCACTTGCGCGCATGTACGGTTACAGCTCCCCTGAAGAGCTTATTCTTGCATTCAATAACATACAAGAGCAGCTATATGTAAAGCCTGGCCGTCGTGAAGAGTTTGTACAATTACTTAAAGACAACGATAGCGTAGAAAAATTTGAATCATTAGTGTATCGAAAAGATAAAAGTACGATTTGGATCTCAGAAAATGCACGTGTTGTGCTTGATGAATCAGGCAATCTGCTCTATTACGAGGGAACGGTTGAAAACATCACTGCTCGTAAGAGCTATGAAGAAAAACTAGAATATCAAGCGATGCATGACAGCTTAACGGGTTTACCAAACCGGAACATGCTTAATGATAGGCTACAGTTATGTATTAATTTTGCCAATCGCTATAAAAATAAAATGGCGGTTGCATTTTTAGATTTAGACCAATTTAAACTCATTAACGATAGCATGGGACATGAGGTTGGAGATGAGCTGCTCATTATCATGGCAAATAGATTATCCAGCTCAGTCCGTGAAATCGACACTGTGGTAAGACTTGGCGGTGATGAGTTTGTCATATTACTCACCAATATTGATGACACCAATGATATTTTCCTTAGCATGCAACGTGTACTTGAAGCCGTTGCTGTCCCACTAACGATTAACAGTCTAGATTACTTAGTTACCTGTAGCATCGGTGTTAGCATTTACCCTAATGATGGACTTGATGCCAACGCATTACTTCGCAATGCTGATACAGCCATGTACAAAGCTAAGAAAGCGGGTAGGAATAACTTCCAAATTTACACGCAAGCACTGAACATCGCATTAACTGAACGCGTCACACTAGAATACAACTTACGCCAAGCCATTGAACTAGAAGAGTTCATACTGTATTACCAACCCAAGGTGAATTTTGCGACAGGTAAAATATGTGGCGCTGAGGCTTTAATACGCTGGCAGCCTGAAGGTGGCGAGTTGATATCACCACTTAAGTTTATCAACATTGCGGAAGAAACAGGTTTAATAGAAACAATCGGTGAATGGGTGCTCGCTACAGCATGCTATAAAGCCAAAGCTTTGCAGGAAAAAACTGGTCAATATATCCCTATCGCAGTCAATGTTTCCCCTAGACAATTCAGGCAATCCAACTTAGCCAACACCATCAAAAAAATCTTAACTGTCACTCAACTAGACCCTAGCTACCTCGAGCTAGAAATAACAGAAAATACACTGATAGATGATTCAACAAAGTTTATAGAAACGTTACATTCACTCAAAAAAATTGGGGTAAAACTAGCCATTGATGATTTTGGTACTGGTTATTCAAGCTTGGCTTACTTAAAAGACTTTCCAATCGACCGATTGAAAATCGATAAAGTATTCGTCAGTAGTATTGAAGAGGACCCTGCAAACAAGGCAATACTGAAAGCAATTATCGTCCTAGGACAAAGCCTTGGCATAGAGGTCATTGCTGAAGGTGTAGAAACGAAATACCAATACGATTACCTAAAATCTATAGGCTGTGATGAACTACAAGGATACTACTACAGCAAGCCTTTACCTGAGCAGAAATTCGAACAGTTCGTGATAGACCAAATTAGGTAGCTCAATTGATAGCAAAAAAATCAGTTAATAGACCGACGAGGCAGTATTTACATTAAATGCAATTGCCTTTTTTTGCTTGGCCTGGGGGGCAATGATGTCCGAAGTGATGACACCCACTAATAAAGATAGCAGAAACGAGTAGGACTATTGAGATTATTTTATTCATTCGGCTAAGGTAACACAGGTAACAAAATTTAGATAACTTATTATCTATATAGTATGCTTATCTAAGTATACGCCTTTCGCAATATCAATTAATTAGCATTATCCTGATGATGTATACCCGCAAAAATAGCAGCAACCACAATTAAGCTTCCACCAATCCACTCATTCAAATCCATGGTTTCATGGGCAAGATAATAAGAAGCGATGGCAGCAACCACCAATTCAAATAAAAATAATACAGAAGCTCTTGTGGCTTCAACTCTGGCTACACCATATTGCACGAAGAAAGTTGCAGCAATCAACAAGATTGCAATTAATATCATTACGCTCCAATCTATCAAAGTAAAGACAGTAGGGCTTGGTATAGAAGATTGGGCAACAGGCACAAACAACAAAGCAACAACAATGACACCTATCCATATGGCATAGGACTTAGCAGTCAAAGATAAATGGCTAGATTTTCTTGCAATCACATTCGTTAGCGCAAATCCTATCCCTGCAGATACTGCAAGCCACTCAGCGGCATTTCTAGGCAATGGTAAATAACCAAACTTAGGATCGTGAAGCATAATAAATGCACCAAGCAATGACGCAGCAATGGCAATATATCCCGTGAGTTGCGTTTTTTCTTTTAACCAAAAGTGAGCAAGGATTAAGGTCCAAAATGGTGACAAATAAAACAACAACATGACACGCATCACTTCACCATCAATAATGGCAAGTACATAACTTAAGTTTGTCCATCCTGCTACCAAACCAAGCCAAATGATACTTGCAGGAAGTTTAGCAGCCCCTCGCCAATGCTTACCTAAAAAAATAGTGGTAATCGCAATCGTAATCGCGTAAGTGTAGAAGCTAGAAGCAACGCCAGACACTCCAGCATCAGCCATCAAACGGTACGGGTACCAGATAATTCCCCAGCAAAAAGCGCCAAAAAGTAGGCCGAATACCGCAAAAAAGTTTTTATTATTGCTGTTGCTCACTATAATGTTACCTTATGAATCCAAATCTAAATTTATTACAACCCTACCCATTTCAACGTCTGCGTGATTTATTTAAAGGGATTACTCCCAATGCAGGTTATACACCTATTAACTTATCGATAGGTGAACCTAAACACGAAACTCCGCAGTTAATTAAAGACGCATTAGTAAACCACCTAACTGGTTTAGCTAATTATCCCACGACTATAGGCTCAATTGAGCTAAGAAGTGCGATTTCCAACTGGATTACACGTCGCTATCAAGTACCTACCCTTAGTCCTGAAAAAGCGATTTTGCCAGTAACAGGTAGCCGCGAAGCATTATTTGCATTTGCTCAAGTCATTATTGATAAAACAAAAACCGACCCTGTTGTCATTTCACCAAATCCGTTTTATCAAATCTACGAAGGTGCTGCGTTTCTGGCTGGCGCTACCCCCTACTTTCTAAATACACTGCCACATCAAGACCCAAACCATCACCACGTCATGGATTTTACTAGCGTGCCAACCGATGTATTAGCACGTACACAACTGGTATACATTTGTAGTCCTGGCAACCCTTCTGGCAAGGTAATGAGTTTAGACCAATGGCGCAACATTTTTAGCCTATCTGACCAATACAACTTCGTGATTGCTGCCGATGAGTGCTATTCAGAAATTTATTTTGATGAAAAATCACCGCCATTAGGTGCATTACAAGCTGCGCATCTATTAGGCAGAGACTACAAGAATCTCGTCGTATTCAGCTCGCTTTCTAAGCGCTCCAATGTACCTGGCATGCGTTCAGGTTTTGTTGCGGGCGATGAAAAAATTATTGAATCATTTACGCTCTACCGCACTTATCATGGCTGCGCGATGAATCCTGCAGTTCAAGCCGCCTCTATTGCGGCATGGGATGATGAAGCACACGTCATTGAAAACCGCAGGTTGTACGCCGCGAAATTTAAAGATGTAACGCCATTGCTGACTAAGGTATTGGACGTAACAGTCCCAGATGCCGCATTTTATCTATGGGCAAAGATTAATGACCCGAGCATTTCTGATACAGATTTTGCCGTAAAACTATACCGAGACCTCAATATTACAGTGCTTCCTGGCAGTTTTTTAGCGCGCGATGCGCACGGTGTTAATCCAGGTAAAAACTTCATCCGCATGGCGCTAGTCGCCTCATATGATGAATGCATTGAAGCTGCTAATCGAATCAGCGCTCATTTCTAACTGACTAACAATATGACTAATCTGTATTAATGCAGATTAGTCATATTGCAATTAATTTACCGCTCACATCTACTTAATGTATTGATTATTCAAGCGCACTGCCAGTGCACTCAGGCCAATTAAGGCAATGCCTATCATCACCAACGCAATAGGCCAGCCCACGGTGTTTGCGAAATGCTCTGCAGTATAGTATCCGATATATAACAACATCGTGATGGTACCTACCAGTAAGAGCGTTCTACTGCGCACATATGTACTTAAAAATATGATAAAAGCTGTAGCGCCAAGGTACAAAGGTTCCAACAAGGTATTTTCTACAGATTCAAATATTGACCATAATAGCAACACAGCCCCAACAAAGTACCAAAACGGGGCAATCGCAATATGCTTAGATTGATTAATCGCATACGCAATACACAATAAAGCGCTACCAATCACCATCCCAATCAACTTTTCATTCACGTCCCAGATATCAAATAAATTTGCAAAAAAGATACATCCGAACAATATTGCACTAAACGCCATCACCGTACGCTGTTTCCCCCAAAAAACTGCCCCTTGCTGAACCAGCATATAGCTAGCCATGAACAACAAGCCATGACGCACATCATCCCCTGATGAGTACTCCTGCAACATCACCATAATGCCAGTGGGTTGCAACACCGTCGATATTAAGAATAATGGCGTTGCAGCACGCTCATATTTAGCATCAGTCAGACAAATCAAGCCCATCACAAAAGCTGTCAAGCCCGTGCCTAGAGTCACAATCACACGTGAGGCTGAGCTAAAGTCATCCCAATACATTGATATAAAAACACCAATGCCTGCAAACACGAAAATACCGCCTATGTACCCAAACAACTTGGACAGCACTCCCGATGGCTCTTGGTTTGGCTGCTGCAACGATGCATTAAGTGCGTGTGCAATCTCAGCTAAGGTGATTTGATTATGTTTCGCTAGTGAAACGATATCTTGCAAAGCATCCTCTTTAAGTGACATGGCAGCTCCTTATTTTTTGATGACCCAACCAACAAATTTCACTTGGTTATAGTAATAATGCTGTTGTGTATTAGGGATTTTATAACCAATACTTCCTTTTCTAAGCCTAAAGCCATTATCGCGGTAGCCAGCACCAAACAACCCACCGACCATACCGCCCCCACCATAACTGGGGCCATCTAGTCGATATCCATCTGGTGAGACCATTGCCGTATCAATCATCATATTTTCCGTTTCTTGCAATACTGCAACACCATCAACTACGGATGCAGCGGCTTTAGAAATATCCACTGTAATTTCACGCACGCTGTCAGTCTTGGCATCGTAAACCATCAATCGCGTTAAATCATCGCTTCGGTCTTTATTCTCATTCTTGTTTACTTTAACCATTAACTTCTGGTTTTTAACTAAAAAATCAATCAAGTAGTCTGGCTTATTCTGGTAATCATATTGCTTGGTGGTGAACAACATTTCATATTGTGGTGGTGGACTCATTAACTGTGGAATCACAGTCGATGCAAAGAAAATAAAAATCAACAATATAGGCAAAGTCAGACCTACGACCAATACCAAGTTTTCTTTAATAAAGTTTTTCATTATTGTCCCTTAATAAATGCGGCAACAGTATTCAACACGTCCTCATGCATCAGTGTATTTAAACAATCTACTTGTTGTATATTTTCCATGCTACGCAACCATGTCAGCTGACGCTTGGCTAACTGACGCGTTGCAAAAATACCTCTATCGCGCAATTCAGCTTCATCATACACGCCTGCCAAATACTCCAAAGCTTGACGATAACCAACGCAACGCATTGAAGTACTATCAGGTGTCAATGCAGGATGTTTTTTCACTAATGCTTTGACTTCGTCAATAAACCCATCCGCTAGCATTTGATCAAATCTGACGGCAATGCGCTCATGCAACACTTTGCGATCACTAGGCACTAGCGCAATCTTAAGCAATCGATACGGTAAGGTATCACCACTTGTGGCCTGATGCAGTGACGTCATGGATCGCCCAGTAATTCGGAAAACCTCTAAAGCACGCTCTATTCTTTGCACATCGTTAGGCTGTAAACGTGCAGCACTTTCAGGGTCTATCAATGCTAGTTTTGCATGCATGGCAGGCCAGCCCACTTCTAACGCTTCTTGTTCAATTTGTTGCCTAACATCAGCATCCGCTTCAGGCAATTGACTTAAGCCTTCCTCTAGCGCTTTAAAATAAAGCATTGTTCCACCGACCAACAATGGAATTTTTCCACGTGCTGTGATATCAGCCATTAACCTTAATGCGTCACTTCTAAACTGAGATGCTGAGTAAACATCAGTGGGTGGAATAATATCAATCAAAGCATGTGGTGCCTCTGCCAATACTTCAGCACTTGGCTTTGCCGTACCTATATTCATGTCTTGATAAACTAGCGCAGAATCTACGCTGATCAATTCTATCGGCAGTTTTTTATATAGACTTACTGCCAAATCGG
>NZ_JAURYU010000044.1 GCF_030653755.1 Methylotenera sp.
GCACCCACACTTATCAGTTGTTATATTGTTAAAGAACTTTTTGTTTCCCCGTTACGCTTTGCGTTAACGAGGTGCGCATTATACAGAGCTTTTAACGCTCGTCAACCTTAATTTCGTAATATTTACTCATTAAAATTAACCGTACTTTTTACTGCGCCTTCTACTACTTTATACTTTTCGCTAACGTTGTTTCGTCAGCGAGGTGCGCATTCTACAGCGCTTTTAACTTTGGTCAACCCCTATTTTAAAATGTTACATAATTGTTACATTTGCAAATTTACGCTTACCCACTTGTGCAATTACAGCACTGCCTTTTTTAACAGTCAAAGTCTTGTCTGTCACTTTCTCGCCATCCAATTTAACACCACCCTGCTCAATCGACCTGAAGGCTTCGGAGGTACTGCTCACTAGGCCAGCCAACTTCAACAATTGAGCAACACCAATACTCTCAGACTCAGCCACCACCTCTATTTGTGGGATATCTTCTGGTACACCACCTTTTGAGCGCGTCTGAAAATCTAGCAATGCCTTATCTGCATCCTCTTTACTATGAAAACGCGTGACAATTTCTTGAGCGAATTGAACTTTGATGTTTCTAGGGTTGGCACCAGCACTAACATCAGCCTTCCACTGCGCAATGGTTTCCAATGATTCAAATGAAAGCAACTCTATATAACGCCACATTAATTCATCTGAGATAGACATTATTTTGGCAAAGATAATTTCTGGCGCTTCCGCGATACCTATATAGTTACCTAAAGATTTAGACATTTTATTAACGCCATCTAAACCTTCAAGCAACGGCATGGTAAGGACACATTGGGGACTTTGCCCTGCTTGCTTTTGCAGCTCACGACCCATTAACAAGTTGAATTTCTGATCCGTACCGCCTAGCTCAAGATCAGCATTTAACGCAACGGAGTCATAACCTTGTAACAAAGGATATAAAAACTCGTGAATCGCGATTGGCTGATTACCTTTAAATCGCTTTGAGAAGTCATCACGCTCTAGCATTCGCGCGACGGTATGGCTAGCGGCCAACTTAAGCATACCAGCAGCACCAAGCTCAGTGAGCCACTTAGAATTAAAAACAACTTCAGTTTGTTCTGGCTTCAGTATCTTAAATACTTGAGCCGCATATGACTTTGCGTTTTCCTGCACCTGCTCTGCAGTTAATGGCGGGCGCGTTGCACTTTTACCTGTCGGGTCGCCTATCATGCCAGTGAAATCACCGATCAGAAACAACACTTGATGCCCAAGCTCTTGAAGCTGACGTAACTTATTAATAAGTACAGTATGCCCAAGATGTAAATCTGGTGCCGTAGGGTCAAAGCCAGCTTTAATTCTTAATGGCTGACCTTTTTTAAGCTTTTCGACCAACTCCGCTTCGATTAACAGTTCATCTGCGCCGCGTTTAATCACTGCAAGCTGTTGGCTGATTTCAATATTCACGTTTTAACGTCCTTAAACTATATTATTTTTACTGCTAGTTTATTTGTATAAACTAAATTTTCTGTTAGTATCAAGAGCTGAAATAATTAACTAAAGGTTAGCCCGTGGATATCAACGAGCCCAATCATCACCAATCAACCCAAGATTCTATTTTAACGCAAAACGCCAATAAAGCTGAACGCAAGTTGCAGCGCCTTTCAGAGCGTAAATTTAAGTTGCGCTGGATATTGGCGATTTCTTGTTTACCGCTGTTTGGTATTTACACCGCTTTTGGTATTGCACCTCAAACCCTAACAACTAATATCACTACATCTATGGTGGTTGAAGAGTTGAGTTTACCTACGCTTGAACAAGCATTAAATGATGAAGTCAACCTAACAGAAAAATTTTGGTATAAAGATCATGTGCGCAGAGATGACACATTACAGAGTGTTTTAGCGAGACTAAACATTCGCAACCGCGATGTGCTTGAATTCATTCGCGCAGATAGCGTTGCTAGCGAAATTGCACGCTCAATCATCCCTGGTCGCCAAGTAAAATCAGAAACCGATGCAGATGGAAATCTGTTTCATTTTGAATATCAAATTAGCGCTAATCAGTTTTTAACGATTACCAAAACTGTTGATGGTTATGAAGCCCGTCAAGATGAACGCGCTTTAGAAGTTCGTCCAGTACTAAAATCGGCAATGATTCATAGTTCACTATTTGGCGCAACAGATGCTGCCAACATTCCAGACCATATTGCAATCCAGCTCGCAGATATTTTTGAAAGCGAGATTAACTTCCATACTGATTTACGTCGTGGTGACCGATTCAATGTCATTTACGAAGGCAATTACGATCAAGGAGAGCTGATTAAATCAGGCGAAGTTTTAGCTGCCGAGTTCGTAAACAATGGCAAAACTTACCGTGCTATTGGCTTCCGAGATAGTAACAATCAAATGCAATACTACACACCAGAAGGCAAAAGTATTCACAAGTCGTTTTTACGCTCACCTTTAGAGTTCAGCCGCGTAAGCTCTGGCTTTAGCGTTGCAAGGTTCCATCCTGTTCTACAAAGAATGCGTGCGCACAAGGGGGTAGACTTTGCGGCGCCCACTGGAACACGCATTAAAGCCTCGGCTGATGCTGTTGTTGATTTTGTAGGCACCAAAGGCGGCTACGGCAATGTCATCATCCTCAAGCATGCGAATGGGGTAAGTACAGTGTACGGACACCTTTCACGCTTTGCGCCAGAACTACGCCGCGGCTCAAAAATCACGCAAGGGCAAATGATTGGTTTTGTCGGAATGACCGGCGTGGCGACAGGCCCACATTTGCATTATGAGTTTTTAATCAACGGCAAGCATCAGGACCCAATGAAAGTTGCCTTACCAAAAACCAATGCGATTCAAGGCGACAATAAGGCTCAATTTGAAGCTATTAGCGGCCAAATGACTGCTCAGCTAAGATTGCTAGGCACAAGTAACATCGCCGCATTAGAATAATTCACCTCAATTAGAACACCATCATGGCTAGCCAGCTTTTCATCGGGTTGATGTCGGGCACTAGCCTTGATGGTGTTGATGTTGCATTGGTAACATTCGACCATTTGCAACATCCCCAGCTACTTAAAACACACTTTACAGCGTACCCTACAGATTTACGCAACCAAATCCTTGCCCTACAACACCCCACAGATAATGAATTAGAAATTACAGCACTCATGGGCAATACACTTGCTCGTTTGTATGCAAAAGCAGTTAACGAGTTATTGTCGGATGCAGAAATTGATGCAGGCACGGTTACTGCGATTGGTTGCCATGGACAAACTATCAGACATCGTCCAGAGCTAGGCTATACCATGCAAATTGGAAACGCTGCGTTGTTAAGTGAACTCACGGGAATTACTGTTGTAAGCGATTTTAGAAGTAGAGATATTGCCGCCAATGGACAAGGTGCGCCATTGGTACCCGCATTCCATCAAGATGTTTTTGCTCACAATCAGCGTAACCGTGCAATTATCAATATAGGTGGTATCGCCAATATTACCTACCTGAGCAATACTGGCGAGGTATTCGGTTTTGATTCTGGTCCAGGCAATATGCTATTAGATGCATGGACTAAGCAACATCTAGGCTTAGACTACGATACCGATGGCCAATGGTCCAGTACTGGCAATATCATTGAACCTTTGCTGTCTGCCATGTTAAGTGAACCTTATTTCTCTGCACTGCCACCTAAGAGCACTGGTCGAGATCTATTTAACGATGCATGGCTAAACCATTGCTTAACTACGCAAACATATGCACCCAATGATGTTGCACGTACATTGGTTGCATTAAGTGCGCACTCTATTGCAAACGCTGTAAAACAATACTGCGGTCAAGTAGACGAAATATACCTTTGTGGCGGTGGCGCTAAAAATAAGCTACTAACTAGCGGCCTACAGTCACTTATAGGATCGACGCACTTAGAAACTACTGAAAAACTAGGGATGGGCGTTGACTGGGTTGAGGCAATTGCCTTTGCATGGCTGGCGAAAAAGTGCCTATCACAAGAAAGTGCTAACCTACCAGAAGTCACTGGCGCAAAAGGCTTACGCATTTTAGGTGCAATTTACCAAGCATAGTAAGCTTTTATCATTCATCTGCCCGCATTGATAAAGTATAATCACAGTAAATGATGATTAGAACCGCAAAAACACCATGAAAAATAATACAAGTACAGCTACGCTCAGCTTTGACAATGGCAAATCACCAATTGAATTACCAATGCTCTCAGGAACATTGGGTAATGATGTGATTGATATCCGCACATTAGGCAAGCACGGGGTATACACTTACGACCCTGGTTTTATGTCTACTGCTGCATGCGATTCCAACATTACATTTATTGATGGAGAACAAGGCTTACTGTATCACCGCGGCTATCCTATTGAAGAACTTGCCGAGCACTGTGATTACTTAGAAGTTGCCTACTTGCTAATGCATGGCGATTTGCCGAATGCTGCAGAGAAACAGCAATTTACCGACACCATTACTGGCAGCACAATGCTGCATGATCAACTCAGCAATATTTTCCGCGGATTCAGACGTGATGCACATCCAATGGCAGTCATGGTGGGTGTTGTGGGATCACTCTCTGCGTTTTATTTTGACTCGATGGATATTCTGAATCCAAAACACCGCGAGATATCTGCACACCGCTTACTTGCAAAAGTGCCAACAATTGCTGCATGGAGCTATAAATATATAAGTGGTCAACCATTTATGTACCCGCAAAATCATCTGAACTATGCGGAAAACTTTATGTACATGATGTTTGCCACACCATGCGAAGAATACGTGCCTAATCCTGTATTAGCGAAAGCTTTTGAGCGGATTTTAATCTTACATGCTGATCACGAACAAAATGCATCAACCTCAACCGTACGCCTAGTTGGCTCTAGTGGCGCGAATCCATTTGCTTGTATTTCAGCAGGTATTGCATCACTTTGGGGTCCAGCACACGGTGGCGCTAATGAAGCCACACTTAACATGCTTGAGGAAATTGGTGATGTTTCACGCATTGGTGAGTTTATAAATCGGGCAAAAGACAAATCAGACAGCTTTAGGCTCATGGGATTTGGTCATCGCGTTTATCGCAACATGGACCCAAGAGCAGCCATCATGAGGAAAACATGCCATGAGGTGTTGGATGTACTTGGTTTAAATAACGACCCAATGTTTAAGCTGGCACTAGCTTTAGAGAAAATTGCACTGGAAGATGAATACTTTGTATCACGTAAACTCTACCCTAACGTCGACTTTTACAGTGGCATTGTAATGCGTGCGATGGGCATTCCAAACAGCATGTTTACTGCTATTTTTGCACTTGCTAGAACTGCGGGCTGGATTGCTCAATGGTCTGAAATGCATTCAGACCCTGAAGCAAAAATTGGCAGACCTCGCCAACTGTATACAGGCACAGAAAAAAGATCGTTCGTTGAATTAAATAAAAGGTAGTGACAAAACACAATAAAGGTGTAGCTACTCTTGGTTGCACCTCTTGATTTTACCTAGGCATTCATAGCGGGCTTTTCACAGTCAAACATTATCTTAACTTGGGCTAGGCCATAACTATCGCGGCCTCAATTAATAAGTTAAGCCCCATTTATGAGGACTTCACTTACTTTGTACACATGTATATCTAGCAACACCTTCATCACAAAATAACTAGTCGCTATTTGCTTACCCTGCTTGCTATATGCAACGCCGCTTTTGTCAGTAGGTGTGCACTCACTGGCGCGGTAATAAAAAGAAATACCGTAGCGACTATTTCATGCAAACTAATACCATCACCTGTGACACTAAAGTAGATAGCCGATGCCATTACCATTGCGCCCACGCCTAGCGTTGTGGTTTTAGTTGGTCCATGCACACGCATAAAAAAATCTGGCAATCTCGCCAACCCTATTGACCCTAGCAGGGTAAAACCAGCGCCGACTAATATCAGAAACGAAATGAGATACTCTACCCAAATACTCATTCGATGATATTCCCGCGTAACATGTATTTAGATAAAGCCACTGTTCCCACAAACCCCATGATAGCAATCAGCAGCGCGGATTCAAAGTAAGCGCTATTATTCATATAGATACCAATCAGCACCAGTAAAGCAATAGTATTAATATATAGCGTATCTAGTGCAAGGACACGGTCTGTCATATCAGGCCCAATCACCATTCGATATAAGCTTAGTATCATCGCCAACGCAATCATCACAAAGGCAATAGGCACCACGGTATTTAACATGAAAATATCTCCTTTAACGGCTTTTCATAGCGAGTCTTGATTGACTTAATTAATGTCTCAGCATCATCCACATTAAGCGCATGCACTTGTAGCACCCAGCGCGAGCGGTCAATATCAATAGAAACGGTCCCTGGTGTCAGCGAAACAATACTCGCGAGCAAGGTGCCAACAAATGGATCTTGCATATCTAAAGGAACCTCTACGAAAGCTGGTTTTACTTTACCTAGTGGGCCAAGCACCAACTTCGCCACGCCAATGCTGGCGAGCAAGATATCCCAAAGTACAATGCCAAACAGACGGATAGCCGGTAATAATTTTACTTTTTCTGGACGCTCTGGCCAAAATCGCTGAGTCAATACTGGCAAGCCGATTGCCAGAATAAAAGCTAAAATAAAATGCCCTGTGGAGGAAGCATTGTTTAGCGCAATCCATACCAAAAAGATGGCTACTGATAGCGCTGGATGCGGTAATAGCCGACTCATGGCCTAACTCCTCTTTGAATGTCAGCATGATGAGGAATAACGGCTTCAATATATTGTTCGGGCGCATGCAATTGCTCAGCAGCTCGCAGCGTAAAATCAGATAAAGGTTGCGCAAAAATAACTAACAATAAGGATACAGCGATTAAACCAAAAGTCGCTGAATACTGAAAGATGCTATGTTGAAACGAGGCTGGTCTTGGCGCAGAGGCTAGGTCATTTGGTGTTTCCCAAAATAAACGACTGCCAGCTTTAGCCAGCGCTATTGTTGTGATAAGGCTTACTATCAGTATAATCGTCCATATTGCTGGCATCATTACGCTTTCCTTCACGGCGAAAAGCAACATTAGCTTACCGACAAATCCTGAAAATGGCGGCAAACCAGCAGCCGTTGCTGCAAGTATGAAATACCCTAGCTTGAGCTTATTGTCTGATGCCCATTCAGTAATAATAAATGCGTCACCAATATGACCACGCGCATTGCTGATTAAATCAGCCATCATAAAGAATGCAGCACCAACAACGGCTGATTGCACTAAGTAATAAAGACCTGCGGCCGTTACCAGCTCATTATTCAAAGACGGCACAATTAACAGCAGCCCTGCTGAGCCTAATATGAGCCACGCAACCAACGACTGTAGACTTTTTGCACTTAATAAACCTATGGCAGCAAACACTATCGTTGCTAATGCCGCGACAATTAACCAGCTATCTAACAAGCCATGCATCACTGGTGCCGCACTAAAGGCGATCATCTGCACATGCAAAATAGCGACAATACCCACCTTAGTCATTATCGCGAACAAAGCAGCCACTGGCGCGCCTGCAGCACTGTAGGCATGTGGCAACCAAAATGAAAGTGGCAACACTGCCGCTTTAAGCAGAAAAACCGCCATCAATAATGCCCCTGAAAGTCTAACCAGCGAGGCCTCTGTCGCAGATACTGTTTTAAGCTGCATCGCAATATCAGCTAAATTAAGCGTCCCTAACGTTCCGTAAATCAAGCCTAGCGCTACTAAAAAAACCGCAGAGCCTGCCAAATTAAGAGTGACATAAGCAAAGCCTGCACGACTTTTGTTAAGTCCGCTACCGTGTGCTAGTAAAATATATGATGCGAGTAACATGACTTCAAAAAAAACAAAGAGATTAAAGACATCCCCTGTTAAAAATGCGCCGTTGATGCCAACTAACTGCAATTGAAACACCGCATGAAAATGTCGACCTTTACCATCAAAACCAGCGCTCGCGTAAAGCAATACGGCTGCCGAAAGTAACGCCATCGTTAATACTACCAAGGCGGCTAGCCTATCAGCCACCAGCACAATGCCAAAAGGTGCTTGCCAATCGCCCAATGCATAAACAAGCGGCGCAGGTTGATCAGCAAGTAGCAATAAATTAACTGACACTGCCAACAATAGAGTGACTGCCAATGCGCCCACACCCCGCTGCCAGCTGAGCTTACAAGCGCTCATCATCAATAGCACGATGCTAGCGATGAATGGCACTAATATAGGCAAAATCGGGCTGTGATTCATAGACGACGCTTTGGTAATTGATTAGATGCTGAGTCAGCTGTTTTTTCTATCATATCGACATGATCATCACCAGACTCTGACAGCCCGCGCAATGCTAGTGTCACAATATATGCAGTCATACCGAAACCAATCACTATAGCAGTCAGCACCAGTGCCTGAGGAATAGGATCGGTATAACGCACAATATCAGCACTGATGATTGGGGGCGCATTTACCACTAACCTGCCGCTGGCAAAAAGAAACAAGTTAACAGCATAAGACGTGAGCGTTAAACCAATAATCACTGGAAACGTGCGTGCGCGCAACATGAGGTAAACACCGCATCCGAATAATAAGCCAATTGCAATTGCTAATATTGCCTCCATCAGACGCGCGCCCCTTTCATATTTAGTCGCCCCAGTTCAGTTAAAATCAGCAGAACCGTTGCCACGACAACCAAATAAACCCCTAAATCAAAAATAATCACTGAAGCTAGCTCAATGTCTCCAACCAGAGGGATTTCAATATGACCGTGGGCGCTGGTGAGAAACGGTCGTACAAAAAACCAGCTGATCAAGCCCACGCCTGCAGCCATCGCCAGCCCCAACCCTAAGATAGGTGGGTATGACTTTGGTAGTCTATCTTCTGCGAACGCAAAACCGCCAGCCAAAGACTGCAAAATCAAGGCAACGCCTGTGACTAACCCAGCAACAAAACCTCCGCCAGGCAAATTATGCCCTCTTAAAAAGATATAGACGGCTACCGCTAAGGCTAATGGCAACAATGGACGCATTAACATTTTCAGAAATAAGGGATGAGCATCCTCCGCCCATAAACGGCCCGCACTATCCGGCATAGGCTGCATCAGACGCAATTGATTCAGTAAAGCATGCGTCCCTAAAGCGGCCATTGCTAACACCGTAATTTCACCCAACGTATCAAAACCACGGAAATCCACTAAGATGACATTCACGACATTACTGCCTCCGCCGCCTGGTACTGACTGCTGAAGATAAAAATCAGAAATGGTACTAAAAGAACTGGTCAACAGCTCAAAGCTGACAAAGGCCATACCCAAACCAATACCTAGCGCAAGCAAGACATCTCGCACTACACGAGTCTTAGACGATTCTTTCGGCGTATATTGCGGCAAATAATGTAACGCAAGCAACATCAGCACCGTTGTAACGACCTCAACTGAAAGTTGAGTCAATGCTAAATCTGGGGCTGAGAATCGCACAAAGATCAAGGCAACAACCAGCCCCACAATGCCAATCAAAATAATGCTTAACAAACGGCGATGATGCATAAATACTGCACCCAGCGCGCCTAATGCTAATGCAAAAAAGGCGATGCCACTGGCAACATCTAATGGCAATGACGAAACCGCATTCACCATACTGCCACCGCTAATAAACGCCCAAGCGCCATAAATGAACACAAACAAAAAGAATACGGCCATGTAACGCTGTAATGATCCATTGTCCATAATTAATAAAATATTTTCAGCATAAGCCGCCAAGTTTTGATACGCCCGCTCAAAAAATGTTCGGCTACTAATCGTTGGCAATTGATCGTTCCAACGCATCAACGTACTGCGCATCATATATAAACCAACACCGCCAGCCAGCGCTATCAAGCTCATCAAGAATGCGAGATTAAATCCATGCCATATCTTTAAATCATACACAGGCAAGGTAGATTGCAAAGTTGCCCCTGCAGCAGATGCCAATAAGGCGCCTACAGACCAAGCAGGAAAGATGCCGACAAGCAGACACAACACGACCAAAACCTCTACTGGCACACGCATCCAACGGGGCGGCTCATGAGGCTGACGCGGCAAGTCGACAGGCTCTCCATTGAAGAATACGTCATGAATAAATCGCACTGAGTAAGCCACTGCTAGTACACCAGCGATAGTGGCAAATATTGGCAAAATCCAATGTGAATTTCCAAATCCTTGAAACACGATAGACTCAGTAAAGAACATTTCTTTGCTTAAAAAACCATTGAGCAATGGCACGCCAGCCATTGAGCCTGCTGCGAGCATCGCTAACGTTGCCGTGATAGGCATCAGTTTAAACAAACCGTTGACACGTCGCATGTCACGAGAGCCACATTCATGATCAATAATACCCGCGGCCATAAAGAGTGATGCCTTAAATATTGCATGATTGATAATATGGAACACCGCTGCAACCACAGACATGGGTGTACTTAAACCAAAAAGCAAGGTAATTAAACCAAGATGACTAATCGTTGAATAAGCCAATAAACCTTTAAAGTCATTACGATACATTGCCAGATAAGCACCATAAACCAAAGTAATTCCACCGATGGCACTTACACTAAACAACCATGCATCAGTACCTGAAAGCACAGGATAAAACCGGGCAAGTAAAAATACACCCGCTTTAACCATCGTAGCCGAGTGTAGATATGCAGAAACAGGGGTTGGAGCCACCATTGCATTAGGCAACCAAAAATGAAATGGGAATTGTGCAGACTTTGTAAAAGCACCGAGCAACACCAAAGTAAGAATCGTAGGATATAACGGATCTGCTTTTATTTGCGTTGCGGCTGCAATCACATCTGTCAGCTCATAACTACCAGCAACGTTGCCTAACAGCAGAACACCTGCGAGAAAAGCCAAACCACCAGCACCTGTGACGACTAACGCCATCCTCGCCGCAATTCTAGACTCATGCGACGCTGATTTATAAGCAATCAATAGAAATGATGAGAGGCTGGTTACTTCCCAAAACACCACCATCATAAGTAGATTTTCTGAAAGCACAACCCCTAGCATTGCAGACATGAACAGTAACAATAGTGCGTAAAAACGCCCTAACTTGTCATCCTCGGGTAAATAATAGTGAGCATACAAAACGACCAGTATGCCAATCCCCAGAATTAGTATCGAGAATAACATGCTTAAGCCATCAAGGCGGAATGATAGGTTTAGACCAAAACTTGGCAACCAGTCAAAATGTGCAATGACAGTTTGTCCACTAATTGCACTAGAAAAGAGTGGTGCAAGCGATGCTAGGCACAATGCCATGACAGCACCTGCCGCAATAGCAGCTGCTTTCCTGCCGTAGCGCTCTACCATTAAAGGCAAAGCAACGCCAGAAACTGCAATGAAAAGTGTTAAAGGCAACAATACGCTTTCAATCATTGCAAAGATTAATCAAAAATATCATGTGCAATTAAATTTCACACCTTAAGAATTGAGGTTAGCGGGATTAATATACTCAGGTCATTAATAACGTGCTTAGTATTATTATTTGCGTGCTGAATATTACTCAACACCTGTTACTACGAGACTATGCCGCTTGCACAACAAGGAAACTCTCGTTCTGTTGAATGCAAACTGCAGTCTATTAGCACTGTAGATAAACAAACACGCTCAGTCAACCTAATGCTCACATTTATGAGCATTCAAGTTAACACAAGCGTGTAAATTTGCGTTTAATTAAATCTTAAGCTGAGAAAGATGAGCCACAACCGCAAGTTGTTTGTGCATTTGGGTTACGAATCACAAACTGTGAACCCTGCAAGCTATCTTGATAATCAATCTCTGCGCCCATCAAGTACTGTAGGCTCATCGGGTCAATTAACAATGTCACGCTATCCTTTTGCACTTGAGTATCATCGTCGTTCACGTCCTCTTCAAACGTAAAGCCATATTGGAAGCCTGAACAACCGCCACCGCTCACAAAAACACGTAATTTAAGATCTGGCGAACCTTCTTCTTCAATTAACTCTTTTACCTTTTTAGCCGCATTATCGGTAAAAACTAAAGGCGAAGGAATGTCTAGTTCCTGAACTTCTGCAACTGTACTCATTGTGTACTCCTAAAATTTCAATTAAATATCTTTTACTAATATGCGACCTAACGCAATGAATTTCAATAGCAAATACTGTTAAGCTTTACTTTACTCTGCTTTATCATCCAAATACACTAACTTTCCCTCAATCACTGCACCTGTATGCATTTCAAGGGTATTGTAATAAACATCGCCAGTCACGCGTGCTTTAGTTTGTAGCTCTATATATTGCGCAGCCTTTACTGGCCCAATAACAGCACCATTAATCACCACTTTGGAAGCGGTGATTGCACCTTCTATGCGCCCGAGCTCACTAAGTATTAGTGTACTTGGTTGATCATTAGGTTCAGCCACTGCACCGATGACTGTACCATCAACACGTAAACCACCTGAAAAATGAATGTTGCCTTCAACGCGCGTGTCCACGCCAATTAGAGTGTCTATCGTATTTTGAACGCGATTACTTTTTTTAAAAAACATCTTAAATCCTCTAAACTTTAGCAACTGACCAGCAGACAAAGACTACACGCAAGACAACGACATACTATAAATTAAGTGCTACCGCTTACTATTCATCATATTCTTATAAAAAGCCAAATCCTCTTTGATATGAATATTTTCATCTTGCACCTCACGCAACTCTTTACTGAGAACACTCTGCGCCGCCTGTTCTATTTGTAACTGTCGCTCCACTTGAATCACCTTTGTATTCAAGGCCTGATTATCAAGCAAAGTCTGCCGTAAACTCTCACTGCCTGTCGCAAATTGCCAATAAGCAATGAGATAACCCACCCCAATAAATACAAACGTAGTGCCGAGCTGAAAATACCATGGGCGCTTAGACCGCACGGCAACCTGCTTAGCAGTTAATCCAAAATGACGACGAATTCTACGGCGAACAGGTTTCATTCGTTCAAGGCAATAACGGCAAAACTTCTAAACCACTATGCTCATCAAGGTCAAACATGATATTCATATTCTGTACCGCCTGTCCTGCAGCGCCTTTTACCAAGTTATCTTGCACCACCACCAATGTTAAGTAACCTGTCGCTTGCTGTTGATGTAATGCAATGCGCAACTGGTTTGAACCGCGTACTGATCGTGTTTCTGGCAAAGCACCTGCTGGCATCACATCAACAAAACGCTCATGCTGATAACGTTGCTCATACAAGGCTTGCAAATCTACCGTCTTAGCCACATCGGTCAGTTTAACGTAAATAGTTGAAAGCATGCCACGTATCATCGGTATTAAATGCGGTACAAATATAAACTGCACATCAGCACCTGCCAATTGCGTAAGTTGTGCATGAATCTCTGGGTGATGACGGTGGCCAGCCACTCCATACGCTTTCATACTATCACTAGCTTCTGCAAACAAAGTAGCCACTTCGGCTTTTCTACCTGCGCCAGAAACACCTGACTTAGCATCAGCAATAATCGGTGCAGAAAAATCAATGTAACCTTGCTCTAGTAACGGTGCCAACCCTAACAAGACTGTTGTTGGATAGCATCCTGGGTTACCAATGACTTTAGCTGACTTAATATTTTTACGATAAAGCTCAGGTATCCCATAAACAGCATCCTGTAAGACATCTGGGCAGCTATGTGGCATTTTATACCACTTCTCAAAAACAACAGTGTCTTGCAAACGGAAATCTGCTGCAAGATCAATGACCTTAACGTTAGCATCCAACAGCACTTGTGCCTGACTCATGGCAACACCGTGCGGTGTCGCAAAGAACACCACATCACATGCACTTAAATTTGCCGTTGCTGGATCAGAAAATGCTAAATCAACATAGCCACGTAAACTAGGAAACATATCAGCAACTGGTAGCCCAGCTTCACCACGTGAGGTAATCACCGTTAACTCTGTGTGCGGGTGCATTGCCAATAGGCGCAACAACTCAACACCTGTGTATCCAGTGCCACCTACAATCCCTATTTTAATTTTCTTAGATGCCATTTTGTTTAATTAATTACCCAAGTTGTCTGATTATAAGCGCTCTATGTTTTTCATCCAATAAAAAAGGCCGCCAAAGCGACCTTTTTCAAACTCCACCGCCAAATAGCGTTTAACGTATTAGCGTTTAGAGAATTGTTTACGACGACGCGCTTTGCGTAGACCAACTTTTTTACGCTCAACTTCACGTGCATCACGTGTCACGAAACCAGCGTGTGACAATGCACTTTTCAATGTAGCATCAAAGTCAATCAAAGCACGTGTGATACCGTGACGCACAGCACCTGCTTGACCAGACTCACCGCCACCAATCACGTTAACCATGATGTCGAAGCTAGCTGTGTTGTTTGTTAACTCTAAAGGTTGACGCAAAATCATGCGTGATGTCACGCGTGAGAAGTACTCATCAACCGGCTTGTCATTAACAATGATGTTGCCTTTACCTGATTTTAAGAATACGCGCGCTACAGAACTTTTGCGGCGACCCGTACCATAATTGTATTTACCGATCATTTTTTATCCTTAGATGGTCAATGGTTGCGGTTGTTGTGCCGCGTGGTCATGCTCACTACCTGCATAAACCTTCATTTTTTTGATCATTGCATAGCCTAAAGGACCTTTAGGCAACATGCCTTTAACCGCTTTTTCTAAAGCGCGACCTGGGAAACGATCTTGCATTTTAGAGAATGTTGTTGTGCTGATGCCGCCTGGGTAACCAGAGTGGCTATGGTAAAGCTTACCATCCGCTTTATTACCAGTTACTTTTAATTTGTCGGCATTAATAACAACTATATAATCACCTGTATCAACGTGAGGCGTATAAATTGTTTTATGTTTGCCGCGTAAACGGTGTGCAACTGCGCTAGCTAGACGGCCTAGCACTAGGTCTGTGGCATCAACCACAAACCAATCGCGCTTCACTTCGTGTGATTTTGCTGAAAAGGTTTTCATTGTGTTACCAATACTATGAGCTAAAAAAATTAAGAGGCGGATTTTATGCTAAAGAAATATGTTTTGTCAAACAGTATTACACTATAGGACTTAATATTTTTTAAGTTTATTACCAACTTGCAACTATATGCTTTAAGAACTATACCGAACAATTTGTATCTATCTATCTGATGAGTACTCATGCCAATATGCATTGGCATGAAATGTGCTTTTTATTTATGGTAAAGTAGCATTGATTTACAATGGTTTTACCATATTAAGTTAAGCAAGAACAAGATTCTAACAGACCAGACTAACAATGCAATCAAAATTTAGTATAACAATTTGAAAACAAACATATTTTGAGACTATTCATACCCCTTATTTTAGCCATCTATGCTAACGCGAGCTTCGCGCTTAGCATTGGAGACGCTACGCTTAAATCATATTTAGGTGAGCCTCTGATTGTTAAACTAAATGTCACTGACGTCGAAAAATCACCAGATTCCAATTGTTTTACGATTACAGACACGAATGATACATCTGCTTTTAGAAAAGCACTCTCTACATTAGTGCCATACAAAAATGGTTATCAACTCACCATCACTACGCAATCAGTGATTACCGAGCCAATTGTAAGTCTACGCGTCTCATATGGTTGCGAACCCCAACTTATTCGTGATTACGTTTTATTATTAGACCCAGCGCCTTATCATAGTGAAATGCTCACTAACACTGGCAACAGCACTCAAACCAGCGGCATTAGTAAACAGCCTGAGAAAGCTATCGATAATGTGAATACGGTTAGCCCATATAACAATAAGACTACCGTTGACTCTATTAACGATAGCACTAGCAAACCACAAGCTAGCACAAAACGAAACTCAAAGAAACGCCTAGCCAATTCACCGTCTACTACTGATCAAAAAATAATGGAGGCCTATGTAGGCAAGCAACAAAGTTCAGCCAAACCAACTCCAGCAACATCTAATAGCAGCAATAGTGAACTTGCAGCGCCAACCAAACCCAGCAGTTCTAGCGAGCCATACCTGAGCATTTCTGGCGGCAACCAAGTAACAAATGCATTGGGCGGACAAACAAATCTAGGCCTCAAATTTGAGAGAGAAATTGACCTTAACCGCACACAACCTATTGCTCCGATGGATAGTAGTGAAATGATGGATGAAGTAACTGTCATGACCAATCGGTTAACACACTTAGAAAAGCAGATTATCAGCTTACAAGCTCAAAATACTGAACTACGAAACGAGGCTACGCTCGCGAAAGCTGAGTTAGAGAATCAAAAATCCAGTTGGCTAGATTACTTTTTTATCGCCATGGGCGTCGCCTTATTGATTGCCATACTTACATGGCTGCACCGCACCTTTATTAGCAAGCGTTTAATTAAACAAGAGCCGAGCTGGCTTGATGCTGAACACACTGAATTCGGTGAAGATGAGCCAACATTCTCTACAACAACTATACAGCCAGCACTTGATAATAAGCAGACTAGAAATAATAATTTTTCAGCATCATTTCTCGATGATCAACCTTACGATGATCAAGAAAAAATGGCGCTTCCTAGGCCCAGCACGCTATCATTCACTGAGCATGTGATTGACGAACATGACAGCATCATCGACAATGCAGATGTTTTTATAGAGCATGAACGCCCGTTACTGGCGATTCAGTTATTACAAAACCATTTGAATGACTTCCCTACAGAGTCACCTAAGATTTGGCTTAAATTATTGTCACTTATTGAAACCGAAGGTACAGAGGCCGAATATGAAGCCGCTGCGATTGAGGCAAAAAAATACTTTAACATCAGGGTGCCAAACTATTCTGACGCTAAAAGTGAAGACACATCATCGATTGAAGATTTTTCAAATATCGTTGCTAGACTGGAAGGTGTTTGGGGATCGCCGTTTGCAGTTAAATTTTTAAATGATTTAATTTACGACCACCACGCACAACCAGCAGAAGGTTTCTCAGCCAAGAATTTTGAAGAGCTATTCTTTCTAAAAAGAATAGCCGAACTACTGAGTACTGGCGTCACCACTAGTCAACGCACGCTATATCGCTCCGCTCCCGCAATATCCGATAGCGAGGTTGAAAACACACCAACTGACACCAGTTTAGATAACTTAGCATTTAATGAAGCAGCATTTGGCAACAACATGCCTTTTGATCAAGTTTCACCAGCGGAATTCACAGAAGATCCAAGCAAGAGTGCAATCATTGATGATGAGTTTATGTCGGCCTCTTTTCTTGACACCCCAGAGCCGACCAAACTAAACAAGCTGACTAAAGAGGAGGCGCATTCACAATTTGAAAATTCTCCTTTTCAGAAAGTGCCGTCTTATGATGTAGACATGCTCGTAGACTTTGATGACCATATTGAAACTGATGCGCAGCCACTAGTCGTACCAGTATTGAAGGATGAGGCTGACGACATGGATATCTCACAAGACATAAAACAAGATATTTTAGAAAAAGATGACGTCAATCAAGAAATGGCAGAAGAATTTCACTTTCCACTAGATACTTATCCTGAGGAAACAGATTCCAAAGACAACACACCAACAGAAATTGATGAAAAGCCAACGCCGAAAAAAGGCAAGGATTCCAACATTATTGAATGGGACCTACCAAAGATAGACTCTTAAAATCAGGTAATGGCAATAACGCCCACTCAGTTTCTATACCTTCAACGCTTATTGCGTAGACTTGCTAAGACTTTAGATTTAGGTCGCTTTAATTAAGTAGTTAACCAATATGCCTGAGAATACAAAAAAGCCGAACCAATTATTACCCAAGAATGCTTGAAAGCATTTTGCTCTCAAGCGCCCCCTGATAAGGTAAAAGTGGTAAACCGCGACAAAGCCTGCACCAACCAAACCAGTGTAATAAGCGAACGATAACTTTAGCTGATAGCCAACAATTCCAAGTAACAACAATGTCATGCCATAACATAGCATTATGGCGACAACATCAAAGCCCCCAAAAGTGATGGCGGATGATTTAATTCCAATTTTCAAATCATCCTCTCTATCCACCATTGCATATTCAGTATCATATGCGATTGTCCAAAACACATTGGCTAACAAAAGCATCCACGCAACAGCAGGAACATGATTATCAATCGCAGCGAAGGCCATCGGGATGCCAAAGCCAAAAGCAATGCCTAAATAAGCTTGAGGTATCGCGAAAAACCGTTTCGTCAATGGATAGGTCAGCGCTAAAAACAAGGCCAGCAGGGATAACTGTATCGTCAACGTGTTCAATACACAGACTAATCCAAACGCTACCACGCTTAACCCTAAGGCTAAGCAATACGCCTCTTTCTTAGTCACCTCTTTATTGGGTAAAGGGCGATTTTTGGTGCGCTCTACCAAGCCATCATATTGACTATCTGCAATATCGTTCATCACACAGCCAGCGCTACGCATCAGCACTGTACCAGTGATAAATATCAATACAATTATCCAATCAGGCTTACCCGTACCAGCGATCAATAGCGCCCATAGCGTGGGCCAAAGTAGCAGTAAAATGCCAATTGGTTTGTCTAAACGCATTAAGCGTTCGTAGCTGTTGATTTTTTTGACGATGTCTTGTGTATTCATGGGGTAATAATATTAGGTAGGAAAACTTCAGTGACCATAATAGTAGCGCAGTTCAAACTGAACACCGAGCGTCGCGCCCATAGGCAAGCTGGCTTATTGACCAAGTGCTTGATTGCATGCTGATATAGCACATGGTTTGGTGATAGTTTTTTATAACTGAATGCAGTGCGCTTTACTTTTTGATTGGAAAATAAGGTTGCGCCAAGCGGCTTAATGCCCAGTTTACCTAAGCCATGCCACACACCTCGCAGACTTTTTCGTGGCAGGATGCTGTGTGCAAAAACCACAGGATTTTGACCGCCAAACAACAAAACATCGCGCACTAGCACCGCACTATCAGCATTCAATCGCAAGGGTGTTAATTCATCTCGAATCGGCTTGAGAAAGCTTACGGTTAACGGCACTACATTAAAGTCTGAGTAACGCTGCTGTAACTTGGCAGTTAATGATTGATTATTAATCAGCCACGAGCGATATGTATGACTTAACACTGGCTTAATTAACCAACGATAACGGGCTTGAGATGTATGTTTACGATTCTTCACATCTAGAATTATCGCATGTTGTTCATGGATTCCACTGTTATCTAGCTACACCTTTACCAACTCTCCCGCACTACTCATCCAGCGATCTAAATGTTGCTCAACTTCTACAGGGTAGTTTTTAAGCAATGCATCTGCCATTACTTTTGCGGTCTCCAGCAAATCCACATCACGTTCTAAATCGGCAATCTTCAACATCGGCACACCACTTTGACGCACACCTAATAGCTCACCAGGGCCACGAATCTGCAAATCTGCCTGTGCGATGGCAAAACCATCATTACTTTCATAAATCACTTTCAAGCGTGCACGCGCGGTTTCAGACAGCTTATTTTGGTAGAGCAAGATACATGTGCTTTTTGCAGAACCTCTACCTACACGTCCGCGTAGTTGATGCAATTGTGACAATCCCATCCGCTCCGCATGCTCGATCACCATCAGGCTGGCATTGGGGACATCTACTCCGACCTCAATTACAGTGGTAGCAACGAGAAGCTGCAAATGCCCTGCGCTGAACTCAGCCATCACGGCCTGCTTTTCTGATGGTTTCATACGCCCATGTACTAAGCCAATTTTAAGTTCGGGGAATTCATTTTGCATCAAGGCGTAAGTGTCATTGGCGGTTGCCAACTGCAATGCTTCAGACTCTTCAATCAAAGGGCAAACCCAATAGGCCTGATTGCCCTGCAAGCACGCCTCACGCACGCGCTGCAAAATTTCGTCGCGTCTAGCATCGGAAACTATTTTCGTCACGATAGGCGAGCGCCCAGGTGGCAATTCATCAATCACTGACACATCAAGGTCAGCATAATAGCTCATGGACAAAGTGCGTGGTATCGGGGTGGCAGACATCATTAACTGATGTGGCTCTGGCTGGCCTTTTTGGCGCAATGCTAAACGCTGATGTACGCCAAATCGATGTTGCTCATCAATAATCGCCAGACCTAAGCTTTTAAAACGCACCGCTTCTTGAAACAGCGCATGCGTGCCGACAACTAATTTTGCCTCTCCATTTGCAATAGATTCAAGCGCAGCCTCGCGATCTTTTTTGTTTTGGCTACCAGTGAGCCATGCGATTTTGATATTTAATGGCAGCAACCAACTTAGCATTTTTCGATAATGCTGCTCAGCCAATATCTCGGTTGGCGCCATTAGTGCGACTTGCCAGCCATTTTCCATACATTGCAATGCTGCCATGCAGGCCACTATGGTTTTACCGCTCCCAACATCCCCCTGCAACAAGCGCTGCATTGGATGTGCTTGCGTTAAGTCTCGCTCAATTTCTAAAGCCACCTTTTGCTGCGCACCAGTTAAAGCAAATGGCAAACTTTTTAGTAAAGCAGAAACCAGTTGTTTGGATGGCTTAAATTGTGGCGCGCTTACACTGCGTCGCCGTGCATAATGTTTGCGCATGGATAGCTGCTGTGCGAGCAACTCATCAAAAGCCAAGCGCCGCCAGTGTACTGTGGTCTTATTGTCTAGCGCTCGCAAATCGACATCAGGGCTTGGATGATGCAAGGCAATTAGACTGGCCTTAAAACTTGGCATATCTAAATTTGCGTACACTTGCGCAGGTAAAGTCTCATGCATATCAGCTTGTTGCAACGCGATGCGTATCGCCTTACGTAAACTTGCTTGACCAAGCCCTGCTACGGCTGGGTAAACTGGCGTTAGGGTTTCAGCAACTACGGTTTTTTCACCCACGGCCTTGCAGGTCGGGTGCACCATTTCATATCCAAAGAATCCATGACGCACTTCGCCATAAACACGTAGTTTAGAGCCGATTTTAAGCGCATTGATTTGGCTGGGGTAGAAATGCAAAAAACGCAAAGTGAGCTGGCCACTTGCATCTTCTAATCTGGCAATAAGTGCCTTACGGGGCTTATAGGTGACTTCCGCATGGACAATCTCGCCCTCCACCTGCGCAGATTCACCTATGCGTAAATCACGAATGGCTGCCACATGCGTTTCATCAATATAGCGCAGTGGCAAATGCAACAATAAGCCTTGTAAATTAGCGATACCAAGCTTTGCCAAATTGGCAATTAAGGGCTTGCTAAACGCTTTAATTTGACTGAGCTGTGTCACATTGAAGATTTTAGCCAAGGATAAATATACAAGTTAAATACATAACTCGCCTAAATTACGTCGGCATTACCCACATTTATCCTCGGCAAGTTTTAACTTTATACCACCATCACAGCGTCAGCCTCAACTAACGCGCCACGCGGTAATGAAGCGACACCAACAGCGGCACGTGCTGGGTAAGGTTGGCTAAAATACTCAGCCATGATGGTATTCACTAAAACAAAGTGAGATAAGTCTGTGAGGAAAATATTGAGTTTTACTACATCAGTCAAACTACCGCCCGCAGCCTCAGCTACCGCTTTAAGATTTTGAAACACACGGTGGATTTGTGCTTCAATACTCTCCACCATTTGCATGGTTTCTGGGTCTAGGCCGATTTGGCCAGACATATAAACGGTATTACCTACTTTTACGGCTTGAGAATAAGTACCAATCGCCGCAGGTGCGCCTTGTGTTTGGATAATTTGTTTTGTATTAGTTGTCATTTAATTAAACCACTCTTTGTTAAAAAAATAATGCGTAGCAATTATTGTACTTTTGCATTCGAATTTTTGCCATTATTGGCAACATTACCTTTAGTGCGATTAATACGCACCACATCAGGTATCTTACGAAGGCCGCGCATGAGCTCGGCCAAATGCACGCGGTTTTTTACCTGCACGGTAAAATATAAATTGGCATAGGCGCTGCCATCAGCTTCTTCAACACTGACGTTATCAATATTAGAGCCAGCATCCGCAATGCCTGAAGCGATTTGAGCCAACATACCAGGCTGATTTGCCACAGTTAAATTCAAATTGGTTTTGAATAAACGTGAGCTTTCAGGCTCCCACTCAACGTCCAACCATTTATCTGGGTCTAATTTAAACTTACGTACACTAGGACAATCGTGCGTATGAATCACCAACCCCTTGTCTTTATTGATAAAGCCTAAAATTGGGTCCCCAGGGATAGGTCTGCAACAAGGTGCAAATTGTACGGCCATGCCCTCTGTACCACGAATAGTGATGGTATCTAATGAGGTAGCTGGCAACTTAGTATGCTTTTCCACATGATCATCAGTCATCGCTACCAACTGATGTGCCACCATCACGTTCTGGCGTTTACCAAGGCCAATATCAGAAAGTATTTCAACTTTTTTCTTAACGCCATAGTCACGAATCAACTTTTGCCAATGATCTTCTGAAATCTGGTTAGGATCAACATGCAAGGCGCGTAATGCCTGATTCAGCATGCGCTCGCCCAAATGTGCAGATTCAGTAGATTGCTGTGATTTCAAGAAATGGCGGATATGTGCACGTGCGCGGCCTGTTACTACGTAATTAAGCCAAGCTGGATTAGGTTTGGCTAATGAACCAGTAATAATTTCAACATGATCACCGTTATGAAGTTCCGTGCGTAATGGTGCAAGGTCGTGATTAATCCGCACAGCAACGCAACTATTGCCGATATCCGAATGAACCGCAAAAGCAAAATCAACTGCCGTGGCGCCTTTAGGCAATGCCAAAATCGAACCCTTAGGAGTGAACACATAGACTTCATCAGGAAATAAATCAATTTTGAGATGCTCAAGAAAGTCGAGTGAGTCTACGCTCTCGCTTTGAATATCAAGCAAGCGCTGTAACCACTGATGCGTTTGTTGCTGTAACGCGGTAAGTTGGGCATCTGTTGCCTTATAAAGCCAATGTGCAGCAACACCCGCATCTGCAATATTATGCATATCAGCGCTACGTATTTGCACTTCTATCGGTGTGCCAAATGGGCCAAACAAAGTGGTGTGCAATGACTGATAGCCATTGGCTTTAGGAATTGCAATATAGTCTTTAAATTTACTAGGAATAGGCTTAAACAGTGCATGCAAAGCACCTAACGCAAAGTAGCAATTTGGCAAGTCTTTCACCACCACTCTAAAGCCATAGATATCATAGACCTGCGAGAACGGCGTTGCCTTACTTGTCATCTTTTTATAAATGCTATAAAGATGCTTTTCGCGCCCTGATACTTCCGCTTCAATATTAAAACTAAGTAACTGCTCTTTAATTGAGTCTAATATTTTACTAATGACCTCTTTACGATTGCCACGCGCGGCCATAATCGCTTTAGAAATCGCGTTATAACGCATGGGGTAAAGATACTTAAAACTCAAATCTTCTAAAGCCTGATAGACTTCATTCAGGCCAAGCCTATTGGCAATCGGGGCATAGATGTCCAGCGTTTCTTTAGCAATAATCCTTTGCTTTTCTGGTCGCATCGCCTCAAGCGTTTGCATATTATGCAAACGATCTGCCAGCTTCACTAAAATCACGCGCACATCTTGCGACATCGCTAATAACATTTTGCGAAAGTTCTCAGCCTGTGCCTGGCTCGCGCTTTGAAACTCAATTTTATCTAGCTTAGTTACACCATCCACTAACTCAGCCACCTGAGGACCAAATTTCTCTTTAATATCGAGCGTGGTAATGGCGGTATCTTCTACTACATCATGTAATAGCGCAGCGAGAATGGTAGGCACATCCATGTGCAGGTCGGCCAGAATACAAGCAACGGACACAGGGTGCGTGATATAAGGCTCGCCCGTTTTACGGACTACCCCATCATGGGCGGCATAGGCATAGCGATAGCCATCCCATACTTGTTCGATATCTTGAGGTTTTAAATACTGCTGAAGACGTATACTTAAGGCCGAATCCTCGCTGTCCGCAGGCAGCAAGGGAGCCGATGTTAACTTTGATAATTCCGCTTTAAGATTGTTTGCGGCTTTTGGCATGTCAGTTTCACTAGTTGTATGAAAAAATTAATAAATGCCAATGTTAAGCAAACTTAAGCATGTCCGCGCGCTAAAATTTCCACACCAATTTTGCCTGCAGCAATTTCACGCAATGCGATTACCGTTGTTTTATCGCGTGTGTTTTGCACGTTAACTTGTGGCTCTGCGCCGTTATGTAACTGACGAGCGCGATAAGCAGCCACTAGAGTTAATTGGAAGCGATTTGGGATTTTTTCTAAACAGTCATCTACCGTGATACGTGCCATGATGGTATTTCCTAATGATAAACAAAATTAATAACTAAAAGACTAAACAAACGCAATGAATTATGTGAGCGCTTGAATCAAACTGGCATAACGTTGCAACTGTGCAGTACCTACTAAGCGCTGTGCGCGGATAATAGCGCGAATGTCCTGCAACGCTACGTCAAAATAGTTGTTAATTGTAACATAATCGAACTCGCTCACATGGCGCATTTCGGCACGTGCGGCTGCAACCCGTTTAGAGATTGTCTCTTGGCTGTCTTGGCCTCTGCTATTCAAGCGCTGTTCTAGTGTCTCGATAGAAGGCGGCAACACAAAGATGCTGATTGCATTTGGAAATAAACGACGCACTTGCTCCGCGCCTTGCCAATCAATCTCTAAAATCACATCATGGCCGGCTTGTAATGGTGCATCTACGGCAGACTGCGAAGTACCATAGCGTGCGCCATGCACCTCTGCACTCTCTAAGAATTTTGCTTCACCTAACATCTGCAAAAACATAGCATCATCTACAAAATGATAATCTACGCCACCTTGCTCACCTGGGCGTGGCTTGCGCGTGGTGTGAGAGATAGATAGCCTCAAATGCGCATCTTCGGCAAGCAATGCCTTAATCAGGCTAGTTTTACCTGCGCCTGATGCCGCGGTGATGATGTAAAGATTACCTGGAACCATTCAATTAAGACTCTCTATAACAATATATTCGTTAAAATAACCTAGCTCACTAGATTAACACCAGTCAGGGCTTGGTAATGCGCTAAATACTGAACGCAAGCCATCGGACCAGCCTTGGCGGATTTGTAAGTAATATGGGTCAGTGTCTGAAATGCGCTGATGGCAATCAGCATGCAGACTATCCACTCGATAGATGAGTAAATCAATCGGTGCTGCCACAGACACATTACTGCGAATAGTGGAGTCAAAAGAAATCAACACACACTTCACCGTATCCATGATGTCGCTATCTTGCTCTACCACACGATCAATAATCGGCTTACCGTACTTAGTTTCACCTATCTGGAAATAAGGCGTTTCTTGTGTAGTCTCAATAAAATTACCCGCAGCGTACACATTAAACAAACGTGGCTTTTCACCTTTAATCTGCCCACCTACCAAGATACTGGCATTAAAATCGATATTATGATTTTTAAAGTGCTCGCCATCACGCTCAAAACTTGCCCTTAACTCAGCTCCAACCAACCCCGCCACATCAAACAAGCTCCCCACATTATGTAAGTGCTTACTATCTTCTGCACTTTCTTCAACTCGCGCTCTAAGTGCATTCACCACCGATTGTGTAATCGCAAGATTACCAGCCGTTAATAACACAATCACACGCTCATTTTTAATCTCGAAAATATGCATTTTAGGCGTAGAAGCCACCTGATCGACACCTGCATTAGTGCGCGTATCAGAAGCCAACACCAATCCTTGTTTCAGTAATAAACCGACACAATAAGTCATAATTTTTGTTTAATTTGGAAGAATGCTAATCATACCATTTTGCTTACTCTCTCGCCAAAAAACTGCAAGGAAGAATTGCATGCCTCATTATGACGGGGCATGCACCTAATGTGATTATTATCTGAGAAAAAACGAACGATTACATAAATCCAGCGGCTTCAGTGAGCTTCGCCACATTCTCTTTAGTAAAGAATCCATCAAATCCGCCATAACGTTGTACGTATTCGATAATGAGTGAAGAATGCTCGGAAGCATTCGAGAATATCTGCTTGAGCCCTTGTTCCTTGGAGCCGATGACATCTAACAAAAAGCCTTTACCGTTTTGCGCAATGGCATCGACGACAATGTCGATGTGCTCTTTTCCATGACGCTCACCATCTTTTACTGAAATTGCCATGTGGTGCAAGCGTGGGCCATAGTTCCGCACAAAAGTCTCGGTGGGTGATGGTAAGTGTTCTAAATGATTAATAAAATACGGGGTATTGTTAGCTGTAAACACTTTTGCAGGGCTTTTGGATTCTGGTATTGCATGCGTGCTTTTTGTGACGTTGGTGGATGAGTTTTGGTCTTTAATATTGTAAGCACCCCAGAAGTAATAGCTAGACCATGATAGATATTCCAAAATGGCAACTTCGCGGTTTTGGCTATACACGCGCGTTGCAAGATGATCGATCGGTAACAACAAGTCGCTAATCCCCAGCTTGTTTTGCAAGGCTTTTGCACTTTCGTAAGCAGCTTGCGCCTCTGGCGAAATGGTACTTAAACCTAGTGAGTACACGCGCGTTTCATCGGGCGCTCTTTCCAAGTAAGCCACAACATTATGGGTATAGGGCGATGGTTTGCCCACTGCAAGGTTGCCAGGAAATTCTAACTTTCGGATTTCATCTTGATTGAAAAACCGAAAATCACGTGCTTGCTGTAGTTCCACCACATTGTGCAAATTACTTACGCGCAAAATCTCACCCATATAACGGCTGTTAGGTTTTTTTGCACCTATCGGGTAAATTTCGTTCAGGCTTCTAAAGATGCCACGTATGTTGGGGTCTTTGACCTCACGCAATAAAATATCGGGCGAATTTAAATCGACACGCAAAATATGCGTTAAGTGCTGTTCACTTTCTAGCGTGACTAGATAATGATAAGGCGTCATTAAGGCCAATTCAGCGATATATTGAATGGCATTTTCAGGGTCAACTGAAATCATCAGCGCATCGATTTCGTGAATCATGGCAGTTAAGCCTAGCGCGTCGCGCTCTTCTAACAAGCGAATCAGGTTTTCTTCAAAAAAAGTGGAGTTTTCTTTGTCACCGTGACGCTTGAAAGCTAGTGACTGGGCAGTTTTTTTCATCTGTGACCGTTCTTTCATTTGAAACGCTGTTTGAAACACTGGTTTAAGCACTATCTCTAAAAATTACTGTTGTGCATGTTGTGATTGTTTAACCATCGCAGCTTGAGAAAGTTCCTCTCTGCTTAATTGTGCTTGCTCCAACAATAATGCTGTATTCACCTTGCGCTGCTGACTAGTTAGCAAGCCTGCCTGATTAACAATCACGCTAGATGCCATACCCTCAACCCCGCCGCCTGAACGCATGCCGCTGACTGGGCTAGCACTTCGGTAATCCAGCCCTGTTGCCAAACGCACATGGGTTTCACCCGCACGGCAGCCGTTTGACACATCAAAGCTCTGCCATCCTTCGCCTGCTACAAACACGTCTGCCCATGCATGGGTTTGCATTAAGCTACCATCTTCTGTAAACAAATATCCACTGACATACCGTGCTGGCAGGTCTATGGCACGACAGCACGCAATAAAGACGTGTGCATGATCCTGACAGACACCTTGACCTAAAGAAAATGCCTCAACGGCAGAAGTGTTTACTTGTGTTGCGCCTTTGATATATTGCACTCGCGACAATAAAGCATGCATCATTTCTTCTAGCGCATCATTTTGGCGATGCGGTTGTTGATACTGCTTAGCAAACGCAAGTATCTCTACACTACTTTGAGTAAGTGGCGTATCGCGAAGATAAATAGGCAAAGGCAATGCTAAGTGTTGCGACACCACATCAAGCCCTGTTTCAACCTGCCCCGTGGCGATAATTAAGATCTCAGAATGTGGCTCATCTACCACTAAAGTATGAGCTGTGTTTCCGTAAGCATCTTCTGACGGCTGCAACTCACCATTCACCTTAATTTCCCAGTGCCTGACATGCTGACCAAAACCATGTTGCGGCGTTAACCGTAGCTCCTGTATGGTGTAATTCACATCTTCACTATATGCATAGCGCGTGTGATGTTCGATATTAAGTAACATGTTAAGTGCCTAAATTGAGTTAAGAAATGCTTAAAAAGGTTTTATGCACTTCGACACCAAGCTTGTTGTTAGCTTTCACAAACTCACTTAAAAACTCATGCAGCCCATGCTGAAAAATATCGCGCATTTTGCCAAAGCGTAACTTGGCATGCAGCTCACCCGCCATTCGCCTACATTCAGTGGCACGTGAGCTAGAAAGCTGCTCTAAAATTGAAGTGATTTCATCAAAACAAGCGTGTAAAGACCTCGGCATATCGCGCCTGAGCACCAACAACTCTGCGACACGCCACGGCTCAATCGTATCGCTAAATATTTTCTGGTATGCCTGAAATGCCGACACTGAACGTAATACTGCACTCCATTCGTAATAATCAACCGCACCACCTACTTCTTCCTGCTCTGGCAATAATAAGTGATACTTCACATCCAGTAAACGTGCTGTATTGTCCGCACGTTCAATAAAAGTACCTAAACGCACAAAACTGAATGCATCATCACGCAACATGGTGCCAAAACACACGCCTCTAAATAAATGCGAGCGCGCTTTCACCCAATCACAAAACTCACTCAAACCACTTTGCGATAGGTCTTGACCAAAGAACTGACCAAACTCTAACCACAATGAGTTGATGTTCTCCCATGTTTCGGAAGTCATCGCCACCCGCACCGCACGCGCATTTTCCCTCGCACTACGCAATGAGCTATAAATACTGGATGGGTTATTCATATCCATCGCCAGATAATGAATCACCCCTGCTGCGGTGTATTCCTGCTGTGTTTCATTAAAGTAATCACGCTCATACGCATCTACATTGCCAGAAATTTCTAACGCAGGTAGCCACAAAGCCGCTTCACTTTCGGCCGCGTTAGGCACTAAAGACATGTTATAAGTGACATCTAGCACCCGTGCCATATTCTCTGCGCGTTCAATGTAACGTGCCATCCAATAAAGATGATCTGCCGTTCTACTTAACATACCATTTCCTCTACTTGATTGGTTTTAGACTTGCTGGGTGTTTCAACCTCTTCTTCCAGAACCCAAGTGTCTTTGGTGCCGCCACCTTGCGATGAATTCACCACCAAAGAGCCTTCTTTCATTGCTACGCGACACAAGGCACCTGGTACTAAAGTGCAGGTTTTTCCAGAAAGCACAAACGGCCTTAAGTCCACATGCCGTGGCGCGATCCCCTCTTCCACTAAGGTTGGGCAAGTAGAAAGTGCTAATGTAGGCTGTGCAATATAACTGGCGGGGCTAGAGATAATACGCAAGCGGAACTCGTCTAACTCCTGCTTGCTAGCCGCAGGACCTACCAACATGCCGTAACCGCCAGAACCTTGCACCTCCTTAACCACCAACTCATCTAGGTGCGCTAAGGTATAAGCTAAATCATCTTCTTTACTCAGCTCATAGGTCGGCACATTTTCTAGTAGTGGCTCTTCGCCTAGATAGAATCGAATCATGGCTGGCACATGGATATAAGTAGCCTTATCATCAGCAACACCCGTACCTACGGCATTAGCAAGTGTCACGCCACCATTTCGATATACGGAAAGCAAACCAGGCACACCGAGCATAGAGTTAGCGTTGAACACCAACGGATCTAAATAATCATCATCAATGCGGCGATAAATCACATCCACACGTTGCGGCCCTTCGGTAGTGCGCATATACACGGCATTGTTACGCACAAATAAATCTTGGCCTTCCACCAGCTCAATACCCATTTGTTGCGCTAAAAACGCATGCTCAAAATAAGCACTGTTGTATGCCCCTGGCGACAACACCACCACCGTTGGTTCTTGTACATTGGTTTGTGCAACGGCACGCAGATTATTAAGCAGCACTTGCGGATAATGCTCAACAGGGGCAATCGGATACTGACGGAACAGCTCAGGAAACAAGCGCATCATCATTTTGCGATCTTCTAACATATAAGACACACCTGACGGTGTGCGTAAATTGTCTTCCAACACATAAAACTGGGATTCACTGGTACGCACCAAATCAACCCCCGCAATATGCGCATAAATTTGATTAGGCACATCCACCCCAAACATTTCTGGGCGATATTGGCTATTGGCTAAAATGGTCGCTGGCATAATGCCCGCCTTGATAATATCTTGGTCATGATAAATATCGTGCAAGAACATATTCAGCGCACGCACCCGCTGAATGGAGCCAGTAGACAAATGTCGCCACTCTTTTGCGGACAAAATCCGCGGCAACACATCAAATGGAATCAAACGCTCAGCGCCGTCATTTTCACCATAAACATTGAAGGTAATCCCTACACGGCGAAATAACAACTCGGCTTCCATGCGCTTACTATTTAATTGATGATGTGGCACATGTTTAAGCCACTGGTGATAAGCCTTATAAATCTCACGAACGCCGTCTGCACTATTCGCAGCGATGTCTAGTTGCATTTCATTAAAAAATTGCGGTTGTGATTTTTTCATGATGTAAGCCTTCCCTTGATGGTTAAGACTTAAGCAAGGGTCGTACCAGATAATTAATATAAACAAATCATAAGGTTACAAAGCACACCAAGGATTTATAGGCGACACCGCCCATAATAGGTGCATGAATAAATGGCAGATACAGATTACGCAATATAAATGTGCGAAATTTTTATGTAAAACAAGAAGTGGTGATGAAATAAAGCCTAGCGCCTGAGCATGGGGTAGTAAGTGACTAGATTAATCAATCTTAATTAAGGTGTGGTTGTAGCAAGCCTGCTTGTACGGGCATGGTGCCCGTACAAAAAAACGCAAGCTAGCTAAGGTATAGCTGAGCATTTAGATAGTACCCAGCTTTCATGCTTTACTCAATATTTTGAATCTGCTCGCGCATTTGCTCTATGAGCACTTTAAGCTCCATGGATACTTGTGTCGTATGCACTGACACTGATTTTGAGCCTAGTGTATTTGCTTCGCGGTTCAACTCTTGCATTAAAAAGTCTAAACGCTTACCCGCAGGCGCATCACTATTTAAAATACGTTTCACTTCTGAAATGTGCGCAGTTAAACGGCTAAGCTCTTCATCTACATCAATACGTTGTGCAAACAGCACTAACTCTTGAGCAATACGATCTTGATCGATGGTTTTTAAAGTTTCATGTAATTTAGTTTCGAGCTTTAACTGATACTCTTTGTTTAGCTCAGGTAATAGCGGCTTCACCTTAGCAACCAAGACTTCAATTTGCTGTAATCGATCTAAAATCAATGCTTTTAACTTCTCACCCTCACGCTGCCGAGATGCGTTAAGGTCTTGCAAACCACGCGCTACTAATTGTTTTACATCTTCTATCAATGAAGCTTGGCTTAATTCATCATGCATCACCACCCCAGGCCAGCGCAAAATATCTGCCACGCTGAGTAGGCGGCTTTCAGGGAATAATGTTTGCGTCTTGGCTTGCAAAGTCGCTAATTGTTGCATGAGCTGCTCATCAAGCTGAGGTGCTTGATTTGATTGTGCCCGCTGTATTAAATGCACTTTGCACTCAAGCTTTCCACGGCTTAGATGTGCAGAGAGCAGTTCTCTGATCGTAGGTTCTAAACTTCGAAGGCTTTCATCCAGTTTAAAGTGCATATCTAAATAGCGGCTATTCACTGCCCGCAGCTCCAATAAGAGCGTGGCGTTTTCTATCGGCTGTTCTAATGCGGCAAAACCTGTCATGCTAAAAATCATATTAAGATTTTCCAATGAATAAAATAAATTGGCACCATGTTATCAAATACTGACCACTAATCACTAAAAATTGCAGTCTAGCCGCTTTTTTTATATGCGTAATAATTGTGTTTAATCAAAACAATCTATCAAAAAACTTTAATTTCAGTCCATTACGCGCTATATTGCTGTAGTCAATACGGATAAAAAGCAAGCAGTCATTAAAATGTAAGGTTGCGCGCAAGCGACATACAGGCTTAATGGTCAATATCATTAAAGAAATAAACTTAAAAGTGACCTCTACAAAGCATTTAACCTCAGCGAATTTAGCGTTAACGACTGGCTACCAGTTGCATGACTATGAAATCACCAAAGTGTTAAGCTCTGGTGGCTTCAGTTTTGTCTATTTAGCACGCGATAAAGAAAAGAACACGGTAGCGATTAAAGAGTATCTACCTACTTCTATTGCAATACGTGCGGATAGCGCCACGGTGCAGCCTAATGCAGAAGATATTGCTTTATTTAGGCATGGCTTGAAGTGTTTTTTTGATGAAGGTTTGGCATTAGCTAAAATTGAACATAAAAACATTGTGCGGGTGCTTAATTTCTTTCGAGCCAATGAAACCGTGTACATGGTGATGCAATACGAGCGAGGCAAATCCTTACAAGAATATATACTCAGCCAGCCTGGACCTGTGTCAGAAAAATTCATACGGCGTGTTTTTAGCGAGCTATCGAACGGGTTGCGTGAAGTACATACCCAAAAACTGCTACATTTGGATATTAAACCAGCCAATATTTATATTCGTTTAGACGGCTCTCCCGTACTACTGGACTTTGGCTCATCTCGTCAGGCACTCACTGAAAATCAAGCCAAAATCTCACCAAGCTACACGCCAGGGTTTGCACCACCAGAGCAATATTACGATAGAAAGCTTTTGGGGCCATGGAGCGACATTTACAGCATTGGCGCCACCATGTACTCATGCTTGACACGTACATCACCACTTGCCGCGAATCAGCGCATCAAGAATGATTTACTAGTACCCGCCGTAAAAATAGGCAAAGACCATTATTCGCAGGACTTACTGCAAATCATCGATAAATGCTTAAGCCTGGATTATCTTAAACGCCCTCAAAGTGTTTTTTCACTACAAAAATCATTGCTGGAAAACATGCCCAAGACCGATAAAAAGACAGGCCTAGTGCATAGAATGATGAGTGTTCTAAATAAATCGATATCGCTTAGCAGCAATAAATCACAATGAAATTTACAATTTTCCAGAATAGCCGCCAAGGCCCGCGGCCATATAACCAAGACAGGCTCGCTTACTCTTATAGCAAAGATGCATTACTTTTAGTGGTCGCAGATGGGATGGGCGGATATCGCCACGGCGAGGTGGCAGCTCAGCTTGCGGTGACTACAATGACTGATGCTTTTCAACGGCTAGCCATGCCTTCGTTATCTAGCCCGGCCAAGTTCTTAACCGATCATATTCAGCAAGTGCACGATATGATCGACCAGATTACACAAGAGCGAGAGATGCTAGAAGCACCGCGGACCACCATTGTGGCGGCAATCGTTCAACGCGGTATGCTGTATTGCGCCCATGTAGGCGACTCACGGCTCTATCATTTCCGCGATGGCCACTTACTGTATCGTACCGAAGACCACTCTGTGGTGCAGTCTTTATACAATCGTGGCATGATAGATAAAAGTGATATGTCTACGCATCCATACCGACATAAAGTATATAGCTGCCTAGGCGGCGACGTACCGCCAAAAATTACGCTTTCAGATAGGCAAGAGCTATTAGAAGGTGACACTGTATTGCTATGTACTGATGGTGTTTGGGGAGCGATTACTGATGAGCAAATCAAACATATGCTAAGTGGTCCTTCAATTTCGGACAACGTAACACAGCTGCTAGACGAAGCAGAAGAAATCAGCAAGGAACAAGGCGATAACATGAGTGCAATTGGGCTACAATGGGGTGACAAACTTCATAGCCAATTAGCAGTTTCAACCATCACCATGCCAATGGGCTCAACTACCACCATCATGAACCCAATTACGCGCCCGAACAATCAGGCAAAGCTTGATCTATCTGATGATGACATTGAAAGAACTATTGCCGAGATTCAGCAAGCCATACGCAAAACCAAACGCGTTTAAACATTTATACACTATAAGAAACTCAGGATTTATATCATGCAAGAAAATATTAGGCCAAGCCAGCGCGCTTGCGACCAACTCAGACCTGTTGAAATCATTCGTCATTACACCAAGCATGCAGAAGGCTCCGTCATGGTAAAGTTTGGTGATACGCATGTGCTATGCACTGCCAGTGTTGAGGAAAAAGTGCCTGGCTTTTTAAAGGGCAAAGGTCAAGGTTGGGTCACGGCAGAATATGGCATGTTGCCACGCTCAACTGGTAGCCGCATGGATAGAGAAGCCGCGCGCGGTAAGCAGTCTGGTCGCACACAGGAAATTCAGCGATTAATTGGTCGCTCTTTACGCGCAATTATCGATTTAGAGAAATTGGGCGAACGTAGCATTCAAATTGACTGCGATGTGATTCAGGCCGATGGCGGCACTCGCACAGCAAGTATTACAGGTGCTTACGTAGCGCTGCAAGATGCAATTTCATTTTTGTTAAAAAGCGGTAAAATCAGCGAATCACCATTAAAAGACGCTGTCGCTGCCATTTCTGTGGGTGTTTATAAAGGCACCCCAGTACTAGACCTAGACTACATTGAAGACTCTGACTGCGATACTGACATGAACGTAGTGATGACTGGCAAAGGCGGCTTTGTGGAGATTCAGGGCACCGCAGAAGGCGAGCCTTTTGAACGTGAGGCGATGAATGCCATGCTTGATTTAGCAGCACACGGCATTAAACAGCTGATCATTGAACAAAACAAAGCACTCGGTTAAACATATGGCACTTCCTTTTAATCAACTTGTGATTGCCACTGGCAACAAAGGCAAGTTGCGTGAAATTCAGCACCTACTCAGCCCACTAGCGGTTGAGATCATTCCGCAATCAACGCTGAATGTGCCAGAGTGTGAAGAACCATTCTGCACCTTTATTGAAAATGCGCTGGCCAAAGCACGCCATGCCAGCAAACATACTGGCCTGCCTGCACTCGCAGATGATTCTGGTCTATGCGTGGATGCACTACTGGGTGCGCCAGGTGTACGTTCAGCCAGATACGCAGAAGCAGATGCACTTTCTACGCTGAACCAAGACGCTCGAAACAACCTGAAATTACTAGATGCATTACAAGGCGAAACCAATCGTCATGCGCATTTCTACTGCGTCATGGTACTTGTGCGTCATGAGAACGATCCTGAGCCTATCATTGCAGAAGGCCAATGGATTGGAGAGATTTTAACTGAACTGCGTGGCACAGATGGCTTTGGTTACGACCCTTTGTTTTTAGATGCAAAAACCGATAAAACGGTGGCCGAACTGCCATTAGACATTAAAAGCCGTATTAGCCACCGTGGTCATGCCATGGTAAAACTGCTACAAAAGCTAGAAAGGCTCAGTCATGACTAAGCCAGAGCAAGCATGGCCTAAATGGATTCGAGATGATGGTAGCGTGGTTTCATGCACGGAAAAAGTGAAAGTAATGACTGAAAACTTTGATGAGCTAAAACAAATTGCGCAAGATGCGCTTGAAGATGGCTTGTTAATGGAAGTATCAGAGCAGCAAATGCGTGACGCACTCCATCAATTAGTAGACGCACTCGTCAACCCTTATAAAAAGTGAAACTCTACTTAAGAAAAGTTTCCACTCAAGGTGATTTGTCATTAAAAAGATTATTGAAATTAAAGCAGCTAACGAGTTTAAGCCTCAATTAATTAATACTGTAGCACCGCTTGCTGGTGCAGCAACACTTTCTGGCTTAAGTAACCCACCACCGCTTTCTTTATACATCCATATCCCTTGGTGTGTGCAGAAATGTCCATATTGTGACTTCAACTCACATGAAAGCCGCCATAAAAACGGCGAACTCCCAGAAGCCTCCTATGTAGAAGCGCTCATCAAAGACTTAGAACTTGCCACACCCAAAGTGTGGGGCAGAAAAATCAAAAGTGTATTCTTTGGCGGTGGCACACCAAGCCTATTCTCACCTGAGGCGATTGACACCATTTTAAGCCAAGTACGCGCACTTACGCCCTTGGAATATGATGCAGAAATTACACTTGAAGCCAACCCTGGCACAGTGGACATTTCCAACTTCGCTGGTTACAAACAAGCGGGCGTTAATCGGCTATCGCTAGGCATACAAAGCTTTAACGCTGGTTATTTAAAAGCATTGGGAAGAATTCATGATGATAAACAAGCGCTTTATGCGGCAGAGTTAGCACTTACTACCTTTGAGCGCGTTAACCTTGATGTCATGTACGGCTTACCCAATCAATCATTAGCTGATGCTTTAGCAGATGCAAAACAAGCCGTTGCACTGAACCCTGACCACCTTTCTTTTTATCATTTAACCCTTGAGCCCAATACGCCGTTTTATCATACACCGCCAAGCCTGCCCGATGATGACACCAGTGCTGAAATGCAAATTGAGATTGAAAACTTATTAACACAGCATGGCTATGAGCATTACGAAACCTCTGCATTTGCAAAAAATGGCAAGCAGGCTAGACACAATCTCAACTACTGGCAATTTGGCGATTACCTAGGTATTGGTGCGGGCGCTCATAGCAAATTAAGTTACCACAATAAGATTACCCGAGAAACTCGCCCCAAGCACCCTAAAACTTATATGGAGCAAGCACTTAATGGCAATGCTGTTGAGCGTGAGTCTGTTATTAGCAGAGATGCACTAGGGTTTGAGTTTATGATGAATGCGCTCAGGCTAACTGATGGAGTGCCAATAGGCTTATTTCAACAGCATACAGGGCTTAACCTGATATCGCTGGAGTCAGCCATCAAGCAAGCACAAGCTAAGCAACTGCTGATTATTCAAGATGGCTACATCAAGCCCACGCTATTAGGTCAGCGCTATTTAAACGAATTATTAACGCTTTTCTTAAATGATGAGTAAAGAACCCAACGCTCGCATCCAGCTACCCTAATAAAAATCAGCTGTTAGTTCACTGAAGCTTACTAAATCAAGTTTTTTGCAGCTAAAATCGAGAGTATAGAAATCACTAAAGCTAATACTGAGCACATCAATGCTAAATTAGCAGTTCTTTTGCCAGCAGACTCAACTGTAGCAGCCTCAAAACCTTCCCTTGGTAGCAATGATGCCCCCATGGAGTTGGTTGGATCATCCGCATAAAATAACTCATTCAAAAAGTTGCTAACTGTTTCGTCTGAAAATAAATATGGATTAAACCGCTCAAATCCGTTTGCTTTCAGAAAACGGGCTATCTTGGCATCAATTGGGGCAAATTTCATTGCCCAATCAGAAAACGAAAGCTGATCGATATATTTCCTCGATACCACTTTTAAATCTTTGTGGCGTGGGTCTGCTTCTAATTTACTCATCAGCTGATTGATTGTTGTCTCATCTCCCTCAAGACATTGAAAGAAAACGCCATCGCCAAAGTACAACACACCTACTAAGCCATTTTTACGATTATTTATTCTAGATTTAGCCAGAATTCTTGCAACGTTTGGCTCAATTCTATTCAATGAATCAGTTGATTTAAATGTAGAGCGGCTAATATAAATGATCTGTAGAAGTTTACTCATCGTGGTTAATTCGCTCTTATATTTAGGTTTGTTGATCGTTTAGAGACAAATCATCATGCTCAGTTGTTCAAAAATATTTAATATTTTTTAAATTATTTTGATTAAGGTTTGCTTGCCATCGCTTTTTATTAAGCACCAAACACTCAGCGCTACATCTTGTTTATTCTGAGCCTTTCTTTTACACCATGGCATACATATTGCTTCGTATCAAATATAAAAAATTACAATCATTTACGCCATAGGTTATTTATGCGAAGAATTACTTGTCTAACCGCTCTTACTATCCTAGGTTTTACATTAGGTATAGTTATTCCATCAGCCTCTTTCGCTGGTGCGGTCACCAATCAAATCACCAATGAAACGGTTTCGACAATTGCAATCAATAGTGTCTGGGTTGTACTGGCTGGCGCCTTAGTATTTCTGATGCAAGCAGGCTTTGCCATGCTAGAAACTGGCATGTCTCGCTCCAAAAATGCTGTCAACGTCATGATGAAAAACTATATGGACTTGTGCGTAGGTACCGTGCTGTTCTGGCTGGTAGGGTATGGTTTGATGTTTGGTAGTAACGCAACTGGATGGGTAGGTACAGATCACTTTGCGTTAGGTGATGGAGATGACTGGGAATTTACCTTGCTGTTTTTTCATATCATGTTTGCCTCCACTGCCGCCACCATCGTGAGTGGCGCCATGGCCGAGCGCACAAACTATCTCTCTTATTTATTTGGTGCTATCGGCATTACAGCGGTCATTTACCCAGTGTTAGGTAGCTGGATATGGAATGATCAAGGCTGGTTAAAACAAATGGGATTTATTGATTTTGCAGGATCTACTGTTGTACATTCATTGGGTGGCTGGTGCGCACTTGCAGGCGTTATTTTACTGGGCCCACGCTTAGGTCGCTTTAACGAAAGTGGGAAAATCCATAGTATTCCTGGCCATAATATCGGCATGCTCGGTCTTGGTGGCTTTATCTTATGGTTTGGCTGGTTTGGTTTTAATGCCGGGAGTACATTAGAAGCAAGCACTAATATTGGGCTAATTGTGCTTAACACGCAACTATCTGGGGCAGCAGGCGCTATTGGTGCAGTGCTTATTAGCGTCATAGTGCGCAAACCCATATTAATTAGCAATACTGTCAATGGCAGTATTGCTGGGCTAGTCGCCATTACCGCAGGCTGCGCCACAACGGATGTGCCCTACGCCGCACTGACTGGCTTTATTGGTGGCACCATTTCAGTGTTGGGTGTACTTTTATTAGAAAAATTGCGCATTGATGATGTTGTGGGTGCCATTTCTGTGCATGGTTTTGCTGGTGTCTGGGGCACGTTAGCCGCTGGTATATTCTTAAAAGGGAATATGTTTAATAGTGATCAAATTATTGTGCAACTAATAGGCATCAGCGCTACTTTCATTTGGGTTTTCTTTGCGGCACTCATTATGTATGGCTTAATTAAGGCAACCGTTGGTTTACGTGTTAGCACCATGCATGAGCAACGCGGTTTAGATATTACTGAACATGGTGAGATTGCCTACCCAGAGTTTAGCCACAATGCAGCTTATAAAGCTGAGAATTTAGAACAACTACAGAAATTATAAGAAGTAGCAGATGAACTTACCATTAAGACGACGCGCCATTTATACCGGCCTAAAACCATTTTTAAATGCGACAGAGATGTCGCAGGCATTAAGCATGTGGGAAACAGAGTTTTCATTAAAACCTACCTATGCCTTAGCAAGCTTCGTTACCCGCTGCTGTACGTCTGATGAATTAAGAAGAATACGCACTCAAATTTTAAGAGCGCTCATTACCGCATTAGAGTCACCTGAATCCCTACTCTTAACCGACCCAGGCTCTCAGGTCGGTAAACAAACACTGGTTGATGATGATAGCAATATCGTGCTTGATGCTAAGAACTCAGTATTTGTCGCACTGTCGAGTGCCTTATGGACAGCTGTCGATGAAACAACCGAGAAAAGTATCATAGATTTTATATTAAGAAATTTAACACATCTCGAACTAAGTAGTGATCAGTCTCGTAAGCTTAAAGACTGGTTTATCAGCAGAAACACAACATTTCCGTGTAATTTTGAATTAACGATCCTACAAAAGCTCATTAACCTTAACTACATTGCACTATGCGAATATTATGGACCAGTAAAGGCGGATAAACTACTGTCTCAAGCAACCCATGCAGTTGAACCTGAAGCCATACAGCGACAGTTCAACCTACATGATTTACTCTAAGCAACATCAGACACTAACCCCAGAATGAAAAGCGAATATTGCTAAAAACATTCCTACACAAAATACAATCTACTCACTTTCAAGCAACTTTCTCGCTCTAGCGATTGCTGCTTTTACCTGCGATGGTGCAGTGCCACCAATATGGTTACGGCTATTGAGTGATCCATCCAAAGTAAGTACGGCATAAACATCATCAGTGATTTCTTTAGCAAACGCTTGTAGTTTAGCTAAAGGTAGGTCACTTAAATCCACTTTTTGATCTACTGCATAACGCACAGCCAAGGCTACTGCCTCATGTGCATCTCTAAATGGCATGCCTTTTTTCACGAGGTAATCTGCTAAATCTGTCGCAGTCGCAAAGCCTTCGCTCGCGGCTTTACGCATATTTTCTTTATTGACGGTAAAGCCAGCTTTTACTACCACGCCATTCTCTATCACAGGCAAGCGTAGCATGTCGGCATAGATTTCTAGTGTTACCAATAGCGTATCTGCGGTGTCAAACAATGGCTCTTTATCTTCTTGATTGTCCTTATTGTAGGCAAGTGGCTGCCCTTTCATTAAGGTCAACAATGCAGTTAGATGTCCATATACACGACCAGTTTTACCGCGCACCAACTCTGGCACGTCAGGGTTCTTTTTCTGCGGCATAATCGATGAGCCAGTACAGAAACGGTCTGCAATATCAATAAACGCAAATCTTGGTGAGCTCCATAAAATCAGCTCCTCAGAAAGCCTTGATAGATGCATCATCACCGTAGATGCGGCAAAGGTAAATTCAATCGCGAAATCACGGTCCGACACTGCATCCAGTGAGTTCTCACATACGCCAGCAAAGCCTAAGTTAGACGCAACGTTCTCGCGATCTATCGGGTAGCTAGTCCCCGCTAAAGCCGCGGCACCCAAAGGCAGCATATTTAAACGTTTTTTACAGTCTTCAAAACGTGAGATATCACGTTTCAACATTTCGTAATACGCCATTAAATGGTGACCAAAGGTCACGGGCTGTGCCACCTGCAAATGCGTAAAACCAGGCATCACCGTATCAAAATTAGCTTCAGCCAAATCAAGCAAACTCGTTTGCAAGTTAAATAAACCTGCAATCACCTGCTGGCAAGTAGTCCGTAGCCAAAGCCTTATATCGGTTGCTACTTGATCGTTACGGCTTCTGCCAGTATGTAAGCGCTTACCTGCATCGCCAATTTTGTCGGTTAAACGTTTCTCTATATTCAGATGTACGTCTTCTAAATCCAGCGACCATTCAAATTGACCCGCGTTAATTTCTTCAAGAATCTCTTGTAAACCAGTTTCAATCGCTTTGAAGTCCTCCTGTGAAATAATAGCCTGTGCACTTAGCATACGCGCGTGTGCAATTGACCCCTCAATATCATAGGATGCTAAACGGTAATCAAACCCAATAGATGCCGTATATTTTTTAACTAGCTCAGCCACTGGCTCGTTAAAACGCCCAGACCAACTGGTGTCTTTTTTATTGAGCGCGCTTATTTTCTGTGTCACTTTTTTTGCCTATCTAGTATTAACTTTTCATATACCTATTTATTGATAGAAGTGTTAATGAAAGAGCCAACCTTTGCATTAAGCTTAAAATGGTTAACCACTTTTTCTGTCTATAAAAGGAATTAAATTGCGATTGTTGTACAAATTTTATTCAACATTAAAAAATGCTTAATAACAAACTACTTATATGCATTAGTATAATGCAAAATAAAGTCATTTAAGATAAAGCGATTGTACTAGACAACATAAATGCAGATAAAAAGCCAATGAGAAAAACAAGCCGCCTGCCTAATTTACGCAATTTAGGAGTTGTCCTACGCATCCTCATTATTGCTAACTCAGCGCTAATGTTAAGCGCACTTACTTTGAGTCATAGTATCGAAACATTTATCTATCAGCTCACTACCATCTCCACGTTTGCTCAACCCATGCTGTTTGTTTGCTTGCTCCTACTTTACGGCTGTTACAGCTTTCTAGTTAAAATGTCTTACCGCAAAGCCATCGCCTTTATTTTCATACTCATCACGCTAGGCACCGCGCTTATACATGGTCTTTTTTCACAGTTATGGCTATTTAGCGACCTACCCTCACTCACTCGCATTGTTTTTTATGCGTGGATTATCAGTGCAGTTATTTTTTATTACTTTAACCTACACCATCGCGCTTACTCTCCAGCAGTTACAGAGGCCAGATTACAAGCTTTACAGGCGCGTATTCGTCCCCATTTTTTATTTAATAGCCTAAATGCAGTATTGTCCTTGATTCGTGACCAGCCCAAGCAAGCTGAAACTGCACTGGAAGACATGGCAGACTTATTTCGTGTGTTGATGGCAGAAAATCGAGAGCTGGTGCCAATCGCACAGGAGATCGCTCTCTGTCGCCAATATTTAGCCCTAGAGAAACTACGCTTAGACGAAAGACTAAAAGTCGAATGGCAGATTGACAATGTCCCACCTGACATCCTCATCCCGCCTCTGCTGTTACAGCCACTTATTGAAAATGCTGTATATCATGGGATAGAGCCATTAATTGACGGTGGTACGATTAAGGTTCAGATATACACTAAACAAAATGAAGTGCATCTGATACTAAAAAACCCATATAAAGCACAAAACAAGCACAGCAGCGGCAATAACATGGCTCTTAAGAACATCAAAGAACGGCTTACACTTCATTTTGACCTCGAAGCCTCGCTAAAAACTAAAAAGCTAGACGACACATACGAAGTACATATTACTTTGCCGAATCACACACAAACGATAAATGCTCAATCAATCTAAACTCAACATTCTAATTGCTGACGATGAGGCCCCTGCCCGCAATCGGCTACGCACTTTACTAGGTGATATTGAAAATATTCATGTATTAGCCGAAGCAAAAAATGGCAGAGAACTGCTAGACATCGTTAATCACGCCCAAAATGAACAAACCTCAACAGACATTGTATTGTTAGATATCCGCATGCCAGAAATGGATGGCATTGAAGCAGCACAACACTTACAAAAACTACCTAAACCACCTGCAGTTATCTTTACCACCGCTTACGACACTTACGCAATCAAAGCGTTTGATATGAACGCGGTAGATTATCTATTAAAGCCTATTCGCCTTGAGCGCTTGCAAACCGCGCTACAAAAAGCACGTGCGTTACTCCCTAACCAGCTTGAAGCGCTAACCCCATTAAGCCCTAAGCGCACCCATCTCAGTATTAATGAGCGAGGACGCATTTTATTAGTGCCCATTAGTGAGGTGATCTATCTGCGTGCAGAACTCAAATACATTACGGTACGCACCGCAGAGCGTGAGTACTTAGTAGAAGAGTCACTGTCACATTTGGAGCAAGAGTTCGGTCATGTTTTCACGCGACTGCACCGAAACTGCTTAGCAGCCAATGCCTATATTTTAGGTTACGAGAAACGTAACCAAGATGCACAAACTGAAAAACAATGGGTCGCATTACTCAAGCACGTACCTGAAACGATAGCGGTTAGCCGAAGACAGCAACATCTGATTCGCCAGCAGATACTTTAGGTATTGCGGTTCTGATGCAAGCAGCACCAAAACCGCATGATTGTGACTAAACAGCTAAACATCATGTGACCTAAACCATACTGGCAAAAACTTACTTACTTTTATTCTGATTGGCTTCCAGCTCGGCAATCTTCTTGGCAGCCCAATCCTTGCCACCTAGACCAAATGCCAACGCTAATGCCAGAAAAATTGCACCAAACACAATCACAAACAATGAGTGAATCAACTGCATGCCAATACCCAACTGCTCCAAAGCAACAAATATCGCTAATATTTGAATACCATACTCAGCAGAAGTGCTCACGGCTAATGCACCAGAGAATTTAATACTATGCAGCCATGCAAACATCAGTTTGTTCACAAAGCGTGCTAACAGCGTACCAAAAATAATCACAAGAATCGCTAAGATAATACGTGGCAAATAGCCTGCTAACTGTTGTAATAGATTAGCCACCTCACTTAAGCCCAATGTGCTGGCGCCTGTTGTAATAAACAAAATAATGACCAGCCAATACACCACTTGGCTAATAATGCCGCTGAGTGTCACATTCAAACTACCACTGTTCATAAACGCTTCAAGACCAGATTTTTTAGCAAATTTATCAAATTGCGTAAAATCCAGTAAACGCTTCACCGCAAGCCTGACTAACTTTGCAACAATCCATCCGAAAAATAAAATCACGACTACCGCTAATAACTTAGGCACAAAATTAACAAGTTGCAGCCAAAACTGGTTTAGCGACTCCATAAAAACATCAAATTGATATTGCATGTTGACCTCCTAATACTACTGAAATAAGTACAGCTGAAATAAATACTACTGAAAATTTAAATTGAATCTCGGCTTTAAAACCAATAATGCATAAGCTTAACTCATAAATAAACATCATTTAAACACTAAATGGAAACTTTCTGCGCTTAATGCTTGCAAGCAAGCCCTGTGATAAAATCACAATATGCAAAATTCAGACCAACAACCTACTCCCAAAAAACTCGTCATCGCCTCGCGTGAAAGCGCACTTGCCATGTGGCAGGCACGCCATATTCAAAGCCGCTTGCAATCACTCTACCCTGATACAGAAGTCACTATTCTTGGTATGACCACAACTGGCGACCAGATATTAGACACCCCTTTAGCCAAAGTGGGTGGCAAAGGTTTATTTGTCAAAGAGTTAGAAACAGCACTGGCAGACGGCAGAGCTGATTTGGCTGTGCATAGCATGAAAGATGTGCCGATGAACCTGCCAGAAGGTTTTATATTGGCAGCCACTGGCGAGCGTGAAGACCCTCGCGATGCTTTTGTTTCAAACGACTACGCTTCACTGGAAGATCTGCCTGCAAACAGTATCGTTGGCACTTCAAGCTTGCGTCGCCAAAGCCAGCTACAAGCACGCTTTCCTCATCTTAAAATTGAATCACTACGCGGTAATCTACAAACACGCTTGCGCAAATTAGATGAAGGCCAATATGCAGCAATTATTCTGGCAGCAGCGGGGCTAATCAGGTTAGAGCTAGGCGACAGGATTCGCCAGTTTATCGCACCTGAGCATAGCATTCCAGCAGTGGGGCAAGGTGCTTTAGGCATAGAAATCTGCGCTGACCGCCCAGAGCTAATTGCGATACTCGCCCCACTGAATCACCCAGACACACAAGTATGTGTTGAGGCTGAGCGCGGCATGAGCCGCACACTAGCAGGCAGCTGCACGGTTCCACTTGGCGCTTACGCTGTATGTGAGGCAGATAACATCCGCATCACAGGCTTTGTTGCGAGTGTCGATGGTCAGCAAATGCTAATAGAAACTGCGGTTGGCAGTAGAGTGAACGCTGAAGCACTAGGTAAAGCCTTAGCCAGCCAGCTTATCTCAAAAGGTGCAGACAAGATTCTCGCTGCTTTGTAATCACATACTGTAGGCTTACCCATGCGTGCCGACCATTTACTTAGTAACTTGTACATTGCGGTCACGCGGCCAATCGATCAGGCAGAAAGTCTGAACCTCGCCATTGCCCAACATGGTGGCACTGCGATCTCATTTCCCCTGCTTGCCATCTCTGCATTAGATGACTACCAATCATTTCAGCAGCAACTAACCCATATTGATACAACTGATTGGGCAATCTTTATCAGCTCTAATGCGGTTGAATACGCCATGCCGCTTTTAATCAAGAAATTTGGCAAGATTCCAGATCATTTAAAATTTGCAGCGATTGGTCATCAAACAGCCAAGGCACTAGCGTTATATGGCGCACATGAGGTATTGGTTCCATATACCCGCTTTGATAGTGAAACATTACTTGCGCTACCTGAAATGCAAGATGTCGCAACGAAAACAATCGCGATATTTCGAGGCGTTGGGGGTCGGGAACTCATGGCAGATACCCTTAAAGCAAGGGGCGCAAATGTCTATTTTGCAGAAAGTTATCGCCGCATTAACCCACAAAAAAACGCAGACTTACTTGAAATGCAATGGCGTCAAAATAAATTAGACGCTATCATCGTGACCAGTAGTGAGGCGATGCGCAATTTATTACAGATGTCTAAAAACGCAGAATGGTTACGCCATGTCACATTATGTGTAAACCATGAGAGAATCGCAGAAGAACCACAACAGCTTGGTTTAAAAGTGCTAGTAGCCAAAGCGCCAGGAGATGAAGCTATGCTGCAATGCTTATCACAACTTGTAAAACATCATGACTAACTCAACAGATTCTCAATTTGCAGATTACCCAAAGCCTTCCATGCTCACTATTGGCACCATGGTACTGGTCATCATTGCTATTTTGACACTCGCCTGGCAATGGCTCAACACGCGTCATCGATTCAATGAAGTTGAAAAGTCACTCAGCGTCAAATTAGAGGAATACCATACGCTGAATCAACAAAGCCTAGCATTGGCAAAACAGGCAGAGGAGCGCAGTACACAAGCCAATGCACGTACTGTGATTTTAGAGCAAAAGCTAGCAGAGTCACGCGACCAACAAGAAGCTTTACAAATGCTATACACGCAACTCGCAGAGAATCGTGAAGCCACAGCAGTTGCAGAAGTAGAACAACTTTTAACAATTGCAAAACAACAACTACAACTGGCTGGTAATGTTAAATCTGCCCTGCTTGCGCTGGAAGCCGCAGACCATAGGCTACAACCGCTTGATTTACCAAGAGCAGTACAACTACGCGAAATATTACAAGTTGAAATTGAGACCCTACGAGATCTGCCGCAAATCGATATGATTGCAATGAGTACACAGCTCACCTACCTCGCTGAATTATGTAACAGCATCCCACTCATTAGTGAGCGCCAACCAACACTTAATATCAATGCGGTTAATAACCCAGGCCCCATTCAACCGTTACAAGGCGTCCAGAAGTTCTGGTGGGCAATCTGGGATGATATTAAGAACCTAGTAACAGTAGAACGGATCGACAAACCAGAGCCGCCGCTACTAGCAGCAGAGCACGCATTATATTTACGTGAAAATATAAAACTCAGGCTACTCACTGCCCGAATCGCCCTGCTCCAACATGATGAAAGCACTTATAAAGCCGACCTCAACATGGTGAAAACTTGGCTTAACCAATATTTTGATACCAAACACCCCGATACGATTAAAGCACTCGTGCTGTTGAAAAAACTATCTAGCAACAATATCAGCCTAGAACTCCCACAACTAAGCGACAGCTTGGCCGCAGTGAGCAGTTACAAACTGATGCTGGAAAAGAGCGAGTAATCTACCATGCTTAAAAATAGATTGTTTTGGTGGGCTTTAACATTACTTGGGATTATCTTTATCGTGTGGCTAGCTAGTAACAATCAAGGTTACGTACTCATCATACGTTCACCTTATCGCATTCAAATCTCCTTTAATTTCTTTTTAGTCGTGTTTGTGCTGAGTGTTTTTGGTTTACACCACCTTCTAAGGCTTTTGAGGTTCTTAAGACACTTACCCGCGATTAGAGCAAGCAAGAAAGAGTCTCTGCGTCTAAAAGCTGGCAACACTGCACTGTTAGAAGGTATGCACGCACTAGCAGAGGGGGATTTTGAAAAAGCAGAAGCTTCCGCAAAATTGGCTCATGAGCTGATTCAAAACTCAGACCTTGAAACGCTGATACAAAAGCTTGCCAACGAAAAAAACAAACAATCGCTGCTTTTTAAATAAACTAAAACTACCAGCTACTTATTGAACGCACAGTTTAAAAGTTAAACGCCACTTTTGTGGCGTTTAACTTTTATTTCATGAGAATCACTAAAACCGACCTACATGACTTATCAGGCACCTGACGCAACACTAGGTATAGGTTTCGCATAGTTAAAAGCATCTGAGTAAAAAGAATCATCTGGTAATCCCGCTTGCGTAAAACTTGCGTGTGCAACTTCCACCATGGCGGGGGCGCCACAACAATAAACTTCAACACCACTTAAGTCACTAAAATCGTCTAACACGGCCTGATGCACCAAGCCATTGCGACCCTGCCAATTATCTTCTGGGAGCGCATCTGATAAAACTGGAATAAATTCAATATGTTCATAAGCCTCAGCCCATGCCTTAGGAAGCGCTGGCATATAAAGGTCTTCTAATGCTCGAGCCCCCCAATACAAAGTCACCTTGCGTTTAATATCGTTATGTATCATATGCTCGATAATCGCCTTAATAGGCGCAAAGCCTGTACCACCAGCCACCATCACCATCGGCTTTTCTGAATCGCTTCTATAGTAAAAACTACCAAATGGCGCTTCTATTCGCAAAATGGCTTTGTCTGGCATTTCATTAAACACATACTCGGTAAACTGCCCACCTGGTATTAATCGCAAATGTATCTCTAGTAAGCTATCTGCATGCGGTGCATTTGCCAATGAAAAAGCACGGCGCTTACCATCCTTTAACAAAAACTCAACATATTGCCCTGCCATAAACTGCAAACGTTCACTGCTAGGCAACTTTAAAAACAAAGCCATCACATCATGTGACAACTGTTCTTTGCGCTCTACACGTGTAGGAAGGATGCGTGGCGGAATCACCCCTGCATTAATTTCCCTGCACTCTATGGTTAAATCGGTCAGCGGTCTGGCGCAACAGAATAATGCTTTACCTGCCGCTTTATCAGCCTCCGTTAATGCACTACTGGCATAGTCCCCATAATCCACATCACCGCTTAACACCGTCCCTTTACAGCTACCACAGGCGCCATTACGGCAACCGTAAGGAATGTTAAAACCTGCTTCTATCGCTGATTCAAGCACTGTTTCATAAGCTTTTGCTTGGTAGGTGTGTCCACTGGGCTGAATGGTAATTTGATATGTCATGTCGTATATTTCTATTTATTTTCAATGAGTTATTTTAAAGCATGTCTTGTTAATCTTCTCGGCGAAACTCGCCTTCAATCACATCATCATTTGCGGCCTGGCGTGGCTGATGTGATGACTGTAGATTGGGTGTCTGGCTATTTTTAACTGGGACCAGTAGCAAAATCACAGCAATCATATCAGTAATGACGCCTGGCAATATCAGCAACACCCCTGCAATAATATTACGCGCGCTGCCAAATATCGCTTTAATCGGGTGATTACCCGTACGCATACTTTGCAACATACGCCCCGTAAATAATGATTTCTCATCCTGAATCAGGCGCAAGCCTAACAAGGCAATGCCGACTAAGTAAACTAACAACCACCATCCATATGCTTGCCCTAACACGATTAATAACCATATCTCAGCGATTGGAAAAGCGAGTAAAATCAAACCTATTAATAAACGCATGCCTTGCTATCCTAAATAATGTCGAATCCAGAAAATATTTTATTAGTGCTCACCAATGTGCCAGACACTGAAACTGCTAGCCTATTAGCAGAAACACTGATCACACAAAAACTTGCGGCCTGCGTGAACATACTAAGCCCATGCCAATCTATTTATATTTGGGAAGGCAATGTAGAACGCGCGAACGAAATTCCCATGCTTATTAAAACCACCCAACTACAGTATGATGCGCTTCAAGCCGCTATTATAAAAGCACATCCTTATGAACTTCCTGAAATAATCTCTATCAACGTAGATGGTGGCTTACATCAATATTTACAATGGGTAACCACGCAATTATCTGCTTAAGGAACACAATGTTTAAAAGATTTTCTTATTTTTTGGTATTTAGCTTCTTCATAGCATCAGCCTCTATCAGCCATGCAGGTAACGTCACCAGCGGCATCAAAAACTTATTCACAGATCAATCCGCAGAAGATGAGTTTTTATCTCCAGACGTAGCTTTTGGCCTATCAATAAAACAAGATGGGCAAAGTGTTCATGCAAACTTTACTGTCGCACCAGGTTATTACCTTTATAAAGAGCGTACCAAATTTGAGTTCACACCTGCACAAACGTTCGCAATAAATTTACCTAAAGCAGACATTAAAAATGACCCTAACTTCGGGAAAATGGAGGTCTATCATGAGGACTTTACCGCCACTCTGCTGATAAAAGACAAAATCAGCACGTCTACTAACCTTAAAATCACCTATCAAGGCTGTAGTGAAAAAGGCCTTTGCTATTCACCTCAACACAAAACCTTCACCATTACAGCAGATGATAGCGCCAACCTAAACCAAACTACACCAACCGATAACAAGACCGCCTCGAGTAACAACAACGCCTCAGAAAGTGATAGCCAAGCAGCCAACCTACTCAAAAGCGGAAAATGGTGGCTGATTATTCTAGGCTTCTATACTGCTGGACTATTACTCGCATTCACACCTTGTGTATTTCCCATGATTCCTATCCTATCTTCCATTATCATCGGCAAAAATGCACATGTTTCACGCCTACATGCGTTTAACTTATCTCTCGCTTACACCTTGGGGATGTGCTTAACCTACACGCTAGCAGGTATTGCAGCGGGGCTTTCTGGGCAAATGCTCAGCAGTGCATTGCAAACCCCTTGGGCATTAGGGTTCGGTGCATTAATATTTGCATTACTAGCACTTTCCATGTTTGGCTTTTACGAACTCAAATTACCTAGCAGCATGGAAAATGGCTTAATGAGTTTGAGCCGTCGCATTAAGGGTGGACGCTTTTTTAGTGACTTTTTAATGGGCGTACTTTCAGCCCTTATTATTAGCCCATGCGTAGCCGCACCATTGGCTGGCGCCTTACTTTACATCAGCAAAACTAACGATGTTTTACTAGGTGGAGTCGCTTTATTTTCACTATCCGTAGGGATGGGCACCCCACTACTGCTCATTGGCGCATCCGCAGGTACGCTCCTGCCTAAAGTGGGTAGTTGGATGAACGCTGTCCGCAACTTATTTGGCGTACTCATGCTAGGTGTTGCGGTATGGCTGATTGCACCCGTCATCCCCATGCAAGTGCAACTAGCGTTATGGGCAGCGCTGTTAATTGTGCCTGCCATTTACATGCATGCACTGGATAGCCTGCCTGCTGGTGCAAAACCCGCACTCAAATTCTGGAAAGGTATCGGCGTGATGATGGTGGTGGTCGGCTTGGCGATGCTGATTGGCGCGCTCTCTAATGCAAAATCACCATTACAACCACTAAGCGGGCTGGTTGCAGCGGCATCTAATAGTCAACAACAGCATAATAACCTAAACTTCCAACCAATCAAAAGCATTGCCGAGCTAGAAGATGCACTCAAAAATGCTCAAGGAAAACCAGTGATGCTCGACTTTTATGCCGATTGGTGCGTGGCTTGCAAAGAACTTGAGCAATTTACGTTTAGCGACCCACGTGTTCAATCTGCTTTAAAAGACACGCTATTATTGCAAGTAGATGTCACTAATAATACAAACGACGATAAAGCGCTCATGCAAAGATTTAACCTGTTTGGCCCACCAGGCATTTTATTCTTTAATGCAAATGCCACCGAAGAAACTCACTTAAAAGTAGTAGGTTATAAAAATGCAGATGCATTCCTGCAAATTCTAGATCAGCGCGGCAGTTGTCTGCCAGAAACCATTCAATGCTAAACAAAATAATAAAGCCACTTTTCTTTATAGCACTAGTGCTAACAGTAGCATTGGTGTCACGCCATTTTTCTAGCCCCAGCAATGAAAATGAACTTAGCAGTACGCCTTTATATACAGCTAACTTACCTGATGTTTCAGGAAAAACCCAGAACCTCGGGCAATATAAAGGTAAAATTATTATTGTGAACTTTTGGGCAACTTGGTGCCCGCCATGCAAAGAAGAAATGCCAGAGTTAATCGCTCTACAACAATCTTTTAAAGATAAAAATGTCATCGTGCTAGGCATAGCGATTGACGAGCCACTGCTGGTTGCTGAGTATTTAAAGACTGCACCAGTGAATTACCCTATTGTGGCATCTGAAACAGAGGGCAGCTTGCTAGGCGAGCAATTAGGCAATGACAAGGGTGTTTTACCCTACACTGTCATCATTAATGCAGATGGTAAAGTTGTTAATACGCACTTTGGTCGGATTAACAAAACTATCCTTGAAGCAGCCATCAAGCCTTTAATCTCACCCTAATCACGCTAGTCGAATACACAATTTAACCATTTACTGTTAAATTAAAGACCCTACTTATGATATGGACTTTGTGTAATTCATTAAGGTAAATTCGCTTAAATTCTCTAAAGTTGCTGGACAAAACCCTTTAACTTCGGCAAACTCGCGTTTATGAATTATCGTAATTTATGCAAAAACTGTTTAAAACGGGTGAGTCGTCATGGCTACTAAGCACATTTTGGTATTACATGGCCCTAACCTGAACCTATTAGGCCTGCGTGAACCCCAGCATTACGGTAACGCGACACTTGATAGCATCAACCAATCACTCATCAACAAGGCAAAATCCGCCAATATCACATTAGAGACGTTTCAAAGCAATGCAGAAGCTGATCTTGTCGATAAAATTCAGTCTATTGCTACTAAAAGCGTAGATTTTGTCATTATCAACCCGGCTGCATTCACACATACATCCGTTGCAATGCGCGATGCGTTGAGCGCTGTCAAAGTTCAATTTATAGAAGTACATTTGTCAAATGTGTTTGCGCGAGAGTCATTTCGTCATCATTCATATTTTACAGATATCGCTGTTGGCATTATTAGCGGACTGGGCGCAAAAAGTTATGAACTTGCCCTAGATTTCGCTATTGAAAAAATTAATCATTCTTAAAAATAATAATTTATAACGAATTAGTTAGGAGTCATCATGGATTTACGTAAACTTAAAAAACTTATCGATCTGGTAGAAGAATCAGGCATTTCAGAATTAGAACTGACTGAAGATGGTGAAAAAGTACGCATTAGTCGTAATTTTACTGCCAACATGCCAGCACAAAACTACAACCACTACGCACCACAACAACATGCGCCAGCACCACAAACTGCTCCTGTTGTAGCAGTTGAAGCCGCACCTGCTGTTGATGAAGGCCATGCAGTGAAATCACCAATGGTGGGTACATTTTATCGCTCACCATCACCAGATGCTAAATCTTTCGTTGAAGTGGGTGATACGGTTGCTATCGGCGACACACTATGTATTATCGAAGCAATGAAGTTATTAAATGAGATTGAATCAGATAAAGCTGGCGTCATCAAAAAAATCTTAGTTGATAACGGTCAAGCCATTGAATATGGTGAACCACTGTTTATTATCGGCTAATCGTTTTAGCTTATTAAATTACTGCTTTATTAATTAGGTCTTACATCAATACTTCTTAGTATCAATAAGAAAGTATCAACACTAAGACCTAAATACTAGGATCTCACTTTCATGGCAATGTTTGACAAAATTTTAATCGCCAATCGCGGCGAAATCGCGTTACGCGTACAGCGCGCATGTCGCGAACTAGGTATCAGAACGGTTGCTGTTCACTCAGAAGCTGACCGTGAAGCTAAATACGTAAAGTTGGCAGATGAGTCAGTTTGTATCGGCCCTGCTCCTTCCAGCCAAAGTTACTTAAATGTGCCTGCGGTCATCAGTGCTGCTGAAGTCACAGATGCACAGGCAATTCACCCTGGTTATGGTTTCTTATCAGAAAACGCTGACTTCGCAGAACGTGTAGAACAAAGCGGCTTTGTGTTTATTGGCCCACGCGCTGAGACTATCCGCTTAATGGGCGACAAAGTATCTGCTAAAGATGCGATGCGAAAAGCTGGTGTTCCTTGCGTACCTGGCTCAGAAGGTGCGTTACCAGATGACCCTAGCGAAATCATTAAAATCGCTAAACAAATTGGTTACCCAGTGATTATTAAAGCGGCTGGCGGTGGTGGTGGTCGTGGTATGCGTGTAGTACATACCGAAGCTGCGTTACTGACATCAGTCAACATGACCAAAGCTGAAGCGCAAGCAGCATTCAGTAACCCAATGGTTTACATGGAAAAATACCTAGAAAAACCTCGTCATATTGAGATTCAGGTACTAGCTGACCAACATGGTAATGCAGTGTTCTTGGGTGAGCGCGATTGCTCTATGCAACGTCGCCATCAAAAAATCCTCGAAGAAGCGCCAGCCCCATTACTCAATGCTCGCTTACGTGACAAAATTGGTGAACGTTGTGCTGAAGCTTGCCGTAAAATCAAATATCGCGGTGCAGGTACTTTTGAGTTCTTATATGAAAACAATGAGTTCTATTTCATTGAAATGAACACGCGCCTACAAGTAGAACATACGGTGACAGAAATGATCACTGGTATTGATTTAGTGCAACAACAGATTTTTGTAGCCGCAGGTGAAAAGCTGAAGTTCCGCCAAAAAGACATTCAACTAAAAGGACATGCTATTGAATGTCGCCTAAATGCAGAAGATCCTTATAACTTTGTACCTTCTCCAGGCAAAATCACTAAATTCCATATGCCTGGTGGCCCTGGTGTACGTATCGATACGCACGCGTATGCTGGCTATACAGTGCCACCACATTACGACTCAATGATCGGTAAGTTAATTACTTACGGTGATACCCGCGAACAAGCCATTGCTCGTATGCGTATTGCATTGTCTGAAATGATGATTGATGGCATTAGCACCAACATTGCATTACATGCTGATTTAATGGCAGATGCAGCTTTTCATTTAGGTGGTACAAGTATTCACTACCTAGAGCAAAAGCTTGGTATTTATAACAAATAATTATCATTTTAAAGTAGCAATATTCAATACGCGTTACCGTAAGTTTTGTACGGTTAACGCGTATTTGCATTAATATCGTTTAAATAAGTGAAGTAATAGATAGGTTGAGTATGGCTTGGGTATCATTAAAAATTGAAGCACAGGATAATAATGCTGATTTAATTAGCGATACACTCATGGAGCTTGGCGCACTTTCAGCCATTATTGAAGATGCCAATGCTGAGACCATCGATGAACAGCCGATTTTTGGTGAGCCAGGCGACCCTCCTCCAGGCATTTGGCAGCAAAATCTGGTAAGTGCTTTGTTTGACGAAGGTGTTGATGTCACGGCAGTGATTAAAGAGTTAGAACAACTCGCGAAACTTAGCAAACTTAACTACACCACCGAAACGATTCAAGAACAAGATTGGGTGCGCGCTACCCAATCACAATTCGAGCCGATCAAAATTACAGAAAACCTATGGATTGTACCTACATGGCATGTATCGCCAAATCCAGAGGCGATCAATATCGTATTAGACCCTGGTCTTGCCTTTGGTACTGGTAGCCACCCAACCACGCACTTATGCTTGGGCTGGCTGACACAAACTGTGAATGCAGGAAACTCCGTGCTCGATTACGGTTGTGGATCAGGCATTTTAGCGATTGCGGCTAAAAAACTAGGTGCTGACGAAGTTGTGGGTACTGACATCGACACGCAAGCTATTCAATCTAGCCTATACAACGCCGAGCAGAATCAAGTAGAAGCTAAGTTCTATGATGCGACCCAATATCAGTCTAAAGAGTTTGATATTGTAGTGGCCAACATTTTATCCAGTGCACTGAGCGTTCTGGCGCCAGCATTAGCAAAGTCATGCAAGGCTGGGGGGAAGATTGCACTTTCTGGTATTTTACGTGAACAAGAATCCGCTGTTTCTGCCATTTACTCTGAATGGTTTGATATGGGCACACCACAGCATATGGATGCTTGGGTATTGCTCACAGGCACGAAAAAATGCGCGACATAACCCATTGCCCTAATTGTCAAACTCAATTCTTTGTTAGTGAAGCACAGCTCAATCAGCATGGTGGGCTAGTACGTTGCGGCCAATGTCTGCATGTATTTAATGCTAAAGATCAATTTATCGCTCAAGCACACGCTGATCACCCAATACAGGAAAGCAGCACAGTCACTGAAGATACGAGCACTACATCAGCAGCATCCATTACCGAACAATCTGACACACCGCATTCATCCTCTTGGCCTATCCTCGACCATAGCGCCATCGCAGAGGTGGCGTTATCAAATGATATTCAAAGCCAAAACCATACACCAGAGAAGGTGCAACAATCCTTCTCTAACACGCAAAATCAAACAGTAGACGCTATTGAGCTAACGGCAGCGCAACAAGAAGAAGTCTCCCATGGCTTAGAACGTTCAGAAGCGATACAAGCAGATTTGAATCAGCCTAGTACTGATGCTGACACGATTACTGACAAGTCAGACAGTCTGGCTCATCTAGAAGATCAGCCAGTCAATGACGTAACAAATCTGAGCTTCATCCCTGGAAATCAATCTCACTACTTTAATGATCTTGCAAAACACGCAAAGCTTGACGGAAAAAAGATTGCCAATACGCGTCTTCGCTGGCTATGGATTTTGGGTGTGTTTCTTCTGCTATTGATTGCTGCGGGCCAGAGCGTCTACTTTTTACGTAATACGATTGCCATTTATTATCCAAATTTAAAACCGCATTTGCTAGCCGCTTGCCAACAGCTACATTGCAGTATTGAGCTTCCTAAGCAAATAGAATGGATTATCATTGATGACTCTGATATGCAGGAAGATTTAGAACATACAGGCGTCATGCATCTTAGCAGCAGCCTTTTTAACAAGGCTAGCTTTGTACAGGCTTACCCAAACGTAGAGCTCACACTAACAGACACCAATGACAGTGCTGTGTTAAGACGTATATTTAAACCAGCAGAGTATTTACCACCAAAGACAGATATCGCTGCAGGATTCAGCGCTGGTAGAGAAATTAAGATTAAACTTGCCATTACCACGCAAGATGTGAGCGTTGCTGGTTACCGGCTTTACGTTACTTATTAGCCTGCAAGCCTGCACATTAAATATCTGTGTTATAGATGTAGACTTGTCAAAATAGACATTCTGTTTATGTTGCTACACCGCCAGCACTTTTGATTTTAATCAAAAGATTTTGTAGTCTTAGGTATAGGATATGAATACAAAGTATTGAAAGCTAGGACTCACTTGAAACATACTTTAATCCCAATATTGCTCAGTAAGAAGAAATGGCACTTATGGCTGATATCTGTCATATTAGCCATTGCACTTACTTTACCTACTGTAGCAACGATGCAATTTCTGCTAGAAGGTAAAATAACCACAAACTATCTTATTACTGGGTTTGTAAGTGCTGTGTTAGCCGCTTCTATTGTGAGTGGGCTTTTGATCTATCTATTAAAAACCCTTCATCAACTCCATCAGCACAATGAACATCTAAATGCAATTATCGATGTATGTCCGGTGCCAATTGTCGTTTTTAAAGATACAGGCCAACTAATCAGGCTTAATCCACAATTCACTAAATCATTTGGTTATACGCATGAAGATATAACGACAATCAGCGATTGGTGGCTGAAGGCATACCCTGAGGAGCACTATAGAGCTTCAGCCATAGAGTCATGGAACAGCCACTTAAACGATTGTGCAATTAATCAGAGTTCGTTTGTGCCTTTAGATCTAAAAATTCACTGTAAAAATCAAGCAGTGAAATCAATCATCGCCACCACTACCCCACTAGACAAGGGAGTTTCAGGCGCTCAACTACTCGTGCTATTTGATGTTTCTGAGAAAGCTATTCTATTTGATGCGCTCACAGAATCTCGCAATATCTTGCAATCTATTATTGAAACGATTCCTATGCGAATCTTTTGGAAGGATAAAAACTCAAGATATATCGGCTGCAATAGCAATTTTGCAAGGGATGCCGGCTTCAATAATGTTAACGAAATTATCGGAAAATACGATGATGATTTAGCTTGGCAAGTACGCGCAGACTACTATCGTGCAATTGATCTTGAGGTGATGCAACTTGGAGTACCGAAAGCCTCTTATGAAGAGCTTGAGAAAACTGCAGATGGCCATGAAATGATTCTTAAATCCTCTAAAATTCCGCTACGTCAAAATTCTGGAGAAGTAATCGGCGTATTGGGGATTTACGAAGATATTACCCAAATAAAGAAATCTGAAGCTGAACAGATCATCAATCGTGAACGCTTAAACTTTGCATTAAAAGGTGCCAACGATGGCTTATGGGATTGGAATCTAGACACTAACGAGGTGTATTACTCCCCCCGTTGGAAGTCAATGCTTGGCTATCGTGATGACGAATTAGGTAACACCCTCGACACATGGTCCTCACTAGTCGACCCTAAAGACAGTGCAGCTACATTAGCGCATGCGCAGTCTTATATCAATGGTGATCGTGCGAGCTTTGAAACAGAGTTTCGCATGAAGCATAAGGATGGACATTGGGTTGATATACTTTCTCGCGCAAAGTTAGCCCTCGATGTAAATGGAGTAGCACTTAAACCACAAAGACTCATTGGCACTCATGTCGATATCAGTCATTTAAAAAATGTCGAGTCAGAATTACGCAAAAAAGAAGGCTATCAACGTGCATTGTTAGATAACTTTCCTTTCATGGTCTGGCTTAAAGACTTGGAAAGTCGCTTTTTATCAGTTAATAAAGTACACGCCAATAACTTTGGTGAAAATAACCCTGAGAGCTTGGTTGGCAAGACAGACTTTGACTACTCGCCAATAGAGATTGCTGAAAACTATCGTAAGGATGACTTATCCGTATTACAGACAAGGCAACCAAAATCCGTTGAAGAAACTTATGTTGATACCAAAGGGAACCAACACTGGATTGAAACTTTTAAAGCACCAGTGACTGATCAGGATGGTAACTTATTGGGAACTGTTGGCTTCGCACGGGATATTTCAGACCGAAAGAAAATTGAAACCGAGCTTCAAATTGCCGCGACCGCTTTCGAATCACAAGAAGGCATGATAGTAACGGATGCTTACTCGAATATATTAAAAATTAATCATTCTTTCACTAGAATTACAGGCTTTACGGCAGACGAAGCTGTCGGTAAAAAAATGAACTTGTTAAGATCTGGTGTACACGATGCAGCTTTCTATAAAGAAATGTGGAATAGCATCCAAAGCCAAGGCTCTTGGCAAGGCGAAATCTGGAACAAACGTAAATGCGGTGAGATCTATCCAGAGTGGCTGACAATTACTGCAGTGAGAAATAGGGACAATATTGTCACGCATTATGTTGGTACGATGATTGATATTACTGCGAGAAAGTCGATTGAAGAACGAGTCCACCATCTTGCACATTACGACCCGCTCACAGACCTGCCAAATCGGACACTACTAACCGACCGCTTGCATCAGGCATTAGCGCAAGTTCGTAGAGAAAAAACGAAACTAGCGCTCATGTTTTTAGACTTAGATAAGTTTAAACCAGTCAATGACCTGCTAGGCCACGACATTGGAGACTTACTACTCAAAGCAGTAGCCGAACGGCTAACTACTCGCATAAAAAGACAAACAGACACCGTTTCTCGCATAGGTGGGGATGAGTTTGTCATCGTACTTTCGCAAATTGAGTCAAACCAAGATGCTGCGCTGGTCGCTAATGAAGTGGTATCTGCTTTGACACAGCCTTTTTTGATTGAGCAACATACCATTCTTATTTCTTGTAGCATTGGGATTGGAATATACCCACTTCATGGCAGTGATGTAGTCTCGCTGATGCGTGTTGCAGACCAAGCAATGTATGAAGCAAAACGCGCAGGCAGAGGGTGCTTCAGATTTTATACAGAAGACACCACTAATCAATCATCTCTAGACAATCTGAAGTAATCGCCTTAATTGCATCTGCCACACACATCACTGCAAGGTCTCTTGCATAACTTTTGCGCCATGCCAGCGCCACCCTACGCACTGGCACAGGCTCTGAAAAGGGGATTACCCTTACCAAAGGGTTTAAATAGCGCTCAGTTGCCGCACTGCATGGCAATACCGTAATGCCTAGGTTTGAAGCCACCATATTTCGAATAGTTTCAAGAGAGTTACCCTGCAACACCTGACCTTTTCGAGACAAATCTGGACACGCCTGCAATACTTGATGACTGTAACAATGGCCACTGTTTAATAATAAGACATTTTCATCAGCAAGCTCATCTGCGCTGACGGACGTTCGACTTACCCATGGATGGTTGACAGGTACCATGACCAAATATTTTTCATCATACAAAGGTAAGGTATTAATGCCTGCCACCTCAAATGGTAAGGCAACCACAGCTGCATCAATCACACCATTCTTGAGCTGCGTCTCTAACTGCACTGTTAGATTCTCTTCTATATCTAGTGGCATGTCTGGCGCACTTTTACGCAGAATTGGAATGATTTCTGGTAGCAAATAGGGACCGACCGAATAAATCAAGCCCAGGCGGAATGACCCACTCAGCTGATTATTACCTTGCTTAGCAATCTCACGGATATAGTTAACCTCCTCTATCGCCTTAATTGCTTGCTCAATGATTTTCTCACCGATAGGGGTTGGATTGATATCGGTTCTACTGCGCTCAAAAATTTGTACGCCTAAATCTTCTTCCAGCTTCTTAATCGCTAAACTCAATGCTGGCTGGCTAACGTAACACTTCTCAGAAGCGCGCCTAAAGTTACGCTCTTTTGCTACAGCAACCACAAAACGCAGTTCACTTAACGTCATTATTATCGTCCAGATGATTGACTATCGATAAGTTTAGCATATCGATAGTATTTTTACTTTCAATTATACAAATCAAAAATCCCGCTATACACTCATCTAAATTGCTACACTAAACTGTTTTCCAATATTCCGAAGTAGCAATCTGAATGGAGACTAAAATGAAAAATTATCTCAGTGAAATGCAAGATATTTTTATTGAGCTATTTGCACAATATGGTTTAAGCCAATAGCATTGACAAGCATCAGTTATGCTGAAGTTGGCGGTATAGTTTAATTAAATCCAGACTTTCGATTAAATGGATTTAAAATCCGACGCAAAGCTGGCTGCCACTTTTACGTCATTTTTGTCGCTTACTCGCTATCTATCAATGGCTATTAACACCTCATATATCAATCATAATAAACAACTTCAAGTACGCGCTTGCATCTTGTGTTTGATAAACACCCAAACCGCAGGAAGACTAGGAATAATAATTAATGACAGCGCGACTAAGGAAAAGTTGGCTTTCACCCATGGGTGATTTCCCACTAAAAAACCGATTCCAGTTAACCCACAGACCCATATCAAACCACCAATAACGTTATAAAACGCAAATTTAGGGTAGGTCATTTTCGCTACACCAGCGACAAATGGCGTGAAGGTTCGGATAAATGGCAGAAAACGCCCCACCACAATCGTGATAGGACCGTGTTTCTGATAAAACGCATGTGTCTTATTAAAAGCATCTTTGTTAAACCATCGTGAACTTTCCCAAGCAAACACTTTATTCCCTGTCCATCGCCCAATTGAATAATTCATCGCATCGCCTGCAATTGCCGCGATTGACAGCAATATCATTAATACAGGCAAACTCATGCCACCAATTGCAGCAATTGTGCCTGCAACGAACAACAAGGAGTCACCAGGTAAAAAAGGCATCGCAACTAGGCCAGTTTCTATAAAAATAATAAGAAACAAAAGCGCGTAAATCCATACACCCCAAGTCGCTGTAACAACGGCTAAATGCTTATCCAAGTGCAGAAATAGATCAATAATATTTTGTAAATCCATACCTAATTTCTAGCCTTATTTTTCTAAGTATCAGCAAAGTAAAATACTTGCCCTCAGCCTTTATCACTTTACTTTTAGTGATTAGAAATAAGCATCACATACTCAACAGGATTAGTGACGCTCATGTACACAATCTGTAAATTAATTACATAAAAGAAAAGGAGCCTATAGCATTATAGCGTTCAGATAATAAAAAACCCGCCATCAGCGGGTTTTTTATTATTTAAAACTAACGACTAATATTACACTTCCAACTGTGGACGACCAGCTTCAGGCCAATCCAAGTGGTAGAACTGACCACGTGGCTGATCTTTACGCTCATAAGTATGTGCGCCGAAGTAGTCACGTTGACCTTGCAATAAGTTTGCTGGCAGATCCGCACTGCGGTAGCCATCGTAGTAAGCCATTGCAGAAGCAAAACCTTGTGCTGGAATACCGTTGGTGACTGCCAAAGCAATCACTTTACGCCAACCTGCTTGACCTTCATTCATCGCATGCGTGAAATATGGGTCTAACATCAAGTTTTTCAAACGTGAGTTCAACGCATAAGCATCAGTGATTTTTTGCAAGAAACGTGCACGAATAATACAACCACCGCGCCAGATTTGAGCAATTTCACCGAAGTTCAATTTCCAGTTGTAAGCCACTTGTGCTTTGTCAATCAATTGGAAGCCTTGTGCGTATGCGCAGATTTTTGAGCAATACAAAGCATTTTTAATCGCTTCGATGATTGCTTTTTTGTCAGACTCAACTTTAATCACTGGGCCTTTAAGAATTTTGCTCGCTTCTACGCGCTCTTCTTTTAAGCTTGATAATGCACGTGCATATACCGCAGCTGCAATCGCGTTCGCTGGCGCGCCTAATTCAAGCGCATTCGCTGCTGTCCATTGGCCTGTACCTTTTTGACCAGCTGTATCCAAGATTTGATCAACCAAGAAACCTTTACCCATTGGGTCTTTTTGTTGCAGAATATCAGCAGTAATTTCAATCAAGAAGCTTGATAATTCACCTTTGTTCCATTCAGCGAATACTTTACCGATTTCATCCGCTTGCATACCAAGTAGATTTTTCATCAACCAGTAAGCTTCACAAATCAATTGCATGTCGATGTATTCAATACCGTTGTGCACCATTTTAACGTAGTGACCAGCGCCGTCAGGACCGATGTATTCAGCACATGAGAAGCCACCTTCTACTGGTTTACCTGGTTTGCCGCCTTCTAAAGGCTCGCCTGTTACTGGGTCTACTTTAGCTGCGATATCACGCCAGATTGGCTCTAAACTCGCCCAAGCTTTACGGGTACCTGATGGCATTAATGATGGGCCGAAACGTGCACCTGTCTCACCGCCTGATACGCCAGAGCCAATGAAATCAATGCCTTTAGCCGCTAATTCTTTTTCGCGACGGATGGTATCTGTCCACAATGCATTACCACCGTCAATGATGATGTCGCCTTGCTCTAGGAATGGTAGTAAAGCGTTAATCGTCACATCTGTTGCGCTACCAGCTTTAACTAACAAAACAATTTTACGTGGGCGTTTGATACTTAAAACAAATGAAGCTAAATCAGCATGACCAACAACGTTAGCATGTGAAGGTTCATTTTTTTTGCATTCTTCGATGAAATTCACCATTTTTTTTGGGTCACGGTTATAAACCGCAATGGTGTAGCCATGATCGGCAATATTCAGAGCCAAGTTTTGGCCCATAACAGCTAGGCCAACTAGGCCAATATCAGCATTTTTCGTAGTCATTTATCTTCTCTTTTGGAGTTGTTTAATGGAAAGGTTTTTTGGTAGGCAAGATTATAGAACTTTTTCTTGAATAAATTACTGAAAATTGACGTAGATCAGAGAATTATTTTTAATTTCTGACAATATCCAGAAAAAGCGCTTAATAGCAGAGGAGAAATCTGTTAAAAGACACAATCTAAACTCATAGTTAGATATATTCTTAAGAAAAACAGCCACGATATTGCCTCTTTTTGAAGACAAACTAAATATGGCAACACTTAGATAACAGAATCTTGCAGCAATGATGAAGTGCCTATTTCTAGTAATCGCTACTTCTGCCTGTTGAATAGCCAGCAGGCACGTCATTTTGCCATGTACCGCAATCAGCACAGCAATGATCATGCATGGTTGGACTCAATACCAGATGCACGCTTTGACAGACTCTACAATGCGGGACATCTTCGTCAGTGAGTTTGTGATGCTGACGATGGTGCTCTGTCGCAACCTTATTGCTACCTAATCCGTATTTATTGTCCATAACTAACTCCACGTTACTTCTGAACTGGATTTCTCAAACAGATTTCAGAAGCTGGAATAATTAAGTTACGCCTTTTTTATAAAATCGGCAAGCATTTAATAAATGAGAATGATTAAGTATTAATTTGCTCGAATTGAATTGGAGCGAACTATCAATCCACTTCAATTATACTAAATTTACACCAACACTTATTAAACTAGGCCTTGAGTCCAACTAGGATCTTGCTGGTAAGCCTCCACCCAATTTAGCACAGCATCAGCGTGCATTGGGCGGGCGATACCGTAACCTTGAACAACAGAACATCCCATCCGTAACAACCAAACACCCTGCTCCGAAGTCTCAACGCCTTCTGCTACAACCTTACGCTTAAAGTCTCTACTTAAGCTGATGACACCAGCAACCACGGCTAAATCATCTACGTCTTGTAACATGTCACGCACGGATGACTGGTCAATTTTAATGGTCTCTACTGGCAAGCGGCGTAAATAGGTCAATGATGAGTAGCCCACACCAAAATCATCAAGTGCAAAACTCACCCCTAATTGCTTACAGCTATTAATAGTATTTGCAACACCCGAGACATCTTCAATTGCAGCAGTTTCTGTAATTTCTAGCTCCAATTTACGAGGTTCTACCTCAGGAAACTCAGCTAACAATAGCATTAATCGTTCTGTAAAGTTAGATTGCACAATATGTTTTGCTGCAATATTCACACTGACCTGAAAATCTAACCCAGCCGTTTGCCAAATCTTAATTTGACCCAAGGCCTCACGGATAACCCACTCACCCAATGGAATAGAAAAATCAGTATCTTCTATGATAGGCAAGAAAGTAGCTGGTGAGCGTAGGCCTAATTCAGGATGCTCCCAACGTATTAAGGCCTCCATACCTACGACCTTGCCTTGGCGCAAATCTACTTTAGGTTGGTAATATAAACGGAATTCATCATTCGGTAATGCAGCCTCAACGCGCTCTCGGTCTTGGCGTAAACCTCTAAACTGACGATCATGATGTGAGTCAAATTGTTGCACACGACTGCCACCATTCAGCTTCGCCTGATACATTGCGTGATCTGCATGTCTTAGCAGGGTATCAGGCTCACAGCCATCATCAGGGAAAATAGTATAGCCAATGCTAGAAGATACCGTCACTGATTTGTCGCCAATGGTATATGGTGTTTTAATCACACTAAGTAAACGCTCTAGCGTTTGCGTACACTCATCAATGTTTTGCAATCCACACAAGAGTACCGCAAACTCGTCGCCACCTAATCGCGCAACCGTATCACTGTCACGCAAACATGCGCTCATGCGGACAGCCAACTGAACTAGCAAATAATCTCCAGCCTCATGCCCCAAGGTGTCATTCACCGGTTTAAATCCATCAAGATCCAAGCAGCAAACGGCTAGTAACTCGCCTGAACGTTCGGCCCTTGCAAGTGCTTGCTGCAAACGATCGGATAGTAGCGCACGATTAGGCAATTGGGTCAGCGGATCATGGTAGGCCATGCGCTCTAGATTTTGTTGCTGTTCTTTAGCTTGTGTAATATCAGAAAATAAGCCCACAAAGTTCTTGATATGATGAGCTTCATCTCGCACACAGAATATATCAAGCCATGCAGCATAAACATCGCCATCCATTCGGCGATTCCAAGTCTCACCACGCCACTCACTGTTACTTTCTGCCTGCAACCAGAGCAGATCAAGCAGACTCTCATCGTAAGTAACAAAACCCAATGTTTGGGGCAAGCGGCCTAATGCATCTTCTCTTGAATATCCAGTAATTTGGGTAAACGCATAATTAACTTCTACGATATTTGCATGAGCATCAGTAATAAAAATACCATCATGCGCATGATCGAATACGCTAGCAGATAAGCGCATGCGCTCAGAGTTTTGCTGTAAGGTATCAATAGACTCGCGTAACTTTTGACGCATTTCTAGCACACTAGCCATTAAGGTATCAGGCTTTGCATCAAGACCGTCTTGCGCTAAATCACCAGCAGCAATTCGCTTGACCACATCAATCGCTAATGCTGGATCACCCCCTATCGGGTTCAGAATTAAGCGTCTTAATTGCCACAGGATAATGACAATCAGCAATGTTCCAAGCAATATGCCTGCAAACACGACAAACCAAGCATTGGCCAAACTAACTGCACGCGCTTCACTTAAGGGGTAGGCGACAACCACTTTAAAGCCCCATTTAGGCACGCTTGCAGTCACAAACTCCCAGCTCTCGGGTCTAGTCTCAAGTAACTTAGAAACTTTATCATCTTTTACATGCGATGAAAGAAAGCGAATATTGTCTGTTTCATCCAAAACTACCGCAAACCCAGTGGTAAGCTGACGCATATTTTCTACTGTGTCGCGCAGTATCTTAATATCTACTTTATAACCAATATAGTAAGCACCAATCACCTGCCCATTTTCATCGAACACAGGGTCATATCTCGTAATATAGGGCTGACCAAGGATATCCACAACACCATGATATTCTTTACCAGCAATTAAGGCTTGAATCACCTTGCCCTTAGGGTTGAGCACCGTTCCAACAGCACGAGCTCCATCATCTTGCTTAACATTGGTAGCAATACGAACAAAACTATCACGGGATCTTACAAACATGGTGGCTGTGCCACCAAACAAATCACTCACACCATCTACCAAGGCGAAATAACCAGTAATCTCTGTTTCACCCATTTTAAGGTTAGGTAACGCTGTTGCGCCAAGCTGGATTAAGCCATCAATCTGCACCTTGCCTAATTCATGACTGCGCTGTTTTAGTAAGCGCATGGCAGAGTTGGCCTGTTCACTGACTAACTCTTCTGTAACTCCCAACAACCGAACCAAGGTTTGTACTTGCTCGTTTGCGCCCGCATGAATATTATCCAGCTGCTGCGAAGCTTGCTGCCCTGTCAGGACAAAAGGTGCGACCGCCAACAGAACCAGCACGGGCAAGAGGAAGCGCCAAATTGTGGAAATCTTTTTTTGCATAAGGGAACAATAAGGCTAAAGTGAAATTATCCTATCACAATTTAATAAGGGTTCAGGCCAAGAGCAAACCGAATTAACAACAAATTACAATTAACATTGCTAATTAAAGTATCAAAATGCATCATCTCTATCGGATGATTAATTATTTTTAAAATCAGTCTATTTCTTCAGCTGTGGTTTGCAGTTAAGGTAAGCTATTTTTTCACCGTCATTCAATGTAGTAGCATCCCCATTAATTACCAGCGCTATCACGCCACTTGCATAACGGCGATCATCATCACTTGATTTTGGTAAATTCACTTCATGGTCAGGATAAATTAACCAAGCGTCGTTACCATTATTCAACATACGCACATAAAAGCGCTTATTGCCGTCACAGACATATTCCGTCGCGTCTTTAGGATACTGCGACATTTCACTACTATCATCACGAAAGGGATTGGGCAATCCAATAGAACTGCAAGCTGGAATTGCTGCCACTAATAATGAGGCTAAAACAAACTGTTGTAATTTAATTATCATATTTCTAACCTAAATTGTGCGGAAAGTCACTTAAACAAAGTTAAGCAATCAGTAATATACAACAAATCACCGGTATCCCGCGCGACTTAATCTATCCAACACCGCGAGCCATTCAGGTAGTACAGGAGGCAACTCCACCAATAAGTGGTCAACTTTCATCGCATCTAGGTCATGTAGACTGCAATACAACAGCTCTGCAGCCTTATCTGGCGAATTTGGCAAGGTGATAATTTGGCAATTTAACTCAACATTATCACAATCGCCAATCAGCATGACTGCAAAAGATAAGCCCATTGCTTGTAAAGCTTTGCTTTCTTGAATCAATGACAGCCTGTCTTTAAATAACATTAGGGGGGTGTGCGGTGAGTAATGCAAAGCATGCTGACCAGGCACTTTAGGTACTATTTGGTTTGCATCTGCACTGGCTGAAGATGGCGCTTGATGATGATTGGCCACTACTTTAGCAATATCCTCCTCACTAATCATACCTGGGCGTAGCAATTGCCATTGCCCATTGGCTGATACGCTGACGATGGTTGACTCTATCCCCACATTACAAGGGCCGCCATCTAACACTGGTATTGATTCGCCCAAGCCTGCTTCAACATGTGCTGCGGTTGTAGGACTGAGCTGAGTGAATAAATTAGCAGAAGGTGCAGCCACACTTAAATTACCTTGCTTAAGCAATGCCATGGCAACTGGATGATTAGGCACTCGCAGTGCGACGGTAGATTCATCCCCACGCACGACGCGCGATACATGAGGCTGCGCAGGTAACACCAGCGTTAATGGGCCAGGCCAAAAGGCTTCTGCCAGCTTGATGGCAACTTCAGGAAAAGTCGCTGCCCAATCACTCACTTGATTCATATCACCGATATGCACAATCAAAGGATGGTCTGCTGGACGTTGTTTAATCGCGAATATTTTTTTAAGCGCACTATCATTGGTCGCATCTGCGGCTAGGCCATAGACTGTTTCGGTAGGAATGGCAACGACACCACCGTTTTTGAGCTCGGCAATTGCCTGTTCTAAACTAACACGCATAATATTTAATGATGACTAAGCAATGACTAAAAGCAGTATTTTACTACTTAACGCGCATCAACACTAAAATTAGAACATTTCAGCTTTATTGCTTCATGGGATAAAATACATTTTTTAAAAGGAATACTCATGACTCAAATCACTGTTGAAAAAAACCCAAGTCAGCAACGTTTAGATGCGCTAAATGTAAGTAAATGGCCGACATGGGAAAAGGAAGTTTCTGTTTTTCCATGGACATTTCCTGAGCAAGAAATTGCCTACATTTTAGAGGGTGAATGTGTGATTACGCCAACTGGCGGCACACCAGTGACTTTTGGCAAGGGTGATTTAGTGACTTTTCCAGCAGGCATGACTGCAAGCTGGGAAGTAAAAAAACCACTACATAAACATTACCAGTTAGATGGCTCTAAGCTTTGCCAGATCTACCGTCGTATTAAGCTTGCGTTAAAACTGTAAGGTTTTTCATTACCCAGCTTTACGAAAAGTAAGATTGATTCGAACTGTACCTAAAGCTGGGTGCATATTTGCCTTCAGTGGCAGTATGCCGTGATAGCGCAAACGCCCCTCCCCGCCCCACACCACCACATCTCCATGATAAAGCGGAACATTCAAGGCTTTATCCGTACGTTTAAAACCACCAAACTGAAATATGGCTGGCACGCCGAGTGAAACCGAAACAATAGGTTGCGTGAAATCACGTTCGTTTTTGTCTTGATGCAAACCCATACGTGCACCAGTTTGATAACGATTAATTAAACAAGCGTCTGGCTTAAAGTCTGCGTATCCAGCCGCTAAAGCAGCCGCACGTGACAATACTAAAAAACCATCTGGTATTGGTGGCCAAGGCTTATCTGTAAGTGGGTCTAAGTTGGCGTAGCGATAGCCTTGGCGATCCGTCACCCAACCTAATTCACCACAATTACTCATGGCGACAGACATCGTAAAACCACTAGGGATAACCATATGACGAAACTGTACCTGTGTGATGATACTTTCTAAATCTGCGAGTAGCGTTGCTTCATCTTTAAGTGCAAATCCCCTCAACAAGCTCACACCACTAAGTAGTGTTTCGATAGGTGTTATGTTGCTAAATAAATCCAAACTAAATCACTCCATCCATATGTGACAGGTTTGTTTAATCAGAATACTGGCAATATTGAACAATATTAAATTCAGATGCTTATAATCACAGCATGAACGCTCCTTACCAACAAGCTGAAGACTTTTTGCGCGCAATAGACGATGACTGGTCACAATTGATTGACCACGTTGGTGAGTGCAAGTTTACAACAAAAAGTGAACGTGACCCTTATGAGGCATTAGTCCGCGCAGTGGCATATCAACAGCTCAGCACTAAGGCTGGTGACGCTATTCTAAAAAAGCTGATTAATCATTATGAGCAGTTCCCAGAGCCTCCACAGTTGTTAGCCGCAACATTTGACGAACTACGTGCTGTGGGCTTTTCTGGTAGAAAGATAGAAACACTCCAAGGTATCGCCAATGCCGCGGTATCGGGATTAGTACCACCTCAAGCAGTTGCTGACAGCATGAGTAATGAGTCGTTAATTCAACAAATCACCACCATTAAAGGGATTGGTCAATGGACGGTAGAAATGATGCTGATGTTTACGTTGGCGCGTATGGATATTCTACCTGCTGATGATTTTGGCATTGTAGAGGGCTACAAAAGGCTGAAAAAGCTTGAGACTGCACCTAAACGCAAACAAATGGCTGAAATTGGCCAGGCTTGGAGCCCTTACCGAACAGTCGCCAGCTGGTATTTGTGGCGTGTACCTAAATAAGCAGCACTAATGACTTACCCAGGCGATGGCGATGCCCTGCTCCCGTGCAATTTCTTCAAACAAAGGAATGGCATCTTGCAAATGCTTTAAATATGTAAAAGCCGTTTCTTGGTGAAAACCCAGCACTAACACCTGCTTGTTATGTGCAATGAGTATTTTAAATATCGCTACTAGTTGTTGCGTATCAGTGTAATCAGCCAAGCTGCCATTGTTGGGATACTCCATCACGGAGGCTGTTAACTGATACGGCTCATCCAATACCGAAGCGTCTGGATGCAAGGCTTTAACCATTTGCACCAAACCGCTATTCTCCGCCCACTTAGTCGTCAACAAGCTGGCATCAGTGCGTGAGCTATCGAACACAAATTGATTAGCTTCCAGCGCACTCGCTAATTTAGACCCTAATTGCCAGCCACCAGCCCGAAAATATCGTGGACGAGCAAAACCCTGCTCAACTAACAAATTGGCGCTACAGGCTATTAACTTTGTTAAATCCTGTGCTGAATACGCATATTCTAAACTCACTGCATATCCACAATCGCCTGCCTCACAAACTTCACTTTGAGCTGTAAATGTCGGAGAGTTTTGATAGGGCACATCACACGTCTCAAGTAGCGATTTCCAGCCATGCAGATGCAATCCCATGCTATCTGATGGCAAAAAAGTAGAACGTATCTTCTCAGCCTCCAATATGACATTGGTTTGAGGTCGTAACAAATAGACTGGATTTAACAACTGCATCATCGGAATATGTGGATATTGCTTGCGAAAAGTCTGCATCACCTCGATATTTTCGTCATCGAGTGACCATCCTTCCCAATCTACGGTAACGAAGATTTTGATTGTGGGCTTGGTGTCAGTTTCAGCGTAGCTATTTAAATTAGCGAAGAAGCATACAGAGGCCACTAGGCAAAGACTCAGCAGTTTGAAGTAAGGATAAAAATGAGTCATTAAACGCATCAATGGTTATCACTTTTTGCTGAAAAATACGAAGTTGAATAGCAGTGCACCATCACGATGGATGCACTCGACGGGTGGTTAGTGCGCCTAATCTATATCGGTAGAATCACACTAGGTCAATGATGACTCATCGGCAAAATCAGATAAATCTCAAGTTCAGATAAATCTTCAGCTTGCTTACTACCTTATTCACTGCACTAACTCGTGCATTCTATCCGTTTACCTTTCATTATTAAATGTTTTTATACATGCATAAGTGCCAATACTAGCGTTAAGGCAATATGACGTTTGCATTTATAATGCTGCCTATGGATTTATTTAAATATCATCAATTTGCATTCGCTAAACTGCTAGCATTTCGTATTCAAATCGTACTGGCTTACCAAATAATAGCAGTGGTCGTCGGTTGGCATATTTATCAGATTACACACAACCCATTGTCTTTAGGGTTAATCGGTCTAGCTGAAGTGATTCCTTACTTCGCCTCTGTATTATTTGCAGGTCATGCGGTGGATCATTATTACTCGCGGCGCGCATTTGCAGGGCTAGCGGCGGGACTGCTGACCATTAATGCAATGACACTCACTGCAGTAGCGTTAGGTTGGCTAGACGGAAATATCACTTTCTGGATTTACGGCTCAATTGCTTTTACAGGGGTAGCGCGTGCTTTTATTGCGCCAAGCTACAATACTTTATTTGCCATCATCCTACCCCGTGAACAATATGCACGCGCTGCTGGTATCGGCACTTCTACGTTTCAGGTCGGCTTAGTATTAGGCCCTGCGATTGGTGGCATGTTAGTAGGGTTTGGCAGTAAATCGCTTGCTTATGGGGTTGCCACACTATTATGCTTAGGTGCCGCATTATCAATCGCACTACTTAAGCTAGAAGAACCTAAGAAGGCGGAAAGCATCCCTGTTTTCACCAGCATTGCGCAAGGCTTACGTTTTGTATTTAGCAACCAAATCATACTGGGTGCATTGTCGCTAGACATGTTTGCCGTATTATTTGGCGGTGCGGTTGCTATGCTTCCCGCATTTATTCATGACGTTTATCAGATGGGGCCAGAGAGCTTGGGTATTCTCCGTGCCGCGCCAGCCTTAGGTGCAATCATTACTGGACTGTGGCTCACTAGGCATCCAATCAACCTCAACACTGGGCGCTGGTTATTAGGTACCGTTGCAGGGTTTGGACTCTGCATCATTGGTTTTGGCCTTAGCACTAGTTTTTGGATGGCTGCCGTTATGTTATTGCTTTCTGGCCTGTTTGATGGCGTTTCCGTTATCACACGACAAACCATTATGCAGCTTGCCACACCTGACGCCATGCGCGGACGTGTTTCAGCCATCAATGGCATTTTTATTGGTTCGTCAAATGAATTAGGCGCTTTTGAATCAGGGGTAACCGCACGCCTGATGGGGCTAGTTCCTTCTGTGATTTTTGGCGGCCTCATGACATTAGGTGTTGTAGGAGCGACGGCTAAGTTTGCACCTAAACTTCGTACATTACACTTGCACCAATTACATTGAGTTAAATAAAGCAAAGATGAAAGATCTAGATAAGCTATTTGCTGCACTGGCTCAATCTACTTTCAGAAGCGGCTTTCAATTACGTGACAAAGATTTAGTCTATTTACAACAAAAAGGCTTATCTACCGTGCTTGATCATGCTGAAGACTTTATAGGCAAGCGCTTAGCGCCAGCGATCATTAGTAATGACGGTAAACAAACACCGATGCGCGGCCATCCTGTGTTTGTTGCACAACACGCCACAGCTTGCTGTTGTCGAGGCTGCCTACAGAAGTGGCACCAGATACCGCAGGGCCGCGAGCTTACGTTGGCCGAGCAAGCCTATATTGTGGTTGTGCTAGAAAAGTGGCTGCGTATTAGGCTTGAAAATGATTAAGGCTTGCGATGCTTAAGGCTTGCGATGCTTAAACACATAAAACAGATTTGGCTCGCTCATAATGTAAATAGCACCATCAGGGCCAATGGCAATGCCCTCGGCTTGCGGCACATGGTGACTTAATCCGTGAAATCCTTTCCATAACGCTAGAGCACCTATCGCTCGGCCATTTTCATCATATTCTTTAATCAGCCTTGACTCGTCACTCAATAACACTAGGCTGCCTGTTTCATCGTGATACGTCACTGAAGACAAGTCTCTTAATGACCATTTAATGGCTGAGTCGTAAATATCTAAGCGCTTAATTTCTAGCGGCTCTCCTGCTTTAGCCTCGAAAAATCCTTTAATGGATAAAATATATTTAGGGTCGCGCTCTTTCACGACCAACAGGCGGTTATTTTTACCATCCCAAGACACACCTTCAAAATTCTTATTTTTGGTAAGGTTAAATCCCAACTTGAGTTTAGGTGAGTCTGTGACATCAACAGTTGTTGCATCATCAGCCAATACAACAAGCACTAAGCGGTTATCACTTTCGTCGGCAATGATATATCGATTATCGACAATATGGGTAATGCCCTCCATATCAGCGACACCTTTAACCTCCACTTTTCGGAGCACCTGGCCTGTTAAGCTTAACTGTACAATTTGCGACTCTTTGTTTAATACAGTAAAAAGCGTATTACTGTGTGTGTTGTAGGTAAAGCCTGAGGCATTTGCTATCTCTGGAATAGCAAGCCCATCAATTTCTACCTGATAATTCTTTAGGTCTAAGGTGTTAGTAGGTTGCTTAGAGGCTGATGGACTATTATGCCAAACATACCAGCCTAAGGCTTCTAGCCTAAAGTAGTAAATGTTAGCTAATATCAGAATAAAAAGTGCGAATAGCCAATGGCGTTTGTTTTTCTGCGACATGTGTAGATAATGATTAATCGGCATTGCGCCAACTTATCACATATAAATTTAAGAAGAACTAAACAGACTAAAGCTTAGGATAATAGTTCAGCAATGAATTCGACATTAAGTGCTCTGTTCTTTTAATATCAGCACTTAATCAACACGTTCAGACAATGCAACTCATTCAACGAAGGTTAGCCAGGCGTACCATCGACTCTAGGCATCCATAATATCGGTGTATAAATCCACACAAAAACTGCAAACCCAACTACCCAGCATACCGCAGAAACAAATATCCAGCTGGTATAAAGCTGCATGTTAAGCATCGGTGCAAATACCCGAAACAACACACTCAGCATCATCACAATAAACATCAACATCAGCCAGCTAGATGATTTTCTGATATCCCGGCCAGTGTGTCCCAATGCCACGCGGGCCATCATCGCCACGCTCATTAGGCCTATCCCGCCTATCGTAAAGAGATGCATCACTAATACAAGCGGAATTGAAAACAAAGCTTGCACGCCATAAACCAAAAAGCCTAAATTAATCATCCATGCAGATAAATACAAACTCCATAGCAATGACACACGCCATATGCCACGGGTATGCCAATGATACAAACGATAACTATTGATTAGAAACAAGCCACAGGCTAAATAAGGGGTTAGATGAGGGTTTCTATAAAAAATCTCATTGATAAACAAAGCGAGAAATGACACTAAGATACTGACATCCACCCATTGATGATGGGTGATTTTAATTTTGTCTTGTACGCCACGCTCAATAAAGAATGGAATCACGCGACGACCTATCATTAAAATCAAACTAATCAGCAATAAAACAGCACCGTTGATTGCGTACAGCATACCATCTTGCAATATCCCGTAATAACCCAAGTAAAATACTGCATTACCTGTCCAAAGCAACGCTACTTTAACAATCACCGCAAGCTGAGGCCATTGCTTTGCACGGATAATTGGGTAGCCAATAGATAGAATTAGCACAAAACCAAATAGTAAATCTAAGATTGCAGCCCAAAGCATCAAACTTGTACCAAACAAAAACAACACACGTGCACCTGCCCATAATGCAAATAATCCCATTAAAGGCTTGCCATGTAGCGTTGGTATGCCAGTCCAGTTTTTTACTGCGGTCAATAAGAAACCCGCAACCACAGCCAAGCTATAGCCATATAGCATTTCATGTGCATGCCACTGGGCACTGGTAATCGAATGAATTTGCACAACACTGTGTGCGCTGTAAATCAACATCCACCAAACAATGGATACGATGGCAAAAATACCTGCGCCTAAAAAGAACGGGCGAAAACCAAGGTTGAATAAGGCGCAACCCTTAGCTGAGCTCGACTTACGCATCTGGATTTGCACAACGGCCATATTGATAGTGCCTTTCTTGAATAGGAAAGCTCATGCTAACTTACCTTACACACTTTGAAATTGACCCACCTGAAACGAACTTTTTATATCAAACTACAAAGTTACTCATGCTTTCCTTAGCGGCTCGAGTAGTTGTGACAAACCATTATGGTCTATTTCCTGCATCAATTGTAATAACCGACCTAAGTCACCCGAAGGAAAGCCCTCTCGCGCAAACCAGTTTAGATAATTACCTGGCAAATCAGCAATTAGCTTCCCCTTATATTTTCCATAGGGCATGGCTAGTGTCACTAATCTTTGCAAGTCATCTGGATTCATATTTAAGCGATATCAATATACAAATAATTGCAAACGGCTTTAGATTGTAAAGAGTTTAGCAAGTTAAGTACCTTGCAACTTGCCACCACTTAATAGCAAATTCAACTCGTCCACTGGCAAAGGTTTACTAAATAAAAACCCCTGGAAATAATCGCAGCGCCGCTCTCGCAAGAAGTCAGCTTGTTGGCTATTCTCAACGCCTTCAGCAATACTTGTGAAGTTCATCGCTTGCGCTAAACCTAGTACCGCACTAGCAATTGCACTATCATCATTGTTATGGGGCAGGTTAAGCACGAAAGATTGGCATATTTTAAGTGTATCTACAGGGAAGTCTTTAAGATAAGCGAGAGATGATGCACCAGTACCAAAGTCGTCAATGGCAAGGGATACGCCCAAAGCTTTAAGTTGGGTGAGTTTATTAACATCACTCGTTGCACTGTCCATGAACATACTTTCGGTGAGTTCCAGCTCCAACAGCTCTGGCGGCAGCCCACTTTCTACCAAAATCTCTGCAACGTCATCAACAAGACCTGGGTGTTTAAACTGTCGCACAGAGAGATTTACAGCTACACGGACTGGTGTGCCTGCGTCATACCAAACTCGCCCTTGCTGACATGCTGTTTTTAATACCCACTTACCTACCGGAACAATTAAACCACTTTCTTCAAGTAGTGAAATAAACTCCCCTGGTGCAACTAAACCACGCTCTGGGTGCTGCCAGCGTAACAAGGTTTCAACGGCAGTGACACTGCCTCCTTCAACTGCAATTTGCGGCTGATAATATAAAACAAATTCATTTCGATCTAACGCGTGGCGTAAGTGATTTTCCATCACCAACCGCTCGTAAGCAACTGCATCCATCTCTGAAGAGTAAAACTGGTAATTATTACGACCGCGATCCTTCGCGTGGTACATCGCCACATCCGCTTTTTCTAACAATACATCTCGATCATCATGTCCAGGACGATAAAGTGTGATACCAATACTGGCACCAACAAACACCTCATGGTCTCCAACCACAAACGGTAAGCGTAACGTATCGATAATCTTTTCTGCCACTACCGCAGCATCACTTTCTTCTCGCACGTTTACAAGAACAACAGCAAACTCGTCACCACCCATTCTAGCGACGGTATCTGACTCACGGATACAAAGTGCGATGCGATTACCGACCTGTTGTAATAATTTATCACCGATACCGTGGCCTAATGTGTCATTGATATTTTTAAAGCGATCCAGATCGATAAACATCACCGCAATTGTGTCGCTCGTGCGATTAGCATGCGTCTGCGCTTGTTGCAGACTTTCATTAAACAATAAGCGATTAGGTAGGCCCGTCAGCGTGTCATAGTGCGCAAGAAAATGTAATTGCTGCTGCGTACGCTTACTCTCACTGATATCTCGCACAATGCACAACACCTGCTCTTCACTGGCACGAATAAAACGGGATTCGTAGTTAGAAATACCCTGAGGTAAGGTCATCTGGTATTCAAAAGACGCTATGCCTTTGCCTACAACGGCTTTTTCCAAGCAGAGCATGGCCTGATCGGCTACCCCCTGTGGCAAAGCTTCATGTATCGTTTTACCCAGGAAATGCTCAGGCTCTATATGCGTTTGAAAGTCTTTTGCAGGCTTACACTCTAAAAAACGGCCTTCTAAATCAAGAAATAAAAGTAGATCGGGTACGGCTTCATATAGGGCACGGACTTTGGCCTCACTCTGACGTAATTGCAACTCTGCGCGCTTACGTTCAATCGCATAGCGCATCACGCGCAACAACCAGCGCCCATCTACACTACCCTTTACCAAGTAGTCTTGTGCACCCGCCTGTGCTAATTCATTTGCCAGCACTTCATCGTCATGGCCCGTCATCACCACAATAGGAACGTCCGACACGACTTCATGCAAACTCCAGAAGGTACTACTGCCTTGCGAGTCTGGTAGTGACAGATCAAGCAAAATAATATCGAACTGCATTAGACATGCATGCGAGATGGCTTTTCCTAGCGTATCTGCATGCGTGAGGGTGCAGGCTGCTAACACCTCACGTAACATGATGTCTAGGAGACGCGCATCACCCTGATTATCCTCTACCAGTAATATTTTCATATGGAAGCTACCGCAACTGGGCCAAGATGCTGGCCACGTTCAAGTAGTGCTGTGGCTGCATCAGAGGGCAATGGATGACAATATAGATATCCTTGAGCATCATCATAAGCAAGATTACGTAATGTATTAAGTTGTGCAGCTGTTTCAACGCCGCCCGCCAAGCCTTTCATACGGAATACATGTGCTACCTGAATCACCGCACGCGCCATATCTGCGCCATCTGTTGAGGCGGAAGCTGCTTGCGTCAGTCTGCGATCTAGCTTAATCGCGTGGAAAGGAAACTTGCGTAGATAATAGAATGAAGCGCGACCATTACCAAAGTTATCAAGGGCTAATCTAACACCTAATTGATTAAGCTTAGCCACTTGTTTAAAAGCAGCGTCTTCGTCTTCCCATAACGCATGTTCAGAAATATCAAGCTCTAAACAATGAGGTGCTAAACCTGTCTCACTCAATATGACAGAAACCTGCTCCGCAAAGTCATCCTGAAGCAACTGCCGTGGAGAAAGATTAACCGACAGCACCAAATCTGCATTAGAAGAATCACGCCACATTTGGCCTTGCGCGCATACGCTACGCAATACCCACAAACCAACTTCTAGAATTAGCGGTGAGCTCTCCAGCACATTCATAAACGCTGCTGGCAACAATAAACCACGTGTCGGGTGTTGCCAACGCAACAATGACTCCATCCCATTAATGTGGCCAGATTTCACATCCACTTGGGGTTGGTAGTTAATCACAAACTCGCCTTCTGTTATCGCTGTCGCTAACTCACTTAGTAACACGCGGTCTTCAGTGGCCCTGTCATTCATACTGGCAGAGAAGAAACGGTAAGTATTTTGCATACTAGTATCTGCTTTTGCCTGATACATAGCAACATCAGCATTTCGTACTAAAGACTCCAAGTTATCGGCATCTGTAGGGTAAATGCCAATACCGATACTAACGCCAACATCTAATGCACGCCCATCAATCAGAAAAGGACGTCCTACAGCTTCCATAATCTTGCTGGTTGCGGCAACAACATCCTCTTCATCCAGCATATCAGTCAATATCATGGTAAATTCATCACCACCAATTCTGGCGACACAATCCGTTTCACGCATACATTCACGTAAGCGATGGGCAACGCCCTGCAACAGCAAATCACCAACATAATGACCTAAAGTGTCATTAATTGACTTAAACCCATTCAGATCAAGCAGCAACAAGGCCAGCTTGGTTTCATGCCGACGTGCTAAGGCAATTGAGTTTTTAAGGGTGTCGTAAAAATGCTTGCGGTTAGATAAGCCAGTTAAACTGTCATGATGAGCAAGGTGATTTAACCTCTCTTCCGTTCGCTTACGCTCAATCGCATAACGCAACGAGCGCGTCAGTTGATGTGCATCAACATAACCCTTCACCAGAAAGTCCTGAGCACCCTGCTGCACCGATCTCACTGCAAGACTCTCATCGGCTGTACTGCTCAGCACAACAATCGGTATGCCAGGCGCGTTAGCATGTATCTTCAGGAGCGTATTAAGACCACTGCCATCTGGCAACTCTAAATCAAGTAATATCGCGGTAATATCCTGATTATCCAAGATAGCCAACGCAGTCTCTTGCCGGTCTGCTGTGACTAAAATGAACCGTTCGCTTTGGTCCGCAGCCAACAGCTCTCGCACCAAGCGAATATCACCAGGATTATCTTCAACCAATAAAATGGTTAGTGAAGTGCTACTCATAGAGCCTCCATAACGCAGTTAATCTTTAACGTCCGATGGTAATTTAACAATAGTTAACCAGAAACTTTCAATAGCCTGAATCACCTTGATAAACTGGTCTAAATCTACAGGCTTGCTCACGTAGCAATTTGCATGTAAATCGTAAGTGCGCAAGATGTCTTTTTCCGCTTCAGAAGAAGTCACAATGACCACTGGAATACGCTTAAGTTGAGGGTCTGATTTAATTTCAGCCAACACCTCACGCCCATCTTTTTTAGGTAAATTAAGATCAAGCAATACAACATCAGGTGTTGGTGCATCTGCATATGCACCTTCTTTACGTAAAAATGCTAGCGCCTCCACACCATCTTTAACCACGTTAAGGTTATTGCGGATCTTACTTTCACGCAATGCTTCCTGCGTTAGTCTAACGTCACCGGGATTATCCTCAGCCAATAAAAATTCAACCTGCCTATTCACTTCACTCTCCATGATGTTTCCTTTCCCCATGATGTATAGGTAAGGTAAAATTAAAAACTGCGCCCTTGCCCACTTCAGATTCTATCCAAATTTTCCCACCGTGCCGCTCAACAATTTTCTTACATACAGAGAGCCCAATCCCCGTACCTGGATACTCATGTTTACCATGCAAGCGTTGAAATATAATAAAAATACGCTCAAAAAAATCTGGCGCGATACCTATCCCATTATCACGAACTGAAAATAACCACTCGCCCTCTTTTTTCTCGGCACTCACATGGATGATGGGTGAGATGTCTCCACGGAACTTAATACCGTTTCCAATTAAATTCTGGAACAACTGCGTGAGTTGCGAAACATCCGCCTCTATCCTAGGCATAGGGTCACGGTTAACGACAGCACCTGACTCCTCTATCGCCAGACGCAAATTAGAAACCGCGCGCTCTAAGGCAACTGAAGTGTCACAAAGCTCCATCCGCTTACCGTGCGTGCCAATGCGAGACATGGTCAGTAAATCAATAATCAGCGCCTGCATCCGCGTAGCGCCATCTACCGCATAGCCGATAAATTCGTTCGCATCTTCATCCAGCTTATCTTTATAGCGTCTGGCTAACAGCTGTGTATAGCTAGCCACCATGCGCAAAGGTTCTTGTAAGTCGTGGGATGCAACATAGGCAAACTGCTCTAGCTCACGATTGGAGTTAGCAAGCTCTTCTGTACGCTCGGCCAATGCTTCCTGTGTTTGTTTAAAGGCAGTAATATCAGAAAACTCAGCAATCACCTGCGTCACTTTTCCAGCCGCATCTTTAACAGCATTTATATTCATCCATGCCAAGTAATCATCACCCTGTTGATTCTTTAACCAGATTTCACCTTGCCACTGACCACCACCAATGACTGTCGTCCAAAGATCTTGATATAGCGTTGGCTCTAGCTCTGCCAACAGGTTTTGCATCGGTGTACCAATCAGCGCTTCTGAAGCATACCCTGTAATTTTTGCCACCGATTTATTGACGTGAAGCATATGCCCCTTCACATCAGCAATAATCACTGCCTCTAAATTACTTTCAAACACTTGTGCGAGCAGGCGTAACATTTCATGGTCAGCATGAAAGTAAGCCGATAGGGAAAGTTCGGAATCAAACATAGCAATTTTAGTAATCGCTTTCGAGTACGCCAGAAAACGTTCTGCGTCGTTATCCACCAATCGCATCACTTCAGGGAGTACCCAAGATAAGTACTTGCTATATGCACTGAGGTGCCAGCGTGGCTCTAAACCTAATTGCTGATAGGTGACACCAACACGGAGCCGGCTTTTGATATAGCCAGGACCGTAGTCTCCAGTAAATATCTGCTTAAAATATCCCCGTTGTTTTTGTTTAAGCTGTGACAGCTGGTCTGGATGTACAAGGCTAGCAGCGATTGCTGGGTGCGCATCCAGATGTTCGGATAACAAATCAGCAAAGACACCCTCAAGAGGCGCAAGTAGCGACCCCAGCTCCTTGAGCAACTGAGAATCTCGCTCGCTGAACTCAAGAAAATCCTTACGCGACTGAACTTCATCGGCGCTCGGGGTCATGCTGTCTATCAAAGCATCAACGGTAGGCTGGTGCAATAACATGTTATCTCCCACAAAAGTACTAATCTCGTTCCTAAATCACTAAGGAGAGCTGGCAATAGAATGGGAGTTAATTGTAGAGATACGGGAAAACCCGCACACCTGGCACTCCCGCTATCTTAGAGCTACTGCCCCTTAGACCGGTGATTTTGCGCCCTCGCTTTTCAGCTGAGTTTGCCTTTTTCAAATGCAATGCTGCATGAGTATCAGTAGATTTTTACAACCTGTCAACCACCCATACTAGTGAATGACTTGCACTCACAGTTGATTCACTCATCACTAACAACGATGACAAATACACCCTATTAATGCTCGTGAGAACACCTAAATGATATGATGTAAACCTAATAAATACTTTAAGATGTCATCAAAGACATTAAGTGTGACTTTGCCAAACAACCAATACTGAATAAGATTGCACCCAATTTAGGGCGACTAACATCGAAAATCAGTATTAATTACCAGTTTAGTCACGAATCGTCAGGAATAATCTATGCTCAACAAAATAGACCGCTTTGAAATGCTACGCAAGCTCGATGAAAGCAAACAAAATGCTGTCTATTTGGCTCATGACCCGCGCATGGGTCGCGAGGTGATTATTCAACTACTGACACAAAGTGCCCAGCCTTTAGATGCGTTGTTACCGCAAGTGCGCATTGTTAGCAAATTACAACATAAGAATATTGTCACCCTACTGGATGCAGGTGAACATGATGGCGCACTTTATTTAGTTTATACATTCGTTAACGGCATCACTTTGTCGCAGTTATTAAAGACATCTCAACCATTTGCAACCACTCAGGCCGTAGAACTCATCATCGAGGTGCTTGATGGTGTTAGCTACTTACACACTCAAGACCTAGTGCTTTTAAACCTGCATCCTGAAAATCTTATCATTGCAGAAGATCAAACACCCATGCTGATTGGTATTGGCATAGCTACTGCCAATTACACTGTGCAGTCGGCCACCCCTTTCACTGCGCCTGAAGTTCTATCTGGTGATAAAGCTACAGCCTCAGCAGATATATTTTCATTAGGCGTCTTGTTGAACGAGATGCTAACAGGCTTGCCATTCATCGAAAAAGCAAAAAAACCAACAACGCTTCCAAAGCCTAGCACCTCAAGCCATCAGCCCATGCAAATCTATCTTGATGAAGCGCTAGAAAACATCATCCTTAAAGCCACTAGCAAAGCCCCAGAGGAGCGTTATGCAAATGCCAACGCAATGAAGCAGGCGCTGCAAGATTACTTAAACCCCGTACAGGGTGAGCATAAGCCAGTGGATGCTCACAGTACGATGGATTTTTTACTACGTCGCATGCGAAGTAAAAGTGATTTTCCTGCTTTGTCACACACAATTAGCGAAATCAATCGATTGGCAGACGATGACTCAGCCAGTAACAATGCATTAGCGCAAAGCATTTTGAATGACTTTGCACTGACTAATAAGTTATTAAAGCTTGTAAATACAGTGACTTATGGTCAATTTGGCGGCCATATCAACACCATTTCAAAAGCCGTGGTAATTTTAGGCTTCGAGACGGTACGCAATGTGGCAATGTCTTTGATATTGCTTGATTTTTTGCAGAATAAAGCTCAAGCATCTCAGTTGAAGGATGATGTACTAGCATCATTTTTTGCGGGTATTGTGGCGGCTCAATTAGCCCCCTCCAGCCATGTTAGAAATGCAGAAGAAGCCATCATTTGCTCTATGTTCCGCAATTTAGGCAAGCTACTTGCCAGCTTTTACTTTTTTGAAGAAAGCCAACAAGTTTCACGCTTAGTTGACCAAGGCAATAGCGAGGACAAAGCATCGGTTAAAGTGCTAGGGATGTCCTACAACGAGCTGGGTATAGGCGTTGCTAAAAGTTGGAACTTCCCCCCACGCCTAATCGCTGGCATGCGTAAATTAAGTGGAGATAAAGTCATCAAACCGAATGGTGAGCTAGAAAGTTTGTCCCTGACAGTTAACCTGGCTAATGAATTATGTACGATTGCCAGTAACGGTAATATTGCTGACAAATCCAAAGCGCTTAAGCAACTAGCAACTCGTTACGAAAATGCGCTTAGCGTTTCAGAGCAACAGCTACGTCAATCAATGGAAAGCGCTTTAGATGAGCTCGCAGCACGCGCTAGAATCGTCGGCATCAACACCTCGCAAAGCATGCTAATGACACGAGTTAACGCTTGGATAGGCGCAAGAGCAGAAGTACCTCACAAGTCTGCTGAAGAGACTGAACTGGCATCATTAGGCATCAGCCTTGAAAAGCCTGATGAAAAAAGTAGCGAAACGGCAAAACTTGATTCTGAGTCTATCCTCACCGAGGGTATTCAAGAGGTCACCAACACCCTGATTGAAGAACATCAACTTAACGATATCATGCAGATGGTGCTTGAAACCATGCACCGCGGCATGGGCTTTAACCGCACCCTGCTATTCGTAAGAGATATCAAAAACAATCAAATGGCAGCGCGCTTTGGGTTTGGTCATGACATTGATGTTGCACTTAAGAAGTTTAAGTTTAGTTTAGATTTTGCGCCAGATGTGTTCCACCTTGCTATTAGCAAAGGCGCGGACTTAATGTTGGAAGATATTACGGCAGACAACGTGACTGCTAAAATTCCACAGTGGTACAGGCAAACCGTTTCATCACAAAGCTTTTTACTGCTACCGATCATGGTCAACAACAAAGCATTGGGCATGTTTTACGCAGATATGGAGCAACCCAACAGCATGCAGGTTTCCGCTAGGCAGCTTTCCCTGTTACGTACTTTGAGAAACCAATCTGTACTTGCCATCAAACAAAAAGGCTAAGTTTAAGCCTCCTCACTTTACTGTAGCGGCATGCAAATCACCTAAACTAGCCTTAAAACTATCACTGATTGACCTGAGTCAATGTCGGCGCCTGCGTTTACCGCAATCATAAGCGATATTTCTAACACCAATATTTCTTGGTCAAATCATGATGAACTTCGATATTGTCATTGTTGGCGCGGGTCCAGCTGGCCTATGTTTTGCACAAGCTGTTGCTGGATGCGGCTTACGGATTGCTATACTTGAGCGCCAGCCAGAATCCATATTAGCCAACCCAGCTTTTGATGGGCGTGAAATTGCACTGACACACCATTCTGCACAACTAATGCAATCACTTGGCTTGTGGGAGCATATTGATCAGCATGCCATCTCGCCATTACGCGATGCGAGAGTGCTCAATGGGCCATCGCTTTATGCCATGAATATCGAACACGGCGACAGCAAAAAAGCATCATTAGGTTATTTAGTCGCCAATCACCTTATCCGTCAATCTGCTTATGAAGCGGTAAAATCATCACAGGACATTACGCTTCTCACCGAGTCAGACATTACAGGCGTTAGCACAGATAATGATGGCGCCTACATCAGCCTTGCTAGTGGAGAAAAAGTAAAAGCACAACTTTTGGTCGCAGCAGACAGCCGATTTTCTGAAACAAGACGAGCGATGGGCATCCCCGCCACCATGCACGACTTTGGCAAAACCATGATGGTCTGCGTCATGGAACATAGCATCCCGCATCATCATGTGGCTTGGGAATGGTTTGACTACGGGCAAACCTTAGCACTATTACCGATGAATGGTATGCGCTCCTCTGTTGTCATCACCCTTCCCGCTAACGATATTCAACGGCTTATGTCGTTAAGCGCAACAGAGTTTAATGAGGATATCGCAATGCGCTTTAAACATCGACTAGGTGCAATGCAATTAGCATCCACCCGACATGCTTACCCACTAGTGACAGCCTATGCTAGCCAGCTTGTTGCAAATCGCTTTGCATTAATTGGTGATGCTGCCGTCGGCATGCACCCCGTGACCGCGCATGGGTTTAATTTTGGGCTATCTGGCATCAATGTACTTGCCAATGAAATAAAAACCGCAAAATCACGTGGCAGCAATATCGCGGCTACTGCCCTGCTTGAACGTTACGAAAGAAAACACCGACTTAAAACACGTCCTCTGTTTATTGCCACACATGCGATTGCAAAACTGTATGGTAATGACTCAATGCCTGCGCGCCTAATCAGAGCAGCATCTTTACGTATAGGTAACCGCATCTCTCCTTTTAAACGTGCTGTAGGGCACATGCTCACTGAAGCAAGTTAATGTGCTGTCAAATTAATGGATGGTAAAGTGAACCTGCATCAGGTTTAATTGACTATATTTAGTGCACAAAACACCACAAAGTTATTTAATTGCAAAGGAAACAGCATGACGACAGCATCTAAAACATTACGCGAGATTTCAGGCTTAGGGCTATCAGCAACACCACTGGCATCTTCTGCCCTGATTATGATTGATTGCCAAAACACCTATAGAAAAGGATTGATGCAGTTAACGAATGTTGAATCAGCCATCATCGAAGCAAAAAAGCTACTTGAACGTGCTAGAGCGCTTAACATCCCAATCATTCATATTCAGCACGATGCTGGTGTGGGTTCGCCTTACGACATTACCGCAGAAATAGGCGCCATCTGCGATGAAGTAGCACCGATTGCTGGTGAACATGTTATCGTTAAAAACTACCCTAATGCATTTATCCATACAACGCTTGATCAACATTTAAAAACGCTAGGTGTTACCAATATTGTGCTGGCAGGCTTTATGACTCACATGTGCATCAACTCAACCGCACATGGTGGTTTTAATTTAGGTTATGCAGTGACAGTCGTAGCAAGTGCAACGGCTACACGCTCGCTAGAAACAGCCAATCGAAAAGTACTATCCGCGCAAGAAGTGCATGAAGCCGCCATTGCCTCAACGCGTGATTTATATGCAGCCATTGTAGACAATGTGAACGCTCTAAGTTAAGTCAGCATTTAGTTTAAGCAAAATGAGCCTAGCCTAATATCAGGCTAGTTTAATAACATTGTCTTTGTAGTATTAATCTACTGGCATCGAATTTACTAGGCTCATTCTTAAATCCAAGCATTAAACTAACTTGGTAATATCAGTAGCACAACCGTAATGTTTCATGAGCACATCAAACTGCTCGATAGGTAAGGGCTTGCTAAACAAATAGCCTTGATAGGCCTTACATTCATGCTGCTTTAAGAAAGCCAACTGCGCTTCGGTCTCAACGCCTTCAGCAATTACATTTAAGCTAAAGTTCTGCGCCATATCAATGATGGTTTTCACCATGACCGCATCACTTTTGTCGGTGGTGATATCTCGCACAAAGCTTTGGTCAATCTTAATTTGATCCAACGGTAAACGCTTTAAATAAGAAAGAGAAGAAAATCCCGTTCCAAAGTCATCTAAAGACAGCGTTACGCCAACCTCTTGCCTCAATAGATTCTTTTTTGCGATTACATCGGCAATATCATCCAGCGCCACACTTTCAGTAAGCTCCAATTTAAGTCGCGTCGGATCAATACCATGTTTACGAATAGCTGATACGACCTGCTCAACAAAGTGCGCTTGTTTAAATTGTTGCGCGCTAATGTTAACGGCCAACACCAAGTTACTCATCTTCTCATGAGCACTCCAAACAGCAATCTGACGACAAGCCTCATCTAGCACCCAATCGCCAATACTCAAAATCAACGCACTTTCCTCCGCCACAGGAATAAAGTGTGCGGGTGAAATCATACCTCGTTGTGGATGTACCCAACGAATCAATGCCTCGGCACCAATTGGCTGATTTTCGTGGTCAACTTGTAGCTGATAATGCAATTCAAACTGCTCAGCCTTTAATGCAATATGTAAATCAGACTCTAGTAATGCACGCACTTCAACTAGCTTTTGCATCTCTGGATCAAAAAAGCGAACTCTATTCCGGCCGCCATCTTTTGCCTGATACATGGCCATATCGGCACGCTTAATTAGCTCTTCTACACTTTTATCATGACCGCAGAAAACCGAAACACCAATGCTTGATGAACTATGTATGTTTATCTGATTGATCTGATATGGTTCTGCTAGCTCCACCCGTATATTTTCAGCAATTTTTGCCGCCATACGGGAAGCCTCTTCTAAGTTTGTCCCTAATCGCTCTACCAGCACAACAAACTCATCACCACCTTGACGCGCAACGGTGTCGACCTCTCTCACGCAGGCGTTGATTCTATTGGCGACCTCAATGAGCAATAAATCACCATCGCTATGCCCTTGCGTATCGTTAATCACTTTAAATTTATCTAAATCAAGAAATAATAAAGCACCATACTGCATGCTACGTGCAGAGGTTGCTAAAGCAATTTGTAACCGATCCAGCAAATACCTTCTGTTGGACAATCCAGTTAAGGAATCTTTATAAGCTAAGTTCTGAATTTCCTCTTCAGCTCGTTTGCGGTCACTAATATCGCGACCAACCGACTGAATTTCTATAAGTTGTCCATCTGCATCAAAAATACCACGGTTACTAAACTGCATCCAGTGAACCTCTCCACTTGCGGATAGCACCCGATTTTCAATCATCACCACGGGATTAGATCGTGACATCATTGCCAGCTCATCCTGCACTTGCTGAAGGTCTTCAGGATATACCACTGGCTTCCATGTAGACCCAATCATCTCTGCTTCAGTTTTGCCAAAGAACCGACAATAAACATCATTCACAAAAATATAAGTGCCATCAGCGCGCAACCTTGAAATCACTTCTGTTTGATCTTGCACGAGAGAACGAAAGCGAGCCTCACTTTGCCTGAGCACCGCTTCTGCTTCTTTAATTGCGCTGATGTCGGTTGAGAGTACAAAAAATCCTTGTACCTCACCATTTCGAAAATCAGGAATGTAATGCGTCAAAGAATGACGTGACTGGCTAGCATCTTGGTTAGGGATAATGCGCTCAAACGCTTGGAACTCACCTTTTAGTGCAGCTTGAATATAAGGTAAATTTTGGCGGTATAAATCCTCACCGAGTAGCTCCCAAATATACTGACCAACAATCTGGCTGACATCCACCCCAAACCACAGCCCATAAGCCTTGTTAACGAAACAATTTTTAAGGTCTTTGTCCCAATACCCTACCATTGAAGGCAAATAATCAAGCACTTTTTGAATCACCGTGCTCGATAATAAAGAGTCTGCAATCTGATTGGACGCAGTTGAAATTTTTGATAAGTCCTCAGGCAAGATAACGTTGTGGGTAACGCTAGCGTTTACTTCTTCTAAATGCGTTGATGCCGTTGGAATTGATGGAAATTTCATAAACGAATAGTGCCATAACTTACTAAGGTTAAAAAGTAATTAGTTAAAGCATCAACAATATGTCCATAAAAACTTCTGTTTTTACTAATGTTTTAATCAGTCATTTCTATCAACGCGCGAGAAGCCGTTAGCGAAGTGAATGTCAATTGCTGAAAATAAAGAGCCACTTAAACATAAAAGGAGCCTGAGCTCCTTACACTAAATCACTTAATTTGAGCGCTCTGATTAGACTACAGAATAGCTTATTAATAGCGTGTTGCTTATTTCTTAGGTGCAGGCTTACTAGGGATGATGGTAGAACCTGACACTACCACTACTTTTTTATCCTGTTTGGGCTTTTTTGTCTCTTTGTTTTTATGTAATTGTCCTTTTGCCATGATACTTCTCCTTAAATGTTCAACATCAAACTGATTCATCACGAATTAAACACTACGCGCCTAAACGTATTCAGATAAGTTTGATTGATATATCCAATTGGACTTGTGTCATCCCCAATGGTTTCATCATAGGCTGATGCGCAAATATAGGTGGATTATTTTAGATAAGGTCATGTTAAACATGCGCCTATCAACTGGAGATGTCAAAAAAACATCAAAAGGCAAATGCGAGAAATTGGCCTATGGCCATTATTGAAACCAATTAAATTGGTCGGCGTGGAGAGATTCGAACTCCCGACATCCTGCTCCCAAAGCAGGCGCGCTACCAGGCTACGCTACACGCCGAAGGCCGGCACTATACTGCTAAGTGGCATACCAGTCAACTATTACCGTCTGGTTTACATCTCACACTATATCCCACCCAAGCTTGTATAAGGTTTGCATCCAATTCATATCAAAAAAGACACTTAAATGTAGTTTATATTAAGTGTTAATATTTTCTAAAACGTCACGCTGAGCCTAACTTACATAGCTGCATGAGCTCATTAATCCGCCTGATGGTGAGCTTTGCCTGTTAGCCATTGTGCATTAAGCAGGCGATCTTGGCGCTCCGTGCCTAAACGTTTAATAAAAGTACAAGCCTGCCGATGGATAGTCACGCCCCTATCGCATGTCACGTAGCCGACAATCGTATCGGGGAAAGCTGGCTTGCAGCATTTTGCCATATTGGTCTGTAAGTTACCGACACCCTCTATCGTCACTTCTGTTGCCGTTAACTGTGCTGGTGTTTTTCTCACCGCAACATGACTGGTCTTCTCAACAGCTTTTGGGTTCATTACCTCTTGGATAGCCGTAGCGATTTGGTGATCACTCACATCACCACGACCAATCGCGTTTAAAAAATCTTCCAGCTTATTAAAGTGCAATTTCTGGGCAATCTTTTCCTGATTCACAGCGCCCACGCCTGAGCGATGCAGCTCTTTATCTAACTTTGCACGGCCTTGCGTAATATTTTCTTCTACAAGCTGGTGTTTAAACCAATGCCTAACCTTAGCGCGCGCACTGGCGCTCTTTAAATAGCCAAGCGTTGGGCTTAACCAATCACGGCTAGGGGCGCCAAGCTTAGTCGTGAGAATTTCTACCCGTTGCGCGTTCTGTAGTTTGTAACTAAGCGGTACGATATGCCCATCCACTTTAGCGCCGCGCGTGCGGTGCCCTAAGTCAGTATGTAAGGCATAGGCAAAATCGATAGGCGTGGCGTCTTTGGGTAAATCAACAACCCGCCCTTGTGGGGTAAATACATACACATTGTCCTGAAACAATTCCGTCTTAAATTGCTCAAGTATGTCGCCGCTATCTTTGGGCGCTTCTTTCCACGCCAAAATTTGGCGTAACCAAGCGATTTTCTCATCCAGCAAGATGTCCGACTTGCCACCTTCTTTATAGCGCCAATGCGCGGCCACGCCAAGCTCGGAGTACTCATGCATTTCAAAAGTACGAATCTGCACCTCTAATGCCAAGCCTTCTGGGCCACTTACCGCGGTATGCAATGAGCGATAGTTGTTACTTTTAGGGCGTGCGATGTAATCATCAAACTCACCAGGAATAGCTGGCCATAAGGCTTGCACCAAACTAAGCGCGGTATAGCAGTCTTTCACATCCTCCACCAAAATCCGCACCGCACGCACATCAAACAACTGCTCAAAATCAAGATTTTTGCGCCGCATTTTGTTGATAATGCTGTAGATATGTTTGGGGCGACCAGACACTTCAGCTTTAATACCAGCCTGCACCAACTTTAGCTTAAGTGCATCTTCAACGTGTTTAATATATTGTTCGCGGTCAACACGACGTGAATCCAGTAGCTTGGCTACTTCTTTATAGAGCTGAGGCTCTAAATAACGCAGAGATAGATCTTCCATCTCCCATTTGAGCTGCCAAACGCCAAGGCGATTTGCCAGTGGCGAGAATACACTCTGAATACCGCGCGCAATCTGCTTCTGCTGTACTTCACTAGCACCTGCTAAGTAGCGAAGCGTTTGCGTGCGCTCGGCTAGTTTAATCAGCACCACACGAATGTCCTGCACCATCGCAAGCAGCATCTTGCGCAAGCTTTCAATCTGCTTGCTGTTGTCGCTACTTTCCTTATCTTGCACTTGCAGGTCTTCAAACTCACTGAACTCCTGCACTTGCTCTATGCGCAAAATACCTTCTACCAAGCTTACAATATCGCTACCAAACCGCGCCTTTAGTGTTTCCTGCCAATTATCGATATGCGCAGGCGCCGCATACAAAATGGTCGCGATAATGGTTTCTGCATCCATATTCAAACTAATCAGTATCGCCGCTGTGCCCGTTGCATGTTGCAACAAAGGCACCCCAGTTAATTCTGTATGCGATGCATAAGCCAACGTGGCAAGCTCGCATGCTTGGCGAACTAACTCAACCTCAGTTGCTGAGAAGTGCTTAGCTAAAGAAGCTATCCATACTTGCGTATCATGATCAGATAAAGCAGGAATTTGTAATGAACTGGAGCCATGAATCATTGTTATCTAATCTTCTATTCTAAAACCAACCTTGATAGTCACTTGATAATGCGCAATCTGACCATTCACAATATGACCCCTAGTTTCAACCACTTCAAACCAATCCATATGTTTAACGGTTAACGCTGCTTTAGCAATAGCATTGCGGATAGCATCATCAGAACCAACGGTAGAGCTACCAACCAATTCAATCAGTTTATAAGTATGTGCAGACATTTCATTCTCCTTGACTAAAAAATCTTAAAATAGATACCAATCATTATCATCATCTGCTTTTTAGTGAAATATTACCAATTTAATTTGGTGCCAAGTCATTATGCTTTCAAGAGGATTAACCTCACCACGATTATCTAGGCTATAGAATTCCCCACACACATGCGCATCCATCTTTCTATGAGTGCTGCCTGTGGTAAGATTCCATCAACCTTAGATTGATGATTAACTTTAATACCAAAATGACAAATACAACCCCATCAGCAGACGGCCTAAAAAGCATCACGGGCCTAACAGATCAAGAATACGAAGCTCTCAGCGCAGCACTTGCTAAAATGAGAGCGCCTAAAGCTGGCGTAGCAGAAAGTGGCGCTCATTCAAAAATGCTATCCGCCGTACGCAGCCAATTACAACAACGCTTAAATAACGCTAGTCATTTA
>NZ_JAURYU010000056.1 GCF_030653755.1 Methylotenera sp.
AAAACAGTAGTAAAAATCTCAGCGTCAACTAGACAAGATAATTGTCGCTGAACTGGACAAGATAGTTGACGCGCTACATTTATCCATATGCGTAACCGAAAAACCCCAAAAACCGTGACATATGACCTATGGTTTTGAGTATAAAAGTTGATTTGTGTGCTAAAAACCGTGACATATGACCTATAAAACTATCACATTTGACCTACGAAATCGTGACACATGACCTAGGATGATATTTTATAACTCATTGATTTTAATTTGATATTTGACTATTTTTTAGGCTGCTAACCGTTCTTTTAACCTTTCTTTAACCTAGCAGCCTATAAATAAAATCGTTATAAGTTATTAAGTATTACATTTTTTGAAGAAATAGAGTTGGTGCTTAAGACTTAAAGCCCCACTTCGCGAGATTGTTTGGGTAATTCTCAGTTCATTAAATCGCGTTAAAGCTCATGATTGATTAAGCCCAGCTTCGCTGGATTTCTTGGATAAGTACAAACTAAGAACTTGCAATGAAGAACTACACTACCGCTTGATTTACCGGATATTACGGATGTTTATGGTTAAGGGCAGGTCAAAAAATCTTACTTGCTGTTCCGTATTTCAAATTCGCTTTGTAGGTTCAACCAAAAACGTTGCTCCATCCAAAAAAAACAGCCCGAGCCGCAAAGCAATATCGACCGTAATATCTTGTGAGCCTTGAATAACTGCACTTATGCAGCTGGGTGAAATATCAATGTCAGCGGCCAGTTGTCTAGCTGTATCACTATAGGTTGCATAAATTCCTCAAGAAGAACTTCTCCTAGGTGAATTCCATCACGTAATTGTGTCATTTCCCATATTCCATTTACGCATCGATATTTTAAGCCAAAACCAGCCGACGAACGGTAACAAAAACCATTATTTCTCTTGACGTGTATCATATCATAACGTATCATATCATTTGTAACGTATCATATCATATCAAAAAAGGAGCAACATCATGGCAAGAGAATCAACAATCACATTCGAGCAAGTTGCTGCAGTAGCGGGCAGTATTAAAGCCCACGGCGGCAAAGCTACCATGCGTAATGTACGTGAATCATTAGGCTCTGGCAGCATGGCTACCATTCTTAAGTTCTTGCAGCAGTGGCAAGGTGGACAGTTGCGCCAAAGTCAGGCCATTGATGACGCTATGGATCCATCTATTGCACGCGCGATCAGCAATCAAATCGCCAGCAAGGTACAAGAGGCCACTGCTAATACAACGGCGCAGCTTGCAGATCTGCAAATTGAAACCGATACACTGATTGCTGAAAATGAGCGTCAAGCCGCTGATATAGATCTACAGGCAACAGAGCTGTCAGCATTACAAGAACAATATGCTGCACTCGCTGGACGTACACAACAGCTGGAAACGGAGGCTACACGCACCGCAGCTGCATTAGTTACGGAACGTCAAGCTGCAGAAAGCGCCCGTGTAGAATTAGCCAAAGCTGAATTGCGCCTAGAGGCAGTGCCCCGCATCGAGGCCGAGATTGAAAAGGTCCGTGCTGAATTGCTGGAAGCCCGTGCACAATCAGCCAAGCTTCATGAAGAGGCCGCAGTGGCCACTGCCAAATTAGAATCAGAATTTAATTTACGTCAAAGTATTTCAACTCAACTTACTGAAGCTACAGCGAACGCAGCAGAAGCCGTTAAACGCGCCATAGCAAACGCCGAGGCTCTTAGTCATGAAAATGTGTCAGTACAAACCCATCAAGCCCGCCTTGAGGACGCAGCACGCGAATTAGCGACCGCTAATGAAACCGTTAATACAGTCCGTGCAGAAGCCAAGAAAGCCGGTGAAGAAGCTGCCGAGCTACGTGGACAATTAATAGCAGTAAGTAAGCCTTTAGTCAAGAAATCCGCAAAAACTAAAGTTGAGTAGAATTAAATTAGAGTGGAATATAAGCTCCGTTCTGTGGAAAATGATAGTTTGAATTTCTATAGCTTGTGTACGAAAAATTGATAGCCTAGCAAAGCTAGAAGATAATATGAATTCAAGAAAGAAAAAAAGTCATTGGATGCAAATATTATTTGTTTTATCAAATAATATAAGAAAATATGATTAAACCAGAGTAATATTAAGAAAATCTTAGTTTCTGGAAGAAAATAATGGCTGCTCTAGGTTACGAATTTTTACGTCAAACACTTAAACTGAGTGCATTCTCGATTGAGCGGCCAGCATTACTCAAGCCAGTCACGCGAGTAGAGCAAGCCGATACCTTTCTTGCGATCCCAAAACATGTTGCTCCTGCCACTGACGATCCCTTGGCGCACATACTATTCGCCCTTAAACATGAGGGCACCAATCTTCAAATACTAGCTGAAGCGCTTCCAAAAATCGATCCCGCATCATTGATCGCAGAGTTGCGCCGTGCGCCGACCGGCACCTATACGAGAGCCGCATGCTATCTTTGGGAGCAATTCACAGGGAAACAGCTCACGGACTTGCCAGAGATCGCCGGACCTACGGTTGAGATATTTAATCCAGACAAATATATCACAGGCCCATCACAACGCGACACACGATGGCGTGTAGCATTTAATGGTCTCGGCACCATCAAGTACTGTGCGACAGTAGAGCGAACACCTTATCTACAGGAGGCGATCAAATCTGACATTCTTGGCCGCGCTAAAACATTTATTGATACGCTGGGTAAAGGGATGACGGATCGCGCCCTGGCATGGGCGTATTTGCACGAAACTGAAAGTTCTTTTGCCATAGAGCGCGAGGCTCCAAGCGAAGATAAAGCAAGGTTGTTCGTTATGTTGTTACATCAAGCGCATGAGCGTAGGGCCATGTCTGAAGATCGTTTGGTTGAACTACAAAATTCAATCGTGACTAACCCTTATGACAAAGCTGCAAGCTTTAGAAGCAACCAGAATTGGTTGCGTGGGCCAATGCGTGGGGCGGCTGGTATAACCTACCTGCCACCACCACCAGAAATTGTATCTAGTCTGATGGAAGAATTGATGACGTTTGCCAATAAACCTCCTAAAGAAGTTGACCCTATTGTTACTGCATCCATTGCATCATTTGGTTTTGTGTACATACATCCGTTCATGGACGGAAATGGACGACTTGCACGGTTCCTTTTCCATCAAGCGTTATGCCAATCAGGAAAGCTGGAAAAAGGACTTCTCTTACCCGTTTCGGTAGCAATGAAACGTAATGAAGAAGAATATTTGTCTGTGCTTCGTCAGTATTCACGACCGGCCCGTGACCAGTGGTCGGTACGATGGATTGACGAAGAACAATACGATTTGAAATTTAATGGCAATTTGTCTATTTACAAATACTGGGATGCGACAAAGTGTGTTGAATTTGGCTACAAAATGGCAGAACAAGCGCTGGAAGTTGAACTGCGCAACGAAACTGAGTTTCTTGAACGTTATGATAAAGTTATCAAAGAGGTTGATCAGCGATTTGACGTGCGCGGCAGCACCCTTTCATCACTTGTCAGGATGTGTCTTGATAACGACAACATTCTTTCCAATAACAGGCGAAAGCAATTTGTTGGACGTGTACCTGAAGACGCATTTGACTTCATCGAACAATGTGCAAAGGAGGCGTCAATATCGCAAAATACAGGTATTGAAGATGACGATATATTAATTAAATCAACTAATAATTACTGATGCCCTTAAATTAAAGCCAATGAGGACAGTCTTAGTTCTTATTGAGGACGTTTATGGTTACTAATGTTTTCAAATAAAGAATAATCCATCTTCACAAAATTAGCCCCTGTTGCCGTTTCTGTTCTTGGTATTGGTTTCATCCACTTTACTCTGAACGCCATTTCCTGCACTGTTTCAAGGTCAATTCCTCCATTCTGATCCGCGATTGCTAATTGCCTACCATACAGTCGCTCGTCCTTTGATAGCATGAGTCCTAGAATAGCCGGATGCTCCAATTGGCCATCCATATAAACTTCTTCAGGCACGCCATCCCGTCGCTCAAGCGGTTTGACTGGTAGTAACGCTAAGCAGTGTAAACCTTCAATCAGCGAGGACGTTGTGGTGTGTTGCGTGCCAGCTGGAGTCACAGGCGTTACTTTCTCGACCTCAACCTTGTCTTGGTTGGCTTCAGTGTGTTGCCGTATAGTTTCGGTCATCTCATCTATCAATTGCGTATTCTTATTTATTTTCTCCATCAGTTGATCTTCAAAGTATTGCTCTACCATCGAACAGGGCAGACTGAGTTCGCATTGCTCAAGCAGTTCGGTGATCTGCTCAAACGAAAAACCTGCATTTCTTAGTTTGCGTATATCGGGAAGGAGCACTTCAAACGCCGATCGCAGAAATTGATCATCGCCAATAGTGTGATGGCTAGCATCAACAAGAATTAGTTTTGATTTATTAATGTCAAAATTCATGGCAGCCTATAAAACTATAAATTCTCTTGCTTAATCTAAGCACAACATGCGCCGCAATGGCTACCGCATCGCGGCAGCCTCATACCATTATCTTCCAAGTGCTTTTTCTTGTATCTTGTCCTTAACCATGCCGCGCCCATCTTTGTCGTACTTGATACTGACCACTTCACCAACTACCAAAGTTTTTGAAAGCTTAGAAACATCATGGCGTACGGTTACATCTGGATCGCGTCCTGTTTTCTGTATGGCCTGACCGTTCTCAAATCTCAGGATCTTGCCTTCAAAGTTTCCAGACGATACGCTAGGCTCAGTTTCAACTCGGCTAATCTCCGTAATATTTGCCAGCTGCTGTGCAGCCAAGCGATCAGCAAACTTAGCCTGAGCATCTTTAGTTGGTGTGTAATTGGTAACTTCAATGCCTGCCAGCTTCGCTGTGATCCACGCTTGCTCCATCATGGCTGGTTTACCTTTTAATTTGATTGCTGTCCAACCTTTGGACTTAGCCAGCTCGACCGCAGCATCATAACTTGCGCTATCCTTGTTTTTAAGTACCAGTGAATCGCCTTTATCCAAAAGAATTGGACGGCCACCTGCAGCCGGACGGTATGCACCTTCCTTATCGCGTATAAACGCACCTTCCACCAGAGATTTTGGCTCAGCCAGGTTCATTTTACGATGTGGCTCATCGAGGTGTTTTTT
>NZ_JAURYU010000053.1 GCF_030653755.1 Methylotenera sp.
TCCTTAACCATTGCCATATCAGCATCTGTCATGATGGGATTGTAGCGAATAGAAGGGTCTTCGACATCAACAGGCTTGTCTTCTTCTTTAATGTTGATTGGTTCCCACTGCCATGCACCCGCTGGGCTCTTTTTCAGTTCCCAGTCATAAGTGAAAAGATTGTAGAAATATCCATTGTCCCATTTGGTCGGATGGGCAGTCCATGCTCCTTCAATACCGCTTGATACAGTATCGCGACCAACACCTTTACCATTTGGATTGTGCCAACCAAAGCCTTGCTCATTGACGTCTGCGGCCTCAGGATTCGGCCCAAGAATACTTGCATCACCATTACCATGGCATTTACCAACGGTATGGCCACCAGCGGTAAGTGCGACAGTTTCTTCATCGTTCATCGCCATGCGTGCAAAGGTTAAGCGTATGTCTATAGCTGTTCTGAGTGGATCAGGCTGGCCATTTACGCCTTCCGGATTCACATAGATTAAGCCCATTTGCACGGCAGCTAGTGGGTTCTCTAGCGTTTCACGCATTTCTCCATCATAACGACTTGAATTGCCGAGCCATTCTTTTTCAGAACCCCAGTAAATATCTTTTTCCGGATGCCAGATATCAGCTCGGCCACCGGCAAATCCATAGACTTTTAATCCCATAGACTCATACGCCATAGTACCTGCTAAAACAATCAAATCAGCCCAAGAGAGCTTGTTGCCATATTTCCTTTTGATCGGCCATAACAGGCGACGCGCTTTGTCAAGATTAACGTTATCCGGCCAGCTGTTCAAAGGCGCAAAACGCTGATTACCTGTGCCAGCACCACCACGCCCGTCAGCAATACGGTATGTGCCTGCCGCGTGCCAAGCCATACGAATCATTAAACCGCCATAATGCCCCCAGTCTGCCGGCCACCATTCTTGGCTATCCGTCATGAATGCATGTAAATCTTTCTTAACAGCGCCTAAATCTAATTTCTTGAATTCTTCAGCATAATTAAAATCTCCGCCCATAGGGTTAGTCTTAGCATCATGCTGATGCAGGATATCCAAGTTCAGTGACTCAGGCCACCAATCCATATTAGACGCACCCGTTGCGGTGTTGCCACCGTGCATAACTGGACATTTTCCAGCCGAAGAAAATGGTTTATTTTCCATGGTAAAACTCCTTTATCATTTTAGTAAGTAACTTACATTTTGATTCAATCGTCATAATTATTTCCTTTTGCAGTATGAAGTTAAGGGCCAATACTTGTTGTCTATTGCACATCGTTCAATCAAGA
>NZ_JAURYU010000058.1 GCF_030653755.1 Methylotenera sp.
ACAAACTCTATGACTTCTCGGACTGCATCACCTAGGCCGCTTGGCAGGGATTCTAGTGGATATTGTGGCGGCTCAGATTCTTGTAATAAGCTAACAGGTTTTAACCATTCACTAGCAGGTGGAGTGCTAGAACAATTTTTAAAAACATCATCCGAGTAACCTTCATTAGTAGTGAATTGCATATCCACATTCATATAACACCGCCAATCAGAATTGCCATAATGGCGATTAGCGCGATTAAAAAAATGAGGTCATGGCAAAGGTGTGGATTGATAGCTAATAACGCTTTTAGTTTTGAGGTACAATAAGAAACGTAAGAAAGCTCTTTTATCTTTGCGGGTAGAGGGCTTTTTTTCATTTTAAGCACCTCTTAGCGATTTGGGTTTCAATCCACTGATTGACTTCCTGCTCGCTAAACACTGTCTTACGTCCTAGTTTGATAGGGCGTAATTCTCCAGCATTGATAAGCTCGTATAATTTTGTTTTGCGTAGGCTAGTGCGATTGGTTGTTTCTGAAACGTCCAGCAACCGTGGTGGGCTTTGGTGTGTCATGATGTAAATCCTATAATGTGTGGATTTACAGTTTCTCAATACGGTCTGAAATAGCGTGGCTACTTCCTAATTCATTTTTTTATTAAGTCTTTCACTATGTTGTGGATTTGTCTTTCTGATACGTCATAAGTCCCCGCTAAGGCTTTAACTACGCCATAAACACCATCTTCATTTTGAGCTTTAATATATTTATTTCTAATATTTCTTTTAAATGTTTCTGTTAGTTTTCTCGGCACTTTTGCACGCTTACTTTGTTCATTGCTGTAAGTTGCGCCTATAGTAGCTTCGTATTTAGCAAGCATACGCAAGCCTTCAGTTTCATCTAAAGAATTAGCATTTTGGATAAGTGCCAAATAACTAATATCTCGCAAAAATTTTGGCGGAATGGATGGGCGATAAATTTCATCTCCCTGTATTTTTTGCTTTTTGTAACATTCATCTATCCATTGTCTTATTTTCTTAACCTTGACTAGCTCTTTATAATTCATGGCATCAAGTAACTTGTTCCGAATATGGGTAAATTCGGTTTTAATCGCTTTAGGTACCCAATCTTCCAACTGTCCAAGCACGCCATCATAGGGCTGTGAATTGCGCCATTCAAGCAGGTTCATGTCTGCATCCATCAAATTATCGAGAAAATCATATTCCACAATTTTCACCTAACCGAATATCTTTTTGTTCATGCGTTTTGTACCAACTGGACAATATTGCCTTTAGTTTTGCAGTAATTACCCCATGTGGTCATAAGGTCGCGCCTACGCTCAAATAAATCACTACGTTGATATGCTGCTTCAACTTCATTCTGATTAACGTGTGCTAATGCCAGCTCTAATACTGCACTAGGCGTTGATGTTGTTTCTGCTCCCCATACGCGGAATGTTGAGCGAAAGCCATGCACTGTTACATTTGGATTGATAGCGTGTAATGTTTTATTGATAGCTACATCCGATAAGTGTTTTTCACGCCCACCAATAAAAACAATGTCAGAGTTCTTTATATTCCATGTTTTCATTATGGCGAGTATTTCGATAGCTTCATCACACAGTGGCACTTTATGTTCGCGTCCTGCTTTCATGCGTTCCGCTGGGATTGTCCAAACCTTGGCTTTAGTATCAATCTCACTCCATAGCGCACCGCGTGATTCTCCAGACCTTGCAGCCGTTAGAATTGTAAAGCGAAGGTTATATGCGGATGCTGTGTCTTTATTGCGTAAGCGTGACATGATGTCAGGCACTTCATTGTAGCTTGCGGCAGGGTGGTGTATTACCTTAGTTACTTTTCTAGGTGGTGGTAAAACTTTATCGAGATTGCCCTTCCAGCGTGCAGGGTTGCGCCTGTCAGCGTCTTCATGCACGGCGGCATAGTCAAGTACCGATTCAATGCGTCCGCGAAGCCTAACGGCTGTTTCGGTTGTTGTTGCCCACATAGGCAATAAAATACTTTTAACGTCTGCTAGTGATATGTCAGCGGGGAGTTTTGCGCCAATCTTAGAATATGTGAATTGCTCTAAGGTGTTTTCCCATTGTTGCGCGTGTTTTGCGTTACGCCAGCCAGCGCGTTTTGATTCGATTAGCTCTAATGCATAATCTTTAAATGTTTTTGCGGGTGCGTC
>NZ_JAURYU010000033.1 GCF_030653755.1 Methylotenera sp.
ACTTCACTAATGCAATGAACGAAGGTCAAGCAGGCTGGCGTAAAGTGATTGCCTTGGCAGTCACTAACGGCATCCCGGCACAAGGTTTTGCTGCTGCAATGGCTTATTATGATGGTTACCGCAGCGCAGTTTTACCGGCTAATTTGCTACAAGGTCAACGTGATTACTTTGGTGCGCACACTTATGAGCGTACTGACAAACCACGTGGTCAGTTCTACCATTTGGATTGGCCAGAAGCTAGTCGTCCGCAGTTAGAAATGTAATTTAGAGGACTGTAGAATAAAAAAAGCACTGATATTTATATCAGTGCTTTTTTTATTTAAATTACCTGATGACTTAAGGAAGCGCTGAACAATTCACAATTTTCACCGCTCTCGTCGTGACATTTTCAGAATAGCTCATGGATTTAGACATTTTCACCTAAAAACACCCTGTTTCCGAGTGTTTTTGCCTCATTTCCCATTTTTAGGTCGCAACTTGGGTATGCGCATCAAGCCACCGTCGCGCAAGCACCAAATTAGCGAAGCCAAACAACGAGAACAACTGGGCGGTGTTCTTCAATAATCCTTTGTATCGTGCCTTACGGTGACGGAACAGGTTCTTGACCACATGAAACGGATGCTCGACCTTGGCACGAATGCTAGCCTTGGTGTGTTCGAGATACGCTAACCACTCACCCTCTGTTGTTTTTGGTAATGCTCGGCGTTGGCTAGGACGCATCGCCACATGCCAGGTGACCGGCAATTCCAGGTTTTCTTCCCGCTTCTCGACGCCCTGATAGCCCGCATCACCAAACACATCCGTCTCATCGCCGTGGAGTAACGCCTGAGTTTGAGTCACGTCACTGACGTGACCTGCTGTTCCAATCAAGGTATGCACCAGCCCTGACTTTGCATCCACACCAATGTGCGCTTTCATACCGAAATGCCACTGGTTGCCTTTCTTCGACGAGTGCATGTCACTGTCCCGCTTGCCTTCTTTATTTTTGGTTGAAGGCGGTGCAGCAATCAGGGTGGCGTCAACGATGGTTCCCTCGCGTAGAAACAAGCCTTTTTCTGACAGATGAGCGTTGATTGCGTTGAAGATGGATTCGGTCAATTGGTGCTCTTCTAGTAGGTGGCGGAACTTGAGTAAGGTCGTGGCATCAGGTGCCGCTTCGCGGCCCATGTCAATGCCAACAAAGTGTCGTATGGCTTGACTGTCATAGAGTGCGTCTTCTGTGGCTTCGTCTGACAGGCCGAAGCATTGCTGGGCAATGTACATGCGTAGCATACGCTCCAGTCCAATGGGCGGGCGGCCACGACCGCCAGTGTTTGGATAGTGTGGCGCGATGACTTGAGTTAATGATGCCCATGGGGTGATCTGTTCTATCTGGTTCAGAAAAATATCACGCCGTGTTTGCTTCTTTTTGGCCGCATATTCCAATTCAGAAAAGCTCGCTTGCATTGTATTATCCAATTAAATCAATAAGATGTAATCTTACCATGCCGAACTCCAGCTAGGGTGGAGGGGTTGAATAAATCAGTGGTTCCCTAAGCTTGTAGTCCTTATCTTTAGCCTTTGCGCTTCTCACAGTTAAGTCAGTCAGTGCCATTTTTTACGCCCTTATAGTCAATTTGGGGGTATCTTGTTTGGGAGTGTTTTGAAACACCCCTATTAATACCCCCCAGTAATTCAGGATTACATAGGATTATATTAGACGCTATAAAAAAAAGAAAATAAAAAAAACAGCACTTAGGCTTGTTAATTGGACTACTTTGGACTTCTTTAAACTAGTTACTGGTAGGCAGTACCTAATCCTAATTAAATGCATAACATATTGTTTATATAGGTTATTATGATAATTAAAAAAGGCATATGCCGTAAAAAATACCGCAAATACAAATTGTGACTATTTTTAATCGCGATTGCATTTGACGGCTTAAATT
>NZ_JAURYU010000040.1 GCF_030653755.1 Methylotenera sp.
TTTTGAAATGCCCGAGATCAAGGTCTTCAAGGCCCTGCTGAAAAAGATTACGGTAGAGCCGAATCGCCCGACTGAGTTTGTGGCCCAGGTGCTGCAACACAGCGGCATGGCCCGGGACGATATTGACGCCATGGATTACCGCGCCTTTGCGCCGGCTATCCCCTTGGTGCTGGAGATGTTCCCCGGCCCAAAGAACTGAAGGACGCCGCTGCCGTGCTGCTTTTGCGCGGCGTTCAACCCTCTGAAATTGAAAACATGAGCCTTGACCGGATCGACTTTTGGCTGGAGATCTGCGAAGTCATCGCCGACGCACAGAAAAAAGCAAGCGCAAACCTGGGAAGCTAAATATGGTCACGCAAAAAACAGAAGCAAAAATTATCATCTCGGCACAAGACACCGCTTCGCCGGTGCTTGCGCGCCTGCAGGCCCAGTTTGACCGGCTGAGCCGACCAATCCAAGGTGTGCAAAAAATGCTCGCCGGCCCCATGGAGCTTGCTGGCGTCAACCGCCTGACCGGCTCTCTAGGCCGCCTGCAGGGTGCGATGCAAAAAATCCCCTTCGCGGGGTCTCTTTTTGCTGCTGGTGGCATGTATATGGCCACCAAGGCGATGATCGATAACAGCGTAGCAGCGCACGCCAACCTGGGCGCATTGCAAGACCTGAGCGACAAGTACAAGGTGTCCACTGACTCGCTTCAGGTTTACGGTGAGATGGCCGCTGACAGTGGTACCAAAGTCGAAGACGTTGCAAACAGTATCGGTTTTTTGCAGAAAAAGATTGCAGGCGCACGCAGCGGCGACAAAGGCGCCATCGCGGATTTGGGGGCAGTCGGTGTTAACAGCGACGATCTCAAGGGCAACGCGACGGATGTTTTCAACCGGATCAGCGAGGTCTACAAAAATTCTGTGAAGGAGACTGACGAGGCGTCGAAGGTGGCCTTTGCCAAAGCGGTGTTTGGCAAGGCGGGCACCAACATCATTCCCATGCTGGACAAGGGCGGGCCAGAGGCCTACGCAAAGATCATGGCAATGATGAGGGAGGAGGGGCGATTCTTTGAAAAAGATCAGGTTGCCGCCGCAGATGGTGTTGACGACGCCTGGGGCAAGTCCATGCGGCGGATCGAGGGCATGAAGACCACAATAGGGCTTGCCATGGGGCCAATGCTCGGCGCGATCAGCACCAGCATCAACAAGCTGCTTGATGGTGGCGCCCGCGCCGATCTGATCAACACATTCAAAATGCTGGGCGACACGATT
>NZ_JAURYU010000052.1 GCF_030653755.1 Methylotenera sp.
GACCCAGTTGACCCAGTTGACCCAGTTGACCCAGTTGACCCAGTTGACCCAGTTGACCCAGTTGACCCAGTTGACCCAGTTGACCCAGTTGACCCAGTTGACCCAGTTGACCCAGTTGACCCAGTTGACCCAGTACAACCACCATTAACAGAGCTTGATAGTACAGATGACAATAGTGCTAGGACCGACGCGCAAAACACTAATGTTGCGGAGCGAGGCAGTATTGGTCTAAATGACATTTCAAATATTAATTATGTCAGCTTAGATGATACGCCTACTGCCGCAGGTGAAAATATGACTGAAGAAGCGCCAGAGCAGAAAAAAGGTCCAGTTAAAAATGCACGTGCACTGGTGATTAACTACTTTGGTAACGGTATTAATGTTCCACAATAGTTAACGCAATGATGTAATGAACAAAGCTCACTTAAATCATCTTTATATAGATGGCTTTTGTGAGCTTTTTTTGTGTAAAATGTATTCAATTTAAATATTAATCAATAGATAAGCCAATGATGCAAAATAAAAAATTAGTTCCAATCACATTATTAGCAATGTCAACCTATACAGGCTTATTAGTCGCTGGTGAGGTTCAACCACAACCTGACGCAGGCCGTACGTTGCAAGAGCTTTCAATAACACCTCCTGCCTTACCTAAGAAATCCATTGAGATTGATGTTAAAGCACCCGAAATTAAAGAAGATATAGCGGGTGGTATTTCAGTTGTAGTGGAAACAATTACGCTAAGTGGCAATACTGTTTATAGTGATGAAGTATTGTTGGGTGTAATTGGAGATTATGCAGGTAAATCTTATGATCTAGCCGCAATAAAAAACTTAGCTAATTTAATTACGACTTACTATCGTAGTCATGGCTACCCTTTTGCACGTGCTTATATTCCAGCACAGTCGATGACTGATGGAAAAGTAAACATTGAGGTGATTGAGGGTAGGTATAACAACTCTACGATTAATAGTACGGATGCAAAAGCCCAAAAAGGGGCTCAGAAATTCTTAGATTACTTAAAGACTGGTGATGTGATTGATAGTCGTAAGCTTGAGCGGACAATCCTAATTCTGTCTGATCAACCAGGCTATAAAGCAACACCAGTCGTGAGTCCTGGTGAAAAAGTTGGTACTGCTGATTTGGATGTAAGTGTTGTGCCAGATAAAAAGTATGGTGGTGATATTGGGATAGATAACTACGGCAACCGCTACACAGGTCGTTTACGTGGTTCAGTCAACTTGTATGTAAATAGTCCATTTGTATTTGGTGATCAGTTACGTGTAAGCACATTATATTCTGAAGAAGACTTATGGTTAGGTTCTGTGAATTATAGCTTACCTGTAGGTGGCTCTGGATTAAGAGCAAACTTTGGTTATGCACATACGTCTTATGACCTTGGTAAAGAGTTCGCAGTACTAGATGCTACTGGTACGGCACAAGTAGCAAGTATGGGCTTATCTTACCCAATTATTCGAAGTCAAACGGCTAACCTTACTATTGGTGCGAATTATCAGCACAAAAAACTACAAGATAATCAAGGTGTATCAGATCAGCGGGATTCAAAATACAGTAACTCATTACCAATTAGCTTGAGTTTCGATTTGGTTGATCAGTTGTTTGGTGGTGGCGTTACTTATGGTAGTGTGAGTTGGACGCATGGTGACCTTAATTTAGATAGCAGCCTATCTGCGGTTGATAGGCAATCTGCTAAAACAGAAGGTACATTTGATAAATATAACTTTGACATTGCCAGATTACAGGCATTGCCTGGTAATTTTTCATTTTTGGGTAGATTATCCATGCAAGTTGCTTCTGATAATTTAGACTCATCTGAGAAGTTTGGTCTCGGCGGTATCAATGGCGTAAGAGCATACCCAAGTGGTGAGGGTTTTGGTGATGAAGGTAGTTTAGCTCGATTAGAGTTACGCTACGACATTAATCAATTCACACCCTATGCATTTTATGATATTGGCACTATCAAATTTAACCATAATGAGTTTTCTAATGGTGATAATCGTAGAACCGTTGCGGGCTCAGGTTTAGGCTTGAGGTTTAATACTGCATCATGGACTGCAGATACCAGCCTTGCTTGGAGAAATGTTGGCGGCAATCCTTTATCAGATACTAAAGATTACCAACCTATGTTTTGGGCAGGTGCAAGATACAAGTTCTAATATATTTTTAAGCAGTAGCTAGCTAATCAAAAAACCCTGATTTGAAAAGATCAGGGTTTTTTATTGTGAGTAGTTATTACGGAATTAGCGAATGGTTAGGAGAACTATCGTTAATCACTATAAAGAATATAAGAGTATTAGTATTAGGGCGGTCTTACATTTATTTGATTACAGCTAATATCCTAATCAACTAATAAATGAAAATACATAACATGCTAAATTTTCGACATGCTAAGTTTTTGGATATTATATATACTGAATTTAATGCTAAACGGCTAATTGATGCGACAACTATTTCAATGAAAAACTGGATTGCGTAGCATCAAGAAGACTTTCAAATTCATCAATAGTCACTGGTTTGGAGTATAAATAGCCTTGTGCAAAATCACATCCAGCGCTACGTAACAAATCTCGTTGCTCATTAGTTTCTACGCCTTCAGCAATCACTTTCATGCCAAGTTTGTGTGACATTTCGATAATCGCTTCGCACAACACCATATCGCTAGAGTTGGGAGCGATATTAGAGGTGAATGAGCGGTCAATCTTAACGAAATCAATATCGAACTTTCGTAGGTAAGCTAGTGATGAATACCCAGTGCCAAAATCGTCAATCGCGATTTTCATCCCAGCTTCTCTAAATGCGTTCAGTTGGTTAATTACAGAGTCCCTAGCATCTAGCAGCAAACCCTCAGTAATTTCGACAATAAAACTTTCACCCGACAACCCTAATAGCTTTAACTGTTCTATCCAATTAGTGCAATTATCGTGCACACTTCTAAACTGAACAGGTGATTTATTGACGCTTACTTGCAGGTTAGGGTAGCGTTGTTTCCATTTTGCAGTTTGGCTGGCAACTTCATTAAAAAGCCAATCGCCAATATCCACAATTAAGCCAGTATCTTCAGCCACTGGAATAAATTCATTGGGGCTGACTAAACCACGCGTTGGATGTTGCCAGCGTATCAGCGCTTCTGCTTTAAACACTGCGCCTGTCGCAAGGTCTACAATCGGTTGATAGTACACTCTAAACTGGTTGTCATTTAAAGCACCCCATAAATCGCTGATTAAGCGCATACGCTTTAATGCTTCTTCTTGCATGATCGGTGTGAAATACTGAAAACGGTTTCGACCTTGCTCTTTAGCCGCGTACATGGCTTGGTCTGCATTTTTGAGTAGCAGTTCTACCTCATTACCATCTTTAGGATAGTTGCTAATGCCGATACTGGTTGAAATATGGATGACTTCATCGCCAAGATGAAATGGCGTGGTCATTTTATCTAGAATGTCTTGTGCGATACGCTCGATATTTATTTGGCTATTGATATCACTTAAAATAATCGTGAACTCATCGCCACCCATGCGCGCCACAGTGTCAGATTCTCTCACGCAACTTTCTAAGCGTCGCGCAACACCTTTTAATAGCATGTCCCCAATGTCGTGACCAAGTGAATCGTTCACTTCTTTGAACTTATCTAGGTCTAAAAACATGAGCGTCACGGATTGCCCTGTCCGCTGTGCTTTTTTAATATCTTGTCTCAAACGGTCAAGAAATAGCACACGATTTGGTAATCCTGTTAATTGGTCGTAGTGGGCTAAATGCGTCACTTGGGCTTCTGAAGTTTTGCGGTTAGTGATGTCAGTATGTGTGCCAATCATCCTGATTGGCTTTCCATCTTCAGACCTGCTGACTACCATGCCACGGCTTAGCGTCCATTTCCATGAGCCATCTTTACAGCGTAGACGAAACTCAGAAGTATAGATTTCTTTGTCCCCAGTAAAATAGTCTTGTACATCACTTAATAATGTAATGAGATCATCAGGATGTACTAACTCTCTACCAGCAGTTGCAGTAGGTGTTATTTCATTTTCAGCGTAGCCATAAATTTCATGCCAGCGTGTAGAACGAAAAACATGGTCAGAAGGAATATCCCAATCCCATACGCCATCGCCAGAGCCCTCAAGTGCAAACTTCCAGCGTTCTTCACTTGCTTGTAATGATTGTTCAATGAGTTTTTGTTGACGTAGGGTTTTTCGGAACAGTAAATAAAGAATAACCGCCGTGACTAAAATAAAGGCAACACCTTTATAGGTGTTAAGCAGTGAGAGCTCCTCATGATTAGCAATGAGCTTAAACAGCGCAGAGTCAGTAACAACTATCCAAAGCAAGCCGAATGCAAGATAGATAGCTACGATGCGTAAGACAATTAAATCTAGCTTAGATATTATTTTATTGAACAGCTGATTCACTACTGAGCCTTTTTAGACATATATATTGCATTGTAGATTGATTTTATATTGTGACAAGGTTTGGTTTTACGCTGTGATATTGAAAGTGGTTGCAATGTTTGGTAGCGTACAGATTAAATATTGATAGGTAGATAAATTATGATAAGGATTGATAGACTACACACATTGCACTTAAGCGATTGATGATGCCAACAGTATTAAAGGAGTGCTTTTAATTTCAATATTGGTCAATACATTTCTAGAGAATGCTATCACATTCATCGGAAATAATGATGACGGCCGTCATCTTGGTATTGATGATTCAGCACGAATCAAGTGACAAGATAAAAGAAGTAATAAATAGAGTAGCTTTATAAACACTATACATAATCACTAGCAAAGTAAGATGAAATCGCTGTTACAGATATTAATGTTATTTTAGCTAAGTTGTTGATATGGTTTAAATAATATCTAATCTCCAAAAACCACAGGCAATCGCTGAGTAATAGCACTAAGGAGTAGCATATGAAAACAAGAATAGAATTTATGATGCCAAACTTGGAAGCTTCTATTCAAGTCAGAGGTGCATTGCTTGCTGAGTTGGTCGAGATTAAAGATATTCATTTCTTAGCAAACGAAGAGACTGATTTAGCTGATTTAAATGTAGCAAACGCAGTTGAAGGTAGCAATCTTCTTCATGAGGGGGAAAAGGGACTGCTGTACGGCATGGGCTTTGGTTTGTTAGCTGGTTTATATGTTTTGTTTTTCCCAAGCTGGTTGACCACTTCGCCTACTTGGTACAGTCAATCACCTTGGTATGTTGTTTTGATGGTGACCATTTCGTTGGGTGCTATATTTACTGCGATAGGTGCGGCATTTTTAGGCGTAAATATCTTTAATACAGATCTTAAGCAATATAAAAAAAGAATCGGAAAAGGAGAGATACTAATGATTGTTTCAGCAGATATGTATAGGGTTCCTAAAATTCGTAGGATTGTGAAAGAGAATCTAAAAAATGCAGACGCTAATAAGACTGCAAAAACGACTTAAGCTGATTTAAGTCTTTCTGTCGTTTTACAATGTTAAGTCTCAGTGAATGTTAAAGCCAGCGTCTCGCAAGTATCTTTAAACAAACTCTTTGAGTAAACTTTTCACAAAATCTGCACGTAGATTAATCGCTTCAAACTCTACTGAAACCCTGAGTTTATCTGGCCCATTCATACGGCATCTTCTGTCACGCTGTAATAGGTTAATTAATTTCAATGGGTCTATATCTGCCTTAGGGTTAAATTGCAATTGAATTGCAGCATCCGAAGCATCAATTTTAATAATACCTAGCGGTTTAGCGGCGATACGCAGGCGGTGGCATGCCAGCAGTGCTTCACCTTGCTCTGGTAGTAATCCAAAGCGGTCAATCAGTTCTTCTTGCAAGTTATCTAATGCATCGTCATCGTTGCAATTAGCTAGGCGTTTATAGATTACCAAACGTTCATGCACATCAGGGCAATACTCATTGGTGAGTAGTGCAGGGGTATGTAGATTGATTTCTGTGGTCACGCCTAATGGTGCATTTAGGTCTGGCTCTTTGCCAGCTTTCAGTTGTTTCACGGCGTGGTTCAGCATATCGGCATATAAGTTAAAGCCAATTTCTTGCATTTCACCGCTTTGTGAGTCACCAAGTAATTCACCTGCGCCACGAATCTCTAAGTCGTGCATCGCAAGGTGGAAGCCTGCGCCAAGATCTTCCATTAATTGAATCGCATCTAAGCGTTTTTGTGCCTGTACGGTGATTTTACGGCCAGCTTCCGTGAGCAGGTAGGCGTAAGCTTGATGATGTGAGCGCCCAACACGGCCACGCAGTTGATGCATTTGCGCTAGGCCAAACATGTCGGCTTTGTTCATGATGATAGTATTAGCCGTTGGCACATCAATACCAGTTTCAATAATGGTGGTGCAAAGCAATAGGTTGTAACGTTGGTGATAAAAATCACGCATCACATGCTCTAGCTCACGTTCGCGTAACTGTCCGTGTGCAACGGCAATGCGCGCGTCTGGCAGAATACGTTCAAGTTTTTCACGCATGGAATGGATCGTGTCTACTTCATTGTGCAGAAAGTACACCTGGCCGCCACGTTTAAACTCACGGGTCGCCGCTTCGCGGATAATGCCCTCTGAATATTCCGTATGGAATGTTTTAATGCTCAAGCGTTTTTGTGGTGGTGTGGCAATCACACTAAACTCACGCAGACCTTCCATTGCCATACTCAATGTACGTGGGATAGGCGTTGCCGTGAGCGTCAGTACATCAACCTCTGCACGTAAGGCTTTGAGTTGCTCTTTTTGACGCACGCCAAAGCGATGCTCTTCATCCAGAATCGCTAACCCTAAGTTTTTGAACTTCACGTCTTTTTGAATCAAACGGTGGGTGCCGATAATAATGTCAATTTCACCAGCTTCTAGCCCACGTAAAGCTTCAGCCTGTTCTTTGGCTGTTCTGAAACGTGAGATTTCTGCGATTTTGATGGGCCACTCGGCAAAGCGGTCACTAAAGTTATTGAAATGCTGTTCGGCAAGCAAGGTTGTCGGCACTAGCACTGCAACCTGACGCCCACCCATGACGGCAACAAATGCCGCGCGTAGTGCAACTTCGGTTTTACCAAAGCCAACATCGCCACATACCAACCTATCCATGGGGCGGCCTGATTGCATGTCTTTAATGACGTTTTCAATCGCTTCTAGTTGGTCTGGCGTTTCTTCAAACGGAAAACCCTCGCTGAATGCTTCATAATCTTGCAGGCTTAAGGTAAATGCATGACCACGCCTTGCGGCACGTTGCGCATAAAGATTCAGTAACTCAGCCGCAGTATCGCGGATTTGTTTCAGGGCTTTTTTCTTCGCTTTTTCCCAACTGCCACTGCCTAAACGGTGTAATGGGGCAGATTCTGGCGGTCCACCAGAGTAACGTGAGATGATAAATAACTGTGACACTGGCACATATAGCTTATCGTCACCGTAATACTCTAACAGTAAGAACTCGGTTTCACCTTCACCTAGGTCAAGGTTAATCAAGCCTTTGTAGCGGCCTACACCATGCTGTTCGTGCACGACAGGGTCGTTGATGCGTAACTCAGATAAGTCTTTGAGCATGCCTTCTGTACTACGGGCTTTTTCTTTCTCGCGACGGCGCTGCTGGCGCACGGTGGCAGCATATAGCTCTGCTTCAGTAATGATAGCAATCGATTGTGCATGGATATCTTTAAAAGCGACACCACTATGCAGTGAGCTGACGCCTAACATCACATGCGCATCACTGGCTAGAAACTCAACCCAAGTTTCGCAGATGGCGACTTTTAAGCCATGTTCTGCAAACAATTGCGACATGGTTTCACGACGGCCAAGACTTTCAGCCACAATCAGAATGCGGCCCTTAAATTGACTGATGAAGGCGGTTAATTTATGTAGTGGATGCTCTGCACGACGCTCAATATCGAGTGCAGGCAGTGTGCTGGTCGTTTTTCCTGCTTCTAAGGTGCCGCTAGTGAGTACCACTCTGGCAAAAGTATGGGTAGTGCTGAAAAAGTCTTCAGTTTTAATGAGCAGTTTTTCTGGCGGCAATAGTGGGCGCTCAGCATCATGCGCTAATGTGCGGTAGCGAGATTGCGCCTCCCGCCAGAACTGTTGTGCACTTGAATCTAGGTCGCCATGCAGGCATAGCAGACTGTCATTTGCTAAATAATCAAGTAGTGTGGCGGTTTGTTCAAAAAATAGGGGTAAATACCACTCAATACCACCAGAGGCGACACCTTTACTCACATCTTTATAGATTTTTGCGCGTTGTGGGTCACCTTCAAATGTTTCACGGAATTGGCTACGGAATAGGGCAATCCCTGTTTCATCCAGCGGAAACTCACGCGCAGGCAATAATCTTATCTCAGGCACTGGATAAAGGCTACGCTGAGTATCTACGTCAAAAGTGCGGATGGTTTCAATTTCATCGTCAAACAGGTCAATACGATACGGCAGTGCAGAACCCATTGGAAATAAGTCTACCAAACCACCGCGTACACTGAACTCACCATGAGAGATCACTTGTGTGACATGGTGATAACCCGCTTCTGCGCATTGCATACGCAGTGCTTCAATATCGAGTGTTTGCCCTTTTTTGAGCATAAAGGTATTGGCACTTAAATAAGCCTTAGGGCTTAAGCGAATGAGCGCTGTTGCCAACGGTACAATCACCACATCACAGGCGTTTTGGGCGATATGGTAGAGCGTGGTGAGGCGGTCTGAAATTAAATCTGGGTGTGGCGAAAACTGGTCATACGGCAATGTTTCCCAGTCTGGCAGTAAATGCACGGATAAATCTGGCGAAAAATAGGGGATTTCTTCTAATAGTCTTTGCGCGTCAAATCCACTCGCAGTGATAATCACTAATGGTTGATTAGGTTTCTGCGCCTTGGATTGCGTTGCTAACATGGCGAGTGCATAGGCATCCTCACCACTGTTTTTGAGCGTTAGCCGATTCGCTTGGCCTTTATTGGGAATAGGCAGGGTGTTCTGCGTCATGGGGTTATGATTTTGTTGCGATGAGAAAGGGCAGATTATAACGGCTGTTGGCAACTAACCGTTATAAAATCTGCGTTATAAATTTTACGTTAATTTAGGCCGTGCCACCTACTGTTAAGCCGTCAATTTTCAGGGTTGGTTGCCCAACGCCCACTGGTACGCTTTGTCCTTCTTTGCCACAAGTGCCCACGCCAGAGTCTAGTGACATGTCGTTACCAATCATGGAGACGCGTTTCAGCACATCAGGGCCATTGCCAATGAGTGTTGCGCCTTTCACTGGGTAGGTAATTTTACCGTCTTCAATCATATAAGCTTCTGCGGCACTAAATACAAACTTGCCGCTAGTAATATCGACCTGACCACCACCGAAATTAGCCGCGTATAAGCCTTTTTTCACAGATTTGATGATTTCTTCAGGTGGTAGCGTGCCATTTAGCATGTAAGTATTGGTCATGCGCGGCATTGGAATATGCGCGTAGCTTTCACGGCGCGCATTACCTGTAAGCGGCATATTCATGAGGCGTGCATTTAATGTATCTTGAATATAACCACGTAAAATACCGTCTTCTATCAACACGGTTCTATTGGTAGGGTTGCCTTCATCATCGATGCTAAGTGAGCCGCGACGGTCTGCAATCGTGCCGTCATCAACAATGGTAATGCCTTTTGCGGCGACTTGCTGCCCAATCATATTGCTAAATGCAGAACTGCCTTTGCGGTTGAAGTCACCCTCTAAACCGTGGCCTATTGCCTCGTGTAATAAAATACCTGGCCAGCCTGCACCTAATACGACGGTCATGCTGCCAGCTGGGGCAGGGCGCGCATCTAAATTAACCAGCGCTTGGTGCACTGCTTTTTGTGCATAGTCGTGTAGAACTTCATCGGTGAAATAGCTGTAATCAAAACGGCCACCACCGCCTGCGGAACCTTGCTCGCGGCGACCATTGCTTTCTGCAATGACGTTAATGCCAACACGTACTAAAGGGCGAATGTCTGCAGCCATCACGCCATCATGGCGTGCCACCATAATGACCTCATACTCACCAGCAATTGATGCAGTCACTTGCGTAATGCGTGGGTCTAGTTTTCTTGCAATAGATTCTAAATGCTCTAAAAGTTTTACTTTTGCATCTGCTGAGAGTGAGGCAATCGGATCTTGTGGAAGATATAACTGCGGTGTCTGTGGCTTGATGATAGCACTTGCAGTTTGTTCATTACCCAAACTCGATATCGACTTTGTGGCTTTAGCTGCTTCTACCAACGCTTTTAGATTAATATCATCCGAGTAGGCAAAAGCTGTTTTCTCACCGCTAACAGCGCGTACGCCAACCCCTTGGTCGATTGAAAAATTACCAGATTTCACTTGACCTTCTTCTAGCCCCCAGCTTTCACTACGGCTATATTGAAAATATAGGTCAGCATAGTCAATTTGATGAGACATCATGTCCGCGAGTACATTCTGTAGTTTCGCTACATCTAAGTTTGCAGGTGCGAGCAATGCCTCGGTAGCGGCATCAAAATGCGAACCTTTGATAAGGTTGGTATGCGGTAGTGATGATTCAGTTTTCATGAGTTTATTTTCAATAAGTATTCGGTAAGCAAATGCTATATGTCAGCAAGGTTAATTAATAAGCAAGATTGATTATAGCTAGTCCTCTACTTAATGGCAGTATTTGTAGATTGAAATCTCAGCGTTCGCAGTCGTCATTCCGACGGAGGTCAGAATCCAAGTCACGTGAATACTAGCTTTTTAACAATAAACAATCATTTCTGATCATCACCTTGACTGAATACCAACCTTTCGCGCTTCCACTTAGCACTTTAGTGCTTAGTGGAGCGGTGAAGACCTCCACGGTCTCGCTGATATGACGTTATTTGTGAGATTAGCTATAGTAAATTAGTTGCGTAATTTTCCAGTTAAAACTTACTCCTTAGCCAAGTAGCGTCGATGTAATGCAATGGAATCGAGGGGAGTATGCTTATCCGACAACCTTAATAGTGCGATGTTTCAATGCAGGCAAACTTTTTCTTAAACTTTCCTGATATTTTGGGTTCATGGTTGCCATGACAACCCCTGAGCCGCGCGGTAAACGATCAAGCACGACGCCCCACGGGTCTACAATCATACTATTGCCATGTGTTTCACGTCCTGAAATATGGTATCCACCTTGTGCAGGTGCAATTACATAGCTTAAGTTTTCTATTGCGCGTGCACGAATCAGGCTTTCCCAGTGGGCTTTGCCTGTGGTATCTGTAAATGCAGAAGGCACGACGATGATGTTGACCTCTCCCATGGCGCGGTATAGCTCTGGGAAACGTAAGTCATAGCAAATGGATAAACCAATTTTGCCGAACGGGCTATCAATTACTTTAATTGTGTCGCCAGCTTCAATCGTTTTTTCTTCCGTGTAATGTTCGTTACCAAGTTTTAGGCCAAACAGATGAATTTTATCGTAGCGTGCAACTTGCTTACCTTTGTCATCGAACACTAAGCAACTATTGCGTACTTTGTTTGGAAAGTTACTCACTAACGGAACAGAGCCGCCAATCAGCCAGATTTTATGTTTTTTCGCAGTTTTGCTTAAAAAGTCTTGAATCGGACCTTTGCCATCTTCTTCGCGCGCAGCTACTTTGTCAGATTCTTTTAAGCCCATGATGGCAAAGTACTCTGGTAATACAATCAGCCTTGCACCTTGGTTAGCGGCAATTTCAATTAGACGTTCAGCTTCACTGAGGTTGGCACTTACATAGGGGCCAGATGCCATCTGAATGCCAGCCATTTTAATAATACCTTTTGTTGCACTCTGGCTGCTGAGTTTAGCTTTGGTAGTTGTTACGCGGGAGGTAATCGCCATATGATATCCAAACAGTTTTTAAATTCTTTTTAATGCTTAAGTATAGGTGCTTATTTTTAATTGATTAGCGGGTTATTTTCATTATTTTTAGGTTCATTCTCAGACTTTACTTCTTGTGGGTTATCCCACGTGCCAATGATTTCATAGTCAGTCGATGCGATTTTGTTAAAAGGGTCTTTTAGCACTTTTTGCGCTAAAAATGCCACAGCACCGACTAGGGGCCCGCCAGCCAAGGCCGCAAGCGAAATGCTATCACTAATTCTAGGGGAAACGTTAACAAAAAGATGCTGCGTCTCTTTTTGGAGGTTTGTTTCACCTTTAATACTGACATCGGCCGCTGGGCCTGCCATTTTAAAATTGTCACTGCGCATAATGCCTCGTTCAATTTTAACGGTTGCATTGATTTTATCAAAAGCAAAGCCATTACTAAACAAATCTCTAAAATCCAATGTCAGGCGTCTTGGTAAGCTTTGCAGGCTGAGTAAGCCTAGCAATCTTCCTACCCCTGGCTGAACTTGTAAGATTTGACCTTTACGCACGTCAAACTTAAGTTCACCACTTAGCCTTGTTGTATTAAATTGATGTGGGCTGCCTGGCCAATGTAGCTGGCCACTAAGTTTACCTTCGCCATCTTTGATGGTGTTGGCATAACCTAGTCTAGTCAGTGTTTTGCCTAAATCTTTAATATCCCAGTTGATATTAAGATAAGTATTGGGGCTTCTTACCCAGTTATTCCATTGGCCTTCTGCACTTATCGAACCTTCAGGTGAGCTGAGTTTTATTTTCTGCATATCCCAGTTGTCGTTCTCTGGGTAAGCGATTAACTCTAATTTCCCTAGGTTTTTTTTATTAAACTCAAAATTTTCCGCAATGATGTCTAACGTTGGGTAGTCTTGCTCTAACTTGATAAATTGTTTGATATTGGCATTGTCTGTAGTGTCACTTGGCGCTGACATTTGGTCTGGTGCAGGTTCTGGAATAGTGAGGTTGCTTAAACGAGCAATCAGCTTGCCATTTTTATGGTCTATCCACTGCAAGTCGCCTGTAATTTCTTTGCTTTGAATAGCAATACGCAAATTATCTGTGTTGTTCAGCTCAGTGATGTTAACTTGGTTAAGGCGTCGGTTAAAGATGTCGAGCGCTTTAATGGATAGTGCAACTTTTTGAATTGGCAGATTAGGCTGTTGCTCCGATGAGTCGGACAAGTTCTTCACCACATAACGCCATGCATCAGCGTTCAGGTAATCTAAGTTGCCAGTTAAAGAAATACCGGCTAGCTTGCCTGATTCATTAGGTATTGAAGGCTCAACTTTGATGTCGCCCCCCAAATTGATATTGGCATTATTCAATTCAAACTTGCCGTCGTTTAAGGTGCTGGTGATTTTTGCACTAGCTTTGTTGCCAAGGTTGATAAAAGTGTTACTTAAATTACCTTCTTGTTTTTTATCAATACGCAGGCTTAGTGCTTGGTTTGCAGGTTTATTAAATGGCGCTGGTAGGCCAGAGCTTATGCCTGTTAAGTCCGAGCGGATACTAATGTTGGTGCGTGGTTTCTGAATTAGAATGTCGCCAATCCAATCAGTGCCACCGCTGATATAGTTACTCACTTTTTCCAGTGATTGCTCTTTTAGTATTTGCTTGATGCTGCTATCACTGAGTTTTCCTCTTGCCAGTATTCGTATGGACTGGTCTTTATTTGTGCTTAAGTTAAAAGTAAGCGGGGAGCCAAAAGCCAAGGCTTTAATATTTTTAGCGCTCAAGCTACTTTCTGTGAACTCTAAATTACCGTTAATTTGGGTCAGTGCTGGGATGTCTTCACTTTCCATTTTTCCGTTGGTAATTTGATATAGCCCTTTATATTTAGAGGCATCTAAGTCTTCTAATGGAATACTTAAGCCTAAATTAAGTTTACCTGCGCCACTGGTTTTAAGATTATCAGTAAAGCCTTCCGTGAGTTTATGTACTGGGCTTTTGTTCACAAAAACAATCCCTTCACTTACTGGCCCTTGGAGCTCAGATTGAATATTGAGGATAGGGTAGTCAGCGTCTAATTGCGCGATGGTTGTTTTGCTTTTAATGATTTGATTGCCAAATATACGTCCCGTATGCGCATTAAGCTCCATGCGCTTACCTTCAAATAGAAGGTCTAAACCTAATTTTTCGATGGCAGGCCAACCTGTGCCGTACTCTAAAAGAGCATCGCTGACCTTTGCGGTTACTCTGAATACCCCCTTTTTGGTGTCTAGATTATTTTTGCTATCCACAAACGGAAAGTCTGCTAAACGGCCTTTTACCGTTAAATTGATATCGTTAGCAGTACCCTCTAGTATTGAGGTATCTAACCAATTAAGCGTGGTCTCACCTAACATGGTTGGATAGTAAAATTTGGCATATTGTGCATTGCCGTTATTAAACTTCCCTTTTAAATCAAGGTAGCCATCTTTGCTTCCATCTTTTCCCACACCTTTTTTTTCTTCCATCAAGTAAGTTGCATTAACAGTGCCAGATAGATGCGGGCTATTCATCGTTAATGAATTAACATTAATTTTTGTTTGCTTTTGATCGATGTTCCAAGTGATTTTTCCCTCAAGTGTATTAAAAGGGATTGGCCAACGTAATATGCCCTTCATATCCAGATGAGCCTGTTGTGTATCTAACAGTAGAAGCCCCGATTTTTGGTTCGCGTTAAGCTCACCAGATAGATTATTGAAACCAGGTATGTTTTCGTAAGCAGTTGAACTTAAGCGATTAAATTTAGTATTGAGTTGGTAGTTTTTTGTGACATTGTTTTGTGCTTCCCATATGATGCTCAGGTCTTTTAACTCTCCTTGTGGGTTGGTAGCGTTGATAGATGCTAACCATTGTTCAGGAAGTGGTAACTGCGATAGTGTTGTTTGAATGTTAGTTAACCCTAAGCTTGGCATGCTTAGATTAAAGTTTTGTTCACCTTTAACTGTTTGGGTATAGTTAGCTGATAGCGCTTTGATATTAAAGCCATTAACTGTGCTGGCATCCAGCTCGCTTACACTTATAGACTGGCCGAACTTGCTTGCAGTACCTAGTAGTCTGTTCTTGTTTAGATTTTTCCATACAATGTTGCCAGATAGTTTATCGAGCATTAATGGCGCAAGGTTAGGCTTTGTTTGTAGCTGTATGTTTTTTAAAGCAATATGGCTGTTGATTGATTGAATTTGGTGATTCGAGAAGCTCATCAAGACATTTGTACTACCTGTGCCCGTTCTTAAATCCATTGGGTAATCTACCCATGCTTTGTAGGCAGCTAAATCAGCATTTTCTAGTTGTAAACGTATTTTGCCATCCCAGTCTTTAGTTTTACTGATATCGCTTCCATAAAAGCTACCACTTAAGCGTACTGGATAGATACTGCCGACTGATGGTGATGCGCTGATCGTGAAGCTGTGATTTCTCACTAAGCTTCTCCACGGCGGGCTTAAAATCTCTAAGTTGAGGTTATTTAAACTTAGTTCAGGCGCGTTTCTCAGTTCGTCTAACCAAAGCACTTTAGCATTGGTGATGGCTAATTTATTTTGTCTTAACAACCAATTGGCTAACTCAGGTTTTGATTCTCCAGCGGTACTAATGCCTGCAACAAAAATTTCGCCCTTGGTATTGCGACGTATGGTGAGCTCTGTGTCGTGAATGATGAGCTCAGCTAAGTGCGGCTCTAGCAGTGGAATACTTAGCCATGACAAAGCGACATCAATATTTTTTAACTGTAGTGCAGTGCGGTCTTGTGCATCAAAAATATCGATATTACTTAATAGTAAATGTGGATTAATGCCTTGCCAGTCGGTCTTGATGTCACCGATGGTGATTTTTTGATTAGATGATTTGCTAGCAAAACTGGCAATTTCATCTTTATGCTGGCCGATATTTGGCATCAGCCAGAAATGAATAGTGAGTGCGGTAGCAACTACGATAACAGCTGACACGCCAGCTAGCCAAAGTATTGCTCGATAAACCCAAAGTAGAGATTTTTTAACCATTGATAATGTGGGTTTTATTTTTAATATGTTCAGCCCTGCATTTTACTTGAATATTGCGTGTATAGATTGATAATCAGGGCGGAGCAACTGTAAAACTGCGTAAATTTTCACAAATCTAGCCTAAAAGTAAAAGAGTGTTTAAGACTATGCACGTTAATCATTTAGAATAACGAACTTGTCGAGTTAGCAACACGTAATGGTGACGCTTCATTATGCTAACCAATTTACTGGGTGACGCTCACTGTAATTGACCAGTTTTGTTCAATTTAATTCATATGGTTATCTCTTGATTCAATTTAAACAACTTACTTTAACGCGCGGCCTTAAAATTTTAATTCAAGGCGCATCCATGCAGCTTCATCCTGGCCATAAAGTTGGTTTAACGGGGGCTAATGGGGCGGGTAAATCGTCTCTTTTTGCCATGCTGCGGGGCGAGGTGCATCCTGAGCAGGGTGATTTAGAAATGCCAGCAAGCTGGGTGGTGGCACATGTTGCGCAAGAGACGCCTGCACTAGCTATGCCCGCGATTGAGTTTGTGCTGGATGGCGATGCTGAGTTACGTGAAATTGAAGCAGGGTTAGTAGCCGCAGAGACGAACCATCAAGGTGAACTCATTGCAGAGTTGCATCAGCGTTTAACTGATATAGATGGCTACAGTGCAAAAGCGCGTGCTTCTGAGTTACTGAATGGTTTAGGATTTAGTCAAACAGCGCTACAACAGCCTGTATCAACTTTTTCAGGTGGCTGGCGTGTTCGTTTGAACTTGGCGCGTGCTTTGATGTGCCGTTCCGATTTGCTACTGCTCGATGAGCCAACTAACCATTTAGACTTAGACGCCGTCATTTGGCTTGAAAGCTGGTTGCAGAGTTACCGCGGCACGCTGTTATTGATTTCGCATGATAGAGATTTCTTAGATGCCATTGTGAACCACATTGCACATATTGAGCAGCAGACATTAACGCTTTATCGCGGTGGTTACTCTGATTTTGAGCGCCAACGTGCTGAAAAACTGGCATTACAGCAAGCCATGTTTGAAAAACAGCAACGTAAAGTAGCCCATTTGCATAGCTATATTGATCGCTTTCGTGTGCAGGCAACTAAAGCCCGCCAAGCACAAAGCCGCATTAAAGCGCTTGAGCGTATGGAGATGATTTCTGCTGCACACGTAGATTCACAATTTTCGTTTGAATTTAGAGCGCCAATTGCTGCGCCTGACCCTTTGCTAGTGTTGGATGATATGAGCGTGGGCTATCAGCACAAACCATTGATTAGCAATATTGAATTGGCGATTAGGCCAGGTGAGCGTATCGGTTTGCTAGGAAAAAACGGCGCAGGTAAAACCACGCTCATAAAATTATTAGCGCATGAACTTGCACCGCTTGGCGGCAAACGGGTAGAAGGCAAAGACCTTAATATTGGCTATTTTGCACAACATCAGCTTGAGCAACTGCGTCCTGATGATTCACCGTTGCAACACATGATGAAGCTGGACCCACTCACACGTGAGCAAGAGCATCTTAATTATTTAGGTGGTTTTGATTTTAAAGGCGATATGGCTAGAGCACCTTGTGCTAATTTTTCTGGTGGTGAAAAATCGCGTTTAGCGTTGGCATTGTTGATTTGGACGCGACCTAATTTGTTATTACTCGATGAGCCAACCAACCATCTGGATTTAGAAATGCGTCATGCGCTGACGCTGGCCTTACAGGATTTTGAAGGTGGCGTTATCTTAGTGTCGCATGATAGAGCCTTGCTGCGAGCGACCTGTGATGAGTTTATTTTAGTGGCAGATGGCAAAGCTACGCAGTTTGATGGTGATTTAGAAGACTACGGCCAATGGCTGAACGAGCAACGTATTAAAGAAAATAAGCTAAATCAGGTGGTTGCAACAGATAAGCCTAATAAAAATGATCGTGCCGCTAATAAAGCTGAGCGCCAGGCTAGAATTTTAGAACGCCGCCCACTATTAAAAGAACTTGAGCAAATAGAGCGCAATATGGCACAGTGGCAAACGGATAAAAAATTGTGTGATGAGCAGTTGAATGATGCCGATCTTTACACCAGTGCTGATAAATCGGTATTGCAGCAACTTTTAAAAACACAAGCGACGTTAACGAATCAATTAGAATCCGCAGAAGAGCGCTGGCTCACATTACACGAGATGTTAGAGGCGATTCCAGCTTTAGATTAATGAATGGCTGGATTAAACCCCGTTTTATTTAAGATTAATAAGGACTGCAAAGATGGAAATGACGTATTCACAACGTTTAAAGCTCATGCATGGTTTATGCTTGGCTGCGACACACCGCGATGACGAAACCCCTAATACTAATCTAGATGATTATGATGCGTTGAATGCGGCTGATTATTTAAGCTGCTATGTTACGTTTAAGGCGATTCAATCAGCTGACCGCTCACCACTGGCTGAGCGTAGTGAAAATTTTGACATGTTGAGTGTGTACCAAGCATTTGCATTATTGACCTATGCATTTTTTACTTCGCCCCTAGTGCAAGAGAATATCAAGCCTGATTTCCAAGCTACGCAAATAACCATAGCAAAAACGCTATTCGCAGGTTTACCAGATGCCGAGTTAATTGAAATTGTAGAGTCAGGCTTTAGTAAATTCCAATTAATTGCGGATGCAGAAGCCGAGCACTGGACGCAATTTAGAGAGAACGTAGATAAATTAGTGATTGCACTTGTGGTTGCTGGGACGGACGATGATAGCCCGCATACGATGGAAGAAGTGTTGCCGATTTTTGGTCAGTTGCTAAGCCAGTTGTGTGAGGCGTTTGAGAGCGCTTAGTAAGTAGTGCGCAATCTAATGGTATTTTAATGATGGGATTGTGCTAAGTTTCAGCACTGATTGTTTCCCCCTCTAGGGCTTTGTGAATCTGCTCCATTAAAAAGCTTGCAGATTCACGCCCCAGTTTGGATTCTCGCATCGCCATGTGCCAATTTGAAATTGTTTGTCTTAAGTTATTTTCGTTGTCGCAGGTTTCAATGTTGGCTTTAATACCTCGTCCCATAATGCCAAGGTAGTCATCGGTAGCCTCTATCAGAATAGCTTTCACGGTTGCCATCTTTGTTGAGCAGATTGGCTCTGTTTTGCTTGGTATATCCTGCAAAACAAGTGGATTTTGGAATGTGTTTGCAAATTCAGGCGGCCTTTGTTGCCCATATGGCAGTTGAATATAGCCTTCCGTTTCAAGTTTTTTGATAGTGTCTAGTAATAAGTCTTTTTTAAAGAACTTATTCAAATCATCTAAGTTCCGCACACCATTCACCAGTAGCAATACCTGACGTTCACGCACACCTAAGGTACGTTTGTTATTGGTAAATTCATTAAAACCGAGCCTGGATTTTTCATACACCATGGTCGTTATCTCAGCTGATTTCAATGATTTTCAATAATATCTTTGTGAGCATAAAATCTATGTAAGCATTCATGAGTAGAATGCTACTTAATCAATATGAAATTAACGTGACAGTTTTATGGTGAGAATCTTCATTAACCGAGTTGTCGTCGCTTAATGAAAGATATTAGGTTTTAAATTCGAGTAACGAAAGTTAGTTTGAGATTAGTTCTTAACTTCTAACTTTTAAATTCAGTGATTTTTAGTGTGCATCCTTGCCTACAAAATTAAACGGATAAGTTTGTTATCTTAGTCGCTATGGTGATGATGTATACCATAGTCTATAGCACCCCAAGCCAAAACCTCATAGAATGACATGTGCATTGTAAATGTTTGATAAATATGAAAATAATAACTTCTAGGAAGTGATAATAAAACCTTATGCAAACCTCAATCTCGTTAAAAGAAATTTGCACAATTAATCCAATCAGCGTATCGCAGACTACGGTATTAGCTGATGTGTTAGAAATGATGGCTAGCCATCATATCAGTTCGATTGTGGTGGTTGAGGGGAAACGCCCCGTTGGCATTTTTACCGAGCGAGATGCCTTACGTATTATTCCTGATTTATTGAACACCGCGACCACATCTATTAGTCGTGTCATGAGTGATATTCCTGTAGTTGCACCTACACATCTTGATCTATATGAGGCATACCATCTTTGCGCGCAAAAAAATCTGCGTCACTTAATTGTTGTGGATAGTGAAGGTGACTTATATGGTATTGCCACAGATAACGACTTTATGAAAATGCTGGGGTTTGACGTACTTTCTGGACAGGAAGTCGTTGAAAATATCATGCATAAGAATATTCATACGCTCGCCAAGCATGACACGCTAAACGATGCGATTATTTCGATGGTTAAATCTAATGCAAGCGGGATTGTGATTACTGAAGCAAATAAGCCGATTGGCATTATCACCGAGCGCGATTTAGTGAGGCTAGGGCGGGATCATGCAAATGGCAGCATGTTATTAGCAGATGCAATGACTTCTCCTGTTGTTTGTATAGATAGTAAGCGTTCAATTTACTTTGCGATAGAGCGCATGCGTGAGCAAAAAATACGCACTTTGGTTGTAGTGAATGATCAAGGCATATTAGAAGGTCTGATGACTGAGCATGACGTAGTGAAAAAAATTGAGAGCCACTATGTACATATGCTTAATACGATTATTAAAAGACAAGCGGATGATATTGTTCGTATCCGAAAAGAGTTGGATGACCGACATGTACTTTCTGCGGTGTTGCATGAATCACTTGGCGTGAGTTTGATTATTGCCGATCCTGACAAAAAAGTACGATATTTGAATCCTGCCGCCTCCGATTTATTCGGTATTACCCATGAGAAAATAGACGGACAACACATTGAATCGTTATTTAGCAAGGCGAATATGCCTGTGGACAATCTACTTGTCGCCTTAGAAAAAGTGCAAAATGGCGAGAGTTATGAGTATGATTTAGCGCATCAGATCAACGACGAAATGTTTGAGCTACATGTGCGAATGGCGCCAATTCAAGATCAAGATAACAACCTGTTAGGGTATGTACAAACGATACAAGATGAAACTGATAAAAAACACTCGGAGCGTAAGTTAAAACAGGCGGCTTCAATTTTTGATAATACGATTGAAGGGATTATTATCACTGACGCAAAGGCCAATATCCTTTCAGTTAACCCTGCATTTATGAAAATTACAGGGTACGATGAAAATGAAGTTCGTGGTAAAAATCCAAGCGTGCTTAGTTCAGGCAGGCAAGATAAAGCTTTTTATGGTCGCATGTGGGAGTCTCTAAATGCAAGTGGTCACTGGCAAGGAGAATTGTGGAATCGGCGAAAAAGTGGTGAAACATACGCTGAATGGCTAACAATCAGTGCTATTCTAGATGCTAAAAGCCAAGTGAAAAATTACATTGCAGTATTTGCAGATATTACCTCTTCTAAATTAGCGCATGATCAGTTTGAGTTTTTAGCCCATCATGACCCTTTAACTAAACTACCTAACCGCCTTTTGTTTAATGCTCGGTTGAGTCATTCGTTATCTCGTACAAAACGGACGGGCGATTTGGTTGCAGTGTTGATGGTTGATCTAGATGGGTTCAAACTAATTAATGACCATTACGGACATCAAGCAGGCGATCGCGTACTTGAAGTGGTAGCTGAACGTTTAATCGCTCATACACGTGGTGAAGATACTGTTGCTCGCTTGGGGGGGGATGAGTTTGTTGTTGTGTTAGAGGATATTACAGAGCAGTCAGAGGCGATGGAGGTTGCTAATAAGTTAATAGCCTCTATCTCGCAACCTATTATGCTAATGGAAAGCACAGTGTCTGTGACGGCGAGTGTAGGTATTGCATTGTCTTTTAATGCAGGAAATAACCCAAAAATGCTTGTGGCAGACGCGGATGATGCTTTATATCAAGCTAAGAGTGCTGGTAAAAACACAGCGATTTGTGCGCAACCTCAATCTTAAATAATACTTAAAAAACGGAAGTTCATGCATAAATCTTTATTTGGTACAGTCATTAAGAAAGTTCGTCAAGATCTTGGCCTTACACAGGAAATGCTAGCCTCTCTTTCTGGCTTAGAGCGTACTTTTATTTCTATGCTAGAGCGAGGTGTTAAACAGCCTAGCTTAAAAACGGTGAGTAGTATTGCGCATGCGATGCATTTGAAAAGTTATGAGCTGTTGCATCTGGTGGAAGAGCAGATTCATGCTGATCATGTGCAAAATCACTTAAGTACAGACCTTGAAGCGGAGCAACGTCGTTTAGATGCGTTGGAGTTAGAGCGTGAAAAATCTCGTATCGGTGAGATTGTGAACACGATTCCAGTCATCTTTTTTGCCAGAACGCCTATGCCAGAATATGCCATGACCTTTGTGAGCAAAAATATCAGTCAATTATTTGGCTATGACAAAGATAAGTTCATGGCGCATAGTGGATTTTGGCATGCGCATATTCATCAAGATGATCTACCAAAGGTGATGGAGCGCTTACAAAACATTAGTGCAAGTGATTTGTTAAGGCACGAGTACAGGTTTTTAACAGCAAGTGGAATATGGTTGTTGGTAAGAGAGGAGCTGAAATTAGTGGTGAGTGAATCTGGCGCGCCAAAAGAGGTGATAGGCTCAATTGTAGGCGTTACGCCACTTGGTCGGGATTAGTGTTCCAGGCTATTGTTTCAATCGCTTTATAAAATAGATAGTGAACCAAATTCCCCCTAATTTACCAACTAAACTTACCTAAGTAATGCGCTTAGTTGGGTTAAATGGTTTCGTAAGATAATCATGGCTTCAATCAATGGTTGAAATAATTGATTGGCTTTTTGATTCAATCAATTAGCTTGAATCAAAAAGCTCAAAATACTTTTTCGGTTTGAGCTTTGTTTTTAGAACATGAAGTTTTATCACAATAAAACTGTAGAAAATTACTGATCTTCACCGCTCACGTAGTACCAGCTTGCGTTAATGCGCTCAAACTGACTAACTTCATGTAGCCTTTCAGCACGGCCGCTTAGGTTGTCGGCATGCTTATAACGCGCAACAAACTCAACTACTGCGTGATTCTCATCAATTTGTTTGTACTTTTTTACCTGCAAACCTAACCATTTCAGTGGATATTGGTTTAAATCTAGTTGTGCAGGGCGCGTGTCTGGATGCCAAGTCTTAAGTAGGTATGCCTCAAGTTTTAACACATAGGCACTGTAACGCGAGCGCATCAGTGCTTCTGCATTAGGTGCGGCAATACTAATATGATATTGTTCACAGCAAGCTTGGTATGCGTTGCCACTTCCACATGGACATTCAGACATTGTTTGCTACCAAGTGCCAGCAAGTTCAGCAATGGCTTGCTGGGCTGTGTGGCTTGATAAATTATGCAATTTCACGTGTTTCTAAAAATTGAATATCAGGGTAACGTTCTTGCGCCATCTGTAGGTTAACGCGGTTAGGCGCTAAGTACACATAATCATCTGCACCATCGAATGCCACGTTAAAGCCGTATTTATCTGCAATGGTTTTTAAATCTGCGTCAGAGCCGCGTAACCAGCGTGCTGTGTAGCAATCGTATGGTTCAAATACCATATCTACGCTGTATTCATGCTCTAAACGATGTGCAACCACCTCAAACTGCAACATACCAACTGCACCTAAAATAAGATCGTTTGAAAGCAGAGGGCGGAACAACTGTGCAGCACCTTCTTCTGCCAATTGTTTTAGGCCAATTTGTAGCTGCTTCATTTTCATCGGGTTTTTAATGCGCGCACGGCGGAAGAACTCAGGCGCAAATGATGGAATCCCCGTGAATTTAAGGTTTTCACCCTCAGTAAAAGTATCGCCCAATTTCACGGTGCCATGGTTCGGAATGCCAATAATGTCACCAGAATACGCTTCATCCATCGTGGTACGGTCTTGTGCCATAAAGGTAATGGCGTTGTTCACGCTTAATGTTTTGCCAGTGGCAACTTGCTTCACCTTCATGCCACGTTCGAAACGGCCTGAACACACACGCAAGAACGCGATACGGTCACGGTGTTTTGGGTCCATGTTTGCCTGAATTTTGAATACAAAACCTGAAAACTTACCCTCATTTGCTTCTACAGGGCGGCTTGCTGTGTTGCGCGATTGTGGAGGTGGAGATAAATCTACTACTGCATCTAGCAATGATTGCACGCCAAAGTTGTTAATGGCAGAGCCAAAGAACACAGGTGTTTGTTTACCGTTTAAATAGCGCTCTTTATTAAACTCATGTGATGCACCACGCACCAGTTCAATATCAATACGCAATTCCTCAGCTTGACGGCCTAATAGTTCATCAACGCGTGGATTATCTAAGCCTTTAATCGTTTCAGAGGTGCCTTTTTCTGCACGCGGGTCAAAGAAAGAGATTTCATCGTTATACAAATGATAAACGCCACGGAAGCCTTTGCCCATGCCAATTGGCCAGGTCATTGGCGCGCATTCCATGCCAAGCGTGGTTTCAATTTCATCTAATAATTCAATGGGTGGGCGGCTTTCACGGTCTAGTTTATTAATGAACGTGATAATCGGTGTGTCACGCATACGACATACGTTTAATAGTTTAATGGTTTGCGCTTCAACACCGTTTACAGAGTCAATGACCATCACCGCAGAGTCTACTGCGGTTAATGTACGGTAAGTATCTTCAGAAAAGTCATCATGGCCTGGGGTGTCTAGTAGGTTAATCATGTGTTCGCGGTAAGGGAACTGCATGACAGATGAGGTCACGGAAATACCGCGTTGTTTCTCAAGCTCCATCCAGTCTGACGTTGCATGACGTGCAGCTTTACGGCCACGCACCTCACCAGCTACCTGAATTGCACCACCGAACCAGAGCAGTTTTTCGGTCAGTGTGGTTTTACCAGCATCGGGGTGAGAAATAATAGCAAACGTACGGCGGCGGGAAATTTCGTCTTGAAGCGATGACATGTTTTGATAGATTTGATTTAAAAGCGTCATTTTACCTTAAATATGGCTTAACTCGAAAAAACGGGTATTAGCTGAGATGGCTTTGTTGTCAGCTAATGACGCATATTTTATATTTGAGATGACTAGCTTAGACGTTACCTTGGCCTTAACGTCTTGATGACGTCTCATTTTTAAGTTCACGCGTCACCAATTTTGATAATGAGCCAATCTCGTTAGAGAGCAGTATTAGTAAGTCATCCAGCGTTACAATGGCTGTGAGTGTGCCATGCTCGTCCACAACAGGTAGTCTTCTAACACCTTTTGATGTCATGATTTTAATCGTATCAAATATCCCAGAATTTTCTTTGACTACTGATAAATGCCTGACCATGATGTCACTCACCGTCATGACTTTGCAATCTAACTCAGTTGCTACAACTTCTATGACTAAATCACGGTCTGTGACGATGCCTAAGGGGATATTTTTACCTTGATTTTCTTTGACGACCACAACATCGCCAACGTGGTGGCTACGCATTAATTGAGCAGCTTCAAAAACAGTGGCATCTGCTTTAACTGTGACCACTTCGTGATTACAAATAGCGCTAATTGACATAATGGGTTCCTTTTTACTGTTAAATACGATTGTGGGTATTTCAGTCATTTACTTATTTAACTGTGCGTCTTAACTAGTTTAACTGTGTGTCTTAACTAGGAGCACAGGTACGTGGCTTTGTTTGATCACCATATCTGCATCGCTACCCATCATTAAACGTGCGAATCCACGTAGGCCGTGTGTCCCCATCACAACTACATCTGCGGGCCACTCTTCTACTTGTTTAATAATCTGTTTAGATACACGCTCACCAATACTTTCTACGATAATGCACTCGGCTGACACGCCATATTGACGTGCTCTTTCTTCAGCAACCTCTAGTATTTTTTTACCTTGGCTACGTTGAATATCCGCAAGATACAAAATATTAAGTTCTCCATTTGCGTCTAAAATCGGGAAATAAGTATCGACTATATGTAAGAACCTAAGGTTTGCTTGAAGTGCTTTTGCAAGACTAATAGCTTCCACCATGCCACAGTTTGAAGTGCTGCTACCATCTATCGGACAAAGAATATGTTTGTACATTTTTAAACGCCTCCCAACACACACACGCCGCGTTGATCGTATGCAAACCAATCATTTCTTAGCTTAATTATGTTAATTAACGCTCCCTGTCGTTATGTTCGACAGAATGCGAGGATGTTTACGCGAGGAGGGAGGAGGCATGTCATCAGGGTAGCCAACAACAATCGGTGCTACTACCGTAAACTCATTAGGGATGCCTAGTTTAGTTTTTACCTCGGGTAAATTTAGAACAGGAAGCGCACTCCCAATAATGCATGACCCAAGCCCCATTGCGCAGGCAGCTAAAATTAAATTTTCAGCGGCCAGCCAACAATCCCCCCCAAAAAATTTTATCTTTGTATTCCCACAGATTAGGATGAGCGTTCCTGCATCATAAAAAATATTAAAGTCTTGATCGATTGGTAATTCAAATAGCTTCAGCGCATGCTGATGTTGATTGTGATGCATCATCGTGAGTAACATGGGCTTAGCTTGGTCTGATATTTTTTTTAGCAACTGCTGATCTTGTATGATGACAAATGCCCAAGGTTCACCATGCATAGCGGTGGGTGCACGTATTGCAGCTTCAAGAAGGCTAGAAACAGCCCCTTTTTCTAGCTTTTGTGTTGTGTAGCTACGTACAGAGCGCCTAGCTAATATGGCTTCGTAAAGGCTCATTTCGATTTCAAGTAATGACATTTATGTACTCCCATCAGTGACTCACGCGATACATTTACCTGTATTTTTTTAAAACTTGTCCAGAACTACAGTATCAAGAATAAACGCATTAGTTAATCCGCGCGAACACGTATAAATGATTATTTTAGGTTGATGGGTTCGATGGCATTTGAAGCGTTACAAACGGGAAGTGATTGAGTGCCTAACGCATTGAATGGTCACCAAAGCGCAAAATAAACTTTAATCATCACCCTAAAATAGTTACAGTTCTGTTATCTGGCACACAGTCAGTAGCAAATTATTCATTAATAATTATTTCAGTAGAGATCAACTTCACCCCTGCTGTTGAATAATTGTTTAATGAAGGAGAGCATTATGTTTAACGATACTCACAAGTTATTGCTCGGTTTGGCATTACTTGGGCCTAGCTCGGCATTGGCAAACGTCATCCATTGGGAAGTTAATAGCAACTTTGACCCTAACGCGTATTGGTGGGGTGAGGGTGGGGATGAGAACTTTATACTAAGTGGCGGTTTTGATTTAAACACTGATACTGGCACTATTTCCAACATTACCGTGAAAACATCTGGCGCGGCTGGTTGTGTAGCCTGTAATGATTTTTCTGATGGTGGCATCGGGGAGTTTAGCATCATTTCATTTGATGGTGCCGTTACATTTACCGAGAGTTATGGCCCTAATATATATTCCCCTGGAAGTTATTGGTTACAGATTCTAGGGGAGGGGTTTGATCCTTCCACGCCAGGTACTCATGCAACAATGGACATATCGTATTGGGGGCAGACTTTGCTATACGACCCATTTGACCCTAACACGTACATGAATATTGGTTGTTATTGGTGCGTTAGCATGATAGGCACGCTATCACCTGTACCAGAACCTGAAACCTATACGCTGATGCTGGTTGGGTTGGGAATATTGGGATGGCGTGCGAAGCGCAAAACCAGCTTTAATGCACAGGGCGCACTTATGTATGCATAAAATAAATGAGCTCAGACTCCTTCAGCGCTTAAATGTGGGCATAGTTCAGCTGAACCTAAGTAGGTGTTTTAAGCAAAAGTAGCTTATTCAAATATAAACAAAATAGAAACTACATTTGCGCTAAATTCCACAGTTTATGACAGGCTCAAATTTACTCTTTTAAGCCACTTTTATGTGCGATACGAGCTAAATCGAGCACATGGTTTGCGCCAGTTTTGTGCATGATATTGGATTTATGAATTTCTACAGTACGATGACTAATGCCAAGTTTTCGTGCGATATCTTTATTGTGATGCCCTTGTATTGCTAGCAGCATGACGTCGTATTCTCGCTCGGTTAGGCTGGCGATGCATTTTTCAGCTTCTTTACAGCTAGCGCTTTCTGTTAGTGATTTTTCTGATTCCATCATTGCCGCTGTGACAACGCTGATTAGTTTTTCTCGTCTTACGGGTTTGGTTAAGAAATCTATTGCCCCAGCTTTAATGGCTTTTACGCTGGTTGGAATATTTCCATGACCTGTTAGAAAGATGATAGGTATTGAGATATTACGTTTTGCGAGTTCTTCTTGAAGTTGCAAGCCATCCATTTCAGGCATTCTGTAGTCGACAATTGCACATCCGTAGCACTCTTCTGGGCAAACGGCTAAGAACGCTTCAGCACTTTCAAACGCCAATACTGGAATGTTTTCTTGAGCAATCATTAATGTTAATGAGTCACGAATCGCATGTTCATCGTCAATAATATAAATGGTAGGGTGATGAGTGTTCATGATGCGAATGGGAGTGTGAAATGGAAGGTTGCACCTACTTTGATATCAGGATCTAACCAGAGTTGACCACCGTTAGCCTCTGCTAGCGTACGGCTAATCGCAAGTCCCATCCCAATACCTTTAGCTTTTGTGGTAAAAAACGGCTCAAAAATTCGGCTGGCAATTTCATCACTAAGTCCAGGGCCGACATCTTGTACGGTGACATGTGCCATGTTGATATTAGCGTTAGTGCGGACGGTAATGCTAATGGATGAAAGTGATATTCCAGCGCCACGCATCGCTTCAACGCCATTTCTTAACAGGTTGACGAGTATTTTAAGCACTTGTGTTTTATTCCCGATAACTGGTTTTATATTGCTTTCTAACTGTAATACTGGGTAAAAATCGTAATAACCATAGTTTTTTGCAATCACTAACGCTTCTTTTACGGCCTCGTTAATGTCTAAGTGATCTTTGATTAGCTCTCCTTTTTGCAGAAAAGCGAGTAACTCATGCAAGCTTCCACCAGCACGTTGCGCTTGTGTTACACAGCCTTCAAGTGCACGCTTGAGGCTGGATGAATCAATTTTTTCCTGCTCTAGTGCATGCAGGGCAACCTCGCTATAGGCAGAGATTGCAGTGAGTGGTTGGTTAATTTCATGCGCAATCGCAGAGGCAGTTTGTGTTGCTACTTCTTTTGCAAATAGCGTTTCAGTTTCTGCATGTTGGTCTTGCAGTTTTTTCTCAAGCAATTTTTGCTCGGTGATGTCTCTTGCTACGCCTAATAATCTGGTTGCGTGACCATCTTTAAAATGTGCTTTGCCTATGGCAGATACCCAGTGTATGGAGTTGTCTGTTCGATTGATGACACGATACTCTACGTTAAACTCACCATTACCTGCGGGATCAGTTGCAAGCTGTATAGCTGATTCTCTAGTAGCTAGGTCTTGTGGATGTATTAGAGGCGTTTTTTCATCATATTGCTTTGTTTTATCTGGATCTACTCCCCAAATGGCTAATAAATGTTCATTTTCGTTGAGCATATTTAGATTTTCATCAAAATCAAAAACGCTTAATCCAGCAGCTTTCTTTGCAAGTCTTAAACGTTCTTCGCTCATGCGTAGCGCACGTTCAACTTCTTGACGTTTAAATACGCTGTAAAAAGTGACTAGGATATAAAGCTGGCCTTCATGATGAATTGGACTAAGCCCGATATCTACTGTGAGTTCTTTGCCACCTTTTGTTAAGACTGAAAGTTCGTTCCCACTACCCATGGGGCGTTTTTCTGGGTTTTGTATAAAGGCCATTCGATAGTGGCTGTGATGATCTCGATAACGTTGAGGGATTAGCGCGTCAACTTCTAGCCCGATGATTTCTTGCGCGGTATAGCCTAACAGCGTTTGCGCTGCCACGTTTGCTTGGGCGACTTGTCCTGTGCGGCTAACAAGTAACATGGCGTCAGCTACTGCATCAAATAAGGTTTGAAAACTTAAGCTTTGTAATGGGTAGGTCAAGAAAAGTCCTTATCAAATATCGAGATACACGTAAGGCAACTTGTTAATTCATTATAGATTAAAAATTAATGAATGTGTGCCTCAACCAATAGCCCATAAAGGCTAGGGGTTCGCTCGTATATTAGTGTTAGGGCGATTGCAGTAGATTATGCATATCGGCGTAACAGTAGGGCTGATAAAGGAATAATAAAAAGTGATTGCCGCAAGGTGAGGAAACACAAAGCAGTAAGCAATGGTAGTTTTGTAGCACGTATTTTTCAATAAAAGGAGTTTCAAAATGAAAAGTTTATATTTAGGTTTGCAGCGATTCATTCATGACGAAGAGGGCGTTACTGCTATTGAATATGCGTTGATTGCAGCGCTTATTGCGGTAGTGATTATCGCCGCGGTCACAACAACAGGTAATCGTGTTTGTGAAACTTTCAGAAGTGTTGCAACCGCGCTTGGTGGTAGTCCAGCAGCTTGTACTGGTGGAGGCGGAGGTACTTAATATATAGATAATTGTAGCCTTGATAGTTAATCATAAACCAATGTTGCTTGTAGTTTGCAAGGGGTATAGGCGGCGTTAATCAAGGCTACGATTTCTAGATGTATTAAAAATTAGCAAAGTAAAGAGGTACCAAAATGACGCCAAATTTAATGGGTCTATTAGCGTTAATGCCAATGATTATATTGCTGTTGCTGGCGACAAAACAGGATGTTAGTAGTCATCGAATATCTAACAAAGTAGTGTTAATTGGCGTGTTGCTTGGCGTTGTTTTAAATGGAATTTTACCTGAGGGCTGGGGGTTTAATTCACAGATACCCGGTGCGTTGGGTTGGTGGGTAGCATTGAAAGGTTTGGTGGTAGGCATGGCAGTGTTTTTACCACTTTATTGGTTACGTGCCATGGGCGCAGGGGATGTGAAGTTGATGGGCATGGTAGGCGCCTTTTTAGGACCCAATGAAGTATTAGGCGCTGTGTTAGCCACATTGGTAGTAGGTGGAGTGATGGCGATATTGGTGGTGCTGTGGTCAAAACAGTTAGGGTTGATGTTACAGAACGTTAAATTGATGCTCTACGGCAGTGCAGTTAAATTAAGTGCAGGGCAGGCGCCATTGATGAATGATTTACCAGTTTCGGTAGGAAAGTTACCTTATGCAGTGGCCATTACCTTAGGTACCTTTGCTTACCTGATTTGGCAGCGCTTGTAGAGTAAGTCTGACTTAATCGTTGATTATCAGTCAATGCTAAGTGTTAATAAGTGAGTGTATGGAGGGTTAAAGCGCGCTAGGTTCAGTTACTAAGTTTGGGTATTAGTTTGGTTGTTAAGTTTACGGATTGGTTAAGTGAGGGTATAGCCCGAAACGAGTAAAGATAATACAAAAAATAAATGAATGAATTAACCGAAAAAGTGAATGAGATCATGAAAATAGGCCTGACAGAGCATAGGCAGCAAGCGCATGAAGAACGGCGTAAAACCTTAGTTCCGATGCAGCCGCGCACTATTGATGAAACTGGGCTTAGTTTTCAATTTATTGTTGAGATTTTGACCAAAGCCTTATTCTTACGTGGCCAGATGCGTTTAATGGATCTGGTTTCTTACGTCAAACTACCTGTTTTAGTACTAGAGCCATTACTCGCATTTATGCGGACAGAACGCATGTGCGAGGCGGTGCGTAGCAGTGAAGCAGAGACAGCCATTGCTTACAGCCTCACTGAGTTGGGAAGGTTGCGCGCAGAAGATTATCTACGTAAAAATCAGTATGTAGGCCCTGCACCTGTCAGTTTAGCCGCTTATATCAAACAGGTGCGTCAGCAGTCTGTTACTAATATGCATGTGACACGAGAGCAGTTGCTTAGTGTGTTTGATGGCTTGGTGGTTAAAGAGCGCATTCTTAAACAATTTGGCGCAGCCATGAACTCTGGCCGTGCAATATTTGTATATGGTCCAGCGGGTAGCGGTAAAACATTTATAGCAGAGCATTTGGCTGGGTTGTTATCGGGTGATGTTGCGATTCCGCATGCGATTGTGGTGGATAACGAAGTCATTCAGGTGTTTGATCCCCTAAGTCATCATCAATCCATACCAGCAGATGATGCTGGTAGTCTTAGTTTAGATAGAAGATCGCAGTCAGACCAGCGATGGGTGACATGTCATCGGCCTGTGATTAAAACGGGTGGTGAGTTAACACTTTCTATGCTGGATTTAGATTTTGATGAGAGCGCTCGTTTTTATCAGGCCCCGCCTCAGGTGAAAGCCAATAATGGATTGTTGATTATTGATGATTTGGGCCGTCAGTTGACGCCAGCCATCGATATTATGAATCGCTGGATTGTGCCGCTAGACCGTCATGTTGACTATTTAGCGTTACATACAGGCAAGAAATTTATGTTGCCTTTTGATGTGATTGTGGTGTTCTCCACTAATTTAGCCCCTAGCAAACTGGCCGATGAGGCGTTTTTACGTCGCCTTGGTTACAAGATATATGTAGGACCATTAAGCGAAGATGAATATCGCATCATTGCTAAACAAGTTTGCGAAGAGATCAATGTTCCATTTAGTGAAGAAGGCCTGCATTACCTTTTGCATGAGCATCATTACAAGACAGGCAGGCCATTATCTGCCTGTATCCCTAGAGATATATTGGAGCAGTTAAGAGATATAGCACGTTATGAAGATCAGCCAGCGACGATGAGTAAAGAGTTGCTGGATTGGGCTTGGAATAATTATTTCACCCATGATTAATGAATGCGTCACGACATGTTGATGAGAACAGACAATAAAGGGGATGACAGATGAAAAATCCAAGAGCATTTTTAATGATTGTGGTTTCAGTCGGTATAGGGTTAGGCGCTGTTGTGCTGGCTTCACGATGGATCTCTCAACAAGCGGCTACAGTAGCTTCTAGCAAGGTGGTGGTGGCAGCCATTAATATTGATTTAGGTACACCACTCACACCGCAAATGCTTAAGTTGGCTGATTGGCCAAAAGGAAGCGTGCCTGCAGGTGCGACTGAAGATATGAAAACTTTAGATACGAGGGTAGTAAAAACGAGTTTGTTAAGAGGCGAGCCAGTGCTGGAATCTAAATTGGCACCCATTGGCGCAACTGGTGGTTTGTCTGCGGTGATTGGCCAAGGTAATCGTGCCATGACGGTGAGAGTGAATGATGTGGTAGGTGTGGCGGGCTTTGCTTTACCTGGTAATTATGTCGATATTGTAGTGAATACTGAGGATGAAAGTGTTAAGGCTGATAACGTGAACAAGAGTATTTCAAAAATTGTACTTGAGCACATTATGGTGTTGGCCGTGGCACAAGAGCAAAACAGAGATGAGACAAAACCTAAAGTTGTGAATGCAGTGACGCTTGAGGTGACACCAGAGCAAGCTGAAAAGCTAGACCTTGCACGTAGTGTTGGTACTTTGTCTTTAGTGTTGCGTAACCAGATTGATACCAGTGTGGTGACTAGCCAAGGGTCAACCAAAAAGGACCTGCTTAATCGTGTAGAGCAGCCTATGGTGGCGCAGCAGCCTCAGGTTAAAGCTGAGGTGAAAACGGTTGTGAGTAAATCGCCTGCACGTAAAGTGGTAGCAGTAAAAAAACCATCTTATGAGCAGGTTGAAGTGGTGCGCGGTGCAACCAAAACGATAGAGGAGTTTAAACCTGCTACTGAGTAGATTTTAAATGTAGCAAGTGAATTAAAGGACATGTTGAAGGGTAAATTGAAAGATGGGTTGAAGCGCTTAGTTTCAAAAGACAGTGAGATCGAAGCAACGGTGATGGGTTAAGTAGGTGTGAAGTGGGTACTGTGAACTGAATACTTAGACAAAACCTAGCTCGTATCGAAATTTGGAAGCGAAACGGCATATTGTCAGGGAGAAATGAGATGAACAAGCACAAGATCAAACGTGATCAGTTTTTACACAGTCAGGTAAGGTGCTGTGTGAATAATCTTTTGGCTGCCATGTTAGGAATGACGTTGCTTTCAATAGCACCGGTGTATGCAGCTGAGCCTCAGGTTGGTATGCAGAATATTTTGCTTGCTGCGGTAACGCCAAAGAAAGCAGTGCGGCCTGTGCCATCTTCTACAGAGATCGTGCCTAGCGTTGAACTGTCACTAGGGCAATCGCATCTGGTGAGGTTACCTGCTGGTGTTAATCTACAAAGGGTAAAAGTGGATGACGAAAAAGTGGTCCAGGTAGATGTCACTAGCCCGCGAGAGGTTGTGTTACATGCAAAATCTATCGGCTCTACGATGGTAATTATTTTAGATAAGTCAGGCCAGTCTGCTGTGATGGATGTAAGAGTTGTTGCCGTCACCACTGCAATGGATGCTGCTTCCTTGCATGCGAAATTGCAACAAATTATGCCAAGTGAAAAAGGCATTAAAGTCAGTACAGCCGCAGACTCATTGGTACTTAGTGGCACGGTGGCTGATGCTGTGAAAGTTGATCAAGCCATGGCGCTGGCAGAGGCTTATGGTGGTAAAGATAAGGATAAAAAAGTCATTAATATGCTTCGGGTAGCAGCCCCTCAACAGGTAATGCTTGAGGTAAAAATGGCTGAGGTGTCAAAAAACCTGTTAGATAAATTGGGCGCATCATTTGGAGCTTCTCGTAGTAATGGTGGTGTTGCTTATGCCATTGCTTCTGGGTTTTTAAGCCTGACAGGGGCTGACCCATTATCACCAGGTGGTTTATTGACCATTACCCATGGTAATAAGGAAATTAAAATCGATGCTGAGAACAAAGAAGGTGTGGTTAAGATTTTAGCCGAGCCTAATATTATTGCCATCAGTGGACAAGAAGGTAGCTTTTTGGCGGGCGGTAAAATTTTCATTCCTGTTCCACAAAACAATGCGGTTGGCGGCGCATCTATTATCACCTTAGAAGAGCGTGATTTTGGTGTTGGACTAAGATTTACACCAACAGTATTAGAGGAAGGGCTAATTAATTTAAGAGTGGCACCTGAAGTTTCTGAGCTTACTCAAGGCGGCACGACAGTGGGCGGTAGTGTGTTTCCATCATTTACCGTTAGGCGTGTTTCTACCACAGTGCAGTTGCGAGATGGTCAAAGTTTTGCGATTGCAGGTTTGATCAAAAACAACATTACAGAGAGCATTCGCCGCTTTCCAATCTTGGGAGATATTCCAATCCTTGGCGCGCTGTTCAGAAGCAGTTCTTTCCAAGAGGATAAAACTGAGCTGTTGTTTGTAATCACCCCACGTTTGGTAAAACCATTACCACCTAACTTTGCGTTGCCTACCGATAGCTTTAACCCACCAAGTAAAACAGAGTTTTTCTTGAATGGGCAGTTAGAAGGTAAACCTGCGGACTCAAAAACTACAGACCCAGCAGATAGCGCCCCTGTACCTCAGCCAAATACAGAAGTGCCAGAGCCCAATAGTGCTAAAGAAGGCGGTACTAAAGATGGTGGCGCTCAAGATGGCTTTGAAATGAAATAAGGAGATAGTCATGCACACCTCAATATTGAAAACCATTCTATCTGCCTTCATTGCATCTGTTGCAATCGCTGGTTGTGCCACTAAAACACCAATACTTGATGACCATTTTGGTGAGGCCGTGAACGCTGCAAAAGCCCAGCAGACTATTAATCCTGATGCCTCGATGAATACCGACCCTGTGGCTGGGGTGGGCGGTCAGGCAGCAGATGCTGCGGTAGATAGATATCACAAATCATTTACACAACCACCTGTCACCCCCAACGTATTTAACATTGGCATTGGTTCTAGTGGAAGTGGCGCTGGTGGCGGCAGTAGTGGTAGTAGTACAGGAACAAGGTAAGGCTTTGGCGCCCGCTGGGCAACGAAGGAGAACAACATGAGCGAGCATAGAAAATATAGTCAGCATGGCAAGCAGCAGCAAGGTGCGGTAGCGATTATCGTTGCAATCTGCCTGACCTTGCTGGTGGGAATGTTAGGCTTAGTGTTGGATCTAGGCCATCTCTATGTCGCTAAAACAGAGTTACAAAACGCAGCAGACTCTGCTTCTCTCAGTGGCGCTAAAGAGCTTAATGGTAGAGTGACAGGCATTAACAGTGCTTTGACGCGTGCCATTGAAGCGTCTGGTAAAAATAACTATGACCTCAATAGTAATCAAGTAGTGATTAACACTAGCAATGTATGGGTAGGTAGTTGCCCAAGTGATGGCTGTATGGTGCCAATAAGTTCTGTTACTACCGATGCCTTGGCGGCTGATAAGACCTTTGTCAAAGTAGATACAGGATTACGTAACTTAAATACTTGGTTTATTCAGGTGTTGCCAGGAGTTGCAAACACGACACAGACTTTCGGCATGGCGGTGGCAGGTAAATATTCCGTTGATATTACGCCCATTGCTATCTGTGAGCAGCCTGACCCTGGTACCACACACGAGTTAGGATTTGAGCGTGGTGTTTCATACAGGGTGAGCGAGGCTAACCCACTTGGCCCAGGGACGATGTTTTGGATAGATCCTGAGTCAAACGTACCAGGGGTTTGTCCAGTGACTAGTACTAACGAGACTAGACCTTATGTTTGTGCAGGTAAAACTGGTTTTACCCCGATTGTAGGTGATACGGTTAACACTAACACGGGGATATCTGTTCCACAATTGTCTGCGTTGGATTCAAGGTTTGGTGATTACACGCCTCAAAATCAGTGTGATCCAGCTACCGCACCACCTGATAGCAATGTTAAGGAATATCGTTATAACAATGCCGGTGCAGGGTCACCTCGTGATTGGATGGGTACAGATCCAGTACAACAGAGCATTACTTTTGTTGAAAGAGCTGACGTGAGCAGCCTATGTTCTCCTAGCGGTCCTTGTCAATCTAAACTATACACTCAACCAAGAGTCGCTACCGATTACGGTGTTTTATGGGCTGGTTATCGTCGGTTAGGGGCAACAGTCGCAGATTGGCCAGCGTTATACAGTGGCAATACTGCAACAGCTTACCCAGAGCCATCACCCTATGCGCAAACCAGCGGTAATTACTTTACTGCACCGCCAGCTGCTTATCAGCCAGGTAAGCCAGGACGCAGAATACTTAATATGGTGATTATCGATTGTGCAACGGCAGGTGGTGTTTGCAGGCCAGCGCCAGTGGTTGGTGTGGGTCGGTTCTTGATGCAGAGGAGGTCGGATGTTCCAGGTGACCGTGATGTTTTTGTAGAGTTTGGCGGTTTGTTACCAACGCCATTACCAACCAGTGATATTAAGCTTTATCGATAATCATGAAAATCATTCAACTAAAATTTAAGCGTAGTTTAGGGCAGGAAAAACAGCATGGCGCTGCGGTGATTGAGTTTGCTTTGTTATTAGTGCTATTGCTGATGTTTGTGGCTGGTGTTGTAGAGTTTGGCCGCGCTTTTTGGTACTACGATGCATTGACCAAAGCAACACGTGATGGTGCGAGATACCTTTCAAATACTAGAGTGAGCGCTTTAGTGGCACTTGATGCCGCAACACAAGACCAAGCAAAACAAATGGTTGTTGATGCCGCTGCTCTTGCACAAGTACCAGGCTTTGCTGCGGCAGATGTCGCCGTGATTTGTGAGCCAAGTTGCGATGCACCAGATTACGTCACAGTGGCAATTAATGCGTATCCAATTACGATAGGTGGGTGGATTCCAATCTTTTTGCCGATTGGCTCAACGACCTGGAGTGCCACGTTATCACCCTCTACCGCTATGCGATACATGCATTGAAGGGAATGATGATGCTTAACATGATTAAAAACTACAGCAAGCCCAAACAAGCGCAACGAGGTGCTGCGGCGGTTGAGTTTGCGATTATTGCCTTACTGTTGTTCACATTATTGTTTGGCATTATCGAGTTTGGGCGCTTGTTTTATCTTTACAACAGCGTTCAAGAAGTCACACGTCATGCAGCACGCGAGGCTGTGGTGAGGTGGGTTGATAACTCAAGTACTAGTCCTGCAAAAGTGTTAGCGCTTTTTGGTGGAGCCAGTTTGCCAGCGGGTGCTGAGATCACCGCAGACAATATTGATATTGAATACCTCACCGAAAGTGGCGCGGTGCCTAGTCCATTTCCAACGAGTGCATCAGACAATATATCCGCTTGTTTAACAGGGCCAACAGGTTGTATTGCACTGGTGCGAGTTTCTATTGTTAATGCTTATTATGTACCGATGGTTGGGCTGTTTCCGTTTCTTGCAGTGCCGATTCCAGCATCTACAGTGACGATGCCAGCGGAGAGTTTAGGGTATACGGGTTAAATAAGTGATTTGCGTTTAATTGAATGGCGGCAAAAAAATGAAAATAATCGTGATTTCGCCTAACAAGGTGTTAAAAGAAGAAATCTTACATAGCCTAAAAAGCGCAGATGCGGCTAGGTATTCGCTAGTATTTGATGACGGGTTGAATGATTTATGGCAAGTCACAGCGGATGAAGATCCAGACCTGATTATTATTGATGGACTCTGTGTGGAGGGGGGAGGTCTCTGTGCTTTAGAGAATATATGCCTGAGATATCCAGATGTATCTGTCATCATTTTGTCTGAAAATGCATCGACAGAGTTTTTAATGGCAGCCATGCGTAGTGGTGTGAAAGATGTATTGAGTTTGCCGCTACAGATAAGCGATTTACAGGCGGCAGTAAATCGTGTTGATCTTAAGCTAAAACAGACCGTGCCTAAAAGTAAAAAAGGCAAGGTCATTGCATTTGTTGGTAGTAAAGGCGGAAGTGGCGCTACATTCTTGGCGTGTAATCTGGCCTATATATTGGCAGAAACTAGCAAGGCTAAGGTGGCATTGTTAGATTTGAATCTTCAATTTGGGGATGCCGTACTTTTTGTTAATGACCATGTGCCATCCAATACCTTAGCAGATGTAGCAAAAAATATTAAACGGTTAGATGCGTCATTGTTGAGTTCTTCTATGGTCAGTATTTTACCTAACTTCAGTGTGCTAGCTGCGCCAGAGGATGCAGAGTCAGCACAGGATGTCAGGCCTGAGCATATTGATGCACTGCTTAAATTAACCATATCTCAATATGATTTTGTGCTCATCGATATTGGTAGAACACTCAATGCAACAAGTGTTAAAGCGCTGGATCATACCGATATTATTTTTATTGTACTTCAAGAAACGCTGCCATTTATTCGTGATTCAAAACGTTTATTACATGCACTTCAATCGCTAGGCTATGCAAAAGAGAAAGTGAAATTAGTGCTTAATCGGTATGAAAAGGGAGGGGATATCCGGTTAGTAGATGTAGAAACCGCACTAGATATGAAGGTATTTAAAACCATACCTAATAGTTATCAGGCTGTTTCTGCATCGGTTAATCAAGGTGTCCCTATCATACAAATTGCTAAGAGTGATCCAGTGACTAAAGCCTTACAAGAGGTAGCAGAAAACTTGGTAGAAGGTGCTAAAGCCAAAAAATCTAGCTGGTTAGATAGTTTGTTACATCATGCATCGTTATTTTGAACGAGATTGCAGCATGGTCGATTAACTGATGGTTGATAAGAATAAATGCTGAATTGAGGAAGGAATTAGATTATGTCACTCCGTGATCGATTAGAAGATGTCAAAAAAGATGCAGTGCAAGAACTGCAGAGCAACCAAACTGATGGTGTGATGGGTAATAAAGTGTATCAAGCGTTAAGGTCGCGCATTCATCGTAAACTGCTAGATCGGGTTGACCTAGCCATGATGGAAAATATGGCACCAGAGCTATTGCGCGCGGAGCTAAAAACATTGGTGGAGCGACTTCTGACAGAGGAAGACGTGGCGATTAATGATGCAGAACGTATTAGCTTAGTCCGTGACATTCAGCATGAGGTATTAGGCTTAGGGCCACTAGAAACATTAATGGCAGATTCAACCATTTCAGACATATTGGTCAATACCTATAACCAGATTTACGTTGAGCGTAAGGGCAAGTTAGAACTTACGGATGTGCGATTTGAGAGTGAAGCACACTTGCTGAAAATTATCGACAAAATTGTTTCTGGTGTAGGTCGCCGTGTAGATGAATCTAGCCCGATGGTGGATGCTCGCCTACCTGACGGTTCCCGCGTAAATGCCATCATTCCGCCGCTAGCTGTGGATGGCGCTATCTTGTCAATTCGTCGTTTTGCAGTCACACCGCTACAGATGAAAGATTTTATTCAATATAAAAGCTTAACGCCAGAAATGGCTGAATTGCTTGAGGGCTTAGTAAAGTCAAAAGTGAATATCTTGATTTCTGGAGGTACTGGTACAGGTAAAACGACCTTACTGAATGTGTTATCTGGGTATATTCCATCCAATGAGCGGATTGTCACTATTGAAGATGCCGCTGAGTTGCAGTTACAACAACCGCACGTCGTTCGCTTAGAAGTAAGACCACCCAACATTGAAGGTAAGGGTGAAGTGACCACGCGCATGTTAGTAAGAAACAGTTTGCGGATGCGTCCTGACCGTATCATCGTTGGTGAGGTAAGGGGGGCAGAGGTGGTGGATATGTTACAAGCAATGAACACTGGTCATGAAGGCTCTATGGCCACTGTGCATGCCAATACGCCACGAGATGCATTAACTCGTTTAGAAAATATGATGGGCATGGCTGGTTTCAATTTGCCAACTAAAGCCATGCGTGAGCAAATTAGCTCGGCATTAACTGTGGTGGTTCATGTTTCTCGTTTAGGTGATGGTAAACGTAAGGTGACCAGTATTAAAGAAATAACAGGCATGGAAAGTGAAATTATCACCATGCAAGATATTTTTGTTTACGAGCAAACTGGTGTTGCTGAAGATGGAAAAGTGTTGGGTCATTTTAAAGCAACAGGCATAAGGCCAAGATTCATTGACCGCTTACGTGTGTATGGCGTGCAAATATCAGACAACTTGTTTGATCCAATGCGATTGTATGAGTAGGAGTTTAATATGGACTATCTCTACTATCTATTTGTTGTACTAGCGTTTCTCGCAGTTGTGCTTTTTTTAGAAGGCGCATACTTGGCGTGGAACACTTATAAAGGCCCTGAAGCGAAAAGAATTGAAAAACGCTTACAGGCCATGACGATTAGTAATGCCCATGAAAGTAGTTTGGTGAAACAGAGGCTACTTGCACAAGCTCCTGGTCTGCAAAGATTTTTAGCGCAGATTCCACGTATCAATCAGTTAGATAAAGTTATTTTGCAATCAGGGCTTAATTACAGTGTAGCAAGATTTATAGCGATTTGCATACTCATGGCTGCGGGTGGTTTTGTGATGACGTTATTGCTAGGATTTAGCCTGACAGCCGCAATTGTCGTTGCAATTTTTGCCACTAGTTTGCCGCTAATTTACATGTTTAATGCTAAGCAAAAGCGTATTTATACGGTTGAGCAACAGTTACCAAGTGCGTTAGATTTAATGGGGCGCGCAATGACAGCAGGACATGCTTTTCCTAGCGCATTGCAAATGGTAGGTAGTGAAATGCCAGAGCCAATTGCTTCTGAGTTTCGGATTGTATTTGATGAAATCAACTATGGTATTCCCACACAAGAAGCCTTAATGAATCTTGCTGAACGTGTCCCAAGTACAGACTTAAGGTATTTTGTGATAGCCGTGCTAATTCAGCGTGAAACTGGCGGTAATTTGGCAGAGCTATTAGCCAACATCAGTGAGTTGATTAGAGCGCGTTTAAAACTACTCGGAACAGTACGTGTTTTATCAGCGGAGGGACGTTTATCAGCTTGGATTTTAACAGTACTCCCATTTGCCTTAGGTTTTGTACTTCAACTCATGAATCCTAAATTTTTGAGTGTGCTATGGACAGACCCAATGGGTGTGAAAATGGTAGTGATGGCACTCATCATGATGGTTTTTGGTGTTTTTGTCATGTGGCGCATTATCAAGATTAGGGTCTGATACAGATTAAATAAGCGAGAACATCATGAACACAATTCAAATAATTTATCTGGTTCTTATTTTTATCACGGTATTTATCGTTGCGATGGTGATCTTTGGGCAGTTTAGTACGCGCCCTTTAGATGCCAGACTGCAAATATTAAGAGGAGATTCACCACACTTATCAGATGCAACAGATGAACCTGCTTGGTTAAGCCACATGGTTAAATTAACTGGCCCAATTGCCAAACTTTCTTTACCAAAAGAAGGATGGGAGACATCGCAGCTACGCGTTCGGTTTATGAATGCTGGGCTGCGTAGTGCAGGGGCACCAATCTTATACTTTGCTGCTAAAACGTTACTTACCATTGCGTTACCTGCTTTGTTTGTGATGTACACCGTGATTGCTGGCAAAGTTGTGAGCCCTAATAACTTTATGATGTTGTTAATCATGTTGGCCGCGATTGGTTATTTTATTCCAAATGCTGTGCTAGCAAGGCGCATTGCTTATCGTAAACGTGAAATATTTGAAAGCTTTCCTGATGCGCTAGATTTAATCATTGTCTGTGTTGAGGCTGGTTTAGGGCTAGACGCTGCGCTTTCTCGAGTAGGTGAAGAAATGCATGTTAGAAGCCCCATCTTAGGGGAGGAATTGCACCTAATCAACCTAGAGCTACGCGCAGGCAGCTCACGGGAAAGAGCATTGCGTAATTTAGCTTTGCGTACAGGGGTTGAAGATATTGATACGCTCGTCGCCATGCTGGTGCAATCAGATCGTTTTGGTACCAATGTGGCAGATTCATTAAGAGTACATGCTGATACTTTACGTACTAAACGCCGCTTATTAGCAGAAGAGGCCGCGGCAAAAATTGCAGTTAAATTGTTGTTTCCACTTATTTTCTTTATTTTCCCGTCGATGTTGTTGGTGTTGTTAGGGCCAGCTTTTATCAGCATACACAATATTTTGTTACCAACACTGGCAGGGCAATAAGTGAATAAGACAAGTAGTGAAAGCTTTAGCTTAAACGGTTGTATGGAGGTGAATCATGAAAAGTAAACGCAAAATATTACCTGCGGCATGCTGCGTTGCAATACTTAGCGCATGTGCGTCTAATCCGCAGGTAAGTGAAGCACCGTGGGTGATTAGTCCAAATATTAAGACAAGCAACACAAGCGCTAATCCCATTGTTAACCCTAGTGCTATGTATAATTTAGGTAGATATTATCAAGGCCAGCAGCGCGATAATCTTGCGATTGAATCTTACCAAAAAGCAATTGCAGCAGATCATCGCTTTGTAGAGGCTCATAATGGCCTAGGTGTTATTTATGCTAAAAAAGGTCAATATCAAGAAGCTGCCAAAGCGTTCAAAACTGCACTTAAATATGCACCAGACGCAGCGCATTTATATAGCAATATGGGCTATGCCTATTATTTGCAAGGGCAGTATGCCGAGGCGGTGCTTGCGTTAAAGCAGGCAACAACGCTTGATCCGTCCAATCATAAGGCGCTAAACAACCTTGGGCTAGCTTATGCCAAAGCAGGTAGTCAAGGCGAGTCATTTCAGGCTTTTGCTCAAGCGGTCAATGTTGAGTCTGTCAATTCAGCATCTGCCAATGTGGCATCGGTAAAAGTCCCTTCATTGCAAGACGTACCTGCTGATGCTAGTGAACAAAAATCCGCATCGGTTACTTTGATATTTGCAGATAAAGTTTCCACACAACCAACGGATGCACAGGTGCTGGAACTTCCTAAGAATGGCGGCATTATTAGGTCAATATCTGCCTCAAATGCACTACCAGTAGTAGAAAGCCGTGTGAAATTAGTGCAGTTATCACCAAATGTCTATGAGCTACATACACAGCCAATGAGTGATATATCGGTTCAGGTTGCAGAGGTACCTGAAAAAGTTAACTTGGCACTATTACGCGTTGAGGTATCTAATGGAAATGGTGTGACTGGCATGGCGGCTAAGGTAGGTAAGTTTTTACTAGATCAAGGGTACCCAGCAACAAGGCTGACTAATCAAAAACCATTTAATATTAAAAAATCACAAATTCAGTACCGAGATGGTCACTATGCAGAAGCTCAACTTTTAAAAGATAGCTTGCCAGAGTCTCCAGAGCTTATTCAGCGTAGTGACATGCGTGCAGATATTGGCGTGAGATTAGTACTTGGTAGAGATATGAGCACACATTTGGCCTACTTTGGTACCAAACAGCAAAAAACTCAGATAGCTTTGGTGATGGACGAGCCTAAAACTTAAGGGTAACTAAATATTGAATTAACTTTCATTTAAGACTTTTTTTGGTTTAAAACTATTTTGTAGTGCAGTGTAGTAAGTCGGTAAGTTGTTAAATTCTTTAATTTAAGGGAGTGTGAAATGGCTAATATGGACAATATTATAGAACCAGAGAGACAAGGGCTTTGGATTGCGGCAACTTTCATTATTGCATTGCTAGCATTAGTTATCGCAATTGTTGGGGTTAGTCGTAATAATGATTTAATGTACATGACACAAACAGAGATGCTATTGATTAACGATAAAATCGAATCTTTACAAACTGGCGCACCTCCAGCAGCACCGAGTGCAACACAAGAGTAAACATTAACATGTGCAATCGTATTCAACATGCTCTAAAAAGTCGCCCATTAGCAATATTTACAGGGCATGTTGAATATATTGCTGCGCAATGATTGTTGTAATTATAGACCTTAGTAGTACGTAAACATTCTCATTATACTAGTAAGTATATAAGGGTTAGCCCTTACGTGTTTACCCGAATGTACCAACTTAACCAATAAGCGTAAATTATCAGCTCAACGTAGTTGTGCGCGAGTTTACAGTCAACATTGACAGTCAACAATACAATGACTAGTCAAGTTGTGCTGCTAATTTTAACCTATTGATTGGGAGGTCTCATGGTACTTTCAACAGTAAGCATTCAAGACTGTAAGTCAAAAGATTCAGTCAAGAAAAATCCTAAGCCTAATGGAGAGATACATTCACAATCAAGCATAACTGATGCACATAAGAAGTTGCTAAGTATTGCAGTGACTGCATACTACAAAACAGAGGCTCGTTGTTTTGAAGCAGGGCATGAAATACAAGGTTTGTTGGAAGCCGAAGCAGAGGTCGCTAAATGAACGCATCGTCGACCACACATCAAGCGCAAGGCATCATCGCTAGTAATCTATTAAACAATAATGAACATGATCATGAAGATATTGGTTTAAATCTGCCAATATTAACCATCTATCATAACGGTATGATTAGAAGCTGTAGTCATGCAGCTATAGAGTTACTAGGCTGCTCACAAGACACACTTAAATGGCGGCACATCTCCAGCTTCCTGCCACAATTAGCCGATATAGCGATAATCCAAGGCGGTAGAATTAATCCTAATCTCAGGTTTCTTTCACATATAGGCCACAGTTTTGATGTCATTAACATGCACGGAGTGCATATGACGTGCGCACTATTTTTTAATGAGATTGAACGCTATGATCGGCATTACTTAAGAGTCATTTTTCGTCCGCTCGAACCTCAATACTCAATGCGCTAATGTACACGCTTTAATAAAGCGTTAATAATTAACACAAGAGCCCCAGCAATACTATTGCCATAGGTTGTAGGGCAGCAGTATTGTGAACGAACTTCTTATGTGTTGTAGAATACAAACAGCGGTCATATATACGTGATATAACAGGCTATCAGATTTAAGTGGTTGAACAAAAATGAGGAGAACACCAATGAAACATTTGAAACCTATGAAGCAAATCATCACAGCTACCATCGTTGCGCTAGGGCTATCAATCTCGATGGCAGCTTCAGCATACACAGACATACCTGAAGAAATTATCCCTGAAGATTCCGCAGAACCAGACATGAGCGCAGTAAGTCCGGTTACTGTTGGAGAGATTACCTATTTATCAGGGGGGATAGGCAGGTCAGAGTCTGTCGCCATGCGCCAGAATGCTAAAAACTATCCGCTAGAAATCGTCTTTGTAGAAAAAGCGGGCACTTTAGAGGAATACCTATCAGAAGTACGCTTACAGATTCAAGACGCGAACAAAAATGATCTATTAGAAATTGCCACACAAGGCCCATATTTTTTAGCGAACTTACCACAAGGTAAATATTTGGTGAGTGCCGAATATCATGGTGAAGTCAAAACACAATGGGTCACCATTAATAAAAAGAAACATTCAAAACTAGTGTTTTGGTGGCGTGCTCAATAGACAATTATTCAGTGCACTTTTGGTATTCAGATATAGCTTATCTAAACAATAACGTCAGCTAGATGATGAAACTAAACTGATACCAACGGCTTTAAAGTCAAACTTTAAAGCCGTTATTACTCAAAACTACTTGTTTTCAGCCTTTAGCGCTAAGCATGTAAGTCACTTATGTAAATATTACTCGCCAAGTGCATTTCGCCATGCTGCAATCTTCTGCGCTAAGGTTAGCGTATGTGCAGGGCTTGAAGAGGGGAGACGTACAAAAGTGATGTCATTCATATTGAGTAACGGAAAAAATAATTTCTTAAAGCGCTCTTCTGCTTTAGCCCCGTTAAAGCCAACAAGCTTGATGTTCGGATGTTGTTTGAAAAACAACACAAAATCATTCGCTATCTGCGACTTGTTATCAATGGCACTATCTAAGCTGCCAGCGCGAGCACAAGTATGCAACACATCCCAAAGCGCAACACCAGATGCCGTTAATTTTTTAACGCGTTCCTCATAAGGTAAGTCAGCATCAAATCCGTATATGTTACCCATGATGCGCCAAAATGCGTTGCGAGGGTGTGCGTAATACTGATTAGCTTTAAGTGAAAGTACGCCAGGCATGCTACCTAAAATGATAATTCGCGCCGATTCTTCTGCAATAGGCGGAAAGCTTGTGACAGTGTTCATCTATATTCCTAACAAAGCCATATGAAAGTATCTACAAGCATCTTGCCTGTGTAAGAGCGCATAAGTCAATGTGACACGTGCTAAATATAGAGGTGAGCGACCATCATTATAGGTATTCAGTTTGTATTCAAATAGGGGCTGGCGGTGCGCTAAGCCAAATAGCCATGAAATTTGTAACAACCAATGTTATATAGAATGTATGCGACTTTTGTAGGGTGGGGTTTTCACTTAGAATAAGAAGCTTGTTTATAAGCGACTATATTCTGTGGGGTTAAGCCAAATACTGGCTTAACCCCACGCGGGATGTGAAAATTTAACCATTGCAACGCTTGGGTCAGGAGTGACCCACCCTACTGGACTAGCTTCCAAGAGTTATTACTGAGTAACAACGCGATTTCGGCCAGAATTCTTGGCTTGATACAGACGCTCATCTGCCAGCTTCAGCAAGTCATCTAATTGTTCGCTTGTATTTGCGAGTTGTGCTACGCCAAAGCTGGCAGTGAATTGGATTTTTTCTTCATTAGCACTAATCACAATCATACTCAATGATGTTCTTATTTTTTCAGCAACTAATGCTGCACCGTGCAAGTCAGTATTGCACAGCAAAATAGCAAATTCTTCGCCACCTAATCGTGCACATATATCAGAAGCACGTATAGAGATTGTTAGTGTATTAGCTACTTCCTTTAAAACAACGTCACCAACGGCATGCCCATATTCATCGTTAATCATTTTAAATTTATCAAGATCAAGCATAATGATCGCTAGATCCAGCGCTTCTCGCTTAGCCGTTTCAAGCGCATATGACCCCAACTCGAAAAAAGAGCGTCTATTTGCCAGCCCCGTTAGCGGATCGGTTCGAGCCTGTTGTTCGGCCATCTCTTTGGCCTTCTCCAACTCATTAGTACGGAGCTTTATTGTTTCTTCCATAGAGTGGTTTTGTTGATAGATGCGATCCGCCATTGAAAGCATAGCCAAGCTTAATCTTCCTACTTCATCTCTACGGTTATTAACATCAGCTAATGTGGAGTGAAGATCATATTCGCCTTTGCTCACTAATTTAGACGCAGCTTCAAACTGCCTCATCGGATCAAGTACCTTTTTCAATAAAACCAGATATAGCATGAACAGTTCAACAACAAGTGAAATAAGGCCTAGAATAAAAATAAATTGGGCTGTTTTCTGAGCAGGCGTTGCCAATAGTGATTTAGGATAAACAGTGACGAAATACCAGTCAGGCCCCTGTATTGGCGCAATGGCTATAAAGGCATTTGACTTGTCATCATCAATGATTTGCGGCTTGCGCCCATGATGATTAATGCTCGCTAAAATGCTTTGATATTGAGATGCGATTTGCTCATCCGCCAACTCAGCAATAGCCAGCAATCCATTTGCTTCTCTAATTTGATTAACATACAAAGGATGCGCGATTAAACGACCATCTTCCCTCATAATAAAATTATGAGCACCTTCAAGATGATCATCAAACACGCGCTGAAATACACTATTGAGGAGAATATCATGCCCAATATTGATGAGATGTTGTCCATTTTCATCATCAACTGGCGTTTCACAGGAAACCATCCATTCATCTGCCGTTTGATCATAATAAAGGCCTGTCCAAACTGATTTACGCTCTGGATTATGTTCCTTATTGGCAATATAAACCCACTCTTCTTTTGGAATATCCAAATCTGAGTTGGCACCTACCGCCCAATTTAGATATGGCCAATACACAATATTGACGCCCTCTGGCAATGAAACGTAGGTATTGGCAAAACGGTTGGACCAAGCGTGTGCAAACTGATCAACTAAATCATACGAAAGTAATGCCCGGTTGCGAAATTCATTACTCGTGACGGGTGTGCCCTTTCCTATAAACCCGCTGATCCACCGACTTTCCCCCTTATAGTCACTTGCCGATGTGTGAGAACGCTCAAGGCCTAAAAACGTAGCTGGAATTAATCGTAGCGTTCCATTGCCCGCGTTCTCGAATAGCTGGTCAAATCGAGGGTTTGCATTGGCTATTTTGCGTTCAGGCCACAGTTCCAGAAAGGCTTGCTTGAAGGTAGTGTGATTATCTTCTGCAAGTTTAAAGATAGCAGATTCTTTTTGCGCTCTTTCCATGATATAGCTTTCAAGCTTATCGAGCGTTTGCTGCTTAAGATTATCCAGAATATGGAAATAACTTAACAAGGACATAACCATTACTACTATGGAAATACGAATTCCCATGCTTATCAATGTTGATTTTGCTAATGATTTTTTTATACTAGTCAACACGTTATGTAATGTCCTGAAATTTTTATTAATTTTCACTTACTAAAGTCGTAGCTATTGATGTTTAAAAACAACAATCATTATCAACCTAAACCCTTAGGTTACCAAATTTCTCAGACACGCATGGTGCAAATGTAATTTTGCCTCCCATGACCATATGTATTCATTTATTACTTGGATAATTACAGTCGGCGATATATAAACACACATAACAACCGTTGACTATTGGGTAATGGATTACTACTTAGTAAGTGAATACTTAGTTTGGGTCCAGATTTAGCTCTATAGCTATTCCATCAAATAGTTCGATTGCCTCTACGTACAAAATCACTATACCGACGAGACCGTGAACCAGTGTGGCTTCCCCAGTTTGCTGCTCATAAATGGCATCACTACCAATCTAAGTAGCTAAGCTCTAAGATTGGTGCGATAAGCTAGTAAGATCGTAAAGGTATTCCCCACTGAATGTATGCGCTGAAAAAATGCAATCGAGGGGAATGAATCATCATAGCCCCTTGATTTCGTTTTGCTCTTACCATGGTGATGGTAGGCGGATGCGGTAACGTGTCCGCTGTATTAATTTACTTAACCACTTCCTTAAGTTGCTCCAAAATCGCTGGGTTGTCCAACGTAGAAATATCCGAAGTAATTTCCTCGCCTCTTGCTAGCGTACGTAATAATCTACGCATGATTTTGCCAGAGCGTGTTTTTGGTAAGTTGTCACCAAAGCGGATTTCATCAGGTTTGGCGATTGGGCCAATTTCTTTGCCCACCCATTCGCGTAGCTCTGCAACGATTTTCTTCGCTTCTTCGCCTTCTGGGCGTGCGCCTTTTAGTACCACATAGGCAACAACCGATTCACCTTTTACATCGTGCGGTTTGCCTACTACCGCGGCTTCTGCAACTAAATGATTAGCGACTAATGCTGATTCAATCTCCATCGTGCCTAAACGGTGCCCAGAGACGTTTAGCACGTCATCAATACGGCCCATAATGGTGAAGTTACCTGTTTTTGCATCGCGGATTGCGCCGTCACCAGCTAGGTAAATCTTGCCGCCTAAATCCACTGGGTAGTAGCTGGTTTTGTAGCGTTCTGGGTCGTTGTAGATAGTACGTATCATCGATGGCCATGGTTTTTTAATCACTAATAAACCACCTGTGCCCCAAGGTACGTCTTTACCTGTTTCATCTACCACATCAATATCAATACCGGGGAAGGGAAGTGTGCATGAGCCAGGTACCAGTGCAGTAGCGCCTGGTAATGGGGTAATGACATGGCCGCCTGTTTCAGTTTGCCAGAAAGTATCGGCAATTGGGCAACGGCTACCGCCGACTTGTTCAAAGTACCACATCCATGCTTCTGGGTTGATTGGCTCACCTACTGAACCTAGCAAACGCAGGCTAGATAAGTTGTAATTTTTTGGCGCTACTTCTGGCGTAGTTTCAGACGCTTTAATCAATGAGCGGATGGCTGTTGGCGCAGTGTAAAAGATAGAGACTTTGTGCTTTTCTATCATTTGCCAGAAACGGCCAGCGTTTGGATAGGTTGGAATGCCTTCAAAAATGATTTGTGTTGCACCCATCGCAAGTGGGCCGTAAGCCACGTATGAGTGGCCTGTAATCCAGCCCACATCGGCTGTACACCAAAATACATCGTTTTCATGAATATCAAAGGTCCAGCGCATGGTGTTCATGGCGTGTAGCAAGTAACCAGCAGAGCTGTGTTGTACGCCTTTTGGTTTACCTGTAGAGCCTGATGTGTAGAGTAAAAATAGCGGATGTTCTGCACTCACCATCACAGGTTCACATGTGTCTGCAACGTCGGCAATCAGATCATGCCACCAAATGTTATTGCTGTTCCATGTGATATCCAGCCCAGTTTTTTTCAGTACGACGACATTTTGAATGGCTTCGCAACCGCCCATTGCTATACCTTCGTCAACGGCTGATTTTAATGGCAAGGTTTTACCGCCACGGAACTGGCCGTCAGACGTGATGACAGCTTTAGCACCAGCATCAATAATGCGTTCGTTTAAACTTTTAGCAGAAAAGCCGCCAAATACCACAGAGTGAATCAGGCCAATGCGTGCGCAAGCTTGCATGGCAACAACAGCCTCAATACCCATTGGTAAATAGATAATTACGCGGTCACCCACGCTGAGGTTTAGCTTTTTTAAACCATTCGCAAACTGGCAAACTTGGTGGTACAGGTCTTTGTAAGTCACTTCTTTAGTGTTGCCATCATCACCTTCAAAAATAATGGCGACTTTGTTCGGGATAGTATTTAAGTGTTTATCTAGGCAGTTGGCAGAAACGTTCAGCTCGCCATCTTCAAACCATTTGTAGAATGGTGCGTTTTCTTCATTCAGCGTTTTAGTAAAGGGTTTGCTCCAGACCAATAATTCACGCGCTAACTTTGCCCAAAAACCTTCATAATCGGCAGCGGCTTCTGCGCAGAGCTGATTGTAAGTCGCCATGCCTGAGACATTGGCTTTTTTAACAAAGTCTGCACTAGGTTCAAAAACGCGGTTTTCGTGAAGAACTGATTCGATTGACATGCTTAAAATCCCCTTAAATCTTTGTGACCCGTTTATAATTTGGTCTAAAGTTATCTAGTTATACCTAGTTGCTACGTAGATAGATAACCACTAAAAGTAAGTTGTTACACCGTTGTAACTATGCCATATTACATGAAAAATCTTATGCTAACACTCGATAATTTATTATCCCTAAACCGCGCCCCTACTAGTGATGAGGCTTGTGTACTACATGCGGTCTCTTGCAGCCCGTTTGTTGAAAGATTGTTTAGAAAAGATGCGCTTTTACTGCAAGATTTGTTACAAAATCTACATCAAGCCTATCTTTTGAGCGATATGCAAAATTTTTTAGCAGCTGAACAAATCATTGATGAAACTAGTTTAAAACGAGCGTTACGATTTCTACGAAGCCGTGTCATGGCACGTATGATTGTAAGAGACTTAAGCGGTTTAGCAAATTTACAAGAGGTTATGTTCACGACATCAGCGTTGGCTGAGTGTGTGATTAACACCGCGATTGAGTATCTTCATCAATGGCAAGCTACGGTGTATGGTCAGCCTGTAGATGTAGGGGGCAAACAGCAGCAACTTATTGTCATTGGAATGGGAAAGCTAGGCGGTGGTGAGCTTAATGTTTCATCCGATATTGATTTGATTTTTGCCTATGAGTCAGATGGTGCTACACAAGGCGCAAAATCCGTTAGCAATCAAGATTTCTTTTCGCGTTTAGCCAAAAAGCTGATCGCTGCGATTGATGAAATCACTGAAGATGGCTTTGTGTTCCGTGTGGATATGCGTTTAAGACCGTTTGGGTCAGAAGGCGCCATTGTGTGCAATCTTGATGCACTTGAAGACTATTATCAAAACAATGGACGAGAGTGGGAGCGTTACGCGTGGATTAAAGGTCGCGAAGTGACGGGAGGGGATGCAGTCTCGCGATTATTGAGGCCATTTGTGTTCCGTAAGTATCTGGATTTTGGCGCTTTTACTAGCATGCGTGATTTAAAAATCCAGATTCAACGTGATGTAAACAGCAAGGGCATGCACGACAACATTAAACTGGGGCGGGGTGGTATTCGTGAAATTGAGTTTATTGCACAAGTATTTCAGTTAATCCGTGGCGGCCAAGACAATAGCTTGCAAATTAAGCCAACCTTATCAGTATTAAACTTATTAAAAAACAAAGGTCTATTGCCAGAAAAAACAGTAGTAGAGCTAAGCGAGGCTTATGTTTTTTTAAGAAATCTCGAACACCGCTTGATGTATGTCGATGACGTACAAACCCAAGAGCTGCCAAAGTCTGATGAAGCAAAAGCGCGCATTGCAAAAGCGATGAATTATCAAAGTTGGGCAGCATTTTTACAAAAACTAGACGAATATCGAGCGCAAGTACAGCAGCACTTTGATGCTACATTTGATGATGCTGGTGCCAGTAAAGATACACTGGAAGCTGAAAAGTCTATTTGGAATGCTTCTATCAGTGAAGTCGATTCAATTAAGACGCTAGATAGCATAGGTTTCTCCGAAGCGATTGAAACTTATCGCCGTTTAAATATTTTGCACCAAAGCAGCCGATACAAACAATTGCCAGAGCTAAGTAGACAACGTTTTGATGCGGTGATGCCCCATGTGATTTCACAGGCAGGGCAAATGAAAAACGCTGATATTACGTTGACAAGAGTGATGGATTTATTGGAAAGCATCTGTAGACGCGCCAGTTATTTAGCACTATTGGCTGAGCATCCGCAGGCGATGCAATTGCTGGTCAAGTTATGTAGCAGTAGCCCATGGCTCGCTAATTATTTAACCAGCCACCCAATCTTGTTGGATGAGCTTTTAGATGTGCGTACCCTACATGCAGCACCAGATTTTGCCGCGATGCGCACCGAGCTGCTTGAGCGGTTGGCTGAAGTGACGGGTGATATAGAGCGTCAAATGGATGTCATGCGCCATTTTAAACATGCTTATATCTTTCGCTTTGCGGTACAGGACATTAATGGTGAATTACAGCTAGAAACGATATCAGACTACTTAAGTGAGCTAGCGGATTTAATTTTAAGTGTAGCGTTAGAAATCATATGGCCCAACGTGCGCGGCCGACATGTAGATGTGCCTAAATTTGCAGTGATAGGCTACGGTAAACTAGGCGGTAAAGAGTTAGGCTACGCTTCCGACCTAGACATTATTTTTCTTTATGATGATGAGTCTCCCGAGGCGAGCGAGGTATATGCACGATTTGCACAGCGTATTAATAACTGGTTTAACAGCCTAACCTCCGCTGGTTTATTGTATGAAACCGACTTGCAATTACGCCCAGATGGTAACAGCGGCTTACTAGTAAGTAGAGTAGATGCATTTAGAGATTATCAGCTAAATAAAGCATGGGTATGGGAGCATCAAGCCCTAACGCGTGCTCGTTTTGTGGCAGGCGATAGGGAAATTGGTCAGGCTTTTGATGAAATTAGAGCAGAGGTCATGACGCAGGCGCGGGATGCCACAATCCTAAAAACTGAAGTGTTAGCCATGCGTGAAAAAATGCGAAAAGCGCAACATACTCACGAAGGCATGTTTGATTTGAAGCAGGGAGTAGGCGGAATTATTGACGTAGAGTTTTTGGTGCAATATTTAGTGTTACTGTATGCACCAGGCCACCCAGAACTCACGGTTAATATCGGCAATATAGGCTTACTAAAGCGGATGGCAACTTTAAAAATGATAGATGCAGAATTAGCAGAAAGCGTCGCTGATGCTTATCGAGAGTATCGACATATGCAACATATGCTAAAGCTACAAGGTGCTACGCAGTTGAATATTAACGCCGAAGAAATAGCTGAACAAATTGCCAAAGTAACTGCGTTATGGAACCAAGTGTTTGCGTAAAGTGACCACTGTTTCGCACGATAAGTAGAGATGACAGTCACTTGCGATCTAGGCAGAATGTTATAGACTAAATGGAATAAAAACTTTTAAACGCTCTGTTTATTAAGTTAAATCTAGCGATGCCTTATGACTAAGGGTTTTGAAATTGATGGTTGTAAGATACAGGCCGTGAAATAAAAGAGTATGAAAGAAGTATGAAAAGCAAGCTAGGAGCTAAAACAACTCGATTTCGCCTTCTTTTTTATTTTCTTGTAAGCTACCATCGGCGATCAATAGCTCATAAGAATCTACACGGTTACGACCATGATTTTTAGCGTAATAAAGTGCAGTATCTGCGCGGTCTATAATCTGGCTTGAGGTGTCAAAAGGTGAGATTTCAGTAAACCCAGCACTGACCGTGACTTTGCCTACTTGTGGAAATTGAAAATTAGCGACTTTGAGTTTAAATCGTTCAAAAATATTCTGAATATCCATTGTGCTGGCGCATTCAAAAAAACCAACAAACTCTTCGCCACCAAAGCGGAAAAGCGGGTCGGTTTCCCTAAAACTTTGACGCATGAGCTGCGAGAACATCAACAAAACCTCATCGCCAATTAAATGACCGAACTCGTCATTGATTCTCTTAAAGTGATCAATGTCAAAAATCGCTAAAAAATAAATCTGGTCAGCTTTATCTTCCTTGCGGTTAGTGCTGCTATGCATTTGTGCAAGAATTTTATTGATTTTAAAGTCAAAAGTTTTGCGATTTAGTAAACCAGTGAGCGTGTCACACTCGTTCTCGTTGTTAAGTAGCACAAAGTTTTGATAAATTTCTAAAATCATACAAATCGACACATCTAGATATTCATCAATTTGGTCGCTTTCTACTGCAATCACGCAATCTATATGCCCCATCACACCTCTCATGGGGTGAAGCTTAATGATACGGTTGTTTTCAGATTGATAGGTGTAACGACTATCTGTTTGTATACAGTTAAGAATAGCTTGTTTTAAGTCAGCAGAGACTATGGCGTTGTCTGGGGTATTTTCAGCCGTTAATACGGAAATTGTTTGTTTCTTTACATCTTTAAGGAGGTAAATAACGACTGATTTTTTAGGGGTAGCATGAGCTGAGTTGATAAAATGAGTCAGCGTCTTAATCAGAGAGACTTGCAGGGACAAATCGTCACGCTCTTTGGTGAGTGTTACCAGTTCGCCTAATAAAGAGTTTATGCCGTAAGTTTGCAAGGATTAGCTTGATTTAAAATGATTAATTGCTAGATGTTTAATCATTTTAAATTAATTTGGTTATTGATGCTCAATCATACTATATAACCATTCTGCTAGGTATACTTTAGTAATTGGCATTAGCCGATTGTAGAATTTAATGGTTTTGCTTAGCCCGAATGGATGGTTATGCGATGATTTAAACACCCCACCTGAGTGTGGCTGTGTGCACTGGGCTATCCCAATGCTGTTTAATTTCATCATCTAATAGGCATAACGTAATCGATGCGCCAGCCATGTCTAAGGCGGTGGTGTAGTTGCCGACTAATGAGCGCGTAATATTAATACCGTGATGATTGAGTAACTTTGCAGCGGTATTGTAAATAAGGTAAAGCTCCATTAATGGCGTAGCGCCAAAGCCGTTAATCAGTAATAATGCTTCGCTATTTTGTGCAGGTTTTAATGCATCCAGTATAGCGTTAACTACATCTTGAATAATGGCATCAGCTTCACGTATGGTTTCGCGTTTTCGGCCTGGTTCACCATGTATGCCCACGCCCATTTCAAGCTCGTTATCGTCAATGTCAAAAGTAGGGCGGCCAGCGGCGGGTACTGTGCAACTGGTTAAGGCAACGCCCATGCTTGCAGTGCGGCTGTTAACTTTGTCTCCTAGTGTTTTACAGGCTTGCAAAGTCGCACCAGTTTCGGCCAAACTACCTACACATTTTTCCACAATGACCGTGCCTGCTACACCGCGCCGCCCTGTGGTGTACGTGCTGTTAATGACAGCGCAGTCGTCACTAGTGAGTACGGTGGCAGATTCAAATGGCAACATCTCAGCAGCCATTTCAAAGTTCATCACATCGCCAGCGTAATTTTTAACAATAAATAAAATACCTTTGTCGGCATGTGCAGCCTCTGCTGCTGCTAACATTTGGTCTGGGGTGGGTGATGTAAACACATGGCCTGGGCAGGCTGCATCCAGCATGCCGTAACCAATGTAGCCTGCGTGTAGTGGCTCGTGCCCAGAGCCGCCGCCAGAAATAATTGCTACTTTATTATTAGACTTTTGTTGGCGGGTTAAAAAGTTAGGGTCCAGATTAAGCTTAACTAAATCATGATGTGCGGCAGCAAAGCCGCTAAGACTTTCAACTAAAACATCGTCAATTTTATTAATAAACTTTTTCATTATCGGCCTTTTAATTTTGAGTCCATTTAGTCTTGAACAATATTTAATCTTGAATCAATAGTCGTTGTTTGCAAACGGCTTCAATCATTAATTGGCAACTCTTTGCGCCTGGGTCGATATGCCCGATAGCGCGCTCGCCCAAGCTTGCTGCACGCCCTTTGGTTGCAATTAACGCCTTTGTAGATAACATACCTTGTTCAGCGGTGTGTATGAGTGATGCACAGATTTCTTTTGTATTTGTATGCGATGCAGTAAGTGTTAAAAATTGTTGTGCGACTGGAATAAGTACATCTAACATGGTTTTTTCACCTAAACCAGCTTTTCCGCGTTGTTGAATAGCTTTTACACCATCAGCAAATGCAGCAGCATAGCTAATAGCGCCATCATCAGCTTTTTCTTTAAGCGTTTTGCCCATACTCATAAAAAAACTCGCGAGGAGTGGGCCTGAAGCGCCGCCAATGGTACTGAGTAATTTCATGCCAATTTTATTTAGCGCTGCATCTGGCGTGAGTGATTCAAGTTCAGCACGCATTTCTACAATGGCACTCGCGCCACGTTTCATATTAATGTAATGATCACCGTCGCCAATGGCACGGTCTAGTGATTCCAATTCTGATTCATGGTCTAAAATGGCGTCGCGTATATACTCCGCAACATTTAATATAAATGATGTTTTCATGAATAACACTATATAGCGATTTGATTAAAGTTGTTAAACTCTACACATGTCATTAAGTGATTTCAACTCATGAGCTTACGTTTTCGTTTAAATTTACTGATTACCTTATTATCAATGGCATTTATATTGGTAGTGGGGTCAATATTAGTGACAGATACTCGCGTTTCGATTCGTGAACGGGTAGAGGCTGCCAGTCGCGTTACTGTGCAGTTGCTGGATACAGTGATTATTAGCTCGACATTAAATCCAGAAATGGGCCCTACCCATGTTGTGTTGCAGGGGTTCTTGGCTTCTTTGGGTTATGTGCGTAGTAGTCATATTACGCTTTATGATTACCAAGGTTACGAGCTATATAGCTCTCCAGAGTCAACTTTTAAATCTGACGTGAGCCCACCGCAATGGTTCGTTAAATTAGTGCAACCTAAAGTTGAAAGAGTTGAGCGCAGGATTCGCTATGGCACTTTAGTGGTGGAGTCCAGTGCTGCTGGTTCTATCCGTGAGGCGTGGGCTGGGTTTAATCAGCTAATGTGGGTTGGATTGGGATTTTTTGTCATACTGAATACTTTGGTTTATATATTGTTAAGCCACTCCCTAAAACCTATTGGTAGAATTTTGGGCGCAATTAACCGCATTGAGCAGGGCGATTTAACAACGCGCTTGCCAACTTTTCCTTTGCCAGAGTTCGATACGATAGGCCACAGCCTTAATAGAATGGCAGAATCACTGACTGCTGAGCGTTTGTTGGAAGAAAATCGACAGCTCACACATTTGATTCAAAAGCATATAGAAGATGAACGCCGCAGCTTAGCACGTGAGCTTCACGATGAGCTTGGTCAGTACGTGACAGCAATTAAAACCTTTGCCGTTGGGATTGCGAATAAAGCGAAAGCAAATAGCACGGGTACAGGTATGACAGAAATTGCATCAAGTGCACAGGTGATTGTGTCTGCAGCAAATCAAATTTACGATGGTATGCATAATATCGTTCGCCAATTACGCCCAGGTTCGCTTGATAATTTGGGTCTGGCTGAAACATTGAAAGACTTGGTCAGCAGTTATCAGGTGCAACATCCAGCACTAAATATTCAGCTTTATTTGTCTGAAAACCTGCAATCAGGAAACTTGCAGAGCTTAGGTGAAACTATCAGCATCAATTTGTATCGAATAGTGCAAGAGTCGCTGAATAACGCATTAAAATACGCACAGGCGACTTCAATAGAAATACGACTCATTAAAGTGTCTGATGGTGAGTTGCAATTGAGTATTAAAGATAATGGCATAGGCATGGATGTGGATGCTGTAGATCAAAGTCGGCATTTTGGATTGCTCGGTATGCGTGAGCGTGTCCAAGCCTTGCATGGTACTTTTGTCATAGAGTCTGCCCCTAGCCAAGGGACTTCAATTTTTATCAATGTTCCTGGAAATGAAGTACCTAGCATTGAAGTGCTTGGAAATAACATATCTAGAAATATTGAGAATTAATGTAATTTATGTGCCCAGCAACGGGAGAAAGTAAGTGAATGAGCCAGATTAATGTGATGTTAGTAGATGATCACGCGGTTGTTCGTATGGGATTCAAAATGTTACTTGAGTCCGATGCGGATATTAAAGTGATCGCAGAGGCTGAAAGTGGTGAACAAGCAATTCAGCGTTACGTTGAGCATAAACCCAATATCGTTGTTATGGATATTACAATGCCAGGCATAGGTGGTTTAGAAGCGATAGAGCGTATTCTGGCAAAAGACAGCGCTGCGAAAATACTAGTATTATCCGCACATGAAGATTCTGTTCATCCTAAACGCGTGCTTAATGCGGGTGCAATGGGATACCTCACCAAACGTAGTGCAGCAGAAGAGTTGATTAAAGCAATCCGCACTGTTGCTGGTGGCAAAAAATACCTAGAAGCAAGCGTTGCACAGCAAATGGCAATCCAGCAGTTATCAGGAGATCAAAACCCTGTAGATGTACTCTCACCACGTGAGTTTGAGGTGTTTATGGCATTGGCTAAAGGTAAAACGACCAATGAGATTGCAGAAACCCTATTTTTGAGCCCACGCACAGTAGGGACACATTTGTACAATATTAAACAAAAACTGAATGCTAATAACTCTGCGGAAATTGCATTGATTGCAATGCGTAGTGGTTTGTTAGATGCTTAAGTATTCACTAAAAATGATCAGTAATAATGACGTAAAGCGATAAACTGCTTTACGTCACTTTCTTGAGCTTTACTTTTCTGAATCTAGTTTAATTCTACTTGGATTAATTCTAATCGGCTTAATGCTAACGTGCAGTACGGATGCTGATAATGCCACTCAGTATAATCAAACCAATCGCAATCCATGCATCTAAGCTTAAATGTTCCTGCCACCAAATCACACCAAATAAACTTGCCAGTAAAATAGTGACATAAGCAAGGCTAGCCACGACTAAGGTGTCTCCAGTGCGGTAAGCGCGTGTAAGGGCAAGTTGTGCAACCGTAGCAGATACCCCTAAACCTATCAGAATAGGCAAATCTTGCCATACCAGTGCGTGAAAGTGATCAAACAGCATCCATGCACCTACACAGACTGAAGAAACTAACGTAAAGTAAAATACAGTACGCCAATCAGGCTCGTTAGCCTGCCCAAGTTGTTTAACATGTACATAAGCTAATGCCGCGCCAATTCCTGATAGTAGACCTAAAAAACCAGCCAACCATTGAGATTGATTGATAGTCGGCCTGAGTAATAAGCTCACTCCAATAAAGCCAATCGCCAACGCAATGAGCAATATTTTCTTTGGTTTTTCATGCAAAAAGAAAGGCATGAATATCGCTAAAAATAAAGGGGATGTGTAATTGAGTGTGATAGCGGTCGCTAGTGGTAAATGTGCAATAGCGTAGAAAAATAAAATCAGTGCACTGAAACCAACACCAGCTCGCGACATTTGTTTGTACATGACTGGAGTAGCTAGCGGTAGTTTCTTGTAAAAAATGAACAAGCCGATAAACACTAGACCAAATAATGAACGATAAAATACCAGTTCCGCGCTACTAAACTTCTGGGCACCGAGTTTAACCAGTGCGCCCATGATGGCAAACCCCAGAGCGGCTACCAGCATCCATAGGCTACCCAAGTTGGGTAGGGCGTAGCAATTTTTTTTCATGTGCAATGATTCATGGATAAAGCATTAGTTTGCATGATGTTCAAACTAACGGAATATGCTCTTGCATTTGTTGGCGGTACCATTGATGAAAATGCTCCATTCCAGTTTCCATCGGGTGTTGGTATGGACCACGCTCATCAATGCCTTGTGCAAATAAGGCGTGGCGACCATCGTGCATGCGTTGGCAAATGTCATTGTCTTCTACCGCGGTTTCTTCGTAGGCCGCTTGTTGGGCAGCCACGTATTCGCGCTCAAATAAACCAATATCTTCAGGGTAGTAAAATTCAACCACATTGGTACATGCGTTTACACCACGCGGAATGATATGTGATACGACTAACACGTTTGGATACCATTCAATCATCAGAAAAGGATAGTACACCATCCAGATTGCGCCATATTTGGGTGTTTTATCTGCGTGGTATTTTGCTACCTGCGCTTGCCACGCTTGGTAAGTTGGTGAGCCAGCTTTATTAAGTGATTGTTTAAAGCCTACAGTTTGCACACTGTAATTGTCAGCAAATTCCCAGTTGAGTTGTTCGCAGTTTACAAATTGATTGAGGCCAGGGTGAAATGGGCCAACGTGATAGTCTTCTAAATAGACTTCAATAAAGGTTTTCCAGTTGAAGTTATATTCTTCAACCGCCACACGGTCTAGCATGTAGCCTGTAAAATCAAAGTCTTGTTTGCACCCTAGGTTTGCAAGGTCTTTTGCGATATCTCGTTTTGTATCAAACAGTAAACCTTGCCAGTTTTGTAAAGTCTTTTTATCAAGATTCAGACAGGGGTTTTTCTCGAAATGTGGAGCACCTAACAACGTACCCTCTAGGTCGTAAGTCCAGCGGTGCAGTGGGCACACGATATTTTTTGTTTGTCCTCGGCCTTTAAGCATCAGTGCTTGGCGATGTCTGCACACATTACTGATGGCGTTTATGCCATCTTGTTGGTGTACCAAGCTTTTTGCTTGCCCCATCCAGTCTAATACGTGGTAATCGCCAACATTTGGAACCATTAGCTCATGCCCGAGGTAATGCGGCGCATGGGCGAACAAATGCTTTTGTTCAATTGCATAAATGTTTTTATCCACATACCAGGAGACTGGAAGTTGCGGGCTTGTGTCTTGTTGGGAAACCAAAGTTAAAGATGCCATATGAAAATATGATTGGCAGTTAAAATTTAGGGATGGCGATTTTTGCCTAAATTGCTATTTTTATCAAGTCATTATTATATAATTATCTCTAAGTTTTGTGCTGTAAAACTTGCCAATAGTGAGGTTTTCAGCTACTCTCGTGAGAGTTTCTTTACCCTCAATTAAAATATAATCATCATCGTTTTTTAATTAATAAACCTAAATATTAATAAACCAAAGATGTTGTCTCGATTCTTCATTCATGGATGAATTGCGGGATTTTTATTTTTTGTAGGTTGCCTGCGATAAAGTTAACGTAGGATTTAGTCATGCTTAATCATTTGTATTTGAGTAAATAATAATGTCAGACCACTTAATGAACACCTATATGCGTCAGCCAGTTACCTTTGTAAAAGGTGAGGGCGTTTGGCTGTGGGATAACCATAATGATCAATATCTTGATGCACTGGCAGGCGTAGCCGTTAATGGCTTAGGTCATGCGCATCCTAAGTTGGTGGATGCAATTGCCAAACAGGCCGCGAAGTTGATTCATGTTTCCAATATCTACAATATTGCAGAACAGTCTGCACTGGCAGATAAGTTGTGTGAAATATCTGGCATGGATAAAGTGTTTTTTTGCAACTCGGGCTGTGAGGCTAATGAGGCTGCGATTAAATTAGCACGTCTCTATGGGCACAATAAAGGCATCAATACCCCTGAAATTATTGTGATGGATCAGTCTTTTCATGGACGTACATTAGCGACACTTTCAGCGACAGGTAATCGTAAAGTGCAAGCTGGGTTTGATCCTTTAGTGAGTGGTTTTATACGCGTGCCATATGATGATGTAGAAGCGGTTAAACAAGTGGCGTTACATCATCCTAATGTTGTTGCAATATTGGTCGAGCCAGTACAAGGTGAAGGTGGTATTAATATCCCTAAAGATGCGGGTGCTTATTTAGAGCAATTGCGTCAAATATGTGACGCCAATGGATGGTTGTTGATGTTGGATGAAGTGCAGACTGGCATCGCGCGAACAGGTACTTGGTTTGCTTTTCAGCATACCAGTATTAAACCTGACGTGATGAGTCTTGCTAAAGGTTTAGGTTCGGGTGTGCCGATTGGTGCTTGTGTTGCAAGTGGTAAGGCTGCCGACGTATTCACCTATGGTAAACATGGGTCAACCTTTGGCGGTAATCCTTTAGCAACAGCGGCGGGTTTAGCGACCTTAAATATTATAGAAGAAGAACACCTGCTCGAGAATGCTGAAAAGATTGGCAATTTGATTCGTGAAGGCTTTGCCGCAGAGTTAACAGGTGCTCAAGGGTTTGTTACCGTACGCAACGCTGGGTTGATGATTGGTATCGAGCTAGATCGACCATGCGTTGAGTTAGTCAAAATGGCACTAGAAGCCAAATTGCTGATTAACGTGACCGCAGATAAAGTCGTGCGTTTGTTACCTCCGCTCGTGATGAGCGAAGCTGAAGCAAAAGAATTGGTGCAACGTTTATCTGCATTAATCAAAACATTTTTATCAAAATAAATCATTTATAACATAACTAACTTGTAGTCAGTTTTAATAAAATTTGAACTACCAACTATGATGGCAATAAAACATTTTTTACAATTTAACGATTTGAACAGTGACGAGCTTGAGTACGTCTTTGAGCGTACACGCTGGATCAAAAGCCAATTTAAAGATTATCAGCAATATTGGCCATTGCAAGATCGTACATTGGTGATGATTTTTGAAAAAGCCAGTACGCGTACACGCTTGTCATTTGAGGCGGGTATGCAGCAACTGGGTGGCTCTGCGATCTACTTAAATACTAGAGATTCTCAGTTAGGTCGCGGTGAGCCAGTAGAAGATGCTGCACAGGTGATTTCACGCATGAGTGATATTGTGATGATTCGTACTTTTGAGCAAGAAATCATCGAGCGCTTTGCAGCTAACTCACGTGTCCCTGTGATTAATGGCTTAACGAATGAATATCATCCATGCCAGATTCTCGCGGATATTTTTACATACATTGAACACCGCGGCTCGATTAAAGGCAAAACCGTCGCTTGGATTGGTGATAGCAATAATATGTGTCATACCTGGTTACAGGCTGCTGAGTTATTAGACTTTAATGTACATGTTTCTACGCCGCCAGGTTATGAAGTTGAGCCTGAACGTGCCAATTTGTATGGGACTGATCACTTTGAGGTATTTGCTGACCCAATGGACGCTGCACGAGGTGCTGACTTAGTGACCACAGATGTTTGGACAAGCATGGGCTTTGAAGCAGAGAACGAAGAGCGCATGCGAGATTTTGCTGACTGGCAGGTTGATAGTGACATGATGCGTGTTGCCGCTAAAGATGCATTATTTATGCATTGTTTGCCAGCACACCGCGGTGAAGAAGTTTCTGCAGATGTGATTGATGGTGTACAAAGTGTAGTGTGGGATGAAGCCGAGAACAGGCTACACACCCAAAAAGCATTGATGGAATATTTGTTATTAGGACAAGTTTAATTAACAACAGGCGTGCTTGATTTGAATGCAGTGCGAGCTAGATTGGCATTCAAATTTTAGCAAGTGGTTGCTAAATATCTATAGAAAGAGATCATGAGTAAAGTAAATAAAGTTGTATTGGCGTATTCAGGTGGTTTAGATACTTCAGTTATTTTGAAATGGCTACAAGATGAATACCAATGTGAAGTGGTGACTTACACGGCTGATTTGGGTCAGGGTGAAGAGTTAGAGCCTGCACGTGCAAAAGCAAAAGCTGCGGGTGTAAAAGAGATTTTTATTGATGACGTACGTGAAGAGTTTGTGCGTGATTTCGTATTCCCAATGTTCCGCGCTAATACCGTGTACGAAGGTGAGTATTTATTAGGTACGTCTATTGCACGTCCGCTTATTGCTAAGCGTTTAATTGAAGTTGCTCGCGATACCAATGCCGATGCAATTTCACATGGTGCAACAGGTAAGGGTAACGACCAAGTGCGTTTTGAGCTTGGTGCTTATGCGCTAAACCCAAATATCCAAATTATTGCACCATGGCGCGAGTGGGATTTACTAAGCCGTGAAAAATTAATGGCCTATGCTGAAAAACACGGCATTCCTGTCGATATGAAGCATAAGCAAGGTGGTAGCCCATACAGCATGGATGCGAACTTGTTGCATATTTCTTATGAAGGCCGTCATTTGGAGAACCCAGCAGCAGAGGCTGAAGAGTCTATGTGGCGCTGGAGTGTTAGCCCAGAAAAAGCACCAGATGCACCGGAGTATTTAGATATTGAATACGTCAATGGTGACCCAGTGAGCTTAAATGGCGAGCCTATGAAAGCGCACGACTTGCTTGCACATTTGAACAAAATTGGTGGTAAGCACGGAGTGGGCCGTTTGGACCTTGTTGAAAACCGCTATGTAGGCATGAAGTCTCGTGGTTGCTATGAAACCCCAGGCGGCACGATTTTACTAAAAGCACACCGTGCAATTGAGTCTATTACCTTAGACCGTGAAGTCGCACACTTAAAAGACGATTTGATGCCACGTTACGCTAGCATGATTTATAACGGATACTGGTGGAGCCCTGAGCGTCTTACATTACAAACCTTGATTGATCATACACAGCAAACGGTGAATGGCTGGGTGCGCGTAAAGCTGTACAAAGGTAACGTGATTGTGACTGGTCGTGATAGTAAAACTAACTCTCTATTTGACCCTAACATCGCGACTTTTGAAGATGATAAAGGTGCTTATGACCAAAAAGATGCAGGCGGCTTTATTAAGCTTAATGCGTTGAGAATGCGTATTGCAGCAAATTTAAGAGATAAAAAATAAGACCTATACTCAACGGTAGCGATTAATTTGAATTTAATTGCTATTTAGAATGCGCTTTAAATAAGAAAAGCACCTAAGATTACTTAGGTGCTTTTCTTATTTGGTATCGGCTATTTACGATGTCTAGTTAGTACCTTAGTCTATAATGATACGGGCATTAATTGCTTGTAATGGCCTGTTGTTGTTTTTAGTGGCTAGTGCCTCAATTTGCTCTTTACTTGCCGTCATTGGTGTTTTGACCAATATCCAGCGTATGCCTTCGGTGCAGGGTGGAGTAGTGAGTGACCCGCTGAAACGATAGTAATCTTGGTTGTTTGGCATCATTTCACTAGCAAGTAGTCTAGATTTTAGCGCAACTGGTTTATCGCCATCCTGCGGTAGTTGTTTTAATATTTTAGCTAAAGCAGAGTTTGCTCTGCCTTCTTTGAACATAACTGCAATAATCGCAGTATTTCCCTTAGTGTCTGTATGTAGAAATTGTGCTTCTAGGGGGAATGATTTGCCCTGAATTCTGTGTTCACTGGGGGTGTGAAAGTTTACTTGTTTAAGCTTGAAAGTCATGCTGTCAATAGCGACAATGTTGCCATCTCTGAAATTGAGCTGTATTGAATGATTGCTTTGCAATATTTCTTTAGCTGGAAACTTTTGTAGTAGCTTTAATGGTTTTAGATTGGCATCAATGCTTTCAGTGACATCAATCGGTGATTGAGTGCTACCAGTACTACATGTTGAGAATTCGCTATTTAGCTTACTCCAGTTTTCAGGACCTTCTTTACCCTCGTAGCTCCATGTCACAGGTTTTTTAATGTCATCTGGTTTCTTACCAGTTGGTTTTGCAGGTGCTTTTTCTATAGGCTTAACTTCAGCTGGTTTGCTTTCCGTATCTGCAGGTTTAGCACTAGGGTTGGTTTCAGTTTTTGTTTCTGCGGGAGGAGCTTTGGGGGCTGCCGGTGTTGGTGCCGCAGATTTAACATTGGCACTTTTATTGGTTGTACATACATATCGCATCGCACGATCAAAGTCTGTTTCAGGTACTGGTTCTATAAATTTAGCATCTTTAATATTATTAATGGCTGCTGAATGGACAAGCTCGGAATTTAGGTATTGAAATACCTGTGAAGCAGCTGATTTTTGCGCTGGACAATCAAAATACCATAATAATTTTGATAGGTTATATTGAGTATCTGGAGACTCTAAGTTTTTTTGAATCGTCTTGTACTCAATTTGGACCCAAGCACGTTTCAGTTTATCTCTTTCCAAAATCGATTGCTTGTCTATCATTAACTTTGAGGTGCTGTTCTCATTGAGCTTGACCCAAGTGGCAGCTGAGCAGGTGCCTATGCTTATAAAAAAACAAACGAGTGATAAGTTGAGATAAGTGACCGCTTTTTGCATATTACATTCCGACTTTATTATTGATGCTTATCGTTAATTAGCTTTTAACCTAAAATTTGGCACTAAATGATGGTTTGATTAAAGTGATAACAAATTCATATATATTCAGTTAACGGCTGAATTACGCATTTGTTTAATAAATATTACACATCTTTGCCATACAAATTTACGGTACAAATTTTTTATATTAAATTGATGATGTCGGCATGAATATTTAAGTGTATTAGCCATGCTTGGCGCTGTGATGTTCTATAATCATTATTAATTTAGAGTAAAGTGAATTTGATTAATGACAACAGAAGTAGCAGCTAAGCGTTCTACCGTAGAAATTTATGCAGATGGTGCATGTAAAGGCAACCCTGGCCCTGGTGGGTGGGGGGCTTGGATTAGTTACGATGGGCATGAGAAAGAACTATTTGGTGGTGAGTCACTGACAACAAACAATCGCATGGAACTTACTGCAGTAATACGTGCTTTAGAGGCTTTAAAACGGACATGTCACGCAAAAGTATTTACCGATTCTGTGTATGTGCAGAAAGGCATTTCTGAGTGGATCATCGGTTGGAAAGCACGTAATTGGCGCACCGCTGATAAAAAACCAGTTAAGAACGATGATTTATGGCGTATTCTGGATGTGTTAGCACAGCAACATACGGTGGAGTGGGTGTGGGTGAAAGGGCATGCTGGTAATGTAGGAAACGAGCGCGCCGACATGCTGGCTAACAAGGGGGTAGATCAAATTTTGCAGAAGGGAGTTAGTGCGTCATGAGGCAGATTTTCTTAGATACGGAAACCACAGGTTTGTATCATGCCCAAGGGCATCGTGTGATTGAGATTGCAGCTGTCGAGGTGGTGAATAGACGCTTAACTAAACACCATTTTCATTATTATTTAAATCCAGACCGTGAAATTGATCAAGGTGCACAAGAAGTGCATGGTATTTCACTTGAGTTCTTGCAAGATAAACCGCGCTTTGCAGACATTGCTAATGAGCTGATTGCATTTATTGCGGATGCAGAGCTGATTATGCATAACGCCCCATTTGATGTGGGTTTTCTAAATTATGAGTTAGGGTTGATTGGCCAGAAAAAGGTTGAGTCAATCACTGCCAAAATTACGGATACACTCAAAATTGCAAAAGAGATGCGGCCTGGCCAACGTAATAACTTAGATGCCTTATGTAGGCATTTTGGTATTGATAACTCAAGACGTACCTTACATGGCGCGTTGCTTGATGCTGAGTTATTGGCCGATGTTTATATGGCGATGACGCGCGGCCAAGAAAGCTTGATGATTGGATTAGACCAGCCTAGCCAGAGCATTGCTGAAATGAGTGCTGTGAGTCATGCACCAGTATTAGTGAAGCACGCTACTGCTGATGAAATTGCTGACCATGAAGCGTATTTGGCTGGACTGGCAAAGTCAGGTAATTGCGTTTGGAATGGCTAGTACTAGTCTAGCTGGCCTAGGATTAAGTAAATTTAAGAAAGTATCAATGATGAATAACACAATTCTTGTGACAGGTGGGGCCGGTTTTATTGGGTCAAATTTTGTATTGGCGTGGGTAAAGCAGGGTTTAGGTACTGTGGTTAATTTAGACAAATTGACCTATGCTGGCAATCTGGAAAACTTGGTTACGCTAGAACATAATCCTCATCATCTATTTGTGCATGGTGATATTGGCGATCAGCATTTAGTGGCAAGCTTGTTAGCTGAGCATAAACCATGTGCAGTGGTCAATTTTGCAGCTGAGAGCCATGTAGACCGCTCAATACATGGCCCAGAAGACTTTATTCAAACGAATATTGTAGGGACCTTCCATTTACTTGAAGCCATACGTGCTTACTGGGGTGCTTTAAATGCTGTTGATAAAGCAAACTTCCGCTTCTTGCACGTTTCTACAGATGAAGTTTACGGTTCGCTAGGTAAAGATGACCCAGCATTTACTGAAACTACGCCGTATGCACCCAATAGCCCTTACTCTGCCTCTAAAGCATCATCTGATCATTTAGTGCGTTCGTATTATCATACTTATGGCTTACCGACATTAACGACTAATTGCTCAAATAACTATGGGCCTTATCATTTTCCTGAGAAGTTAATTCCGCTGGTTATTCACAATGCATTAGCGGGTAAGCCTTTGCCAGTTTATGGAAATGGTTTGCAAGTGCGCGATTGGCTGTATGTTGAAGACCACTGTGCAGCCATCAGGCGCGTGCTGGCGGCTGGTAAAGTTGGTGAGGTTTACAACATTGGTGGCTGGAATGAAAAAACCAATATTGATATTGTACGAACACTATGCCGCATGCTCGATGCTAAGCAACCGCGTGCTGATGGACAGTCTTATGTGGATCTTATTACTTATGTGACTGATCGGCCAGGGCATGACCTGCGCTATGCAATTGATGCCACAAAAATCGCGGCTGAACTTGGCTGGAAACCAGCTGAGACATTTGAAACTGGCATAGAAAAAACAGTGAACTGGTATTTGGCACATCAAGACTGGGTGAACAATATTACCAGTGGTGATTACAGAAACTGGATTCAAACTCATTATTCAGAACGTGGTGAGGAAATGGCATGAAAGGGATTATTTTAGCGGGTGGTTCTGGTACACGGTTGCATCCAGTCACGCAGGTCGTTTCTAAACAGCTATTACCTGTGTATGACAAACCGATGATTTATTATCCATTAACCACGCTCATGCTTGCGGGTATTCGCGACATTTTGGTAATCTCGACCCCAGAAGATACACCACGCTTTCAGCAGTTACTTGGTGATGGTAGCCAATGGGGAATTTCAATTCAGTTCGCGGTGCAACCATCACCTGATGGTTTGGCACAAGCGTTTATCATTGGTAAGTCGTTTATTGGCAATGATAGCTGTGCGCTAGTGCTTGGCGATAATATTTTCTACGGGCATGAGTTAGCTGTTAAAACGCAGGCTGCTGCAGCCATCAAGACTGGTGCTACTGTTTTTGCGTATCCTGTGAGTGACCCTGAGCGTTATGGTGTGGTTGAATTTAATGCGCAAGGACAGGCGGTTAGTTTGGAAGAAAAACCAGCGGTGCCTAAGTCTAGATATGCTGTCACGGGACTATATTTTTACGACAATGACGTGATTAGTATCGCTGAACAATTGAAACCATCACCAAGAGGTGAGTTGGAAATTACTGACGTGAATAGAGCGTACCTAGAACGCGGTGATTTGCAGGTAGAGGTGATGGGGCGAGGTATTGCATGGCTTGACACTGGTACGCATGAGTCGCTGTTAGAGGCTTCAATGTTCATTGAAACCATAGAAAAACGTCAGGGTTTAAAAGTGGCAAGTCCTGAAGAAGTCGCTTATAGAATGCAATATATCGATGCTGCCGCGCTAGATCAGTTAGCTAATCGTTATATTAAAAACGCATATGGCCAATATTTAAAAATGCTACTGACTGAACAGGTGTATTAAATGCAAGCGATTCAAACTGCAATTCCAGATGTGTTGATATTAGAGCCTAAAGTATTTGGTGATGATAGAGGATTTTTTTTCGAAAGTTTTAACCAACGAACGTTTGAGCAGTTAACAGGGGTTAAAACACAATTCGTGCAGGATAATCATTCAAAATCTGCTGCTAATGTGCTGCGTGGTCTGCATTACCAAATTCAACAGCCGCAGGGTAAGTTAGTGCGCGTTATTGCTGGCGAAGTATTTGATGTTGCAGTAGATTTACGCAGACAATCTAAAACTTTTGGTCAATGGGTAGGCGCTGTTTTATCTGCTGAGAACAAACGTCAGATGTGGGTGCCAGAGGGTTTTGCACACGGATTTTTAGTGTTGAAAGACAATACCGAGTTCTTATATAAAACGACAGATTACTATGCGCCTCAACATGAGCGCTGTATTAGATGGGATGACCCAGCGATTGCTATTAAATGGCCTATATCAGTTATGGCTGAGCGTTTTAGCCCTGCGCTGTCAGCTAAGGATCAGTTAGGCTTAAGTTTGGCTGATGCTGAAGTATTTGAATAAAAACCGTTAATAGCGAATCATTTAGTATGTACAACAAAATATTATTAACTGGTATTAACGGACAAGTCGGGCATGAATTGCAGCGAGTATTTTCTGAGCATCATGCCTTATTTGGCGAACTAGTCTGCCTTGATAGAAACCAGCTCGATTTGTCAGATCAGCAAGCAATACGTGATGTCGTACAAACCATTAAGCCGGATTTGATTATCAACCCAGCAGCCTATACCGCTGTAGACAATGCCGAAACAGAGCCTGAACTTGCTTATGCGATTAATGCAGTAGCACCTGGCGTGCTTGCTGCAGAAGCGGCAAAACTTGGTGCTAGGCTCATTCATTTTTCAACAGATTATGTCTATGCAGGTAATAAGGTTGGTCTCTACGTTGAGGATGATGCTACCGCACCTTTGAGTGTTTATGGGAAATCTAAATTGGCTGGAGAAGAAGCTATTCGTTCAGTCGGGTTGCCACACCTTATTTTTAGAACCTCATGGGTGTATGGTGCCTACGGTAAGAACTTTCTCAATACGATTCTGCGCTTAGCGAAAGAGCGTGACCAATTGCGCATCGTGGCAGACCAAGTTGGCGCTCCGACCAGTAGCTATAGTATTGCTGATACGGTTGTTAATGTGTTGGATCAATGGCAGGGTGACGCGTCTGGCATCTATCACCTTGTGAATGCAGGGTATACCACCTGGCATGGATTTGCTATTGCAATCGTAGAAGAGTATTCGCGCTTGGAGGCTGTGAAGGGATGGCAGCCACTTAAAGCGCAAGTGGAAAATATACAGGCAATCACGACAGCAGACTATCCAACCCCAGCAGTACGTCCAGCTAATTCACGTTTAGACTGTAGTCGATTGCTCCGAGATTTTTCTATCAGCATCCCAGATTGGCGTGAGGCCTTAATCGCTGAACTTCAAGCATTGCCCTTAGCCAATAACTAACTAAGCGCTAACTCAGTTAGCCTAATGCATCTGCCCAGCTATTAGGTGTTTCATATAAACGTACTTTTTCTAGCTTTAGATGATTGCCATAAGTATCTTGATAACGCGCTTTTAAAATTCTAAAGGCTTCAGCCGCCATGTTTTCTGCGGTGGGGACCGTTGGAAACACAACTGTTTTATGATTTTGCAGTGTATTTAAGAAGTTTAACACTTCTGTATCGTGTTGATATACTAAAAATGCATGATCCCAAACGTTGACGACAGCATCTTTTGCAATGGATTTTACATCTGAAAAATCCATCACCATGCCGTTATCAGAAGTATTTTCTGCGGTGATGATGTCGCCAGATAGTGTAATTTCGATTGCATACCGATGACCATGCAAGTTCTTGCATTGACTCTTGTGGTTAGGGATACGATGGCCTGCATCAAACTCTAGGCGGGTAGTAATATGCATATTGGGTTGTCATTTAATAGAGATTTTAATAGTACGCTCAGCCATGCTAAACGTAATAAACAAACGCTATTATACCCTTAGTCATTGCACTTGTTGGCTTGGAGATTTTTAGGGTAAAGAGTAAGCCAATGATTGGCGATGCTTACTCATTAAGTAGTGGTTGCTGGCTCTCAAAGTTAGGAAGCCACACGTTAAAGTCATCTAGTGACATCGATTTTGAATAGTAATAACCCTGTATTTTGTCACATTGCATTTCAATGAGTATATTTAGGCAATTTCTATTCTCAACACCTTCTGCCACGACTGTTTTTCCTAAGCTGTGCGCTAATTGGATGATGGATAGCACAATTTCTCTATCTTGATTAGATTGCTCAATTTGTTTTACAAAAGATTGGTCAATTTTAACTAAGCTAATAGGCATGTTGCGTAATCGTGTCATAGATGAATAGCCTGTTCCAAAGTCATCTAATGCAAATGAGCAGCCAAGTTGTGAAATTCTGTTAATGATAGACATTGCTTTTTTCTCGTCTAGCATTAAATCACTCTCTGTAATTTCAATCACAAGGGATTTTGCTGGTATGTCCCACAATGCAATGGATTGGGCAATTAATTCTGGTAGATCTGCATCTAATAGATCTGGAGATGAAAGATTGACGGTTAATGAGAAGTTTCTTTGATGCGTTGTGATAATTTCGGCAATCCGTTGGCATGCGGTGTTGATGAGCCAGCGGATGAATATTTTGCCAAATCCTTTTTTGTAGATAGTGTCGATGAGGCGCATTGGAGAAACTCCAACCCATTCAGGATTGTGCCAGCGCAATAGAATTTCAGCACTGATGCAAGTTGCAAGCTTCAAATCATGATTGGGTAAACTTATAATTGGCTGTAAGTAGACTTCCAGCTCATTATTCTGCAAAGCCTCAATAATCGCTTCTTCTAGTGAATGCGTGCTGGAAAATACACTGGTAATGTGCTGATCATACATTTCAATTTGATAATGATTAATCATGGCATGGTGTAGCGCTAATTTTGCGCATTCGTACAACGAGTGCGTTTTTGAGGTATGTGTAAAGGTGGTCACACCGCCAAAGTAGGGTTTTACAATTAAGCTATTATTCACTAATGGTAAAGACGATTCAAAAGCATGAATAAGCTCAGATGCAATCAGACCGAGTTGCGCAGGAAAGTGCAAATGTTCAATTACTAATACAAATTCATTTGGACTGATATAAAAAAGTCTCGCATCTTTGCTTAGGTGTTGTTGGATTAAATCAACTGCGGCCAATGAGAGTTTAGATTGATCGGCATTTATTTTTCTCTCTTTATCAGGGTTGATGTTCAGGTTAAGTAAAAGCAAACCTAGCTTTGTATGCTCAGTTTCTGCTTTTTTAATCAGCTTTAGCATGAGTTCTTGATTTGGTAAGCCTGTTGTTAAATCAAAGCTCTTTGAATAATCATGCTGATATTGATCAAACTGGTTGGTGGAGAGTGCAAGTAAATGTGTCAACACAAGGTGAAGCTTATCGTCGTTGGTTGAAGTCACTGAGTTTGTGTCGATTTCAGACTGCAACTTAATACATTGGCTGAGCATTAGCGCGTCTTCCAGTTGCGCGCCAGCTTTATAGTCTTGTAGCCAACTATGTAACAACTCATCAATATACTGATTGAGTTGAGACCAATTTAATTGCTGAGGCCAATGCTGCAAAACATTTAGCAACTTATTCGGTATAGGACTCACGCTAAGGTTGCTTGTAGAAACCTGTTCAAATGTTTTAGGGTCGTAATGATAAGGGCCTGAAAGGTCATTCGAGTTTAATCGATACCCCTTCATGATGTTCAGTAAATGGTTAGGCGATAAATTTAGTGTAAATTCTTGATCTATTAAGCTGTAGATTTCTTCTTGTATTTTCATGTTGGATCTGTAACAGGCTAGCTAAAGTAGTTGTTAATATTGAGACCATAGCTGTCAGGCGGCAGTCCTCTTACAATTTTGTAAGGCTCGCCGCTTGGCGTTAATGGCAAATTGATTAAATTAAGTGTTGGCGGATATTCGTTCTTTGTTTTATCTGGATTAAGTAAAATCATGACCTTTGGTAGCAGACGGCGAACGCTATTTTGTTGAATGACGACACCAACCTCCCCAGAGTTGAGTTCAACTAAAGAGCTTACGGGATACATACCTAGAAACTGCACCAATTGATCAATCAGACGTCCATCAAATTTAGTATCGCGTAGTACATGTATCTTTTCCAGCGCAAACTGATTATAAACACTTTTTGCATAGGCTTTGTTACTTGTTAACGCACAGTATGTGTCAATGAGCCCTGACATTTGTCCAGTCAGGCTAATTTGTTTTCCTTTAAGCTGATATGGATAGCCGCTACCATCAATGCGTTCATGGTGCTGTGATACCGTAATCATCGTCGTGCTGGAAATATTATTCGTTACTTCTAATAGTGCTAAAGCATGGTCCACATGTTTTTTAAATACCTCAAACTCTTCTGCGGTAATTTTTTCTTTCTTTTGCAATAGATCTTTAGGTATTTTAACTTTTCCTATATCTTGCAATAAACCAGCAAGGCCCAAGTCTTTAATTTGCTTCTTGGGCAGTGCCATGAAATTGGCAAGTGCCATTAATGTAATCGAAACATTGAGTGCATGGTTGTAAGAGTAATCATCAGTTTGTTTTAAACGTGCCAGCCATACCAGCGCATCTGAATTACGCTCAATACTATCCACCATATCGTTAAGTGCTTCATCCACTTTGCTAAGGTCTACCAGTTGGTTTTCTGCCATTGCGTTAAAGAATGCTTGCGTGACTAATTGTGTTTTCTCATAAATGGGATAGATTGTGGTGATTTCTTGCTCTATGGGGTATTTTTCTTCAATGACTGTATTGTCTAAATAATTTATTTTGTTGGCTGCAGTTACATCTTCACTTTGGGTTGCTTGTGAAGTGATGTGATTGTTTTTCTTTTTCCATGATTGACGCCAGCCTTTTAACCCCAATACAAAGTTTGATAAATCAGCCTTGATTTGTTTGGATAATGACAAGCCAGTTGGGTTGTTTTCCGTATTAAGTTCTGCATCTTGGCTTAAGTAGCTCAAATTTATATTAGTGTTGTTTGTGCTGGGTGTTTGCGGTGTGCTCTGATTGAAGTCCTGAATTTCTCTGATAATATTAAAGAAAGAGCGTTGCTCTTTATGGGTATTAATCTTGTTATTTTGTGTGTGAATAGTAGGGTTGGTATTATTTAGTACCGTTGACTGATGAATAGAGGTCGAAACATTACGTTTAATTGCGATAGGTTTCTTTGGAGATGCTAGGTAATGCGGACCAAGTGAAACGGTACGGTCGATATAGACAAACTCACATAAAGTCGCTAGCGTGGCAATTTGTGCCTCATCTTCAATTAATACACCTTCTAATAGAAAAGGTGTACCAAGCCAGGGTCGATCAAGCTCACACACAAACATGCCTAAACTTAATGAAGATACAGGTATTTGTTCTTTGCGAATATCAGTCAATTGATTTGATTCTGAATGCGGTTCCATATGGTTTTTTTAGTTTAGCCTTAGATATATACTAAACTCAATCGATAGGGTTGAATAGTGTAGTCAGTGACTATTGTTTTAGTTAAACTTTGGTGTTTACTTTTGGATATAACACTAAGCTTATCGTTCCAATAGAGAGTACTGTTTTATATTAACACTACTTACGCCTGCATCAGAGAACTGATATGCGTACTAGCAGCCAGTCCTAACGCCGGCAGGTGGTAGCCACCTTCCAGTATAGAAATAATTTTTCCTTGCGCATGTTGCTTCGCTACTTGCTTAATAAACTCTGTCATCCATGTATAGTCCTGATTTACCAAGCTCATTCCAGCAAGCGGGTCATCTACGTGCGCATCAAACCCTGCTGATACATAAATAATTTCAGGTTTAAATTGGTTGAGGACGGGCAAAAACTCATGGTTAAACGCTCGTTGATACGCTTTACCGTCTGCATTGGCAGCTAACGGCACGTTAATCATAGTCTTGGTTCGTGTATCAAACCCACGATGTGGGTAGAATGGATGCTGAAAGGTCGAGCAGAGCATCACCTGTGGATTGTGCTTAAATATGTCTTCTGTGCCATCTCCATGATGTACATCAAAATCAATGATCGCAACACGTTTAACTTGATATTGCGTTAAGGCATGGGCAACGCCAACCGCAATATGGTTGAAGATACAAAAGCCTGCGCTATTTCCCCAGCCAGCATGATGCCCTGGTGGCCTAGTGCAACAGAAAGCATTATCTACTTTTCCTTGCATCACAAGGTCTGTTGCTAATATCGCGGCGCCACTCGCATGGAGTGTTGCAGATAAGCTCATTGGACCCATTGCGGTGTCTGGATCTAGCCTAACTAATCCTGCTTTTGGTGATAATGCACGAATACGCGCTATATAATCAGCACGGTGAACCTTTGCTAATTGCGCATCTGTGGCTACAGGTGATTCATAGATGGATAAGCTATCGTAAACACCTTGCTTAATTAAAGCATTTTTAATGGCAGTGATGCGTGCTGGCGATTCAGGATGGTTGCCATCCATCATGTGTAATAGGGTGTCAGGGTGACTAATGAAAGCCGTAGTCATATCATACCTGTGATAGATTAATGTGTTGAGTGAGTAATCTCAGTACGTAACATTTTATAAATTGCTAGTCTTTCTGCCGATATTTTATTTTGCGCTAGTGCTTCAGTGATTGCACAGTCAGGTTCTTGCAGGTGCTTACAATCATTAAACCTACATTTTCCAAGAAATGGCCTGAATTCGATAAACGCATGTTCAAGCTCATCTGTGCTTAAATGGTGCAAACCAAACTCTTGTAGACCTGGTGAGTCAATGAGCCGACTACTTGCATCAAGGTGGTATAAGTGAGCCGCGGTGGTTGTGTGCTTACCGCTGTCCAGTACTTGGCTGACTTCTTGAGTGCGTACGGCTTCGCCTGGCAACAGCGCATTAATCATGGTTGATTTCCCCATGCCAGATTGCCCCACTAAAATGCTGACCTCATTTTGTAAATAGGGTCTAAGGCTAGAAATATCTTGTTTTGCTGATAATGGTAATACCTGATAACCCAGTTTAGTATAAAGCGCTAGCTTCTGTAGCGCATCATGGTTATCTGCTAAATCACACTTGTTAAGTACAATTAATGCTTTAATGCCTGCGGCTTCTGCTGCAATTAAACAGCGGTTAAGCAATGCCTCATAAAAGCTAGGTTGTGTCGCTAATACAATAATAATTTGCGTTACGTTAGCAGCGAGCATTTTGCTTTTAAACGCATTGCTGCGAAACAACAAGGTTTTGCGGGGTAGGGTAGATTCAACTACGCCTTCATGTTTATCTGTAAGTTTGAGTGTGACTAAATCACCACAAGCAAGATCAGTTTTTTTACCACGGGTCACGCAACTGATACGTTGCTTGGTTTCAGTGAGCTCTACTTGAAAACGTTTACCATAAGCGGCAACCACAGTGCCTTGCAAGCTTGTTTCATCTTGCACATTATTTGAGATACTCACGAGCCCGCTATTCTGTATATTGATAGTATTGTTGATTAAGATATTTTGCAACGTTAAGCTCTTCATCTTCAAACCACTTTAAGCCCAACATGGTGTTGCAATTACGCACTTGTGCAGCTAAAGCTTGGGCATTTTTTACTTTACGCAATTCACGTGTATAGATGCCCGAACCATCACCACCAAAACTAGCAGCATGACAACTGATACAATGTTGATTAACCAGTGTTTTTCCAGCCGATGCATCCGCATTTTGAAAAGGTTCCGCAGATGCACTGCTAGTGATTAACAGCAATAATACATATCGCAATAATTTCATCTAGGTCACCTTTTCAAAGACGTTGCTAACTAGTATACGCCGCTAATTTTGAAATTCTAATACTTGCTGGCGGATGCGAGTCATAAAAAGCAGAATGTAGTGGGTCTGGTGTTAATGTAGAGGCGTTGTCGCGATATAACTTCACTAGCGCCTCAATTAAATATTTAGCATCTGCATGTTTAGCCGCATAGTTATCTGCTTCAAATTCATTCTTGCGTGAGTAACTAGCCATGATTGGTCTCAACATGAATAGAAATACTGGTGAAACCAATAAAAATAAAACCAGCGCCATGTAATTACTCATTTCGGTCACGCCAAGACCTGCATAAAACCAAGGCTGATTCATGAGCCAGCCGAGCAATGCTAGGCCCAAAAAGCTCACGAAGAACATCATGGCGATGCGTTTAATTACATGGTGATGTTTAAAGTGACCAAGCTCGTGCGCTAACACTGCCTCAATTTCATCTGGATTCAGTCTATCTAGCAACGTATCAAAGAACACGACACGTTTAGATGAGCCAAACCCTGTAAAGTAAGCATTGCCATGGCTACTGCGTGCTGAGCCGTCCATCACAAACAAGCCTTGCGATTTAAAGCCACATTTAGTGAGTAATGTCTCAATTCTTTGTTTCAAACTCTGATCTTCAAGCGGCGTGAATTTATTAAAGAATGGCGCGATAAATGTTGGATAAATTGCAAGCATCAGTAGATTAAATACACTCCAAACTACCCAAAGGTATAACCACCAATATTCACCAGCGCCTTGCATTAACCACAAGGCAGCAAACAGAATAGGCGCACCTAAAACAATGCCTACAACACTTTGTTTAATAAGATCACTAAAAAACATCTTGGGTGTCATTTTATTAAACCCAAATTTCTCATCTACAACAAATGTCTTGTAATACTCAAATGGTAAATCAATCAGGCTACTCACAAGCATTGCACTCACAATCACGAGTGCGCCACGTGCAATTTCATGGTTAATGATTAGATTGCGCCATATATCATCAATCCACTGTAAACCGCCGCCGATTATTAACACTGCTAACAATATGGATTGTACAGTAGCCTCTAATAGCGCTAATTTTGTTTTATCCGTAGTGTAATCAGCCGCTTTTTGATGCGCCTCTAGGGCAATGTTTTCGCTAAATGCCTGAGGCACTTGGTTGCGATGTGACTGCACATATGAAATATGTCGATTTCCAAGCCATATGCGCACAAATGTGGTTGCAATTAGCAGTGTAATGAATGTAATCGTGAGTGTGTAAGCCATTTTATCGTTCGTTTAAAAATTGAATTAAGTTAATATATGTATTGTGAAGCATTTTAGATATGATGGTTCACCAAGTTTACTTAATAATACTCATTTTAATGGAAATCATGATGACAGCTTCAGACAATACGACGAATCAGAATAATTTAATTTGGCTTGATATGGAAATGAGCGGTTTACTCCCAGATTCTGACCGTATTTTGGAGTTGGCAGCGGTGGTGACTGATGCAGATTTAAATGTAATCGCGGAATCACCAGTATTAGTTGTGCATCAGACTGATGCAGTATTAGATGGCATGGATGCATGGAACAAAGGCGCTCATGGTCGTTCAGGTTTAATAGACAAAGTAAAAGCTTCAACCCTAAGTGAAGCGGAAGCTTCAGCGCAAATGATTGAGTTCCTGAAAGCGCATGTGCCAGCTGGAAAATCGCCTATGTGTGGTAACTCAATTTGTCAGGATAGACGCTTTATGGCGCGATACATGCCTGAATTAGAAAACTTTTTCCATTATCGCAATTTAGATGTAAGTGTTTTTAAAGAGCTTGCACGCAGATGGAAACCAGAGATTTATTCAGGTTTTAAAAAAGCGAGTCGTCATGAAGCGTTGGCGGATATTTACGAGTCAATTGATGAGCTTAAGTATTACCGTGAACATTTCATTGTGAAGTAATTAGCAATAATTAACACCAGTTAATATTAAAAAAAAGGGCGCCAATCAAAGGCGCCCAAAGGGGAGAAAATCGGCTTAGGAGAAATATGTAAGCTTGATTTTATATAAGCATTAAGCATGCCAACTTCCATCCCCTTTTTGTTTTGAGTGGTTTTAAATGAGTGATTGATATAAAGCCAAGTACTCTGTTGCACTTTTATCCCAGCTCAAGTTTTGAGACATCCCATTTTTTTGTAATTGCTTCCAAGTTTTAGGTGCGTTGATAAACATATCTAGCGCCCGATAAATGCTTGCAATTAAACCATCTGCACTAGCCTCCACCATGACAAATCCGTTTGCAGTGTTGTTAGCTAAGTGCGCTGTATTTGCATCAATAATAGAGTCTGCAAGCCCGCCAGTAGCATTAACGACGGGTGGTGTACCATACGCTAGCCCATATAACTGATTCAAGCCGCACGGCTCAAACCGTGACGGCATGATAAACATATCGCTACCAGCCATGATTTGGTGAGATAAAGGCTCATTGTAGCCAATGGTAGTGCTGACGCGACTTGGGTTCTTTGATGCAATCTCTAGAAACGCTAACTCTAATTCAGTTTCACCACTACCAAGTAATGCAAACTGGCATCCTTGGTCAATCAGGCTTTGTAGATGGGGAAGCAACATATCTAAGCCTTTTTGATGTGTCAAGCGGCTTACTACGCCCAACAATGGTGCGCTTGCATCGATATCGAGCCCAAGTTTTTGCTGTAATGCTTTTTTTACTTGTTTTTTGCCAGCTAATTTAGAAGCACTGTAATTCTTGATTAAATACTGATCAGTTTCTGGGTTCCATTCATCGGTTTCAATTCCATTTAAAATTCCTTTAATTTCATCGCCCCGTTTACTGAGTAGGCCTTCTAATCCAAAACCAAAGGCGGTTGTTTGAATCTCTTGCGCATAGCGTGGGCTAACCGTTGATATACCATCAGCGTAAAATATTCCAGCTTTTAAAAATGATAGTTGGCCGTGATACTCAAAACCCTCAATACTAAAACCTGTGCTAGGTAAGCCTAAACTCGTCACCCAATGTGGCGGGTAGCAACCTTGAAATGCCATATTATGTAGGCTGATAATTGATTTAGCCTGAGCGTGTTCTGTGAGCTTCATATATGCAGGGGTCAACCCAGTTTGCCAATCATTGCAATGTACAATGTCTGGATGCCAGTCATCAATAGGAGAGTGGTTGCTTGCCAATATTGACGCGACTTTTGATAGCACACCAAAGCGGATTGGATTGTCTTGCCATTCCAATCCAAGTTTGTCTGAATAAGGTCCGCCATCTCGTTCATAGATGTCAGGTGCTTTAATCACCAACACCTTGACTTGTGTATCCTCTATTGTGCCAAACTGTAGCTCTGCATGGCCAATATGCGGTAAGTTGTCTATGCGTGCCAATGTTTTGAGGCTATTTAATGATTCCAATACAGCAGGGTATCCTGGTATCAGGATGCGAATATCAACCCCCAGCCCCTGTAATGCGCTGGGTAAAGAGCCGCTAACATCAGCCAATCCACCTGTTTTAATCAGTGGAAAAACTTCGGAGCTCACAAATAATACTTTCATTGCCATGGTTTTCTCGCTAAAGTTCTTATGTTTATTCTAGTATTGATTAAATTTATTAGAAGATTTTACTATACGACGATACTAATCTGGGTTTAAGAATATGAATTCCGCGATAAATATTACAAATACGTTTGCTGTTGGCGTTGGCGCTGCATTAGGTGCTTGGAGTCGATGGGGGCTAGGGATTGCATTTAATGCAGTTCTGCCAAACCTGCCACTTGGTACTTTAATAGCCAATCTTAGTGGCGGGTTATTGATGGGTGTTGCAATGGGTTTAATTGGTCTAGGTAGTTTGGATCACCCAAGCTTGCGGTTATTTGTCACGACTGGTTTCCTCGGTGGGCTCACTACATTTTCTGCTTTTACTGGTGAAAGTTTATCTTTATTACATAAGCATGAGTATCACTTGGCCGTTTTTCATACGTTTACTCACCTATTTGGAGCGTTGCTAATGGCGGCATTAGGGGTTGCTGCGGTGCAATATTTTAAACATTAATGAAGTTTAGTGGAATTTTGTATTAGGGAATTAGTCGTAGTGTTATCAATGTTTTTTATATTCTACTGCGAGTGAAAATGCGACTATTAACTAATACTTTAAGCTTGAGTTTGTCAGTACTACTTTCAATGACTCTTCTATCGGTGGCTAACATGGCAAATGCTGCTTGCTCTGACTTGTACAATCATCAGTTTTCAACCTTGCAAGGTGAAAAAATTAATCTTTGTGATTATCAAAACAAACCAATTTTAGTTGTAAATACAGCAAGTAAGTGTGGTTTCACGCCACAATTTGAAGCTTTAGAAGGTTTATATAGTCAATACAAAGATCGTGGTTTGCTGGTCATCGGTTTTCCTTCAAATGATTTTAAGCAAGAATTAAGCGATGATAAGCAGATTGGTGATTTTTGTAAGTTAACTTACTCAGTTAAATTCCCGATGATCACTAAATCCTCTGTGAGTGGTAAAACAGCTAACCCATTTTATAAGCAGCTAATCGTAAAAACAGGGCAATCGCCAAGTTGGAATTTCTTTAAATATGTCATTTTGCCAGGTGGCAATGATGTTTATGCATTTAGTAGTGATGTAAAGCCTAATGCTGTAGAAATTGTGAGTAAGATTAAGTCTGGTTTGAAATAAAAGTTGCTTAGATGAATATAATAAAAAGGTGCTTGTTGCACCTTTTTATTATATTGAAGAGCCTGAGCTACTATTTGCTAATTGCAGGATGTCTCATCTTTTCTAGAATAATCGCTGAAAGCTCCTCAACAGAGCGACTAGTGGAGTCTGCCCAAGTGATTCCTGCCGTTCGCATTAAACTCTCGGCGGTTGTAATTTCTTGGCGACAGTTATCCAGTGAAGCATAGAAGCTTCCAGCTCTACGTTCGTTACGAACAGCATGAAGTCGCTCAGCTTTAATGGTTAACCCAAAAATCTTACCTAAGTGTTTATGTAGTACTGCGGGTAATGTGCCACGTTCAAAGTCTTCAGGGATAAGCGGGTAGTTTGCTGCCTTAACCCCAAATTGCATGGCAAGATAAACGCTGGTGGGTGTTTTACCGCAACGTGAGACGCCAACTAAAATCACCTCAGCTTCTTCTAGGCCTGAGTTGGTCATTCCATCATCATGGTTAAGCGTAAAATTAATCGCCTCCATGCGCTCATTATAGCTACTGCCCATGACGCTATGCGCAATACCAGCGCCAGTGAGGGGTTTTTGATCCAGCTCTAAGCCAAGAGGGTCAATAAAAGTATTAAACAAGTCGATAAAGTAGGCGTTGCATTGCTTTAACGCATTACGCAAGGCAATGTCGCCTAAGGTCATAATCACTACTGGTCGCCCACCGTCTTCTTCAGTTGCTAACGCAATGGCATCTTGCGCTAGTTTTATCTTCTCTAACGTATTGGTAAATGGGAGGCGCACCAGCTTGAAATGAGTGCTAGGAAAGTGTTCCAGCAACTTACCTAATGCGCCTGCCGTAATACCCGTGCCGTCCGAAATAAAGAATGCAGTACGATTAATCATGACAGTTTATCCATATTGACTAGCTTTTGTTTTTAGTGAGAAGCTGCCAAGTAGCTACAACTGTATCTGGGTTTAGTGAGATAGATTTAATGCCCTCATCTACTAACCATTCCGCAAAGTCAGGATGATCTGACGGGCCTTGACCACAAATACCTACATATTTACCTAAACGGTTGCAGGTGCTGATGGCCATTTTGAGTAACACTTTTACCGCATCGTTACGTTCATCAAAGCCATCTGCAAGTATGCCAGAGTCACGGTCCATCCCTAAAGTTAGTTGCGTTAAGTCATTTGAACCAATTGAGAAGCCATCAAAGTAAGCGAGGAACTGCTCTGCAAGCAATGCATTAGATGGAATTTCACACATCATGATGAGGCGTAAACCATTTTCACCACGTTTCAGACCATTTGCAGCCATGATTTCAGTCACTGCTTTTGCTTCAGCAATAGTGCGAACGAAAGGAATCATTAACTCAACGTTGGTTAAACCCATTTCATCACGTACTTTTTTCATAGCAACACATTCCATTGCAAAGCACTCTTTAAAGTCTTCTGCCATGTAACGAGCCGCACCGCGGAAGCCAATCATTGGATTTTCTTCATCTGGCTCGTAAATCTCGCCGCCCACTAACTTTTTGTATTCATTAGATTTAAAGTCTGAAGTACGCACAATCACAGGTTTTGGGTAAAACGCAGCAGCAATCGTGGCAACGCCTTCAGCTACTTTGTCGATATAAAATTGCTTAGGTGAAGCATAGCCACGTGAGCGGTTTTTAATCGTTGCTTGAATCGCACTTGGCATTGCATCCATATTTAAAATTGCTTTTGGATGGATGCCTACCATGTTGTTAATCACAAATTCTAGGCGGGCTAAGCCTACGCCATCATTTGGTGTTTTAGCAAAGCTGAACGCCATATCAGGGTTGCCAACGTTCATCATGATTTTACATGGGGCAGGTTTAAGTGCAGCAGCAGCTTGCGTGCTTACGTCATATTCAATCTCACCATGGTACACAAAGCCTGATTCACCTTCAGCACATGATACGGTAACGATTTCACCTTCACGTAATACATCAGTAGCGTTAACCGCGCCAACAATTGCTGGAATGCCTAGTTCACGCGCGATAATCGCTGCATGGCAGGTACGGCCACCACGGTTAGTGACTAAAGCACTTGCGCGTTTCATCACTGGTTCCCAGTTAGGGTCTGTCATGTCAGCCACCAATACGTCACCTGGTTGCACTAAGTGCATGTCTGCTGGATCAAGCACGATACGCACAGGGCCTACGCCTACTTTTTGCGTAACAGCGCGACCTACCACCAGTGGTTTCTCGCTATGTTTGTTCAGTTTGAAAGTCTCTGTCACGTTGTTCACTGCTTCTTGTGATTTTACGGTTTCAGGACGTGCTTGTAATATATAGAGCTTATTGTCTACACCATTCTTACCCCATTCGATGTCCATTGGGCAGCCGTAATGTTGTTCAATGGTCATTGCGTAACGAGCAAGTTCTAATACATCTTCATTCGATAATGAGTAGCGGTCGCTATCAACTGGATCCACGTCAATGGTATGTGTACTCTTGCCAGCACGAGTTGCATCACTGAATACCATCTTAATCAATTTAGAACCCATGGTGCGGCGTACGATTGATGGTTTACCTTGTGCTAAGGTTGGTTTGTGTACGTAGAACTCATCAGGGTTTACTGCACCTTGTACTACAGTTTCACCCAGGCCGTAAGATGATGTGATAAACACTACATCTTTAAAGCCTGATTCAGTGTCAATCGTAAACATGACGCCTGCACAGCCAATATCACTACGTACCATTTGTTGTACACCCGCTGAAAGTGCAACATCAGCGTGAACAAAGCCTTTATGAACGCGGTATGAAATTGCGCGGTCGTTATATAAAGAAGCAAATACTTCTTTAATTGCGTGCAAGATATTATCTAAGCCTTGAATATTTAAGAACGACTCTTGCTGACCAGCAAAAGATGCATCTGGTAAATCTTCTGCGGTCGCTGATGAACGAACTGCAAACGTAGCACCGTTACCTGATTTAGCTGTCAAGATTTCGTAGTTTTCAGCAATTGCTTTTTCTAATGCCACAGGGAATGGTGCTGCCATAATCCACTCGCGCACTTGTTTACCACATATGGCAAGTGCTTGTGTGTCATCGACGTTTAATTTATCAAGTTCAGCATTGATTTTGGCATCCAAGCCATTTTGAGCTAAAAATTCACGATATGCATCTGCAGTGGTAGCAAAGCCAGTAGGGACCCTTACACCTTTTGCAGTTAGCTGAGAAATCATTTCACCTAACGATGCATTCTTACCGCCGACTGAAGGTACGTCTACGTTGCGTAAATTTTCAAATGGAATAACGTGGGCTGACATGATAGTTCCTTAGATGTTTCTAACAAATGATTAGTTTTCTAACTTTAAACTCGCGCTTCATTAAGACTTAATTCATTTCACTGACTATGCCTTATGAGCAGAAGGGGAGATGACATGCGTTAGATTATTTTAATAATCCCTTATTTTGCCTAATTATGTTGGGGTTGTCACCTGAAAAACTACACATTGAATAAATTCTTTGGTTTTTAAATATACTTTAACCATTAATGCTTGGAACATTAGTCTTGAGAATTATGAAAATTGCTTAGGCTAAGCTAAAATGTCGTGGATAGCTAAAATTATCATCAATAAACACATTCATTACTCAGTCTTATCATTATGCAATCTTACAGAGAACAAAACGACCTAATTATTATCGGTCCTACTAATACTCAGTTTAGTAGGCACCATCAATGACCGCAAGTATTGAAGTGTCAACCAGTGGTCGTTTGCATATGGGTTTTTTTGATTTGCATGGTGGCTTAGGCCGCAAATTTGGCAGTATTGGTTTGAGCCTATCTGAGCCTAGCCTGGTAATGACTGCCAAACCATCAAAGGTACTTAACGTATCTGGGGCTGATTCTGTACCTGAATCTGTGATTTCAAGGGTTTCTGCAGTTGCACGACAGATTTTAGGCGCCATGAATGTTGCAGAGGCTGTTGAAATAAATGTTAGCGAGTCCTTGCCAGAGCACTCTGGCCTAGGTTCTGGCACACAAATGGCGCTGGCTACTGGTGCTGTTATCAATTATTTATATCAGCTTAACCTCAATACGATGCAGCTTGCTGCGTTGACGGGACGTGGCAGGCGCTCTGGTGTGGGTATCTCTGCGTTTGATTATGGTGGGTTGTTGATTGATGGTGGTCGAGCGCTCTCTGCGACACATGCGAGCCCGCCACCGATGCTAGCAAGGTATGATTTTCCTAAAGAGTGGGCTATATTGTTAATCTTTGATACAAGTGAGCCAGGTATTCATGGTGAGCAAGAGAAAATTGCATTTAACGAGCTTCCAGCTTTCTCAGAAAATTTAGCTGCACATTTATGTAGACATGTATTGATGCAGGCGATGCCAGCTTTAGTTGAGCGGGATTTAATTGCTTTTGGCCAAAGCATACAAGTGTTGCAGCAACATGTAGGAGACTATTTTTTACCTGTGCAAGGGGGACGGTACGCGAGTAGGTTGGTCAGTGCAGTGCTTGAGCGACTTGAGGCAATGGGAGCGCCATGTTTTGGCCAGAGCTCATGGGGGCCAACAGGTTTTGCTATATTCGCCAATAAACAAGACGCAGAACAGCATTTGCAGCAACTGAAAACAAAGTTTACCGACCAAGCGCTTTCATGGAAAATTTGCAGTGCATGCAATCATGGTGCAAAATTCAATAAATTAGAGATAACCGTATAAACTTTACAACAGTTAGGTTTATAAAATTAACACAAACATACAACATTTAAGGAAAGTAACAATGGAAAAAGCTAGCATTTTGCATTTATTCACAGCCGCTAAGAACGCTAGTCCGTTTGATGTCAATATGGCTTTTGACGCTGGTTTTGACAAAATTATGCCTTATACCAATGTTGAGCTCTCTGAGGTCACTGGCTTAACGCAAGATGCAATTTTCTCACGCGGTCTCTCTGGTGTGAAGCGTGAGGGTATTTTTATCGGTGGTCGTGATATCGATTTAGCGATGGATATGCTTACTGCTGCGAAGAAAGCGATGTTTGCACCTTTTGCTTGTTCTGTATTTGCTGATCCATCAGGCGCTTTTACTACAGCTGCAGCGATGATTGCAAAAGTAGAAGCACACCTTAAAGAAAACTTTGGTGAAAGCTTGAGCGGTAAAACCTTAAGTGTATTTGGTTCTACAGGTCCAGTTGGAAGCTGTGCATCAATTATTGCAGCGCAACAAGGCGCTAATGTGCAAATGGTTGCGCATAGCTCAGTGGCTTCTGTTGAGCCTAAGGCTGCTGCTTGGAATGAAAAATACCAAGTGAATATGAAAGTAGTGGACGGTACAACCGAGGCGAAGAAAGAAGAAATTCTTGCTCAGTCTGATATCGTGATTTGTTCTGCGGCGGCGGGTATACAAGTGATTAGCAAAGAGCAGTTAGCACTTGCGAGAAATCTAAAAGTGGTTGCTGATGTTAATGCAGTTGCACCGCTTGGCGTGCAAGGTGTGGGCGTAAGTGATGATGGTGTGAAAATTGAGGGTACCAATATTTACGGTATTGGTGCAATTGCGGTTGGGCAGTTAAAATATAACACCCAACATCAACTACTTAAACAAATGATGCCAACAGACCAGCCGTTTGAAAAACCTAAGTACTTAGAATTTGCTGCAGCATTTAAGTTGGCACGTGACTTATTAAAAGTTCACTCTTAATCATTGCTTTATCAGCGCGGCCTTTTGTTGAGGCCGCGGTAAATGCTGGATACAATGTTTTTGCTATTGATGCATTTTCCGATGAGCAAACTGTTGCATTGGCAGAGAAAGCGCTGGTTGTAAGTTATGGCGACCTTGGATTTAATGCGGATGATCTACTGCAGAAGCTCCATGAGTTAGATAAAGAGTTGATGCAACTAAGCCAGTTTGTTGGCTTAGTGTATGGAAGTGGGTTTGAAGCGCAGCCTGATTTGTTGCAAAAAGTGGCTGAGCTAATTCCTGTGATTGGTAATTCCACAGCTACTTTAATGGCTGTCAAAAGTGCGAGTGTTTTTTTTGCGACTATGCAAAAGCTGAACATTAAGCACCCTGAAACTTATGAGAAGTTACCTGCTGATGCTGATTTAAGTTTGTATGTATATAAGTTTTCTGGTGGTAGTGGTGGTGTACATATAAAACCTGCAAAGTCGATACAAAGTCACTTATTAGAGAACCATTACTTCCAAAGTAAAATTGAAGGGTTGTCTGTTTCATTATTATTTATCGCCAATGGTGATGAAGTTGAACTCGTGGGGTTTAATGAGCAGTGGTTAAGCGCTAATGAGCATGTATCGTTCCGCTATGGCGGCGCAGTGAGTCATGCTGATCTATCCGTAGATGTACAGCAGCAGTTGTTAAGTGCGGCTAAGCAGTTAACAGTTGCATTTGGTCTGGTAGGTTTAAATAGTCTAGATGCGATTGTGCAAAAAACGAATGTAGGTGTAGAGCAAGTGTATGTGTTAGAAATCAACCCTAGGCTCAGTGCAACGGTTGATTTGTATGGGGTTGATGATAAAGCTTTACTTTATCGCCATACACAGGCCTGTTTGAATCAGCAGTTGGATAGCATGGGTCGCCAGCCTCAGCATGAGCTAGGTGTAAAATCTAAGGCGCATGCTATTGTGTATGCTGATATTGATGTAGTACTAATGGCTGGAATGGTTTGGCCAAGTTGGGTGACGGATAGTCCTATCCAAATAAATACACCATTGAAAATTATGGCTGGTGCTCCAGTTTGCAGTGTGTTTGCGTATGCAGATAATGCAGATGCAGCAAAAAAAGAAGTGCTAACTAGAGTGCGGCAGATTAAAAAATTATTACAATCTACCAATTAGAAAAAAGCTATCCTTAATTAGGGGTATTGAGTAGAACTAAAGGGAAAAAATGCAAAACACACCTTCATCACAAATATTAGCAACAAAACCTAGCGTTAATCAGCTTAGCGCGCCATTAGTAAAAAGACTGATAGAGCAAGCGGATACTTTGCATGTTGGTGTGTCGAAGCACGCTTCTGGATGTACTTTAGTTGATGCAGGTATTCAATTTCCAGGCTGTGCAGAGGCTGGTCGTTTAATTGCAGAAATCTGCATGGGTGGCTTAGGGGTGGTTAATCTGCAATCTGACGACCGTTTTGCAGATTGGCATGACGCAATTGCCGTGACCTCAACGCAGCCTGTGTTTGCTTGTTTGGCTAGCCAATATGCTGGCTGGGCGCTCAGTCATGAGAAATTCTTTTCATTAGGTTCTGGCCCTGCGCGTGCACTCGCGCAACGTGAAGATTTATTTAAAGAGCTTGAGTATGTAGATAGTGGTACCAGCACTTGTATCGTTTTAGAAACAGATAAAGTGCCACCTGTTGAAGTTGTCGAAAAAATATTACGTGACACTAAAATGTCGCCAGAGCAGCTAACTATCATCTTAACGCCAACAACAAGTGTTGCTGGTGTAGTGCAAATTGTCGGTCGTGTATTAGAAGTGGCCTTACACAAAGCGCATACTTTACATTTTCCACTTGAGAATATTGTAAGTGGGACAGGCTTGGCTGTGTTGCCGCCAGTTGCAAATGACTTTATGACTGGCATGGGGCGTACCAATGATGCTATTTTGTTTGGCGGATTTGTGAGCTTACAAGTAAAGGGTGATGATGCTGCAGCGGCTAAATTAGCACAAGATTTGCCGAGTAGCGCGTCTAAAGACTACGGTAAAACCTTTGCTGAAGTTTTTAAATTCTATGACATGGATTTTTACAAAATCGATCCTATGCTATTTAGCCCAGCTAAAGTGGCTGTGACTAACATTGATACAGGCAACGTGTTTGAAGCTGGTCAGTTAAATGCAGACTTGATTGATTTATCATTTCGCTAATCGTATTAAAAATGTCTTTAAGCCCTGAGTTAGTTTAATTATTCGTTTGATTTAAGCTTTGAAAATACCTATATTCACAGATGATGCTGGTTGGCAGGGCAACCAGCTGAAGCTCGCATTTGCAAAACGTGGTGTCGAAACTACGTTTGTATCTTTACAGGATTGCGTAATTAATTTAGCGCAACAACGCCCACATATCGAAATTCCATATTTTGATACCAAACCACAGGCGGCATTTGTACGCGGTGTGGCTGGCGGAACTTTACCGCAGGTCATTACCCGCTTAAATGTGTTGCATATGCTTACGATGCAAGGCGTTCGTATTTATAACCAAGTGCGCGCAATTGAACGCACTGTTGATAAAGCGATGACGAGTTTTTTATTACGTGAGCATGATGTGATGACACCAGCTACTTGGGTATGTGAATCTAGGTCGCAAGCAGGAATGGTGCGAGAGCAAGCGCAAAAAAATAATCAACAATTAGTGTTAAAACCACTTTTTGGCTCGCAAGGGCAGGGTGTTCGTAAACTCAGTGCGCATGAATCTTTGCCTGTGCCTATGCAGCAATATGTGGATGGCGTTTATTATTTTCAAGAGTTCATTGAAACGGCTGATTCACCACATGATTATCGTGTCTTTGTGATTGCTGGTAGAGTGATTTCAACCATGCGTAGGCTCGGTAGCGGATTTGTCAATAATGTCGCTGCTGGTGGGCGTTGTGAGGCTGTGCAGGCCAATGAGGCTATGATAGAGATTGCCTTAAAAGCGGCCCAAGCCGTTGATATAGATTATTGCGGTGTCGATGTTATTCAGGCTGAGACAGGCGAATATTATGTATTAGAGGTGAATAGCATTCCCGCTTGGCGCGGCTTGCAGAGCGTTACTGATTTTAATATTGCTGAAGTGCTCGTTGATGATTTCCTGGATAAACTTAATTGAATGTCTTGAGCTATGCCGAATAAGCTAACACCTGATCAATTAGCACTCGCTTATAAAAATGCATGCATGGCCGAATTGCAGGCATTAAAACCAGGAAACGTACACGCATTTGCAGATGGTCACGGTATGACCATTCATGACTTTATTCAAAGTGCTGATGTGACCGCAGAACCCATTACTAGACCTGATCTATCTGTAGGTGAGCGTGTTTTTTACTCAGTAGAGGCGACAAAGAATGCAGTTGGACAGAATACCAATTTGGGTATGCTTTTGCTGTGTGCGCCGTTGATACATGCAGCCTTAAATTTGCAATCCGGACAGTCCTTATGGAGTCAGTTGAATGCAACATTAAATCAATTGACTGTAGATGATGCAGTGCTTGTTGCCGAATCAATTGTTTTGGCTAACCCCGCTGGCTTGGGTGCATCTGATCAACATGATGTACATGAAACACCCAAAATCAATCTGCTTGAAATGATGCGTTCTGCACAAGATAAAGACCGCATTTCTTGGCAATATGCAAATGCATTTCAAGATGTTGCCAGTTTTGGTGTTAATTTATATGCTGATGCTTTGCTTAAGTGGGAAAATACAGCGTGGGCAACAACAGCATTGTATTTGGGGTTTTTAACTAAAAATACCGATACACATGTACAGCGTAAATATGGAGTAGAGATTGCTAATATTTTGATGCAAGAGGCTAAAGAAATTGAATCCAATTATTGGGCCACGCATAATCCTAAATTAATACAGAAGCAGTTGCTGGCTTGGGACGCATCACTTAAAGCAAGGGAAATTAACCCAGGCACAACTGCGGATTTGACGGTAGCCACTTTATTAGCTAGTAATTTAGCGCTTTCACCATAAAAAACTAATCATCTTTTTGTCACGTTTTTTGCCTCACGTCGGATCCGACTATCGATTCTCATGAGATCAAAATTAGAATGCTAAGTATGATAAGTGCTTCAAATATTAAGCATATTTAGACACTGAACATCACCAATTTGGAATAAAAATATAAATGAAAATAGCATTATTGGAAGATGATCTGGCATTTGCCGAAATATTGATAGAGTGGCTACAAGAAGCTGATTTTGAGGTGGATCATTTTAAAACAGGGATAGATTTCTTACGTAAGTTCCCTCATGAGCAATACGATTTGTGTGTCTTTGACTGGGCTTTGCCAGACATGGAAGGCCCAGATGTGATGGTTAGCATCAAGCTTAGAGCAAATAAACTACCTCCAATTATCTTCTTTACAGGTAGATCAGAAGAGCAGGATATTGTTCGTGTAATTGAAGCAGGGGCTGATGATTATGTCGTCAAGCCGGCTAGCCGTCCTTTGTTGATGGCGCGCATTAACGCATTACTCAGACGTACATCTAATCAGCATGCAGATGAAACTGATTACGAGTTTGGCGCATTAAAGTTTGATGTAAAACTAAGAGCTGTAACGCTTGCTGGAGAAGAGGTTAGGTTAACTGATAAAGAGTTTGATTTAGCGTTGTATTTCTTGAAAAATGAGGGAGCTTTGTTATCAAGAGTGCATTTAATGCATGTGGTATGGGGTGCTAGCTCAGATGTTGAAACACGCAAAGTAGATGTACATATTAGTCATCTACGTTCAAAATTAAAGCTCACACCAGAGTATGGCTGGAAGTTAACCTCCATTTACCAGCAGGGTTATCGGCTTGAACGTAAGTTAGATTGATGTAGTTGTCCGCAGCATATAATTTACAAAACTTAACATACGCATATTGCGTGTAATAGGTAAATTTAGAACTGTTCATGGTATTTTGTTCATGACTTACAGTTCTAGAAGTTAACCTGCATCATGACTATAAAAATAAAAGACCAATCTTGTGTGATATTTGCAATATTATTAAGCGTTAGTAATGCTTGCTTTGTCGATGGACTGACACAATCTGCGTGGCAACATCCTGCAACAACTAACGATTTTTTGGAAATGAATTGTCAAGACTGTCAGGTTGCAGGCTCAAATATACTTTTACCGTCGTGGCAGGTGCCTAAAAACTCGGTAGGAAAGCTACTATCAGAGCAAGTTATTCATATAACATCCGTAGGTCTGTAAGTTATTTATGCGAATGAATGACAAGATATTTACAGCAATTACACTTGCGTTGATAGCTTCTATATTAGCGTTAAGTGAAGTTTTGGTTCGGTTTGATTATTTGTATTATGATTTAGGACGGCATCTAAGTTTCAAGAGCGCGCCAGACAATGTCGTGATTGTCGCAATTGATGAAGTGAGCTTAGATGCGATAGGCAGATGGCCTTGGTCTAGGCGGTTTCATACTGAACTCATTAATCATTTAATCAACGAGAGACCAAAGGCGATAGGTTTTGATATCGTGTTTTCTGAACCAGAGCTCGATGCTACAGACGTAGACTATGCTTTTGCGGAAGCAATTCGCCGTGCTGGTAACGTTGTGTTACCGATTTTTCTGGAGGCGCAGTATGCAGGGGCCACCATCAAACAAAACACACCCATTCCAGCATTGGCCTCCGCTGCGGCGGCGCTAGGCCGTATTAATGTTTCGCTTGATGCTTATGGGGTTGCTCGTGGCATTTACTTGTGGGAAGGGTTGTCAGAAGATGGTTTGGCCGCGGTAGGGTTGCCTCATTTTTCACAATCAATATTGCAAATAGCTGATTTATTGCCTGCTAATATGAATATTATTCCTCCTGGTCTTCACCTAGTCGAGCCAGTTGCTTTAAATGCTGGTGCTTATGTCGAGAAACGTTTGATTTCTAGCTCGCAGCGTAAAATTAGTATTTTCGGACCATCTAAACACTTTATCCAAATATCCTATATTGATGTGCTGGCGAACAAATACTCATCGGGGTTTTTTAAAGATAAAATTGTACTCATTGGTGTTACAGCGCCAAGATTTGGCGATGTATTGCCCACTCCTCTTTCACTTACGTCTCAATCAATGTCTGGTATCGAGTTTCATGCTAACGTGATAGCTACGATGCAAAGCTCTTCGTTGGTGATAGATGCGCCAAGTTGGATAGTTAGTTTGTTGTGCGCATTGTTAGCGATGCTACCTTTGTTTTGGCTATCAAGACTGACTCCTTTTAAATCAGTGGTGTTGATTGCTGTATATTTCTTTGCAATTATTTTGGCTTCACTTTCTATCGTTCATGGGTGGGGTATTTGGGTGCCTACATCGGGCGCGTTAATTGCGATATTACTGGCGTATCCAATCTGGAGTTGGCGCAAGCTTGATTCTGCTCAACTGTCCCTTGACAAAGAATTACAAAGATTGCGTGACGAGTTGTCCGCATTAGGTATGGTGACAGAAGATAACATAGACGGAGTATACGAGGATCCTTTACAGTCAAGAATTCTAAAGGTGAACTTAACTGCCCAGCACTTACGTAACTTGCACAAAAGTAGAAATGATACGCTAGCGTTTATTTCACACGATATCCGGGCGCCTCTTGGCGCAGCAATGATGTTGCTAGATAAGTTTGAAGCTAACAAATACTCCGAACGCATGAGCAAAATGCTAATCCGTGCACATAGCATGGCTGAAGGATTTTTACAGGCGTCACGTGCTGAGATGGCAAATGTGAATAGATTTCATGAGTTAGATATTGTCAGTCTGACGCAACAAGCGATTGATGATATATATGAAATATCGATGGCTAAGCAGCTCAAGATACTCACAGACTTTCCTAAAGAGTGTGTATGGGTAAGAGGTGACTTTGGCTTGCTCTTGAGAGCAATTTCTAACATTTTATTGAACGCTGTGAAATACTCACCAGAACTAAGTGAGATAAACGTCATTTTAAAAAGCGATGTGCAATCGACTGTTTTGAAAGTGATCGATCAGGGACCAGGAATACCTGCAAAGAAAATCACAAAAGTATTTAGGCGATTTAGTCGCGCCGAAGGTGAACATCAGGCGCAGGAAGGTAGTGGTTTAGGTTTGTATTTTGTGAATGTGACTATCAAAAAGCATCGAGGTACTGTTTCTGTTCACAGTGAAGAAGGGGCTGGAGCAACTTTCATCATTTCACTACCACTTGAGCGCCGTAAAAGTAATAATCCAGTTGAGAGTGATAGAAGAAAGCATCATGTGTCGCCATTTAATGACACCATATAGTTTTTAACATCATCACTTTTAAGATATAATCTTGCACTTGATTTTGTATAAGACTGTTGTATTCAGATAATTTTACGGAGGCATGTAATGGCTACTTTATTAGACCAATTAAAAACTATGACCACTATCGTGGCAGATACTGGTGACGTTGAAGCAATCAAGGCAGTTAAGCCTGTTGATGCAACAACAAACCCATCATTAGTGTTAAAAGCAAGCCAATTGCCACAATACGCACCTTTAATTGAAACCGCGATTGCTTATGCAAAAGCACAAGGCGGCACTAAGGCAGAACAAATTGACAATGCAGCTGACAAATTAGCGGTATTGATCGGTACAGAAATTACTAAAGAAGTGCCAGGTCGCATTTCAACAGAAGTGGATGCACGTTTATCTTTCAACTTAGATGCAATGGTGGCTAAAGGCCGTAAATTGATCAAGCTTTACGAAGAAGCAGGCGTGAGTAAAGACCGCGTGTTGATCAAATTAGCATCAACATGGGAGGGCATTAAAGCTGGCGAAATCTTAGAAAAAGAAGGCATCCAATGTAACTTAACATTGTTGTTTGGTTTTGGCCAAGCACGAGCTTGTGCTGAAGCTGGTGTATTCTTAATCTCACCATTCGTTGGTCGCATCTTAGACTGGTACAAAGCTAAAAACCCAGGCACTGAGTACACACAAGAAACAGATCCAGGCGTAGTTTCAGTACGTGCTATCTATCAGTATTACAAAGAGCATGGCTATAAAACAGTAGTGATGGGCGCTTCATTCCGTAACACTGGTGAGCTAATTGCTTTGGCTGGTTGTGATCGTTTAACAGTTTCACCAAACTTGTTGCAAGACCTTGCTGCTACAGAAGGTACATTGACTCAAGTGATGAAAGATACTGGCGCGACTAAAACACCTCCAGCAAAAATGACTGAAGCTGAGTTCCGCTTTGAATTAAACCAAGATCCAATGGCAACAGAAAAACTTGCTGAAGGTATTCGTGGTTTTGTCGTTGACCAAAACAAACTTGAAGCAGCATTAAGCGAAAAACTTTAATACTTTGGTATTATTTTTGTAATTAAAGCGTAATGATGTCGCTTTAGAATTGACATAATTCGGCTGGGCATTTAACATAAGTGTCCAGTTTTTATAAGGCCGGATTTAGGCACTTAAATTCGAACTAGTGGAATTCGAAACACATTCAACCTTAGTTGATAGTCTCGTAGTAAATTGCGAATGTTAGTTAAGTGTGATGTGGAACGAGTTTCGCAAAAATAGCAATAAATTGTAATTCTTAAAATTATTAAACGGAGAAACACCATGGCTAAAACCCAAATGGCATTAGATTCATTAGATTTCGACGCAACAGTTGCATTAGCAACAACAGTTGCTCCACACGTGGACATTCTTGAAATCGGTACACCATGCATCAAGCACAACGGTATCAAATTGCTTGAAACATTACGTGCTAAATTCCCTAACAACCAAATCTTAGTTGACTTGAAAACAGCTGACGCTGGTTTCTACGAAGCTGAGCCATTCTACAAAGCTGGTGCTGACATCGTTACTGTATTAGGTATTTCTGATATGGGTACAATCAAAGGTGTAATTGATGCTGCTAACAAATACGGCAAAAAAGCACAAATCGATTTGATCAACGTTGCTGATAAAGCTGCTGTTACTAAAGCTGCTGCTGCTGCTGGCGCACACATCATTGGCGTGCACACTGGTTTAGATCAACAAGCTGCTGGTCAAACACCATTTGCTGACTTAGCATTGGTTGCTGCTTTGAACCTAGGCGTTGAAATCTCAGTTGCTGGTGGCGTTAAAGCTGCTACTGCTAAACAAGTTAAAGATGCTGGCGCAACAATCATCGTTGCTGGTGCTGCAATCTACGGCGCTGCTGATCCTGCTGCTGCTGCTGCTGAAATCACAGCTATCGTTCACGGTTAATTTAACCTATTTTCAATAAGCTTTTATTGAAATGAACGATTAAAAAATCCTGACTCAGTAATGGGTCGGGATTTTTTTTGTATTTTAAGTGTTCACTAAAATCATTGATTCGATAAGGAAATATCATGAGTAGTAGTCAAAAATTAATTTTAGACAAGTTAACGAGTATCTTGGCTGAAACAGACAATTCTAAATCAGCTGAGCTTTTAAAGCTGGTTGAAGGTGCTGGTCGTACATTTATTGGTGGCGCTGGCCGTTCTTTACTTGTGTCACGTTTCTTTGCAATGCGTTTAGTACACGCTGGTTACAATGTAAGCATGATCGGCGAAGTGGTAACGCCAGCAATTAAAGCAGGTGATTTGTTGATTTTGGTTTCAGGTTCAGGCGGTACAGAAACATTGTTGCCATTTGTTAAAAAGGCAAAATCAGTGGGGGCTAAATTAGTGGTGATTTCTATGAAAAAATCTTCACCAATGGCTGACGTAGCTGATTTGACGATTCAAATCGGTAATGACAGTAGCTTCCCATTAACAAATGGTATGCCTATGGGCTCACAGTTTGAGCTTTCTACGCTTGTTTTCTTAGAAGCAACGATTGCTGATTTGATTTTTTCAAAAGGCTTAACTGAAGAAGGTATGCGCGCTATTCATGCTAACTTAGAATAGTCGCAGGCTGTACTTAGTTTATCGGTTAAACAGTATAGCTATTTAAAAGGTTAGCTGGTAAATCAGTAGTTGTAAAAAAGCCCGACTAGTCGGGCTTTTTTATTGTTGAAGTGATGATAACTGTTCGTGAGATAACTGCTTATCGTGTAATGCTGTGGCAATCAGTGCACCATGAATACCTATAGATTTTAACGTATACAAATCTTCGACTCCACGGACTCCACCAGCAGCATATATGTGGAAGGTGCTTGCTTGTTGCTTTATTTTGGAGAGTAGTTGTATATTTGTGCCCTGATTTGCACCTACATGCGCAAGTGACATGATAATGACCTCTTGCGGCCAGTATGTCGTGTTCTCTAATAGCGCTAATGGTCCTTGGTAACCATTCGGCATAAAATCAAGCGATAGAATATGTTGGGTATTGCTTTCAGGATATGAAGTTATATATTGCTCGATACTTGAAAAGTTTTCACTGCCCAGAATGAGTTTTACATGTAGTGATGACCATAATATAAATTCTGCAATATTGCTGATACCAGCATCTACCCAAATTGTTAGATTGGGGTAGCGAAGTGAAATTAACTCGATGATGCTAAAGTTGTTACTTTGAGAGGTGGTATTAGGGTTGCTAATTTTTTGTATCGCATTCAAATCTGCGATGTAGAGTTGCTCAAAAGGGTGGAGCATGAGTAGCGCGGCGACAATATCTAAAGGCTCGCTAGACAATGTAAGTTGCGAAGTAATCGGTAGGTAATGCTGACGATCACCTTTCTTTGCGTGAACGACTATACCGTTCAATAAGTCAATTACTGGAATTATCTGCATTAATTTCTCAAGAAGCGTAGAAGTTAGTATGTTTTTTTCAGCATATTTATCACTAGTCACTTTGTTTAACTTAAATGTTAGCCTACACTTTCAGTGGTTATAGATAGCTGTAACTAGGCTGTATTATCTCAGCTTCTTTGCGTATTGGCATGAGTCTTATGTCTGGCGTAATTAGTCGGCAGTACATTTTATGCAGGCAATCTGCCAAATAGTGTAATTAAAGAGGAGTTTTGATCATCGAACCATTAAAAAAAATATTAGTCTGTGAGTATCTTACTGGCGGAGGCTTAAGTGCAGAAGCGTTGCCCGAATCATTGGTGAATGAAGGCTCGCTCATGCGGGATGCTTTGTTACGCCAATTAGTTGAGATGAATCAATTCGAAATCTTGACATTACATGATGTTAGGCTTACACCATCTTCATTGGCGAATCAAAGCGTTGAAGTAAACTCTGGACAGTTTAATCATGTGTTTACAGAAACAGTTGCCACAGTCGACTTGGTGTGGTTAATTGCGCCAGAAACCAATGGTGTTTTGCTTGAGCTAAGTGAGTTGTGTTATGCGAGCCATGAAAAAGGCGCGTTGTTTTTGGGTTGCGGATTTGACTCTACGCTAATTGGCACCAGTAAAACTTTGTGTTGTGAAGCATTACAACAGGCCAATATTCACACCTTGCTCGTGTATGCAGGTGAAGACCTCATGCAAGACAAATATCAAGTCTCAGGCACACAAAATATTCATCAATGGGTAGCTAAGCCAGAAGACGGTGCTGGTTGTGAGGGGGTTCAGATATTTGACTCATTAGATGATTTAAAAAGTTGGATTGCAAAGGATGAGCGATATCTCACGTATCTAGCTCAGCCGTATCAAGCTGGAGTAGCTGCCAGTTTTTCTATGTTGTGCCGTAATGGAAAAGCTTGGTTGCTAAGTTGTAATGAACAGCATATCGAGCATGTTGGTCGCCATTTTAAATTAACAGGGATTACGATTAACGGCATGTCCGCCTACTGGCAACGTTTTGAAACGATCGCTAGAAAGATTGCTAAGATGTTACCAGACGCATTAGGTTATATTGGTGTAGATGTGATTGTAGACACTGAAAATGACAATAAAATTTATGTGATTGAAATTAATCCGCGATTAACCACGAGCTATGTAGGGTTGGAGCAGGCCTTAGATTATAATCCTGCCAAGTTGATTTTAGATTGTGTGTTAAATGATAAGTTCTCTATGCCAAATTTAGCTAAAAAGCAGGTTGTCATTAAACTATGAGTCAAACACGTATGATAGGTTGGGATGTAGGCGGCGCGCATCTCAAAGCTGTGTTAATGAATGACCAAGGACATGTTTTAGACGCCAAGCAGGTTTACTGTCCTTTATGGAAAGGGCTTAATGAGTTGGAGTCTTCAATAGATGCCATATTATTAGAGATGCATGCCGACTCGCATGCGGTGACGATGACTGGTGAGCTAGCGGATATATTTGCAGACCGCCACACCGGCGTGTTGGAAATTTCGCAGACAATGCAGCGTAAACTTAGTATGGCTAAGCATGATGTAGTGGTTGAGTTTTTTGCTGGCGATAAAGGATTTGTTGGTATCGATGCAGTAAAACAAGTGACGAGTGATATTGCATCGATGAACTGGTTGGCGAGTGTCCATTTCTTGGCTGAAAAAGTACCACAGGCCATTTTTATTGATATTGGCAGTACTACGACCGATATCGCCTTGGTCTGTGATGGCAAGCCTCAGGTGCAAGGCCATACTGATGCGACACGCATGCAGTTTGATGAGTTGGTTTATACTGGTGTAATACGCACCCCATTAATGGCTTTAGTCCAAAAAATCCCATTTTCTGGGCAGCTTGTAAATGTTGCAGCCGAGCATTTTGCTACCACAGCAGATGTTTATACATTAACAGGCGATTTAACACCTAGTGAGAATATGGCAGATACCGCAGATGGTGCTGATAAGAATATTGCATCCAGTGCACGCCGCATTGCAAGGATGATAGGATGGGATGCACAAGAAGCCCCCTTAAGCGTTTGGATAAAACTTGCTAATGCGTTTAAACATGCGCAGCTTAACCTTGTACGTCAGGCTGTGTTAACAAAATGGTCGTCTGATCAAGATAACAATCCTAGCTTGCAGTTGATTGGGGCAGGTGCTGGAGAGTTTTTAACAGCGTCACTTGCTCAGCAATTAGGTATCCAATATCGTTCAGTAAGTGATTTTATTTCTGCAGAAAGTATATTGATTAAAAATATGGCAAAGGTTTGTTTCCCAGCATTTGCAGTTGCTTCGTTAAGGCTGTCTAGATGAGCTTTCTACAGCATCAATTGCAGTATCAGGCTGATAGCGCACATTATTTTGCGCGTATCGCTCATATGCCATGGGCGATGTTCTTAGATAGTGGACAATTGCTAAATCCTTTGACGGGTAGGGCAGGCAGTCAATATGGTCACTATGACATTTTAGTGGCTAAACCATTTATGACATTCTCTACTCATGCTCAGCATACTGAGGTGGTGAAGCATGATGAAAAATATATATCTACTGAAGACCCATTTAAGCTGGTGAATGAGGCACTAGCACCGTTGCGAGCGACTAAATCTGCTTGGCCATTTACTGGCGGCGCTGTTGGTTATTTTGGCTATGATTTAGCCAGACGGTTAGAAAAGTTAGAAAATACTGCGACTGATGACGGTTTGGTTCCTGATATGCAAATTGGTATTTATGATTGGGCGGTAGTGGTGGACCATCGTAATAAGACTGCTCATTTGGTTTCAAACGGTTTTGATCGCCAAACACATGAAGCGTGGTTGGCGTTGTGTGCCTTATTTGATGTGAAGAATGACGTTGATGCTGAGCAATTTTCCCAATTTGAAGTGACCTCTGCTGTGCATTCAAATATGGATAAAAGTGCCTATACCACAGCATTTAATGCAATTCAGACCTATATACATGAGGGTGATTGTTACCAAGTGAATCTGGCACAGCGATTTTCAGCCACTGCACGGGGTGATGCATGGACTTTTTACCAGAAGTTGAGAGAGGTAAGCCCTGCACCTTTCATGGCATATATGAATTTTGGCGACATGCAGGTGATTTCTGGGTCTCCAGAGCGATTTTTACAAGTAGTCGATGGGTATGTGGAAACGCGGCCAATTAAAGGCACTAGACCACGTGCTGATGATGCCAAGCTAGATGCACAGTATGCGAAAGAACTGCAAAAAAGTCTTAAAGACCGAGCAGAAAATCTGATGATTGTAGATTTGCTACGAAATGATATCAGTAAAAATTGTGTCACTGGTTCAGTCAAAGCAGATAAGCTTTTTCAGTTACAAAGTTTTGCAAACGTGCATCATTTAGTGAGTATTGTCACAGGTGAATTACAGGTGCGTAAAACGGCAATTGATTTATTGCGTGGTTGCTTTCCTGGTGGGTCAATTACTGGTGCGCCTAAGTTGCGATCTATGCAGATTATTGAAGAGCTGGAACCACATCGGCGTGGCGTATATTGCGGTGCTATTGGTTATATAGGCTTTGATGGCAATATGGATACTAACATTGCTATACGCACGGCTGTTTATGTGGCAAACAAAGACGGTGATGGTGAAATTAGTTTTTATGCTGGCGGTGGTATTGTTGCAGACTCAGAGGTGGAGAAAGAGTATGTGGAAACTTGGGATAAAGCCTCTAGTATGTTGAAAGTGGTGGAGTGTTTTAGTCGCAAGGCCGATTAACGGTAAGCCCTAGTTCTAAATCAAGGGGTCCTATATGTGGGTTGTTAAATTAGGTGGTAGTTTGTTGGGGTCGCCTGAACTGCCGCATTGGCTAGACATGTTGGTAAAAATCAGCGATGGCAAAGTGATTATTGTGCCAGGCGGTAGTGTGTTTGCCGATGCTGTGCGTGAAGCACAACAACGCACAGGTGTGGACGACACCGTTGCACACCATTTAGCTTTATTAGCGATGGACCAGTTCGGATTACTGCTGACGGGGATTAATAAGCAATTAGTCACCGCCAGTAGCGAGTTAGAGATTGCTGAACGTGGCTGGCAGCATCGCGCGATTGTCTGGCTACCAAGTAAAATGGTGTTAGCTGATGATGCCATTTCTAAAAATTGGCAAGTCACTTCTGATAGCTTAAGTGCTTGGTTAGCAAAAAAAATTGGTGCGGAACGGTTGTTATTAGTGAAGTCTAAACCATTGGGTACTTATGCAAATTCAACATCGGTATCATTACAAGCCTTAGTAGGCGATAGTTTAGTTGATGAAGCCTTTAAGGATTTTTACCTAACGCAACATTTTCAAGCTTACGTAATACATAAAACAAATTATGATGCTGTGGAGTCCGTATTAAGCAAACGTCATGCTGATGATGACGTGATTGTTGCTGAGAACTTATTACTTGTTCATCATTAATGTAGTCAGTTAATAGAAAGGTTCACGATGTTGTCTAAACCAGTTTTGTCTGATCAAGAAATTGAAACTAAGCTAGCCGCTGAACTACCGCATTGGTATTTAGAAAATGGCTGGATAAGGCGTAAATATAAAACCAGTGGCTGGAAAGCTACTTTAATGGTGGTGAATACCGTTGGACATTTGGCAGAAGCGGCATGGCATCATCCAGATTTAACCGTTTCTTATGCGTTTGTCATTGTGAAACTATGTACGCATGATGCAAAAGGCATCACCGAAAAAGACTTTGAGTTAGCCAAGAAAATTGAGACCGTCATTGCGTGGCAGCCAGCCAAAGAGGGTGGCGCTTTGAGTGGTACACCAAACGATGATGTTAGGTTTAAATATATTAAGTATGATGATAAATAGTATTTAATTAAGGGTATTTAATCCTGTTGAGCACGCTCAAATTTTCCGAAATGTAGCATGATTGTTGGTAGTATAAGCAGGTTGAGTATCGTAGAGGTGACTAACCCACCCACAATAATTGTGGCCATTGGTCCTTCGATTTCCCGTCCAGGCTGACCGCTACCAACGGCCAATGGTAAAAGGCCAAGCGCAGTCACTAGCGCTGTCATTAAAATCGACGGTAGGCGCTCAGAAGCGCCGCGAATGCAGGTCTCTAATCCCCACATACAGTTTTCTTTATCAACGAGATGCTGAAAGTGTGACACCATCATAATCGAGTTACGTAAGGTAATGCCAAATAACGTAACAAAGCCCACTAGCGAGCCCAGTGAAATCCATCCGCCTGTAAACATTACAGCTAGTACACCACCAATCAGTGCAAAAGGTAAGTTGACAAAGGTGAGTAGTAAGTTCCGTAGGCGCCCAAATGCGATATATAGCATTAAAAATACACTCACCCCAGCCAATGCTGATTGTAAAATCAGTTTTTCCCTAGATTTTGCATTAGCTTCCGCCGCGCCAGTAAACTCCAAGTAAGATCCTTGCGATATTGATACCTCTGCATTCAAGCGGCTTTTAAGCTCGCTGGTAAATGAGTCAATATCTCGTCCAACGACATTTGCAGTGACTGTTTGAATGCGTTTAGCACCAGCGTGAAGTATTTTTGAGCGACCGTTTTCCTGCACGATATCTGCAACATCACGTAATCTAAATAATTTACCTTCAGCATTAAATAGAGGTAGATTGCCAGCCTCTTGTACGTCATCTCTTGCTTCTAAATCTAAAACAACACTAACACCAATCACACGATTGCCTTCATACACTTGTGTAATTGGCACGCCTTCATAGGCTGCACGAATATTATCTAAAACATCAGTAGGATATAAACCAAGCTGTGCCATTTTTTCTGGGCGTAAGCGTACTACTAGTTGTGGCGTACCAGGAGGGGATTGAACTGTTACATCTTGTGCGCCTTGAATATCATTCAGAATTTTTGCAATGTTGTTGGCATCGCTGTCCAATGCGTCAAGATTTTGCCCATACACATTGATTACAGTAGATGCCGCATAGCCTGAGATGGTTTCTTCGATACGTTCTGTTAAAAAAGTATTAATTGCAAAATTGACACCGACGAAACCAGGCTCAGCCACACCGTCTCCATCGTGGTCATCATCCTCTCCTGAAAGTACCTCTCTAATTTCGGCTAGAATACGGCGCTGTTCTTGTCCTGAAATAGCACCTATTTCAATTTCGAACTCACTGTAGTGTGTGCCAAATGTATCTGCACCATTTGGGGCGCGACCTACCCATTGTGTGACTGACTTAACACCATCAATTTTACGAATAACAGCAGAGACCTTTTTACCAATTCTTAAAGATTCTTGTTCAGAAGTGCCTGGAACAGCGGTCATATGCATAATGTAATGACCCTCATGCAATGCAGGGATGAACTGACTTTTAAATAAGGGCAGTGTACCTAAGCCAATTGCGATTAAAACAAAGCTAATAACGATGACCATTTTGTAATGCGTATCTATTTTTACTAGCGTTTTTACATATACTTTTTTGATGGCTTGAATTAATGGCGGATCTTTATCGTCCAGTGCGGCGTTACCTAGCATGATGTAGCACAAAGCTGGGGTGAGTGTGAGTGCTACAAAAAGTGAGGCCATGATGGCAGCAATATAAGCGATGCCAAGAGGTGCGAACAGTTTTCCTGCTACACCGCCTAATGTGAGCAACGGTAAAAACACTAATGCCACAATAAACGTTGCATACACGACAGAGTTACGTACTTCCATTGATGCATTAAATACCACTTGATACGTTGGTAAGGGGTGATCAAGTAGGCGATTCTCACGTAATCGTCGGAAAATATTTTCCGTGTCAATAATTGCATCGTCTACTACCTCGCCAAGCGCAATGGCAAGGCCACCTAATACCATAATATTTAAGCCAATATTAAAGTAGCTCATCACAACGATTGCGGTTAATAATGACAATGGAATTGCTGTTGCCGAGATAAAGGCAGTGCGTACATTGAATAAAAATAAAAATAGTATGGTAATGACTAATACTGAGCCAATTAAAATATCAGTACGTACACCATCTACGGCCACTTCAATAAAGTTAGCTGGTCTGAATAGGCCGTTGTGTAGGGTGATCTGTTCAGCGGCCAAGTTGGGTTCGAGCTCTTTTAAAGCGTGCTCAATATTTCGTGTAACACCATGTGTGTTGGCGCCAAGCTGACCTTGTACTGAGAGATATACACCAGTTTCCTCATTAATCGCTGCTGCACTGATTGATGGCGCAGCGCCCTCGACAACTTTACCAATGTCGCCAAGCCTGATGGTTTGGCCATTTTTGTAGAGCAATGTCACCAGTGCGAGTTTTTCTGGCGTTGTCGATTGCCCTTCAGTATTAATCACAATGCGTTGGTTTTGATTTTCAATAAAGCCACTACCACGGACCCCAGTGGCTTTTTTAACGGCTTCTTCAACTTGTAATAATGAAATGCCATAGCGAATCATTTTTTCAGGATCAACTTGCACTTGTAGTTGCCTGACCTTGCCACCAAATACATTTACATCGGCTACGCCTGGAATCGAGAGTAAATGGGGCACAATTGTCCAATCTACCATGGTGCGAATTTCAGTGAGGGAGCGGGTTTTTGATGTGAGGCCGAACCCAAGCACCGTGCTAGCGGATGAGGTGAGTGGGGTAATGTTAGGTGTGATGCCTTGCGGTAGTTTATTGGTTAAGGTTGAAAGTCGCTCCGCAATAACTTGGCGATTGCGATAAATATCAGTTGTTTCATCAAAAATAATCGTGACGATAGACAAGCCTGGGATGGACTGCGAGCGCATGCTTTCAATACCAACAGTGCCTGCTACACTGGTTTCAATCGGTTGCGTGACTAAACTCTCAACTAACTCGGCTGATAAACCAGGTGACTCTGTCTGAATCACAATTTGTGTCGGGGCAAACTCAGGAAATACATCAAGATTACTGCGCGTAAGGCTAAATAAACCATACACAACAATAAGGGTTGCTAACCCAATAATGACCCCACTAAAGCGGATTGAAAAGCGAACTAAGGCTTGCATCATAATAAGAAAGCCTTACCTACGGCTTGAATGCAATTTAAATGATGATGGCTCTGAACTGAGCATATTTTCTGCATTGCTAATCCCTTGTTGTCAGCGTCATCTGGCTGTATTGTTTTTTAATATGAAGATTAACACTTCAATTTAATCATCATTCTCGTTCATGATTTGTGATTTGAACTCTTCTGATAGCAGTAGTTGAGCCCCGCTGATCACTACTTCATCATTGGCCTTAAGTTGCCCTTGATAAAACCAGCCATCTTCTACCTCAATATCCGTATGAATTGGTTTGCGACTAAATTGATCAGCTTCCATTTTTTGATAAACCCAAGGTTTTCCTGCGTACCAAATGATGGCGTTGTTGGGCACAATCACACCGTTACTTTTTTTACTGGATGTCGCAGTTGTCGCATTAATTTGCATGCCTGCGCGCAATTCACTGGTCACCGCGTGGTAAAAATAAGTTTTCCCTTGAATCGTCGTGTTGGTAATAGGCGCTGGTGAAAGGTAATTAGCGCTCATGGTGTGCGATGGGGCGGCGGTTGGTGCAATCGTAATGCTGCTATTTAACTTTGGTTCAGACGCATCAAAGGGGAGCGTCGTTTGAATCAATACTCTTTTATTTGAAATCAGCGCCTGCAATAAATCACTCATTTTTGGATTAATTGCGTGTTGGGCTAAAGTATCTCCCCACAGTTGACGTATGCTATCGGTGATGTTTTTAGCATTAGACTCGGCAGCCGCGATTTTTGCCTCATCAGTTTTGGTATTGACCACTGCGGCAGCAACCACCTTGTCAGATACATTTTTATTGTCCTGATTCAAAATCTTAAAGCGATCTAATTCGATTTTATTATGGTTGAGTGACGCTCTTAAAATATCGATTTCTGATTTTACGGCTAGATAGCGATTGCGTAACTCAATCAGGCTATCAATACTCACAACGTTACCATAGGTACTGATGCTTGCTTGATGACTACTGGCCTTGAGGGGCGCTGTCAAGATATCACTTTGTTTTTGTGCTGCAGGGCTGATGTTAATAAGGGTCGCACCATCTTTATTCACAACACGGTTGATTGTTTCGATTTCTTCTTCAGAATGTTCTGACATCGCTTCGAATTCATCTTTGCCATAAAAGATGAGTAGCCAAAATAACATGACGATTAAAAAAGCTTGCAAGCCAATAATAATGGCAAGTTTTCGATTCATTCAGTTTATCTCCATCGTGCAGCCTATTTAATATCAAAACCAATCAATTTGATGCATTAAAAGCGTTAGGTTTAATGCCCTGTTCGTTGAGCGGTTGTTGTAAAGTATTCTCTAGATTATTAATAGAGTTATGCATCTGAAAGTGAGCAAGCGCTAAGCTTTTTTCAGACATCAGCTCTTCTAGTTTGGTCATCGTCAGCTCTAACCTATCGATTTCTCCAGAAGTGAAAAGGCTTTGCATCCGTTTGGTATTGTCTTGCTGTAACGCGTACAGTTTTTTACTATCAACCAACGATTGTTCTGATTGCATCAATTTAGCACGTACAGCATGCGCCTCGTTAATAATGCTGTTTTGTAAAGATTCAAACTGAGCCGCTTCTACTTCACGTAATTGATTAGCTTCTTCAATCGCAAATTTATTCTTATCAAGAAAAGTCATCAAGCTAGATAACCCTAAAGACCATACCTTATTACCAAATTCATAGATGTAAGATGGTTTGATATTAATATTAGGGTACTGTTTTGCAATTTCTAACTTTAGCTTGCTTTCAGCTAGCGCGTAACGTTCCAGAGCAATCCGCAAATCCAAACGATTCAATAACGCTTGCGATTGCACGTCTATAGCCACGTTCTGACTAGCTAAAGCCATCATGGCATCAGAAAATGGGGCTTCAGCTAAAGTCATTTGCTGAACTTGATGTAAAGGTAGTCCTAAATTACTCGCAAGTTTTGCTGTTAGAACTACTTTGTTCTGTTGTTGAGCGTTTAGCGCTGCATTTGTGGTTTGTAGTAAAAGCTTTGAGTGGCTTAATTCAATTCTGGAGGCAAGACCTAAGTCATGTCGTTTCTGGTAAAGATCAACAATCTCTTGCCGGTATGATGACTCTTTTGAAAGTGTACGCAGTTGAGCTTGATTAAACTGTAGTTCGTAATAAGTCGCAGCAACCTGCGTACGTAAATTCCACGCTGTTTGTGCGATTTCTAATTTGGCTGATTCAGATAAATGCTCTGCATTTTCAATGCGAATATTGCGTTTGTTTGCTGTTTCAATCGGTATATCAATACTTAAATTGTAAGTATATGGACTGATATCATTATTTGCGTTGTTACCTTTACCATAATTACCGCTCACACTTGGTAATGCTCTGGCACCAGCACTAGCTTCAGTCGCTTGAGCTGCACGCCATTGCGCACGCGCAACATCTAAACTTGGGTGAAAGAAAAGTGAACAATAAGTGAGCTCATCTAAACCCCATTGCGTAATAGGGAAAGTATCAGGCTTATAGTTGTTATAAGCTAAATACGTTTTGAATTGCTCACTGTTTGGATTTTTATGCTCAAACTTTTGAATAACGGCTTGCTGGTCAATCGGCTTGGCAATGTAGTCTATAAAGCCACACGAGGATAATGCTAACGGCATACACACAAGCCAAAGGCTTCTGCGTATAGATTGAAATCTAACTTTGCTGTAGATGAAATACATGCGCTAATCGAGTTGAGGGGCTTTAAATCTAACTTACAATTTCTGCGTGTACAGCATCCAATGCATCTTGTAGCGTTTCTTCACTTAAACCATTAATCGATGTCGCGAGAATATCCGCCGCTTCAACTGTAGAAATAGGTAGGTTATGACTATCCATTTCAGCAATAAGTCCAGCAGCAACGCCAGCAATCTTTAATAAAGCTTGTCGTTCGCGCATTAACAGTTCGAGCTCTGCGCGAAGCATATTGATTTCGTTTTGATTGATTGTGTTTGGCATATTGATTAACTTTTATTGATAGGGTGAGTTTAGTGCTAAGCATATTTTCGCACAATCATCGACTGCTCTGCTAGTTATTCAGCATTAAAAAGTAACAGATGAAAATAAAACATCATATTTTTGTGATTATCTCTTTTCTGAATGGGATAAGTTCGCTACAATAGCGACCTTGTTTGAACGACGGTATTTTTAAGTCGTAAACCACCTGCGAGAGTGGCGGAATTGGTAGACGCACTGGATTTAGGTTCCAGCGCCGCAAGGCGTGAGAGTTCGAGTCTCTCCTTTCGCACCAAAAAGCATTAAAATCAATTTTTTGATTTTAATGCTTTTTTTTTGCTATTTTTTTGAATTTATGTGAGCATCAAGTTGCTAGCATGGTAGTACTATTTCAACACAAAATCCTTGAGGCATGATATTTTTTGCAAGTACGTGTCCACCATGTGCTTCTACCACTTGTTTTGTAATGGCCAGTCCAACCCCATGGCCGAGCGACTGGCTACCAGAGGCACCTCTAACAAAAGGTTTGAATATATCCTCTAATTCGAGTGTGTCAACGCCATGACCTTGGTCTGTAACACTAATATGGATTTGCTGATGTTCCATACTTTTGCTGCAAACGATATTAATTTCACTGTCATTTGGACCATATTTAATCGCATTGCGAATTACATTTTCAATTGCACGATATAGTAAGTCAGGTTGTCCGTGTAATAGGTAGTCTTTATTTAGAAGCATGCATAATTTCATATTTTTTGATGCAGCCTCGAATTGAGCATCTTCAACAATGCTGTGCATCAATTGATTTAACTCAAGCGTTTCTTTCTTGATTTGAACTGCACCAGACTCTAATCTGGATATTGTTAATAATTCCCCCACTAATCCATCCATGCGGTTAGCTTCTAATGTTATGCGATCAAGAAATTCTGCAATTTTTTGTGGACTTTGTCTGACTAAGCCAAGCGCCATTTGTATCCTTGCAAGGGGTGAGCGTAATTCATGAGAAATATGATGCAATAATTTAGTTTGGCTTTGTAATAAGTTCTCCAGACGAGATGCCATTGCATCAAAGTCGCGCCCCAGATCTGAAAGTTCATCACGACGTCCACCCATTGCATTTGCTATACGTACATCTAGTTTGCCGTGAGAAGCTTTTTCAAACGCAGTGCGTAGAATATTGATTGGCTTTGAAAAATACCAAGCCAATAATGCTGCAAATATAAAACTAACAACAATGCCGCCTAGTAGTGGCATTAATGGGAATCGTCCGCCTACTTTACGAGCTGCGCCTTTGTGTGGCTTTGTTTCTGCTGGGCGTTGCACAAGTCCATGGTTGCGACCATCGTCAGGTATAAATAATAAGTATGATTGACCGTTACTCAATTTGATTTGTTTGACATGGCGCTGATTATCTTCAACTAACGATGTCGCAGCATCAAAGCTTGTTTTTGGGTAGCTGCGCTGTAGTAACTCTTTACCATTAGCATCTATCGCTAGTAGCTGAAGAACATGGCGCGTTTGCCAGTTCTGCAGTAAATTTCGCAAGCTTTCCACACCACCAAACTGTAATGTAGACGAGGCTGCTTCCACCAATGAACGTGCAGAGGGTGACGTTTCCACGCCTATGCTTTGTAAATCCTCATGGCGGTGTTGTAACCAAATTGCAACGCTAACCCCAATGACTGCAGTTAGTTGTGCCACGAAGAGGAATATGAAGAATTTCCAGAATAATCTACTCATGATTGTTTAGCTGCCTGAGTTTTAATCAGTTGGTATCCCATGCGATAAACTGTTTGAATACAGTCTCGTCCGTCATGAAGTGTGCCAATTTTTTGTCTGATACTGCTCATATGTACGTCAATACTACGGTCAAATCTTGCCAATGGTTTGCCCATTCCTTGTTGTGACAATTCTTTCTTACTGACCACTTGACCAGCGTTTTTAGCTAGTACTTCTAGCAGATTGAACTCTGTACTCGTAAGGTTTAGCGTGCTTCCATTTAATTCAACGCGACGCTGCTCTGGCCATATCGTAAGATCGCCTATGGTCAGCTCGTTTTCAAAATGTGTATTGTCTTGATGAAGTTGTGTTCTGCGTAATATTGCCCTAATACGCGCAGTGAGTTCTCTAGGTGTGCAAGGTTTAGGTACGTAATCATCAGCGCCTAATTCTAAACCAAAAAAACGATCAGCCTCATCACCTCTGGCGGTGAGCATAATCACAGGAATGTGGCTTGATTTGCGGATAATGCCTAGTGTTTCAATGCCATTCATTTTAGGCATCATGACATCAAGTACTACAAGGTTAAATTGATTGCTAAGCGCAAGTTGCGCACCCGTGATGCCGTCGCTTGCGGAGGTCACGTCAAAACCTTCCACGCATAAAAACTCCTTAAGCATTGCAGTCAGCTCAACATCATCATCAATTAATAGTATTTTGTTTATCATGACATATGGAATGATTGTTTAATACGAACATCATAGCGATGACTTTATAGTAACAACAATAGGGTAGTGGTGGATTTACTTAACTTTACGTTTGCTTAACCTGTATTTACATGCTGTGCAGGCAAAATGCAGTTGTCATTTGATTGGATGTTTTTTTCAACCATGATACTTAATATTACTACTAGGAGTCTGTCAATGAAAATCACCACCCCTTTGTTAGCGCTAGCATTGGCTACAATGACTGTTCCATTAACCTCTTACGCAGAATCAGACAAACAGGCACGTTGCCATCAGCGCGCCTCTATCTCACATGGTCCAGGCCAGCTATCTCATGAAGGATTTGGCTTGAGAGGTGTTCCTCCACATTTGGCGGCATTAAATTTATCTGAAACTCAGCAAGACAAAGTTTTTGAATTGATGCACTCACAAATGCCTAAAGCGAGGCAAGCTGAGAAGCAGCGGCATCAGTTAATAGCTGAGTTACACAAGCTTGCTAATTCTGGCGGTTATGATGAATCTAAAGTTAAACTAATTTCTGAGAAGCTAGCAGTGATTGAAAAAGAAGGTGTGTTAAGCCGCGCTAGTACACATCATCAGGTTTATCAAATTTTAACACCTGAGCAACGTAAGCAGTTGGGCGAAATGAAGCCAGTTCATGATGAAGGTGGTTTTAGTAAAAGTAGGTTTGAAAGACGCCAGAATCACTCTGGAAAATTAGAGCGAACATTCTAGGCTTTAGTACTTTCAGCGACCTCAACTTGGCTGGTAAATAATCTCTCTCAATTAATTTACCAGCCATACGAAAGATGTTTCAGTCTAAAAAGCATTCAGCCATCAAGGTGTTTTGACTTACAGTAAGTGTTAAAAGAATGTTGGGCGCACAAATACTTGATGGCTATCGTTTCATTTATAGGAGATATCCTAAATCTCCTGACGGGAAATGCCGTTTATCAAAGCATAACCGATAAAATCTCATTTATTGAGTACATAATATTCTTGTGAACACCTAATGGCCCTGAATTTATATATGTTTTTATCTTCTCATTTCATCTAGACTTGATGAGTTTTCTTGTGTAACATCCACAGTCTTTCAACCTTAATTGTTTAGTGATGTTTTGAGGTTTTCAAGTGATTTGCTTGGATTTGTTAAAACATTAATCAGCAATAGGTTACAGACGTTAAAGACTAGCTTTACATCACGCTCCATGTGTTGGTCCCATGGTGTAGATAGATAGCGACAACTTTTTCGCCACCCCTTTACTTTATCAATAGCATGATTGTAAATGGCGCTCATCATGAGCGCTTGTTTATGGTGTGCAGTTAAGAATTAGGAATGACAGCATGGCTCTGAATGTTGAAACCCTCAGCAACCTTGAACGTAGAATTTCAATCAGCGTTCCTTTGCAACCGCTAGAGGCGCAAATTAAACAAAGACTAAATCAAGTTGCACGTACTGCAAAATTTTCTGGCTTTAGACCAGGTAAAGCTCCTATGGGCTTAGTTAACCAACATTACGGCAATCAAGTGCGTGATGAAGTTTACTCAGCAGCTGTAGAAAAAAGCTTTGGTGAAGCGGTAGATGAAGCAAAATTACGTGTTGCTGGCTTCCCTAATATTCAGCACAAGCCATTTGATGCTGCATCAGAAGCTTTAGAATACACTGCAACTTTTGAAGTGTTCCCAGAGGTTGTTGTGGGTGACCTATCAAAGGTTAAAATCGAGCGTCCAGTGCTTGAAGTGGGCGAAGCCGACGTTAAAAAGACATTAGATGTTTTAGTGAAACAACGCGTACAGTTTGAACCAGTTAAACGCGCAGCTAAAAAAGGCGACCGCGTTAACGTCACGTTAAAAGCCTTTATCGATGGTGAAGAAGTTGAGTCTACTGGCGACAATGGTATTGATTTGGTATTAGGTGAAGCTGGACGTATGGCTACATTTGATGATGAATTAATTGGCGGTAAAACAGGCGCTACTAAAAAGTTCGATATTACTTATCCAGAAGACCATAATCCTGCACAGTTAGCAGGTAAAGCAGTTGGTTATGAAGTCACCTTTATTTCTGTTTCTCAGCCAGTATTGCCAGAAATCGATGCGGACTTTGCAAAAAGTTTAGGCGTTGAAGATGGTGATGTTGAAAAAATGAAAGCTGAAGTTGCAGAGAGTTTGAAGCAAGAAGTGGCTAAGCGTGTTAGCGCTAAATTGAAAGAACAAGTGTTTCAAGCATTAGTTGATTCAGCTGATTTTGAAATTCCACGTATTTTGCTTGAAACTGAAATTAATCGCATGATGCAAACAACAGAGCAAAATCTGAAACAACGTGGTGCTGATTTAGCCAATATTCAGCTAGAGCCTACAATGTTTGAAGATCAAGCAAAACGCAGTACTAAGTTGCGTCTGCTTTTAGGCGAGTTGATTAATACTAATGGCTTGCATGCAAATGCAGATCAAGTACGCGCAATGGTTGATGTGTTCTCACAAAGCTTTGAACGCCCAGCTGATGTTGTCACTTGGTACTATGCAGACCATAAACGTTTAGATGAACCCGCTGCATTAGCTACTGAAGAGAACGCAGTGAGCTGGGTGTTGTCTCAAGCTAAAGTTACTGATAAAAAAGTTAAATTTGATGATTTAATGGGAAACGCGTAAATGAATAAGCACCTGCAACCTCAAGCTCAGTCTGAATTGATCACCGGATTGGGATATATCCCGATGGTGATTGAGCAAAGTGGTCGCGGTGAGCGCTCATTTGATATCTACTCACGCTTGTTGAAAGAGCGCGTGATTTTTCTGGTTGGTCCTGTGAACGACATGTCTGCAAACCTAGTGGTCGCGCAGTTGTTGTTTCTAGAAGCAGATAATCCAGATAAAGATATTTCGCTCTACATTAACTCACCAGGTGGGTCAGTTACGGCTGGTATGTCTATTTATGACACGATGCAGTTTATTAAGCCAGACGTTAGCACTTTATGTATCGGGCAAGCCGCAAGTATGGGCGCGTTTTTATTAGCCGCTGGTGCAAAAGATAAACGGTATAGCTTACCGAACTCTCGTATCATGATTCACCAGCCTTCTGGCGGTTTCCAAGGTCAGTCATCTGATATCGAGATTCATGCGAAAGAAATTCTCTACTTGCGTGCGAAGCTAAATGATATTTTGGCGCATCACACTGGTAGAACGGCTGAAGAAATCGACCGCGACACCGAACGTGATAACTTCATGAGCGCAGAGCAATCTGTTGCTTATGGGTTAATTGATAAGGTAATTGGCAGCCGCAACGAAGCTGCTTAAGCAATCTTTGATGACATTTGGGTCTGTACTCGATACAGGCCCGTTTTGGGTATAGTCTCACTAAGAGTAGACTCAAAGTGCAAAACTAAGTTAGGAAATAACTAATGGCGACTAAAGCCGACGACGATAAATTACTTTATTGCTCATTTTGTGGCAAAAGCCAACATGAAGTAAAGAAGCTGATAGCAGGCCCATCTGTATTCATTTGTAATGAATGTGTAGATTTGTGCAATGACATCATTAAAGAAGAGATTCAAAATTCAGATGGTTTGAAATCAACCGATACAAGCTTACCTACGCCACAAGAAATTTGTAAAATATTAGACCAATATGTCATTGGTCAGACGCAAGCTAAGAAAAACTTAGCAGTTGCTGTCTATAATCATTACAAACGTCTTGGACATAATAATTTATCTAATGGTGGCCAAAAAGATGAAGTGGAAATTGCAAAAAGCAATATTCTGTTAATCGGCCCTACAGGTTCAGGTAAAACATTGTTAGCTCAAACATTAGCAAGGCTACTAGACGTGCCATTTGTGATGGCTGATGCAACGACGTTGACTGAAGCTGGCTATGTGGGTGAGGATGTTGAAAACATTATGCAGAAGCTACTGCAAAAGTGCGATTACGACACCGAAAAAGCACAGCGCGGTATTGTTTATATCGATGAAGTAGATAAAATTTCTCGTAAGTCAGATAACCCATCTATTACGCGTGACGTATCTGGTGAGGGCGTACAACAAGCTTTGCTTAAACTGATTGAAGGTACCGTAGCTTCCATTCCGCCACAAGGTGGTCGTAAGCATCCTAATCAAGAGTTTGTTCAGCTAGACACAACTAACATACTGTTTATTTGCGGTGGCGCGTTTGATGGATTGGAAAAAGTGATTCGCTTACGCTCTGAAAAAGGCGGCATTGGTTTTGGTGCTGAAGTAAAAAGCAAATCAGATATCCGCGAAGTTGGTGCTGTGTTGCGCGATGTAGAGCCGGAAGATCTCATTAAATTCGGCTTGATTCCTGAGTTTATTGGCCGTTTGCCTGTTGTTGCTACATTAGAGTCTCTTGATGAAGCTGCTTTGATGACGATTTTAACTGAACCAAAAAATGCACTGACTAAACAATATATTAAATTGTTTAAAATGGAAGGTGTTGATTTAGAGTTCAGAGAGTCAGCTTTATTGTTGATTGCGAAAAAAGCATTAGAGCGCAAAACTGGTGCGCGTGGTTTGCGTTCTATTATGGAGCATTCATTACTTGAGGTGATGTACGAATTACCATCATTAAAGAACTTGAGTAAAGTTGTGATCGATGAAGGTGTGATTCGAGGTGATACGCCGCCGCTTTTAATCTATGCTGATAAACCCGCAGACGAGGCAACAGCCTAATTAAAAAGCCAGTCACTTAAATGTTACTGGCTTTTTAGTTTTTACGATGTAGTGTCAGTATGTTGATGATATTGTCATCAATATAAATCAGATGCAATTTCACTCAAACTTTAGATTCTATTTAATTTAAGCCAATCTAATGACGCTATTTTCACTTATTCGTGATTTTTAGATTCTTAATTGTAGATTGGCATTAAATTTCTTCAAATTTTTTACAATTACTTGTTAAATTTAGTGTTAAATACTAATTAGTACTTGAACTGTTGATAGTTATCCCCATCAATCAATATATAAGCGTTTTTTGGCTTAACTCTTAGCTTAATTTTGGAAGTCTACTCATGGCACAATCATTACCTTCATACAATCCAGATAGCGGGTTATTGCCGCTATTACCTTTGCGTGATGTCGTCGTATATCCGCACTTGGTCATCCCACTTTTTGTTGGACGCACAAAGTCTGTAAAAGCTCTTGAGATTGCATCAGAAGGCAATAAGCAAATTCTATTGGTTGCACAAAAGTCAGCGAATAAAGATGATCCAGAAGCCAGCGACTTACATGAACTTGGCACGGTAGCTACCGTGTTACAAATGCTTAAGTTGCCAGATGGTACAGTTAAAGTATTGGTCGAAGGTGTACAGCGTGCACGCGTTAGTGAGTTTACTGAGACTGATGAGTGTTTTGCTGCTCGTGCGGAATTGATTGCTGAATCAGTAAGTGATGTTGAAATTCAAGCGTTAATGCGCACGGTATTTGCGCAGTTTGATCAATACGTAAAGTTGAATAAAAAGATTCCTCCAGAGATTTTAACTTCACTTGCAAGCATTGATGAGGCTAGTAGATTAGCTGACACAATTGCAGCACACCTCACGCTGAAGCTTGAAGAAAAGCAAAAAATACTCGAAATGATCGACGTAGCAGAACGTTTAGAGCATTTGCTACGACTGATGGAAGGTGAAATTGATATTCTTCAGGTTGAGAAGCGTATCCGTGGTCGTGTGAAGCGTCAAATGGAAAAAACTCAACGTGAATATTATTTAAATGAGCAAGTAAAAGCGATTCAAAAAGAATTAGGCGAGCAAGATGAAAATGCAGAGATGGATGAGCTTGAAAAGCGCATCGATGAAGCACGTATGCCAAAAGAGGCGCTTGCTAAAGTATCCAGTGAGCTTAAAAAGCTAAAACTTATGTCACCAATGTCGGCAGAGGCTTCAGTGGTGCGTAACTATATCGATACGCTCATTAACTTGCCTTGGAAGAAAAAAACTAAAATCAGTAAAGATTTAGTTAAAGCAGAAGCGGTATTAGACGATGATCATTTTGGTTTAGAAAAAGTAAAAGAACGTATTGTTGAATATCTCGCAGTGCAACAGCGAGTAGACAAGATTAAAGCGCCAATTTTATGCTTAGTTGGGCCACCTGGTGTTGGTAAAACGTCATTGGGTCAAAGTATCGCAAAAGCGGTAAACAGAAAATTCATTCGTATGGCGCTGGGTGGCGTACGTGATGAGTCAGAAATTCGTGGTCACCGTCGTACTTACATTGGCTCAATGCCTGGTAAGATTTTGCAGAGCATGGCTAAAGTGGGGGTTAAAAATCCATTGTTCTTGCTTGATGAAGTTGATAAGTTAGGCCAAGACTTTAGAGGTGATCCTTCTTCAGCATTGTTAGAAGTACTTGATCCTGAACAAAATCATACATTTGCCGACCATTACATAGAGGTTGAGTATGATTTGTCTGATGTGATGTTTGTTGCCACAGCAAACTCAATGAATATTCCTGCGCCTTTATTGGATCGTATGGAAATCATTAACCTATCTGGTTATACAGAAGATGAAAAAGTGAATATCGCTATGCGATATTTATTACCTAAGCAACTCAAATCTCACGGTTTAAAAGACCTTGAGGTACATATCTCTGAACCTGCGATTCGTGATGTTGTGCGTTTCTACACACGTGAAGCTGGTGTGCGTCGATTGGAACAAGAGGTGGCTAAAATTTGCCGTAAAGTGGTGAAAGAATTACTCACTACTAAAGCGAAGCAAGGTGCAAAAGCACCTAAGAAAGTTAACGTCACACCTAAAAACCTAGATAAGTATCTTGGTGTTCAACGTTATGATTTTGGCGTTGCTGCAAAAGAAAACCAAGTTGGCCAAGTGACTGGCTTGGCATGGACATCTGTGGGCGGTGAGTTGCTAACGATTGAGGCTGTGCTATTGCCTGGTAAAGGTAAAACTACGACTACAGGTAAGCTGGGCGACGTGATGAAAGAATCTACACAAGCAGCGATGAGTGTTGTACGCAGTAGGGCGGAGCGTTTGGGGATCCCAAGCAATTTTTATGAAGAGCATGATATTCACATTCACTTTCCAGAAGGCGCGACACCAAAAGACGGACCAAGTGCTGGTATTGCCATTACAACAGCCTTAGTTTCAATTTTAACGGGCATTCCTGTGCGTGCAGATGTGGCAATGACTGGTGAAATCACCTTGCGCGGAGAAGTGTTGCCGATAGGTGGGTTAAAAGAGAAGTTGCTAGCTGCGCATCGCGGTGGTATTAAAACTGTGCTGATACCACAGCAAAATGTGAAAGATTTAGCAGATATTCCTGAGAATATTAAAAATCACCTCGATATACATCCTGTTCAATGGATTGATGATGTATTAACCCTTGCTCTGGCTTCAAAACCTGAGCCGTTATCAGAAAGCGTAGATGTTAATGATAACGTTGTAAAAGAGGTTCAACCTGCTGATAAATCTAAAGAAAATCCAGATGCAGCAATAGAAACGACAACGCATTAAAAAATAAGTGTGCTATAAACCTCATAAAAGCTTGACATAGTCTTTGTTGGCTTGATATAAAGTTGATACGGGTGATTCGTTACCCAGACAGTTTGCCTAAGTTTTTTATTTAATAAACCTTGAGAGGGGATTACACGTGAATAAATCAGAACTAATTGACGAGATTGCTAGTGCCGCAGGTATTTCAAAAGCTGCTGCTGGTCGCGCGCTAGATGCAACAACTGCTGCAATTACAAAAGCAATAAAAAAAGGTGATCTAGTAACTTTGATTGGCTTTGGTACATTTTATGTAGGTAAACGTGAGGCTCGTAACGGCCGTAATCCACGTACAGGCGAGACAATTAAAATCCAAGCTGCAAATTCTCCTAAATTTAGGGCTGGTAAAGCACTTAAAGATGCTGTAAACTAGCGTCTTCGTTGGTGATGCAGGGTGCTTAGCTCAGTTGGTAGAGCGTCGCCCTTACAAGGCGAATGTCAGCGGTTCGACCCCGTTAGCACCCACCAAAAATCAACGATGATGTAATGTGACTAAGCCGTCTAATTTTATAAATTGAGAGTGCTAGTAGTTTAAGCACTCTTTATTTTTGTGAAAATTTTGCAATATCTAGTTATTGTAATTATTTAGAAGCGCAAGTTTCTAGTATGTTGTTATATGATTAATATGCTGAGTTTATGGAGTGGTAGTTCAGTTGGTTAGAATACCGGCCTGTCACGCCGGGGGTCGCGGGTTCGAGTCCCGTCCACTCCGCCAAATAAAAAAAGCGAGTCTTATGACTCGCTTTTTTTATTTCTATATACACCTCTTTATGCACTTATTTCTCTAATAAGATATTGCATCAGTCATTAGTCATCATGAACTTGTTTTGCTATTCTTTTGTCTTGAATCTGTTGATGTCATCATTCACTTGGCTAAGGTTTCAAGTATAACTTGTGATATATTAATGACCTTTCGTTTGCAATTGATTCATATCGGTTGAGACCTTTTACATTTTTAATAATTTTAGTGCACATTTTAAGAAGAGAACTTTATGTTAGATAGTATCCGCTCTGTAGCTAAAGGCTGGGTTGGTAAAGCGATATTGGCTTTAATTACGATTCCTTTTGCTTTATTTGGAATTGACTCTTATTTGAGTAGCGCAGGCAATAATGTTGCGATAGCAAAAGTGGGTGGTAGCGAGATATCAGTACAGGCTTATTCAAATGCCATGCAAAATTTACGTACTCGTATGCAAAACGAGGGGAAAGTTGATCAAGCGCAATTAGATAGTCCAGAAGTTAAAGTAATGGTGCTAGATCAGCTAATTAATGAGCAGTTATTAGAAAAAGAAATACAACGAGCAAACTACAAAATTAGTGATGCACATTTAGCGACCTACATTACAGCGATGCCGTCATTTCAAAAAGACGGTAAATTCTCACAAGAGCTATATGATGAGTTGTTACAGCAAAACAGATATACACCGAAAAAATTTGAAGCAGAGATTCGCGCTACTTTATTAGCACAACAAGCACAAGATGGCATTGCTAAGCTTGGTTTTATTTCAACAGCACGCGCAGACAAAACATTAAAGCTTTTAAATCAAAAACGTTTGGTCACAGTGTCTGAGCTTAAAACTAAAGATTTCCTTGATCAGGTTAAAATTGAGCCAACTGAAGTAAAAGCTTATTACGACAAACATAAGGATAAGTTACGTGACCCTGAGCAAGTTAAAATTGAATTTTTATTATTATCAGCAAGTAGCTTAGTACCAGGCATTAAAGTAGATGATGCGGACGTGAAGCGTTACTATGATGAGAATGCAGCTAAATTTCAAGGTAACGAGCAAAGGCGTGCTAGTCATATCTTGATTGGTTTTGGTGTGAATGCAACACCAGAGCAAAAACAAGAAGCCAAGGATAAGGCGCAGGCTCTATTAGTAAGTATCAAAAAGAACCCTAATTCTTTTGAAGAACTTGCGATTAAGAATTCGCAGGATCCTGGTTCTGCCACTAAAGGTGGTGATTTAGGCAGCTTCGGTCGTGGCGCAATGGTTAAGCCATTCGAGGAGGCTGCATTTAGTATGAAAGTGAATGAAGTCAGTAATTTGGTTGAGTCTGAATTTGGCTACCATATTATTAAATTAACAGAGATTTCAGGTCAAGGTTCAGATTTTGAAAGTTTGAAACCGCAAATTAAAGGCGAGTTGATTTTCCAAAAAGCTCAAGCTGAGTTTATTGAAAAAGCTGAAAGCTTTAGTAATGCAGTTTATGAGCAATCTGATAGCTTAGCTCCTACTGCAAAGGCATTCGGTAGTCAGGTGCAACTTTCTGGATGGATGTCACGTGAAGACGCAGCTAAATTCTTTAAGAACGATAAAATTGTTGGTTTAATCTTCTCTCAAGAGTCTTTAAAAGAGCGTCGTAATATAGAAGCTGTTGAAGTGTCTCCTAATAATCTTGTTTCAGCACGTGTGCTTGACTATAAGCCATCTGCGGCAAAAACATTTGATACAGTTAAAGCTGGTATTGAAGATTTGCTTAAACTTGAGGCCGCTGCAAAATTAGCGGTGACCAAGGGTGAAGAAGCTCTAAAAACTTTACGTGCGGGCGGTTCTGTGAATACGCTGGAATGGATTCCAGAAGTGATGGTAGATCGTAAAAATGCACAAGGTTTGACACAATTGGCGATGACACAGGTATTTAAAACTGATGTCACTAAACTGCCTGCATATTCTGGATTAGCAGATAGCAAGTTGGGTTATATGATTGTGAAAGTGGTTGAGGTTGATACATCAAGTATTGCGGATGCTGAATCTGTCAGCACTGCTAAAGCTGAGCTTAACCAAGTGTTATCAGATGAATTTCTATCTGCGTACAAACAATCACTACGTGAAAAAGTGAAAGTGACTGTTAACCAACGCTTGTTATTACAGAATACTAATAATTAATATAACGCTAACTTACCCAGTAAATGGGGATAGTAAAATATAGGCAGTTAAATACAAAAAAGGCACCCAAGGTGCCTTTTTTGTATTTATAGAGGTTAATTATCTATTATTTATCAATATAACTTAATGGGTCTTAGGAAGCTAAAGCGGTTTATTTCGTAAAAGTTTAAGTATCTCAAGGTAAATG
>NZ_JAURYU010000003.1 GCF_030653755.1 Methylotenera sp.
CACTGTTGTTATAAGAGCAAAAAATGGTGGTTTATCTCCTGTTAAGTTTGAGTAAGCCCAACCCATCATTCAAGCGGGACGCCTAACGGCGCCCCTTAACTCATACGTTAGACCGCTTTTGAAAATAAGGAGTTGCAATGAAGAGAGTTCTGTTATTCGTCATTTTATTTGGATTTCTTCCATTTTCTGCAAATGCAGGAGTCAAATGCAGCGATGTTAAATACGGAAATGAAAACTATCATGAGAAAATGGAAGAATTGGCTAAGTTAGCCAGATTGCCTGATAATTACTACAGCAGGTATCATGAAGATGTTGTAAGCGATTTGTGCAAAGGTAATGCAAAAGGGATTAAAAGTTCAATTGATAGCGGATTTGTAAAGAAATCTGAAGTTGAGGCCATTAAAGAAGTCCTCGGGATAGACAACCGCTCTGATACCGGAAAAAGCTACGGTTATTCAAGGCAGAAATTCGAAGAAATGGGGTTGTGTAGTGCTTGTGCAGACAATGTAGCGCAACACTATACGAAAAAGCCAAGCTCGAAGTGTGGAAAACTCGCAAAACAAGCATTGGAAGGGAATCCCAACGCTGTTGAAGAGTTGTCATCTTTTCCCAGTTATTGCACATGGAAATATTAACCATCAACTACATCAGCCTAACATGGCGCTCAAGCCGACCCGCTTCCGCTACGCTCCAGCGGTCGGCTTAGCTCTACGTTAGGCATCACATGCACACCCGTTTCGCTGCACTCGCTCTATTGGCCCTTTGGTCCGTCAATGCTCTTGCGATTGACGCCACTGACGTTGCAACCTATCGGGTCATGAGCGTCAAGAACGAGCCAACGCAGAAGGTGTTTCGTCTTGCAGGTGGCGCTGGCGCTTGGCGGATCGAAGACAAGCAGCCAGATGGCACTTGGCTTGACGTCACGTGCGAAGGCGGTTGCCGACTTCAGGAGTCGACAGAAGCCGACTTCAAACGGTTCTTTCCCGCTGACGATCTGTCCGCTGTAATCATGACGTGTGTTCATAACAGCGCGTTCGCGCTATGCAGGCACGTCCAACGTACCGTCCCAGGAGAACGTGGCTACGTCTTTGTGGCGCTTACGGAGCGGCAGCCAATCGCACTTCGTCTGCACCGCGAGTGATGCCTAACCCTTCCATCGAGAGGGACGTCCAAGGGCTATCGCCCTCGGCCGCCCCTCATGTCAAACGTTAGGCGTCGCAAATGACCCCCGAGCAAATCGAATCAATCTACGACGACGAAGAACCAAACAAGGCTCGCGATCTGTTGCTGCCAGAAGCAACTGCCGGCAACCCTGTCGCACAGTTCTATCTAGGCCAACTGTGCGCAGAGGAGAACCCGCGAGACGATGAAGGCGCTGTCGCCTGGTTCAAGAAGTCCGCCGCAGGCGGCTACGAACCTGGAGTTCACTACCTGGCAAGTCACTTGTACTTCGGCATCGGCATATCGCAAGATATCGAAGAAGCACTGAAACTCTTCCGAAGGTCAGCAGAAGGTGGGTTCGACGCTTCGCAGTGGAAACTAGGGCAGCATCTTCTTTCGCAGCGGGGTTCGCGCGAAGAGGCTGTGAAGTGGCTGAAACTCGCCGCAAATCAGGGGCACCCGGCAGCGAAAGACCTTCTCAATGCCAACACCGACGCCTAACCCTTCCATCGAGAGGGACGTCCAAGGGCTATCGCCCTCGGCCGCCCCTCATGTCAAACGTTATGCATAAAAAAGATTGCCATGGCGAATAACTGGAACATCCCTGCTTGGTTTGAAGCTGAGATTCGTGCTAGAGACAAGGACTGTGTCTATTGCGGTACACCATTCACTCTTTCCAAAATCTCGAAAAAGTCAGCAGCAAGTTGGGAACATATAATCAATGATGAAAAAATAATCACAAGAGAAAACATTGCCCTCTGCTGCTGTGGGTGTAACGCCAGTAAAGGACAGAAACAGCTTTCTGTATGGTTGCAGTCAAAATATTGCAAAGAGCGTGAAATTACAGAAAAATCAGTAGCCCCTATAATCAAACAGGCAATTGCTAATGGGCTATAAACTACGCATAACCCATCATTCAAGCGGGACGCCTAACGGCGCCCCTTAATTCAAACGTCAGGCCCACGGTTGGTACTCATCTGAGAGGTAAAATCATGATCATTCAACAATCCAAAGCAACGTTCGCAACATCGGTAACGGACAATCTTTTCTTCAAACGGCAAACGGTCGCCCCTTTAGTGGAAAAAGCTGCCGACACAACGACTATTTCACAAGTGGCTCAGGAGCGCCTCGCTGTTGAAAACGCGAGTGACCTCAATTCACATACCACCGTTCTGTATCGAATAGAGGGGCCAGTCTATAGCATTGAAGACATGGTGAAGAGCAAAGGTAGGCCGCTCATTGCCGTAAAAATGACGGAAGCCCAGATCAATGAGGTCAAGCTCAGGGAACAACAAGAGAAGGCACGCGAGAATGTCAATTTCAATTACGCCAAAGCTCATCAGTATCAGCCCATTGGCCAAGTGATCGTCAATGGAAAACTCGTTGCAACAGTTTCTGATGCTGGTTCCTTCGAGTCGCCTCAGGTTATACCCAACCTGAGTGATCAGCCCTTAAGCCCAGCGGACAGACTTGTCGAAATTGCTCGCGCTGTAAAAGGCGAAATCATCTATTCCAATTTTTTACCTACCATGGGTGGCTGGATGGGGTCATCAGCCCCGGAATCGGCGCTCCCTCCTATCACAGCAAGGAGCATGAGCGAAATACTTGAACAGGAAATCGCTCCGGCCATGGAAAAAAAGATTGCTGAATGGGAGGCTCAGACTGGGAAAACCTATCCTCGTCGCGCGTAGCCATGTAGGGTGGGGCACTTGACCCACGCGTTACAACTCCTACGTATCACTGCCGCGTGGGGTTAAGCCAGTATTTGGCTTCCCCACAGAATATAGTCGTTTATAAACAAGCTTCTTATGCTGAGTGAAAACCCTACCCTACGCAAGTTACGCATACTAACGAAAATGTTCATCGATGTTACAATTTTAATAACATAGGTTTCAATGATGCTATCAGCCAATCATCTCAAACAATAATTTACAATTAGGGAGTTACCATGTCTTTTCTAAGCAAACTCAAAGGCGACAACGCACCGCTACCTCCTCAGCCATCAACAAAAGCGGTTGCGCTTGCGTGGTTGGGCGGTTTTCTAGCCATTGCCGCAGTTGCCTCACTGAATGATTTTCTTTCAGTTGCGTTGGTGCTTGGGTCGTTTGGCGCATCATGTGTATTAGTTTTTGGCTATCCTGACGTGCCGTTTTCTCAACCAAGAAATGTAGTTGCTGGCCATTTCATCAGCTCTCTCGTTGGCCTTGTATTTCTTTTTGCCTTCGGCCCGCATTGGTGGTCTGTCGCGCTCGCTGTGGGTACAGCAATCGCGCTGATGATGCTCACTCGCACAGTGCATCCGCCTGCTGGGTCAAACCCAGTGATCGTCTTTTTAATGCAGCCAACTTGGGGCTTTTTACTGTTCCCAACATTGGTAGGTGCCTTGGTGTTGGTAGCTGTTGCTCTGGTTTATAACAATGTAACCCGTGATGCAAAGTACCCAAAATACTGGTAGCCAAGTAGCGTGGGCATTTGTGACCCATGCATTGCAATATCTTTATCTGTCACTACCGCGTGGGGTTAAGCCAGTATTTGGCTTCCTCACAGAATACAGTCGCTTATAAACAAGCTTCTTATGCTGAGTAGAAACCCTACCCTACTCAATTTAACACCTTAAAATGCACACTTATCGCACACCTATTTTTAAGCTTATTGATTATGCTTGGACTTTACCAAACACAGCACTTGGCATATTACTTGGGCTTGTAATGCTCGTCCTAGGCGGCAAAGTGCATATCGTGGCTGGCGTCGCTGAGTTTCATGGCGGGCATGTGGGAAACTTCTTTGCATCACGCCCTCCCCCATTTTGCTTTGGTGCTGTCACACTTGGTCATGTGATTTTAGGTACATGCCACAAGGAACTCTGTGCATTACGAGCACACGAACATGTGCATGTTAAGCAATATGAGCAATGGGGCGTATTCTTTTTGCCTGCTTACGCGTTGTCTAGTCTGTGGGAAATACTTCATGGTCGTAACGGATACAGCAATAACTTCTTTGAAAGGCAGGCGTATAGAGAGGATGATAAGCAAAAGTTATAGTCTAGTAGATCAACTAAAAAACTAACGGCGCTAGTAGCTGCTTAGTTAAAGCTTAACAAGCGTAACTCTAGCATTAAATTTTTCTATACAGTTTAGCTGTGAAATGGCAGAAACGATGATAAAGAGCATAACATTTGTAACGATTGGGTTATTGGTTTCGTTTTCAGTGACTGCAGCGCCCGCTCCTTGGTACTTATGGAAAAGTAAACTGAATAACAATGTGTGGTGCACACAAACCCTACCTGGTGAAGGTTGGATAAAGTTAGATGGCCCGTATAAAGACGCGCATTGCAAAACACTTGGACGCCCGGGTAAGTGACGGCTATAGTTAATTAGAAATTAGAGTTTGTTATTAACACGTTAAGCGACTTCATTAACTAACTAGCTTAAACCTTTACAAACTCGCCTTCATCTGCACTTTCCAATAAAGCTAGCAAGTCTTGCCCTTTGAGCGCTATTGCATACCCTAATACACCACTGCCTATGACCACTGCTTGATAATTTCGTACGCTTTTATCAACCAACACACGTAATGTTTCAGGTAATGCAATAGGCGGTACTGCACCCACCACATAACCTGTGGCTTCTGGCACTTCGTCATACTCTGCCATGCGCAACTTACGTTCGTCCAGATGTTTGCGCAGCATGCCCCAATCGGCACGGCCGCCACCTGCCACTGCCAATAAGGTGTATTTGCCAGAGTCTGCTTTGAAAACCACACTACGCACTACAGAAGTTGGGTCTAGGCCTTTAGCAGAGAGTAGCGTTTCTAAATCACGGATAGGTTTACTGTCCTCACTCAGTGGGATTTCAATCACTTCAAACGCAATGTTTTTAGATTGCAGTAAATCTGTAACAGGGGAATTAATATCAGCCATATTAGCTCCTTAATTTGGCGATTGGTAGGAGCGGTCATCGACCGCGAAAGCAATGGTGAAATTTCATCTGACAATTTAATCATCCAACAATGCATCAGTTTGGCAGGTTTGTTCGCGGCTACTAGCCGCTCCTACATACGAGTTTGCAAGTGCTTTGACATGTGAATAGTGCAGTTTACTGCACATATTCCATGGGCAAGCCAAATGCTGGCTCAGCACTTAGCAAATCGGAGCGCCTGTGGTATAAAATTAATAACTCGTATATTTAGCGTTGCTACCCTTACATTTTTCTACTGGGTATTTTTGCGCATTTAAATCTATTTTTTTATTTGCGGCTTCAATTAAATCAATACCGCAAACTTCTGCAATCCGTAGCAGATAGACTAAAGTGTCAGATAACTCTTGCCCTACCTGCTCTTTCGTTTGCGCATCTAACTGGCGACTTTCCTGCTCTGTCATCCATTGAAAATGCTCTACTACTTCGCCCGCTTCTACAATCATGGCCATGGCAAGGTTCTTGGGAGAGTGAAACTGTGCCCAATCACGTTCAGTCACAAAGTTGTTTACTCTGGCCCTTAGTGCATCCAATGAGTCTGCCATGTGATTTCCTTACGCGTCTGGTTTGTCTTTACGGTTTGAACCTGCCACCATTTTAATTTCAAATAAACGGCACTCTAGTGGACCATTAAATAATGGTGTTTTTTTGCTCGGTGCAAGGCGCATAAGCTTAGGCATGCGTAAATCGTTAGTGAGGAAATAGGCATTCCACCCTGCAAATTTACGTTTAAGCGTTTCACCCATTTTTGGGTATAGCAATGTAAGCTCTTCATCTTCACCAATACGCACACCATATGGCGGGTTAGCTACTAACACGCCGTTATCGGCTGGTGGTACAACGTCTAACATGTCAACATGTGACACTTGCACTGCCTCTAACAAGCCAGCTGATTCTAGGTTTTGCTTAGTGACACGCACTGCGCGTAAATCCATATCCGAGCCGTAGATTTTTTGGAAGCTGACTTTCTTCACTTTGCTCAATGCTTGGTTTTTGATTTTCTTCCAAGTATCAGATTCAAACGTTTTTAGCTTCTCAAAGCCAAACTCACGTTTAATGCCAGGTGCCATGTCTAGAGCGACCATGGCGGCTTCTAACAGAAAGGTACCGCTACCGCACATTGGGTCTAGTAGTGGTTGGCCTGCTTGCCAACCTGTCAGCTTTAAAATGCCTGCTGCTAAGTTTTCACGCAATGGTGCTTCAATACTTGCACCGCGATTACCACGTTGATAAAGTGCCGCGCCAGAGGTATCAACATAATATTGATACTCATCTGTCGTTAAATAGGCATGGATACGCACAACTGGTGTTTTGGTGTCGATATATGGGCGACTACCTACCGCCAATCGGAACTTATCACATACGGCATCTTTAATTTTTAGCGTGGCAAACTCTAGGCTTTTTAACGGGCACTTAACGCCCGTTACTTTCACCATAAAATCATGCCTAACATCAAACCATTGTGGCCAGTTCATTTTATAGGCAGCATCAAACAAATCCTCTTCGTTCAAATACTTACCACGGCCCACCTGCCACAAAATGCGTGTTGCGATACGCGAGTATAAATTAGCGGCATAACACACTGACCAATCCCCATCAAAGCTCACTCCGCCATCGGTCACATTCACTACTTTTGCGCTGACTTGTTTAAGCTCATCTGCAAGCAGTTGCTCTAAACCTCGTGGGCATGTGGCAAAGTATCGATTTGGCGCTTGTTTGCTTGTTTGGCTTTTGCCAGACAGGGCTTTGGGTGCGGACTGTTCACGCGCATTTTGTTGATTAACTGTCATAAATTAACGATCGCTTTTCATAAATATTCGGTTGTTGGTACTGTTGTTATTGTCTGCTAGTTTTTCTACAAACTGCAAAAATTCAATTTTGTGGGTTTTTTCTAATAGTTTTGCATGATCACGCAAGATATTGAGTCGTAAATCTGCAACGCCTTGTTTAAAGCCAAATACAGCAATATTGCCTGGCTTGCCTGTGCGTAGTATCAATACTTTGTTGTTAAAACTCTGTTCGATTCTTGCTAAATAGACATCAAACTTTTTGTCACTACCCCATAGGTTAATCACAAACACACCATCATCTTTTAAGGTGTTAGCGCATTGATCAAAAAAATCTTGACTGCAAAAATTGGGGGGGATGCCATTGCTATCAAACGCATCAATAAACAACACATCAGCAACATTTATATGCTCATCTAAATAAACCAAACCATCGGCTTCTATCACTTCAAATCTATCATCATTTTCTGGTACGAAAAATTGATTTCTAGCGACTTGAATGATTCTAGGGTTAATCTCCACTACTTTGCCGATAATCTCAGGGCAATGTGCATACACATATTTAGCCACCGAGCCTCCACCCAAGCCAATAGTAAGCATGTGTTTAACGTTACGGTGAAACAATAAAAAACACATAATAGCCCGCGTATAAGTGAGCTCTAACTCAAATGGCTCTCTAATTCGCATGGCACTTTGCACAGTGGCAGAACCTAAATGTAATGCGCGTACACCATTAAGTTCACTCACATCCACTGCATCGCTCAAAGCTGCATTCGCTAACCCACGCAGCATTTTTTTAGCCGCACTAAACACTAAGCTGCCTCCACTTCGTTTTCATCATCTGCAACGACATCTGTTACTACGGCTTCATTTTCTAGCACTTGCAAGAACTTAGTACGTAAATCCATCATCAGCGTATCAACCTCTTGCACTTGTAAACTCACGCGTGTGCCTGTTTTTAACTCTGGCAGGCCATACACTTTGGTCATATAAGGTAGGTTGTCTAAACGTACTAAGTTTTCTCGCCATACTGTGGCATGAATCTCTTGCACATTTTCTTGAATTAAATACTGTAAGCACCAATAGCGCTCCATACGAATCTGGAACTCACTATACGCTTTGTAAGTGAGCTCAAAGTTACGCATGTGCGTGGTGAGTGCATCACTATTTTGCGGATAAACTGGCGGCTCATTTTGCACCACACTGATAATTTGGCGCTGATTAATTAAATCAACCGCACGACGTAATGGAGAGGTACTCCATGAGTACTGAGCAACGCCTAAGCCTTGATGCGGCTCGGCTTTGGTGGTCATATACACTTTACCGCCACTTTGCGCACGATACAAACCTGGCACCTGACTACTTGCTAATAACGCGCCCCATTGGCTGTTAGCCTCAATCATCAACTCTGCTACTAGCTTATCCATGGGTGAGCCACGATGACGCCCCACAATGCTTACCTTGCCATCATCCACATAAAAATTGTAATCCACTTGTGGTGGTTTTGTTGGGTCATACTTGCCACGCGCTTTTTCTAATGATTCAGCCAAGTTGAATAGAAATAATAATTTAGACCAATATGGATGACCGCTATCGGCCGCTAACGTAGTTTCATTAAAGTAAGGCTCTAATGCATCATGACGTAAATTCTCAGCTACTTTAATCAGCTCTACTTTGCTGTGCCGCTGTGCAATCGTAAAATCTGGATTCACATGCAGATACATCGACAATACTGGCTTAATCTGCCCTGCATCCAAACTGAATGGCCTAATTGCAGACTCAGGCAACATGGTGATTTTGTGGCCTGGCATATAAACCGTTGATAAGCGGTGCATGGCTGCTACGTCTAGCTCGCTATCAATCGCAATACCCAATGCTGGTGCTGCAATATGAATACCCACACACATCACACCACCATCAAGCTGGCGCATAGAAAACGCATCATCAATTTCCGTGGTCGTGCTGTCATCAATACTAAAGGCTTCAGCTTCTGCCATAGGTAAATCAAAGCTGATATCCGCAGACATGGCCGACATTTGCTCGTCAGTAAAGTCAGTGCCTTTGGCAAAATACTCTCGCAAAAATGCACCTAAGTGATAATCATGCACAGATGGAATGGCACCACATGCATGCAAAAGTTTAAGGTGGCTTAAATGCAATGCCCCAGCGGCGGTATCTAGCACCTTGTACTCAAACGCGTTTTTATCAGGCTCGTATAAGAGCATGTCGCGTTTTTGCATTAACTCTTCAGGCATGGTGAGCGCTTTTAATTGCTCTACATACCCTGCCATTTTTTCTGCTAACAAGCGCTTCTTCTCAAGCCCAGCCAAAGCTGCTTTTAAGATATCCGCTGGCGCTGCTTTATAGCGCCCTTTACCTTTACGGTTAAAATATACAGGAGCGCTATGTAAGCGAATCGCAATTGCAGCGGCCTCTAAATGCGTAGGTTTTTTACCGTAATACTCTTGGGCGAAGTCTTCAAAATTAAACTCTGATTCACCGCAACATTCCCACAAAAAATCAAGCTCCAGCTTCTCGGCTTCAGCTTGTGCGGTTTCTAAAAACCCTGACAATGGCGCCTCAAAACGCAGCAGCACATTAGCCGCTTTAATTTTGCTACGCTTACCGCTCACTGACTCAATTTGCATCGAGCTTTCAGCCTCGCTCATGATGCTTGCAACTTTAAAACTACCGTCTTCTTCGTAAAATACGTTCATTCAATTTTTTCTATTCCAAATATAACCGCAATGATACATGAGGCAGACCATGATTTACTGCAAAAATTGTAACTTTAAGTAAGCTAAAACATCTAAAATGTACCTTATGAGAAAACTGAATTTTGATAACCGCTTTTGCAGAGAACTCCCTAGTGACCCTGTCACCACGAACTACACGCGCCAAGTAAAAGGTGCGCTTTGGTCTAGCGTGATGCCTACCCCTGTCAAGGCACCTGCACTCATGGCTTATTCAAGTTCAGTGGCTGAAATGCTAGGCTTGACTGATGCAGATATGCGCCACCCCGACATGATTAATACGCTAGGTGGCAATCAACTGTTAGATGGTATGCAATCTTACGCAACCTGCTACGGCGGTCACCAATTTGGTAATTGGGCAGGTCAATTAGGCGATGGTCGCGCAATATTGCTAGGTGAGCTTATCCATAATGACAAACGTTTTGAGTTACAACTCAAAGGCGCCGGTGAAACGCCATATTCACGCCGTGCCGATGGCCGTGCTGTTTTAAGATCGTCATTGCGGGAATTTTTATGCAGTGAAGCCATGCATTACTTAGGTGTGCCAACAACGCGCGCATTAAGCCTTGTCTGCACTGGCGACCAAGTGGTACGTGATATGTTTTATGACGGCAACCCCCAAATGGAACAAGGCGGGATTGTATGTCGTGTGGCACCGTCATTTACACGTTTTGGACATTTCGAGTTACTTGCCAGCCGTGGCGAGCAAGCGCTATTAAAAAAAATGATCGGCTTTACGATAGACCGAGACTTTACCGACTGGCTTCAACAACAATCACTCACATTATCAATTGACGAACCTTCTACTGAGTTAATTGAAGCATGGTTCACAGAGATATGCGAACGCACAGCACGCATGATTGCGCACTGGATGCGCGTGGGCTTTGTGCACGGCGTAATGAACACCGACAATATGTCGATTCTTGGTTTAACAATTGATTACGGCCCTTACGGCTGGGTTGATAATTTTGACCCAGGCTGGACGCCAAACACCACCGATGCACAAGGCAGACGTTATTGCTTTGGCAGACAACATGACATTGGCCGCTGGAATTTAGAGCGCCTTGCTGACGCACTATCTACCCTAATGCCTGATGCAGTAGGCCTAAATCACGCATTAGATCAGTACGAAGCAGTTTACACGCAAAGCTTAATGGATTCACTAGTAGGAAAGTTTGGCTTTGAGTCTTGGCAAGATGACGATGGCGAATTAATTAACCGCTGCTTTGAACTGATGACGCGAGCGGAAGTAGACATGACACTGTTTTTTACACATTTACCAAATCTGAATTTAGCAAAGCCTAACATCGCAGACTTGAAAGTCGCGTTTTACACAGAACAAGGCTATTTGAATTTTGAGCAAGATTTTAATGACTGGTTAGCACAATACGCCAAGCGCGTTTTGCAAAGCAATGAATCACCAGAAACAAGACATGTCCGCATGGCAAGCATTAACCCACGCTATGTATTGCGCAATTATCTTGCACAAGAAGCAATCGATTTAGCCGAGCAAGGCGATACAAGCATGATAGAAACACTGCTTAAATTATTGCAAGACCCTTATACCAAACAAACTGGTATGGAAAAGTTTGAAGAAAAACGCCCAGACTGGGCAAGACATAAAGCTGGTTGTTCCATGCTCTCATGTAGCTCATAATAATAGTCCATGAAAATACAACAAATTTTTACTGATGCTGGACTAAGGTCGACCAAAGCACGCATTGCTGTCTTAAATGTACTGACAAACGCAAACAGTGCATTAAGCCACTCTGAAATTCTGGAGCAAATGTCCAGCCAAAAAGAGTTTGACCGTGTCACGATTTACCGCGTATTAGATTGGCTCACTGAGCATCATTTAATCCATAAAATCTCTGGTGAAAATCGTGCATGGAAATTTCAATTCTCGCAAAGCCGCTATACACCGATAGAACCAGATTCTGATAAGAAGCAATTTCTAGCAAACTTGCATCAGCATGCCCACTTACACTGCACATCCTGCGGAAAAGTGACTTGTATACATGAATTAAAACCACAATTTTCCAAGCAGGTTTTAGCACAATATCATGTTGAATCTATTGATATCAATATCAAAGGCCTATGCTCAGACTGCAATCATCCACATTAGATGTGCTGATAAAAATGCAATTAAGTTGCATTTAAGTTGCTTAATCAATAAAATCAACGTCGAATATATTTTAGTTGATAAATGACATCCAATTGATGTGATGCGAACAGAAGTTAACCATAAGAAATTAAGTAAAGCTTCTTAAGTTTAATAACATTTTGCGTTTCGTAGCACTTTTAGTGCTTAGCTTCATCACTATCATCAATAAACGCTCAAAGAGCACTCTAAAGATAAATAAACATGGATAAACGCATTCCCGTTACATTACTCACTGGTTTTTTAGGCTCAGGCAAAACAACGCTACTCAATCAATTGCTCAGCGACCCCAAAATGCATGACTCAGCAGTCATCATTAATGAGCTAGGTGAAACAGGCTTAGATCATATTTTAGCAACGCAGGTAGAAAGCGAGCATATCGCTGACAACACCGTATTATTAAACTCTGGTTGCATCTGCTGTAGCCTTAAAAATGAGCTAGCAGACACCATGCGCGACTTATTTTTCAAGCGCGCATTGCAGGCAATTCCGCAGTTTAACCGCTTGGTCATAGAAACGACAGGTATGGCCGACCCTGGCCCTATTTTGGGTAACTTAATGAACGAGCCTGTGATTGAATCAACGTTCAGGTTAGATGCGGTAGTGGTCACCATTGATAGTGTTTATGGCTTAAAACAATTGCAAGAAAACGCAGAAGCACTTAGACAAGCCGCTGTTGCAGATGTATTGCTACTCACTAAAACAGATATCGCAGACAGTGATGAAATTAAAGCACTTCAAGATAAGCTCGCTGAAATGAACCCTGGCGCTAGCCAGCATTTAATTCAACATGGCAAAATTAACCCAGACAGCATCATTGATGTTGGCTTATTTGACCCAACAGGCAAAAATGCAAGCCCACAACGCTGGCTGCGCGCGCCTAGCAAAACTAGCCAACCTAAAGGAACACTGCCACAAAAAGCACATCAAGATGGCATTACCAGCTTTACCGTCACCATGCCAAAACCACTGAATTGGCTTGATCTTAAACCTGTCATTCTGAAATTATGTCAAACTCACGGCAGCAAATTACTGCGCCTAAAAGGCATTATTCATGCGGAAGATCAGCCCGCACCGCTCGCCATTCATGCAGTGCACTTTACTCCCTACCCACCTACGTTACTCGAAGGCTGGGATGAAGATGAAGCTATTTCTCGGATTGTAATTATCGGCAAAGAGATAGATGAAAGTGAAATCAGAAAAGCACTCATGCAAGTTTGACTGAAGCTTAACAACACGCAGACTTAAACCATTGATATTGGGTAGCCGCTACTGCTTTGAACGCCCACGTTGACTTGGCTTACGCTGTGTAGGGCGCGCAATTAAAGGTGACTTCAGAGGTGCAGCCTTCCAGTTAGGTTTAAGCGGCGTCATCCCAGCCACACGTTTTTTTGCAACAACAAAATACACACCACCAATCGCAGAGAGCCATTTTGCGCCTAATTGATGCATAAAGCTGAAGCGTTGATGCCACGACGCTTGTTCAAATGGAGGAATATGGCAACACATCTCAACCGAAACCACCTCAAAGCCTAGCAACGCCAGCCAGTCTTTCAATCGTCCTAATCCAATAAAACTGCCACTCCATGGAAACGGCTTATCAATGGAGTCCTGTCTATGTAATAAATTTCTAAAGAATAACGTCACGCCCCATAAACTCAATGGGTTAAAGCCTGATATCAATAAATAGCCTTCAGGCATCATGACGCGCTCTGCTTCGCGAAGCGTTTGATGCGGCCGCTCACTAAATTCAAGTCGATGCGGCAATATCAATAAATCCAAACTAGCGTCAGCAATAGGAAGAAAATCATCACAGCAATACAAATGTGTAACTTCAGGAGACGAAACATATTCTGTAGATTTGAATCGATGAGCAATGCGCGAATTACACAGTAAGTCCATTTGCAAACAACCCACTTGTAATGCGTTAAATCCAAACAAATCAACAACAGCCTTATCGTACAACGCCTGCTCTTCTTGCTGTAAATAACGCCCAAGTGATGAATCTAGCCATTGATGCTCTGGATGCAACGATACGGATCTATTCGATTGCTGACTCATGGCGTTGATCTCATTTTAATTGCATTAAAATTTAACTAAACTTTATTTAAGTAATATACTTAAACAGATGATAGACCATATGCAACACCAATTACAAATTATTCCAATTCCAGTTTTTAAGGATAATTATGTTTGGCTGATACATAACAGTCACAAAGCCATTGCCGTTGACCCTGGCGATGCAATACCAGTCATTAATACCCTACAAAAACTTAATCTAGATTTACAAACAATCTTAATTACCCACCACCATCAAGATCATATTGGTGGCGTTGACATACTGTTAGAAACATATCCTGATGTAAAAATTTTTGCCCCTAAACTAGAACAATATGCATTTATACACAAACCTGTAAGCGAGCCAGATAATGTTTACTTAGGAGATTGGATAAGCACTGCAAAGGTTATTGATGTACCAGGTCATACACTAGGCCATATCGCTTATTACATTGAGCACCAGCAAAATGAACATCAGCAACAACAATGGCTATTTTGCGGTGATACATTATTTGGTGCTGGCTGCGGTAGATTATTTGAAGGAACGCCGGCACAAATGATGGCCTCATTACAAATACTTGCGGCACTGCCAGTCAGTACGCAAGTGTACTGTACGCATGAGTATACATTGCACAATATTAACTTTGCACTCTCACTAGAACCCACTAACAAAGCGCTTATTAAGCGCCAACGAGATGCAACAGAATTAATCAAACTAGGTTTGCCTACGCTACCTTCAACCATTGCACTAGAGCTTGCAACCAACCCTTTTCTGCGCAGCGACGTAGTGGAAATTCAATCAGCTTTACTCCTTGAAAAGCCAACTGAACTACAAACTTTCACCAAAACAAGAGAGCTTAGAAACTCATATTAATCATGAAGATAGAGAATATTCATAAAGTAATTTACGGTGATTTTTACTTGACTAATCAAGCACACGTTCGTTACTATGTTGCATTATGATGAACAAGAGCGTTTTTATGGGTACTCAATTTTTTTTACGCATTGGTCAATCCATCAAAACTTCTAACGGTTTATCACGCGCTTTTTATTCCACGCTATTTATTAGCATTTTTACCACGCTAACAATCTTTAGCACTGCATCACTTGCAGAACAACACGTCATCTCTAATGTCGCAGGCGATGAAATTATTATTTTCTCAGATGACACATTCAAACCAGCAATCAGAGACTTAGGCAGTAAGTCAGAATCCAATAAAGAGCTACAGGGCCAGAAAAATACCCGTGGTGGGCGTCTCACTGATAACTTAGAAATCACAATCAAAGATAACAACATCAATACTGCTGAAGACTCCAGCATAACGCCACCACTCGACCAGCAAGCAACACAACATGATGATCTTTGGCAACGTATTAAAGATGGCTACGCAATGCCTGACTCAACATCTATACTCACAACCAAACATGAAAATTGGTATAGCGCCCGCCCAGACTATATACAACGTATGGTAGAACGTAGCCAACGCTACCTATTTCATATTGTAGAAGAAGTTGAAAATCGCGGCATGCCTACTGAAATTGCACTACTGCCGATGATTGAAAGTGCTTACAACCCAAAAGCGTACTCAAAAAGTAGCGCCTCTGGCATTTGGCAATTTATTCCCTCAACTGGTAAGCATTTTGGCTTAAAACAAAACTGGTGGGTAGATAATAGACGTAACATCATCTTAGCTACCGATGCCGCCCTTAGCTATCTGCAAAAACTACATGCCATGTTTGGCGCTTGGGATTTAGCACTTGCAGCATATAATGCTGGTGAAGGTACTGTTGGTCGTGCTATTGAGCGTAACCGTAAACTCGGTCTACCCACTGATTACGAAAGTTTAAACCTGCCTGACGAAACCAGAAACTACGTACCAAAATTACAAGCAATTAAGAACTTAATGACGCATCCGAGCAATTATGGTCTTGAGATTCCAACCATAGCCAATACCCCTTATTTTGCAAAAGTAACCGCCCCTGCACGTATCGACACGCACCTCGTTGCTAAACTTGCTGAAATTAACCATGAAGAATTTATTGCGCTAAATCCTAGTTACGATCGTCTGCTGATTAATAGCGAACAAGAGACGCTCGAGCTATTACTACCGATCATGGCAGCACAAACCTTTAGAACAAACTTAGCTAACTATGAAAAACCTTTGGTTAACTGGCAAACTTATCAGGCAAAACGCGGTGAGCGTATTGATAAAATTGCTAGTAAATTTGGGATGAACTTGGCTCAACTTAGAAACGTCAATGCCTTATCTTCGCAAGAAAAAATGAACAAGAGCACCACTTTATTGGTACCTAAATCAGACGCTAATGATAACTCAGCCCTCACTGTGATAGAAGAAAATGAAATCGAGGTTGAACCATCATCAAAGCAAACCGTCACACACAAGGTTAAAAAAGGTGAGGTCATGCAGGCTATTGCCAAACACTACGGCGTAAGTGTTAAGCAAATATTGGCAGCTAACTCACTGAAAAATAGCCAGGTAAAAGCTGGGCAGCTATTAAATATTGAACTTGCAGACACCAATGAGCTTAGCCGCGCTAAAAAAGCTGCCAACAAGAGTAAAACATCAAATATGCAAAAAACTTATACCGTTAAACATGGTGACACACTACACAGTATTGCAGATAAATTTAATGTTGCAGTGGCTGACCTTAAACGTTGGAACAAAAAGTCATCTAGCCATATTATGCCTGGTGCAAAACTTATCATCCAATAATGGCATGATATTGAATAGACAAACACTGTTATAGACAAACATAGCCATAAACAAATACAGCCAATGTCTCCATTATTATTAAATCTAAACACAGCAATCTGCCTATCACTTACTCTACTTGTTGCAGGTTGCAACGCTCCAAACGAGAAACAATACCAGATTGATTACACCACCCAGTTTCCACAAGTTTCAGGCGGCACACTGATTAATGCAATGACAGGTGAGCCTAGTGGCTTAATCTCAATGATTGCGGGAGAGTCAGCCTCATCAGCGATCAGTAGCAACATTTTTAATAGCCTACTAAAATATGACAAAAACCTTGAGCTAGAAGGTGATCTTGTCGCACATTGGGAAATTTCTACAGACCAAAAAACGATTACCTTTAAGCTTAAGCCAAATTTAAAATGGGCAGACAACAATCCACTCACTAGCGCAGATGTACTTTTCACATGGCAAGCTGTGACCAATGAAAAAAATGCCAGCCCATACGCATCAGACTTTTTGCTTGTTAAAAAAGCAGAAACCCCTGATGCACAAACATTTCGTGTTACTTATGAACAAGCCTATGCCCCAGCATTAGATAGTTGGGCGGGGTTACAAATATTGCCAAAACACCTGCTTGAAGGCAAAGACCTCCACACCACTGCATTCGCGCGCAAGCCAATAGGTAGCCACTATTATCAATTAGATAGCTGGAAGCATGGCGAGCACCTAAAACTATCAAAAAATGCTAATTCCGTACTTGGCCCAGCCCAAATAGACAATCTGGTGACACGCATTATTCCTGACAATTCTGCACAATTCCTAGAGCTAATGGCAGACAACATCGATCTCATGGGTTTAGACCCAATTAAGTATTCAAGAATCATCCCCGCTCGCCCAGAATTGCAAAAAAAACTCGCACTGTACAAAGAGCTTGGCAATAGCTATACCTACATGGGATTTAATCTCAAGCACAAACCCTTTGATGACGTGCGCGTACGCCGCGCCATCAATTACGCCATCGACAAACAGGAAATTATTGATGGCGTTTATTTAGGGCTAGGTATCAACATTGCCTCCCCTTATAAACCAGGGACGCGCTGGAGCAATCCTGCGCTTACCCCCTACCCTTACGACCCAGCTAAAGCACGTTCACTGCTGAAAGAGGCTGGTTTTACAGATAGCAATGGCGATGGCATATTAGAACGTGATGGCAAACCGTTTAGTTTTGAAATCATTACCAACCAGAACAAAGAACGTGAAAAATCTGCAGTATTGATTCAACGTAGACTTAAAGAAGTAGGTATTGATGTCCAAATCCGCGCCATAGAATGGGCCAGCTTCATTAGTCGATTTATTAAAACGGGTGATTTTGATGTTGTAGTACTGGGCTGGGGCTTAGGTTTAGATCCTGACCAATATAATATCTGGCACTCGAGCCAACAAGCACCTGGTCAGTTTAACTTTATTGGCTACAACAACCCTAAAGTTGACAAGCTACTGGAACAAGGCAGACTAGAACTCAACCCAGATAGACGAATGGAAGTTTACCATCAATTTTCAGCAACATTATTAGAAGATAGCCCGATTATCTATTTATCAGCAGGTTATGGCCTAACCGCCATCCATAAGCGCGTCAAAGGCATTGATGACCCTGCCCCACCTGCGGGCATCGGTCATAACTCACAAGATTGGTATATTCCAAAGTCTTTAAGAAGAAACGAAATTAGCGCCCATTAATCATTATGTTTAAATATCTAATCAAACGTGTTTTGTGGATGATTCCGATGCTGATTGGCATCAGCCTAATCTCATTTTTCATCATGCACCTAGCTCCTGGCGACATCACAAACAATGAGGCTTCTTTTAATCCAAAAGCCAGTGAAGAATCACGTCAAAAACTACGTGAGATGTACAACCTAGATAAACCAATCATCGTTCAGTATGGATTATGGTTAAAACGCATGATGACGCTAGATTTTGGTAAATCATTCGCTTCGCATCAAAAACCAGTGTTTTGGCAAACAACAGATGCTGATGGCAATGTAACAGAGGGGCTTATACAGCAAGCTTTACCGATTACACTCATGATTAATCTGCTAGGGCTTACTATTACCTTATCCTTGGCAATACCGCTAGGGATTATCGCCGCGCGTAAATATCAGGGCTGGCAAGATAGATCAATTACCTTATTTAATTTTATTGGCTTCTCAATTCCAGGTTTCTGGCTATCGCTGTTGCTGATGTACTGGCTTGGCGTAGTTAACAACTGGTTTCCAATCTCAGGTATGCACAGTCTAAATTACGACTCATTAGATACTTGGGACAAAATTAAAGACACATTCAGTCATTTATTCTTACCTGTTGTCATCCCATCCATCACGGGACTTGCAGGTATCACTTTGTTTGTAAAAAATGGCATGCTAGATGTACTACAGCAAGATTACATCACCACGGCTCGCGCTAAAGGCTTAGGTGAACACAAGGTGGTTTACACACATGCTTTACGTAATGCACTACTGCCTCTTATCACGATTATCGGGTTATCCATCCCAGGTCTTATTGGCGGCTCTGTCATTGCGGAGACCATCTTCGCGATTCCAGGTATGGGTAAGTTATTCTACGATGCGGTACTCATGCGAGACTTCCCAGTGGTCATGGGCATACTGACGATAGGTTCCGCATTAACACTAGTCGGTAACTTACTTGCAGATGTCGCTTACGCATGGGCAGACCCGCGTGTACGTCGTGGCGTAGCTAAGGCTTAACCGTATTTAAGGTTTAATAAAGATGAATACGCAAACAAGTCTCTTACAAAAAGCATTATCTAACCCGCTCTCGTTAGCAGGTTTCATCATTATCGTATGTGTGTTTGTGTTATCCATGCTCGCCCCTATCGTTGCGCCATACGACCCTAACTATATTGATGTAAAAGCAATATTACTCGAACCCTCTATACAACATTGGATGGGGACAGATGGATTAGGACGTGATGTACTCAGCCGAATGCTTTATGGTGGCCGTATTTCGCTACTCGTTGGCCTCGTAGCAGTCGGCATTTCTACAGCTATTGGTATATTACTTGGTGCGCTTGCTGGGTTTTATCGTGGTTGGGTGGACACACTCATTATGCGTATCGTTGACGTAATGCTCTCCATCCCTAGCTTTTTTCTGATCCTAGCCGTCATCGCATTTTTAACGCCATCTATTATCAACATTATGATTGTCATTGGTCTGACCTCTTGGATGGGCGTTACAAGGCTAGTCCGTGCAGAATTTTTAAGTTTAAGTGAACGCGAGTTCGTGATGGCCTCACGCACATTAGGCGCCAAAAATAGCCGACTCATTTTTACACACTTACTACCTAACAGCTTGACCCCTATCATTGTAAGCGCCGTACTAGGAGTAGCGGGTGCCGTGCTGATGGAATCAGGGCTAAGCTTTTTAGGTTTAGGTGTACAAGCGCCACAGGCCTCATGGGGCAATATATTAACTGACGGCAAAGAATACATTCAATTCGCTTGGTGGCTATCCTTGTTTCCTGGATTAGCGATTTTAATTACTGTGTTAGGTTATAATCTCCTCGGTGAGGGTTTGCGTGATGCTCTAGACCCACGTAGCGGAACGAATCATTAATTCCACACTTCAGTCTAATTCAAGCCATCTCGCAAAAATTGAGTTTAGCAGGTGCTAAACCACCCCTTCCTCTAATGACAAGTAAATAGGAAATAACTATGGGATTCTTAGCTGGTAAAAAAGTACTCATCGCGGGCTTATTAAGTAACCGCTCAATCGCTTACGGCATTGCCGCTGCAATGAAAAGAGAAGGCGCTGAACTTGCTTTCACTTATCAACTCGACAAACATGAAAAGCGCGTAGCAGACTTAGCCGCAGATTTTGATTCAAAAATTGTGTTGCCATGTGATGTTGCAGAAGATGCACAAATTGATGCGCTATTCCCAGCACTCGCTAAACACTGGGATGGTTTAGATTCATTAGTACACTCTTTAGCTTTTGTGCCTAAAGTCGCATTAGACGGTGACTATCTCGATGCTGTGAACCGCGAACATTTCCGTATTGCACACGATATTAGCTCATACAGTTTTTCTGCCCTTGCAAAAGCAGCTTATCCAATGATGGAAGGCCGTAAAGGTAGCCTATTAACACTTAGCTACCTAGGTGCAGAACGCACCATGCCAAACTACAACGTAATGGGTGTTGCTAAAGCAAGTTTAGAAGCCAATGTACGCTATTTAGCACAAAGCCTAGGCCCTCGTGGCATCCGCGTTAACGCCGTGTCTGCAGGCCCTATTAAAACGCTTGCAGCGTCAGGTATTGCTGACTTTGATAAGATGATTGGCTTCAACGAGAAGCATGCCGCACTACGTCGAAACGTCACTATCGAAGAAGTAGGCAACGCTTCTGCTTTCCTATGTAGTGACCTTGCTTCTGGCATTACAGGTGAAATCACTTATGTAGACGGTGGTATGAACATCACTGCTGCAGGTACTATTGATTAAGTTAAGGTACTATTAAGTCATATTAATTAAGTTGGGTCTTAGGAAGCAAAGCACTAATTAAAGTGTGATAACTTCCTGAAATGGTTAATAAAAATAGATACTACAGCCGTTCTAAAATCACAGAGGCTAAATTCAGGCAGCTTGTGCGCTGTTTTGCCCTGGATTTTACTGCCAGCAGCACCGCCGAATTGGTTGGTGTTTCGGTGCGATCTGTGAATACGATTTACCTTAAGATTCGTCAAAGATTGGCAGAATCTTGTGAGCAGGATTCTCCGCTTCAAGGTGCGGTAGAAGTGGATGAATCTTACTTTGGCGCTCATCGTGTCAGAGGCAAGCGTGGACGAGGTGCTTATGGCAAAACTATTGTGTTTGGCTTGCTTAAACGCCACGGAAAGGTTTATACGGAAATCGTGCCAGATTGTTCCAGAGCAACGCTGCAAGGTATTATCAGAGGTCGTGTCGAGCCGAATACGGTAATTCACTCTGATGGCTGGCGCGGTTACGATGGTTTGGTTGATATTGGCTTTGATAAGCACTTTAGGGTGCATCACGGTGAAAATGAATTTGCCAATGGAGATAGGCATATCAATGGCATTGAGTCCTTTTGGAGCTACGCTAAACGGCGCATGGCAAAGTTTAACGGTATCCCTAAGCATACGTTCTATCTGCACCTGAAAGAGACTGAATATAGATTTAATCATCGACGTGATAACATTTACCTTGAGATACTTAAACTTTTACGAAATAAACCGCTTTAGCTTCTTAAGACCCATATTAAATAATGAATGTGTACATGTTTTAACAAAAGATTTAACTCAACGGTTGGTTAATTCATCAGATACTGTTTAGCATTCATTTTAGGTTTCGCTACTTTTCCCTTGAACATCTTTTAGAATTTCAGCATCTAAATATCTATAACTTTGACCTAGGAAAAATCCTTTATATCTTTCTCTTAATTAACTAAGTTTAAATAGTTACCCGATTACTTGTATTGGCTTTGGATAGCTGTCAATGCTTGTGGTTGAGTTGTAGCGATGGAGTGCTACGCGAATCTTGAAGTGTACTAGGATGAGACTATAATGCTTGCACCATATAGCTGAACGGGTATGGTGCAAGCGTTGAATTAATAGCGTATTTACTTCGAATGGCGTTTACGTAAGGTGAAACCGATCAGGCCTAAGCCAGCTAACAGCATGGCATAGTTTTCTGGTTCTGGTACTGCGGCAATGGTGCCAGGCGAGCCAATTTCTAATGTATCGTTGACTGCTACAAACGCACCATTCTCACCGACTACACTCAACTTTGAAATCACACCGTTGATACCAGATGAATTATCAAATGTTTGAAAGGGGGCAATATTATCTGATGCTCCGAAGCTCACATTTGCTTGACGAATGCCAGCCGCATTGAAAATATTCACAGCATCTCCGGCAGTACTTAGGCCAATGCCAGAGCCACTGTAGTAACCAACTAATGGCGCTGTATTGCTACTAAACCATGTGCTGATAAATGAAGGAATAGCAGCACCGTCAGCACTCTCAATAAAAATCACAGACTGGCCAGCAGCAATATTCGTTACACCTTTTAGCGCTAAAGCAGCAGCAAAAGAATTTGAACTGTCATCCACTTTCCAACCAGAAATGTCAATGGTTGTGGCACCTGTATTAGTCAATTCAAACCAGTCAGAGGCATAGGGTGCATCACCACTACCCCAAGGTGCGACTTCGGTAATCGCAATCGCTGCGTTGGCTTGAAAAGAAATTGTAGCAAGTAGTGCAGCCATAATAAGTGGCAAAGTTTTTTTCATAACGTTCTCCAATGGGTAAATAAATTAAATAACAATTCAAGTGCTTTTAGAATAAAGAACGATTGTTACTACTGAAGAGACATGTCTAGTCCAGACGGATTAGATTTAACAAGATAATTTATAGTATGGCAAAATTTGGTGATTAACCATATTTATGCTTGTAAACAACTGCTCGATTAAGTGCAAATGTTAAAAGCCCATTACCCCTTGTAGGGCAATGGGCTGTTTAGAACGCTTTAAAACTTATAAAGATTTACGGCGACGTGCAGTAAATCCTAACAAACCAAGTCCAGCCAACAACATGGCATAAGTTTCAGGCTCAGGAACTGGAGCTAAACTATATACACTTGTTGTATTTGACACTTCATTTGCTATTGCAAGGTAGTGTATACCACCCATTTGGAAGCCTAATAAACCTTCTGGTGCTACATCTCCATCAGTAACGATCATATCGATGAAGCTTGCGTTTGCAGGGTTAGTCACATCAAATATGGCAACCGCCGCCTTGGTTGTACGTTCAAGACCAATAAATGCATAGGTACGATTGCCAATTACCATTAGCTCCACCCCCTCAGGCTCCACGCCTTTATCATCACTTCGAGTGTCATCGTAAATACCCAACTCAATCGCCTTAGCATCTAAAATACTGCCACTATCAAATACAATATTGCCAGACTCATCGCGAATTGAGAATGAGCGGGCACCAAAAGTCACTAGGTTGCCTGGTGTAGAATCTGTTGAAGAAATATTTAAACGCCTAAGATCAGTCGGGGTGCCGCTTAAAGAAGACGCGCGAACCTTGTCACCATCATCCTCACGAGTGTCACCTTCATTAGCCATCACAATAAATGTTTGTCCATTTGCCTCATACGCTACCATTCCATCAGGCTGATACAAACCTACCACTGAGCTAGCACGAAGTATTGACTTAGTCGGACCAGATGATCCAGAGATATAGTCACGGTCATTAGGATCGATGTAATTGCCTGTTGCACTAAAGTCTTTGGCGCCAAGACCAATGACACTAGAGAACGTATTAGTCGTTAGGTCGAGCACGGCCATTGCATTTGCTTCTTGCAGAGAAACGTAAGCTTTAGTACCAGTTGCATTCACTGCAATATATTCTGGCTCGAAATCCATGCCAGTATTTGTGCGAAGATAACTGCCTGTTTGCGCAACGCCTGCAAAACCAACAGTAGCTTCAACTGTACGTGTACTCATGTTAATAATGCTGACACTGCCTGCTGGATCAAGCGCTGGGTTATCATATACCAAAGGCGTACCTTCGTTTGCAACTAACAATTTGCTGCCGTCTTTGGTAAAGGTAATCATGTCAGGCAAAGCGCCAACAGTAACAGAATTAATACCCGAACTAAGCGTTCTAGTAGTGGTGTCGAAAAATTTGATTGTGCCAGCATCTGTGCGTGTGTTTGATTCCATTGCAAATGCAGCAATACCATTATGAATAGCAACACTATTGATGCTGCCGAACGATGTGGTGTCAATGTGTTGAATCAAACTGCCATTTGATGCATTTAATACATCTACGCCTGATACACCAGCCACCCACAACGAGTTAGTCAAACTATCAAACGCTGAAATCTCAGCAGTGTATCCAGTTACACCTGATAAAGTATGGTTGTAAGTCCATTGCTTTGTAAGGCTAGCAAAAGTTGTATCTGCCGATGCAACTGCTGGTACAAATAGTGCTGAAATAAATACAGCTATCATGGTGTTTTTCATCAAATCATCCTTAATGTATAGAAATTAATATAGAAATTACTAAGTACTTTCTAATTAAGGACATCGTAATTTAGCAGCATTACATCTTGAATATTTCGTTAAGTAAGAATATAGGCCGAATAGACTAATTTTTTATTGATGTTCTTCTGAGAAGATTAGATTGAGCTGCAAGACTTAGCCTATATTGCATCAGCGACCAATTATCAACACCCTCTAATTGGCTCAAAAAGCTTAGCTAGACTGCCTACCAGGAATACTGGAATAATAATGATTTAAAAAAAACAAACTAAATTCAGCAAATTAAAAAACAGTGGAAAATTTTAAAAAGACGTCATATACTGACTATCCGAGATGGTAATAAATGAAGTTCCTGCTACATCAGGCGCACCACCGACAAGAAATGCAACTGACATAAAAACAGCTAACGTTGGCAGTCAACTTTTTACCAAATCAGTTGCAATCGCGCTAGTATCTTTATAGATAGATTTTGCGTAAACAGACAATGTATCTGAAGCAATTTTATCCCAATTGTATTTGTAAGCCACTAGGTTACGCCTTGATTTACGCTCATTTACGCTGTATGGCATTTTAGTTACATCTAAAAGCTTTGATGCTAACTCATCAATATTACCAACATTGAAATAGCTAGATGCTGCCAAACCTAATTCTACATTAGCTGGTATATCACTGGCTAGAACGGGTAATCCGTAACTCAACGCCTCCAGTAGCGCGATAGGTAAACCTTCATGTGACGATGGTAAAACAAAAACACCTGCATGTGAATACAGTTGATGGAGTGGCAATCCTTTTAGGTACCCAGTCATCACAACATTGGGGCTTTGCTCTGCTAAATTGATTACTTTTCTTGTATACGCATCAGGATGATCAGACGCACCGACAATCACTAACTTCCATTCTGGAATTGCAGCACGATTAAAAGCCTCTATTAGATCCTGATGCCGTTTTTCTTCAACCAAACGCCCCACTAACAACACGTATTTACCACTGATCAAGTCGTGTTCTACTAACGTACCAATACCTTGTTGCATTTCGGGCAATACCACTCCATTGGGAATCAGATCCGATTCTAAGCCATATTTATCTCTTACAATATCGGCAATCACCTTTGAAATAACAATCCGCCTGTTGGACAAGCACATCCCGAAGCGCTCACCAAGTTTGAGCACAGAACGAGCAAAATGCCCCCACTTCTCTCTATCGTAATCTGGCCCATGATGCGTAACCACAACACGCAACCCTAGCAACCTTGCAAGAAGCGTCATAATCGATGGCCCAATAGCCTGAATATGCAGAACATCTGGCCGCTTTATTGCGGCATATAGTACACCTATCAAACTGTGTAAAATTGCTTCAAGCCCTTTAGATTTAGGCGCCCAAAGTGATACAAATTTAACTCCATTCCACTCATTTCCAACTTCCTTTGGCTGATATGGGGCCCTTGCCAATACTGTTACTTCGCAACCCAACTTCACCAGACGAGGACAGAGATGTTCAGCATGGGTTTCTACACCACCTTGCACTTCAGGGAAGCCGCGTAAACCTAACAGCATGACACGCATCGGACGTGCCGTTGAGATCATGGAGATTTTCATCAAAATACCCTTAAAGTGAAAAAGTTAATTTAGAGGTAATTAACTCCCTACCAAATTAAGGACATCGTAATTTAGCACTATGACACCATGATTATTTGGACCTTATGACGTATAGTCCTAACAGACTATTTTTTATTCATCTTAATTCTGGAAAGAATGAATCCAACAGCAAGCACTACTCCAAAAACATCAGCAAGCCAATCATCAACACCCGCGAATCGGTTCGGCAACAAAATCTGATGAAACTCATCTAGAGCACCTATCAGCAAGGCCAGAATAACCGTGGTTACAATACTTAAATTAAATCCTGCTGATAAAAAAATAGTAAAGCAGAAGAAAAAGACAATATGTGCCAGCTTATCCCAAGGGTTAGCAAATAAAGAGCCTGCACCATCCTGAGCTCCCCCAATAAATAATGCCAACAACATACAAAAAGTAGCTAGGCTTGGTATCCAGTGTTTCACCAATTTATCAGCAATCATATATTCGTCTTATTAATTGATTTTATGTAAAGCATTTAAAGTATCAATTGCAACCTTGTCCCAATCATATCTGGAAGCCACCCAATCACGGAGCCCTTGTCGCAAGCTTGAGCTGTAACGATTTTTTGTTATTTCAACTAGCCTTGATGATAACTCTTCAATATTGCCCAGCCTAAAGTAACTCGTATAAAGTAAGCCTACTTCTAAATTAGCTAATCGAGGGTGTAAGTATTCTGCGTGCCTTTCAACCTCTCCCTGTACATCTAAGACGCCGAGCAAACCCAACATCGTGACACGACTTGGTCTATTCATCTTTGCCTTCGTTCGAAAAAACGCCTAGAACATTAAGAGCTAATTTTGACCAACTGTATTCAGACTCGAGCAAGCCCCGCCCTTTTTGTCCCATTGCAGTTGCAAGATCAGAATGGGTTAACAAATTGAGAATTTTATCTGTCATAGCACCAAAATCATTGGGAGCAACTAAATAGCCTGTGCTATCTTCGATCACCAATCCACGGTAAAAAAGAAAATCCCATACCACAGCTGGCAATTCCATTGCCATAGCTTCAAGACATGTTCCTGGCAACCCCTCATAATATGAAGTTGAAGCATAAACATGGCTGCGGTTATAGTAGTTAATTGTTTCAGAAAATGGCACCTTGCCTGTTAACAACACATTCTTACTGTAAGGTGCCAAAGCCTCATTTACCCAAACATCATCGTCACCGTATCCAACAATTGCAATCCGAATATCAGGTTTCTTTGCAATTAACTGACGACAAATCTCTATCATCGGGCGACTACCCTTACGAAACTCAATGCGACCGCAAAATAAAACATCGATATCTTTGTCAATACTGGCGTCTGGCGTAAATGTTTTTACGTCAGCGCCATTAGGTATCACTGTTATAGGGCCTTTGAATCCATAAGATAGGACTTCTTGGCGACCCTGCTCAGTCAGCGTAATAACTTTGCTAGTCAAGCTGAAAATACGCTGCTCCATCCAGGACTTTATTGCCAAAGAAGTATTGCTCCATTGGCTATCAAAATGCTTCGTTTCATAAAACTGGCCAGACATCCCAAGATAGGTAGTATGCGCAGTGAGCACAACAGGGATATAGCGCGGCAGGAATAAACCTGGAATTAGCGGCGGAAAGTGTAGATTAATCCACTGAATCTTGCCTTCTGCATGCATTTTAATTAACTGCTTGCGTGCCTGAAGTCCCCAAGTAAAAAGGTTTAAGCGCCCAGAACTGAAAGGTATGTGAATAATTTCTACACCTGAGTAAGTGCGCGGGACACGATGTTCGTCTCCAGTAATCAAATAGACCTGTGGGTGATCAATCGGTAAGTTAGAAAGAAACGAGTCCAAGTATCGTGCTATGCCGCCTACACCATAGAACTGAGGATAGACAATAGCAATCATTTAAGCGACCCGAATATACTATTGAGCTCACCTACTAGGCGATTCCATGTATATCCCTTAATAATTTTTTCCCTAGCATTTATTTCCATTTCACAACGACCTTCTGCATCACCTAACGTATTACAAATCGCCTCAGCAAGAATATCTGCATTGTCAGGCTCAACAAGAACTCCAGTTTGTCCGCTTCTCATTACTTCTGGTACTCCCCCAACTGCTGTACTCACCAAACAAGTTCCAGACGACATTGCCTCTAACACTACTAAAGGACATGGGTCTTGCCAGACGGACGGAAGCACAATCAAATCTACTATAGAGTACAAATATTTCAGTTTTTCGTGCGGTAGATATCCAGTAAAAACAATTGCGTTATTTATAGGCTCTGCCAGATCGACCAATTGCTGTTCATATGCTGTTTTAGCAGCACCACCAAAGAATGACGATCCTGTGATAATCAGGCGTACGTTTGGCATCCTACGGTGAACCTCACGAAAAGCTTCAATCAACACATGCACACCCTTAACAGGATTTAATCTTCCAACGTATAGCAAATACTTCATACTCGGATCTATTTGAATAACACCCTCAAATTGGCGTGAAGCCTCATCGCCATATGGCTTGAATACATCGGGATTCGTCGCATTAAATACCACACAAAACTTGTCAGCATATTCAGGAAAGTGTGAAACCGCCTGACGGCGAATATAGTCACTAACGCAAATCACACGGTCTACCTTTGCCAAAGCAAGGCGATAAAATGGTCGAAAGAGACGTATTGAGAGATGATCATTGTGCATATGCAACACGATTTTTTGCCTCGGACGTTTACTAAGAAACAAGAGGATGTTTGGCTCGTTATGTAGATAAACCACATCAAAATCATACACAGCTTTCGCCACGCGCTGACCGTAAGAATAGACATTCTGAATCTTAGCCAGATATCGTAGTGGGTTTTTCCAAGTGACGCGCTCTTTAATTCTATTAAAAAAGCGTTCTGTTTTAGTCCATGGAATACCTATATATTCGACCCCATCGTATCCCTCTGCCCCTGCTGGGCGTGAAACAATTGCCAGCCTGCAGCCAGTAGCTTTCATATGGCGACTAGCCTCATCCACCCAGTGCTCTACTGCGCCACCTTTAACTGGCGGAACTGGTAGCAACTCAGGCACAACTACAACAAGAGAGCTGAATATCATATGAGATGCTTTCAATTTTCGTTACATGGTGCAATTGCGCTTGGGCAAGTGTTACTTAAACCACCAAATGGGTCATGCTTCCAATCAGATTTTTTAAAATAATCTAGTACATCTTGCCAATAATTTGTTCCGTTGGCAGGTTCTTTAGTACGCCTTAGCCAAAACATATAATTTGGTTTTAACTTAGTCACTGCAAACTGGTGAATAGACGCTATTGAGGGTTTGTCTAGTGGCCCACCACCGCCAACTGAAGATTGATAGTTGTGATAATCAACCCCCATGCCAATAGGAATGACCCCAGCTAGATGAGGATAATAGGCGTAAACTCCTTTAGCCAAATGCGTATTATTTTGATAAGTATCTGGCCCGCCCATACCAATTTCAGAAGACTTAAGCGTACTTACAATTAAAGGAAGTGATGATTCTGGATAGTTAACGTATTGAATAACAACCGTGGTAGGAAAGTATTTCTTTGCCGCTTCAGCAACACGAAGCATACCGTTAATATGTTTTTTTATATATTGACGGTGCCACTCTGGCTCTGTTCTACTTGGAGAAGTCTCCTCTAAATTAACCGCTTCAAGATTTGGATGAGTATCAAATTCATTACCAAGTGCTTCGAGCAATAAAACCATACGGTTTTGCACATTTGAGTTGTAGTAAGCAACATTAAAACCTTTGCCACTATTAATGGGATAAACTCCTCCTTCATATTCATCAGCAAGCAAATATGCTGGTACAAGTTTTTCTGAAGTAATAAACGATTCAGCCTGAATCGTTATTATCAAACGCTTATTGATTCTTGCTAGGTTAGCTAAATCAGACCTAATTTCAGAAAAATCGTACACGCCATAGCTTGGTTCTAACTTGTTCCAAAAGTATTTTTTTTGCAACCCTTTAAAGCCAGGATTGCCGCGTAAATCAATCATTACAGAATGAAAATAGTATGGCTCTTTTTGGTTAGGATAAAGAGAAATATAATGTCCAGGATGCCACTTAACACCAACAGTAGACACATTCACTTTGCTTGGAGAGTTTAAAACAAGAGCATCTGAATTTGCACTAACTTTAAAGCATAAAAAAAGCGACATTATTATGAGCAAGTAAACTTTCATATTTTTTTCAACATTTCAGTGCTTAATTATGAATTTCGCTTTAAATTAATTTCATTACTAGCAATTGGCTCTATTGGGTTTGTTTGCTTTTGCATCAACCCAAGAATCATCCCTGCCGAGAGATATTGCCAAGCCACTACAGAATAAACACCAAGAGAAAAGTCTCTCTTTTTAATGACCATAGCGAAAAATGGCAAGGCTAAAAGTGATACAAACAGCGTCATCATGATTGACCAAGGTCGCACCACCGCAAGTATCATTAATAACGCTATCCACCAAAATATGACAACCACATATAGTTTTATGTCAGTCATTTCCCTCATTAGCAACGACATGTGAGCTTTTCCAAAAGAAGCTCTGATCAGCTCACCTAAGCCTTGGGAATAGCGAGATTTCCAGCGTCTTTTAAGTAGGCGATATGCTGGCATAGTGTGTCCATAGTGCTTCACGGAAACGATAGGCAACCTCACCAATCGCCATCCAGCAGTTCTTAAGCGTATTCCTAATTCAAACTCTTCGTAGGAATGAAGATTCCTGTTGGTTAAGTAGCCAACTTGATTAATTGCCTCTCTCCTATAAAGGCCACCCATAGCAAGGTGATCGACCACTCCATCACTCATATCATCAGCTGCTCTTTGGACTCTAGCTTTAAATTCCAACCCATCCAAGTGCATTTCTTTAACTAATCCGCCAACTCCGCCTAAACTCTTATCTTGATTCATCAGTTCTATAGCCTGACGTAAAAAGTCTATTTCAATCTCCATGTCAGCATCGAGTATGTAAACATACTCACCTTGTGCATATTGATACCCCAACTGAGCACCAATGCCGCATGAGCGTTGATTAGGGTCGATTAATTGAACAATTTTAATTGCGAAGTTTTTAGCAATTTCCACTGTTTCGTCAGTTGAAAATGAATCCGCAAGAATGACTTCGCCACTGACAGCATTTGCAGCGGCTATGGCTGAGCGTAACACTCGCGCTATATTAGCTTGCTCATTTAATGCCTTAATAACGATGCTAACCTTAGTGCTCATCTGGAATCTTTCAAAACTGAAGCCAACGCATCTACAGATTTATAGGCATTTTCACGAAATACTGGAATGCGATCTTGCAACAAAGACCTAGTTGCAACTTCCTCCTGAATAAGTAAATTCAATGAGTCATGCAGCGTGTCTCTTGTTACTAATGGTGTATCTAATACAAAGCGAGTATCACCAAACAAATCTTTGTTAATACCTTTTGCTTTAACACTATATGCAATTGATATGGTAGGTACACCCGTTGAAAAGGCGCCAATAGTGGCATGCGTTCTAGCACCGATAAAAAATCGGCAATGAGATATTAAATACTTTAGCTGCGCTGCATTTAGGTTACGAGGCGCTAATTTGACACGACCGCTATACTGCGACAATTGCGCCAGTAACCCTTGCATGTATGATGAATCTGAGTTGACCGAAGAGCCATCTAATGGGTCCACGTGTGGTACCAAAAGCACAGACATATCAGTTTTGGTCACAACATCTTTAATGAAGTCCACCACATCTCGATCAAGTTGCGCCCTAGATGCCTCATCTTTTCTATATCCCCTTACCAACGGACTGACATTCAAACCCAGAATATTTGAATTATTGCCAAAGGTCAGGTCAGTAACATCAAATACTTCTGGCGACATTGTAAAAGCTGGGTCGGCAACCTGTGTAACGCCACTTACGCCTAGCCCTTGTAAATATTCATAACTCGCAGACTCGCGCACAGTGATTGCCGCATAGCGTTTTAAATGCTTAACCATCTCACGTTCTACGGCAGGTTTAGCCGTGAAAGGGCCTACTGAGGCAGCCCATAGAATTGCAGGCTTACCTGAGTCTATAGTACGATCAACAAAATTTGCCCAAAAATACAAAGAGGCTACCCCGTAATCTAGCGAGATTACATCACCACCAGTCATAATCAGAGCATTTGACTGATCAATTAATATTTTACTATTTTGCTCAATTGGAAATTTAGGTCGGTATAACGACTCTATAGTAGGACTTACTTTACAGGCTCGTGCCCACCATTTCAGCTTGTTAGAAAATGACGGTGCGTCAACGAATTGAATTCCAGAGGATTGGGCGTTTGGCCATTGCCTCTTATCCAATTCAATTAGATGAGATGGGCAGTAAGCTATTGAGTCTTTGAATTTAGAATGAATCATTGTTGAGATTGATCTAACTAATGCTTCACAACCACGGTTTCCAAAATTATTTTGCCCTGCAAGAAAGATTTTCATGGAATAATTACCTAAATATTTTTTGATTTTTTTGGTTTAGCTATTGCGGGCACACCAACAGCTATATAAAACGGTGGGATATCTTGTATTACAACTGCATTTGCCCCAATATCAACGTCATCCCCGACAACTACGCTCCCAAGTATTTTTGCACCTGCCCCAACATTAACTCTAGAACCCAATTTAGGTGCATCTAATGGCCGATCTAATTGACGATTTCCGATAGTGACTGCCTGTCTTATAATGCAATCATCGCCGATTTCACATGAGCCATGAATGATTATTGACCCAAAATGTTCAATAATTAATCTACGACCAATTTTTGCTTTCGCTCCAATAAATATCCCAAAAAAAATCTCAGACAACTTAGATAAAACTGTGTGAGCTGCCCCCCAAGGCCATCTTATTAATTTAGATTCATATTTAAATCTAGCATGCCCAAATCGATAAATTTGTAGGGCCCAAAATCCTTGGGCCAACAGACCTTCTCTATATACCTTTAAATCATCGAAGAACATTGACATTTAAAACACCTCAATCAAAACATTTTCAGTGAGCTTTCTTGGTGATCTTGGAACCAACACGTTTGGTTCAGGATTGCCAATAGCCATCAACATAATGACTAGCTCGCTATCAGTCAAAGGCAGTATATTTCTGAGTCCTACATCTTTATCAGGGGATACACACCAATTAAGACAGCATGTCGCTAAGCCTTGGGCTGACAAGGCATACATCAAAGTCATTGAAAACAATCCGCCATCTATGTATGGCTCATGCCGTTCACTGGCATCAAAAAATGCGCCGCTATCAGAGGTAATAACGGCTAATGTAGGTATTAGGTGCCCAAAGCCTTTATTGCCATTTTGCAAGGCAAGCAATGCATTTTTTTTACGTTCTTCTGTTACTAAATAAACGCGACATGGTTGCCTGTTACAGGCCGATGGGCTTTGCTGTGCTAAACCAACTGCATGCTTAATTAGCTCTAGAGGGACTGCTACAGAGGTAAAAGACCGAACGCTTCTACGTATAGAAACCAACCCGTCAAACTGATGCACATTGCTTGCTATATCTCCGTTCATACTAGCAAGCAAATACGGTGTAGCAAGCAATTCAGTTCTAGCTGTATGGTTATTTAAAAATGATCGAATATGCGACAGAACTCGGTCGTCTTTGTCTAATAACTCTGATTGCAACCTTTCCATATAAGAATGCAAGGTTTCAAGGGCGCCTAAATAAACAGGGTCATTTACTGACAACCCCTTCATGTGCCATGTATTGAGCAAATTAATCACGGCTCTAGCTGGTTCTTGTCCAAAGAAGCGCTTTGGGCCAGGCATTACCAAGCCTTTTTCAATTTTATGAAACTGAAAAAGAAGCTCAGAAGTGAGTTGTAAATTAGATTGATTGCTTGAAGGCCAATACATATTACGATGAACATTGGAGATGTCGCATAAAAAATACTTTAACAACCACAGCCGCTTAATCTGCGTTTTAACTACCTGATATGCATTCCAAACCATTGGAAATTCGGTAAGTTTTTGCTTTAAAATTTTCCGTATAGTCATATTCTAATTAAACGCTGTGAATGTTTTCATCAAGTAACGCCTCACCACACAAATACTGGGCGCGGCAGTATTTTGTTAATGAGGTTGCGCTCATCATTGGTAAAGGGTTTTATTCGATAGGCTAAATAAGTAAAAACCACACCAATAATTATTAAATCTGAACATATCGCAAGTAGTTGCGGGGCTTGGAATAGTTGTTGACTTAACTCAGCTACCAGTAAAGCAACGAGGCTGAAAATAAATATCTTGCCAGTACCTAGCCAATCATTTTTTAATTTCATCCCTTTTTTATATAGCGATAAAAGCACATACCCGCACCACATCATTTCACTTATTATCAAGCCCACACAAAGGCTATAAGCACCAAATTTAGGTAAAAATGCTACCCCTGCAAAAAGTCCTAATAGTCCAAGTACAGTTCCGTACAATCCTGAGGTTCCATCTTCTAATGCCAATGTCACTAATCCCAATACTGCATGCCAAGTTTGAAATACAAGCAACACCATTAAAATAACAAGAAAGCTACCCGCATCTGGAAATTTTCCGCCAGAAAGTAGGCTCGCTAACTGATCTCCAGAGGCCAGCATGAATGCTATTAATGGAAACAAAACAAATAGATTTAGCTTAAGTACAATATTAGCCAATTGATTCAATCGCATATTGCGATCAGCCAAATTATGAGTAGATACAAACAATGGCCTGACTAGGCCTAGCAGTAAGAATACGGGTAAATACCTTTGCAGCATTGCGCTGAAAGATGCTGCAAAACCAAAAGCACCCACTTGTAGAACGCCTGAAATTTTGGTGAGTATTAACTTGGTAGTTTCTGGGCCATAAGCTAAACCTATTAGTTGCGCCAAATAACTAGGCCCAGCAAATACCAGATACTTGTTTGGCTTTACACTTTCACCTTTCAGGCCAGGTGACTTTTTCTTTAAATTAAAACTATAAGTAAAAAGTATTAATGCTGAAGTAATGGCGCCTATACAGCTTGCTAACAATTCAACTTTCACCCAGTTGATTAGTGATATATCACCAACCACAGAGGCCATTAAAATAACCAAGCCAATTAACCGTAAGCCATTACGAATAAGTGAGGAAATTTGTGAATATTTTTGTAACAATAAAGAGTCAAACAAAATATCTAAGTATCTTGCAAAGCCTTCTGAAACAATCACCATGCCGTATAAAACAAATACCTGCTCATAGGTTTTTATGTTTAACAACGCCACGATTGGTGTAGATAACAAACCCATAATAGCAACTGCTGCTATTAATGTGAGTAAGCGCAAAGCTGATAACCTAAGTAATAAGCTATGTAATGCGGCGCCTTTGTTTTGTGACCTAAGCTCAGGTACGTATCGATACGCTGCTGCAAAAAGACCTAAATTACTTGCAAGCTGGGTTATCTCCAATACAGCAAGCAACGCAATATAAATACCGTAGTCATTAACTGGCAAAGCTCTAACCACAAAAAGTAAAAGCGCTATGCCAATAATTGCAGTTGCACCCTTACCAAAAATAAAGTGTATTAAACTTTTTCTAACTTGGTATGCACTATATGGATGATTAGTTTGCATCATCACTTTCTTACTTTAGATTCAATCTTTAATTTGCTAACACTCTGTGAAACATACCCAAGAAAAAACATGAGTAGCACGCCAAGTGCAGGAACTTCTGTGACATCTTTACCATAAGGCAACATCATTAAAACCATCAATAAGCCACCAAATACGGCTTCTAATACAGCAGCCTGAAATGGTTCAATATTTAATGCTTTTGATGCCTTTAGGGCAAAATACAATGCCTTGAATATAATAAATAAGTAGCTGAACACACCAACAAGACCGATATCCCAAAGAAAAATACTTAGCGTTGATCTGTTAATATCAAACGAATATTTACGTGCAACTTCTCCCACACCAAAAACACCAGATGAACTACTAGAGCCAGGCCCATGGCCAAATAAAGTATGCAATGGGTCACTAAAACCATTTTCTTGCCACCAATGAACGAAACTGGCCATTCTGCCAATTTCGCCAGTAACAAAGTTAATATAAGTTGGGTCAAGGCTGTACCAGAAAGCATCATTCAAAATTTCAATAACATCTAAATCAAAGCTGCCAGTTTTGCTTCGTAAAAAACTATAGAGCACAAGCACGCCAAATGCCGAAAAAATGCTGGCTAACAGTGCTAATCCCACCTTGAATGGGCTTTTTTTAAGATAGGGAGCAAAAATTGCGGCCATACCAAGTGGTATTAGCAAAACGACCACCTTCACCTCAGCCAAGCCAATGCAAATTGCACTAATAGCAAGCACTCCAGCCAGTAGCCATTTGCTTATCAGGTTTCGTCGATAAAGTGCAACGCAAAGCACCGAGACAAAAACTAGAAACCACGCCATGGTGCCAGATGCCCCACCACCCATCGGATCTCCACCAAAGCCACCCACAATTGCATCCCAACTTACCCCATGCAAACCACCAAGATTGCTTCTTTTAGATGCTACAAATAAATATTGATAAAGTACCAATGGTAATTGGATAAATACAACCAAGATACAAAAACGCCATATTTTATTTAACGTATCAAGCTTTACACCGAAATAGGCAATTAAGAGAAATACACTCCACAAAAATATGTAGCTTTTAGCTGCGCGAAATGCTTGGAAAGGTTGAGATGTATTAATTAACATCGATAGCAAAACTGCGCCGATAAAAATTAATACAGGAAATACCAATGGTGGAGTAATGCTTATTCTTGAAAATTGGCTATTAGCATATATCATGGGCATTCTCAGGAAAAATAGCATCCCAAGTCCGAAAGGAATCCATACTGCCTGATTCAATCCTGCAAAATACATCGCTTGACCAACTACTAATAGGGCAATTACTGTAATACCCCATATTAAAGTCTCATTACTAAGCGCTAATAATGCAACGCCGCCTAATGCAGCAATCCACAACATATCAAACTGTTTGATACCTAGCCCAGTGATAAAACCAGTCAGGATAGAAATGGGAATTACTAAAAGCAAAAAAAATAATACCGCTTTCATTTTTGATTGATCGCTCAGAAATGATTGCATCATGAACGACCTGACATGAAAAACCATAAATAGCTAATCTGGCAGTGATTATTTATCTTGATTTTCATTATCAAATTATATTTAGATAATTTAATTAACATTGCAGCAAGCTAAATTCCAGCTATACGTAAACGATTGTTGATAGGCATTGAAGTGACAATTTGATTTAAGAAATCATCTTGAAGCATGTATCCTTCAGCAGGATCGTTATTAATAGAAGAAACCCTGAACAAGAGACCATCAGGAATTTTCCCTTTAAATCCATAACGCAGCTGCTCAAGCTTGGTTTCTTTGCCGCCTACTACGACCTTATTACCAACAGTACTCCAATAGGTAACAGGCTCTGTCCTATCACCTAAAATTGCCATCATACGTTTTACGCGAACATTTCCAACACTTGTTATCACCTCGTCATATTTTGAAGAAATAATCTGAAACCCCTGTGCTGGATAGCATACTTCAGGGTAATGTAACTGCTTAGCATCACTTTGATCTGCACCATAAGCAATAGAGAGCATAATGCGCTCACCTTTGTTATTTATGTAAGTACGTGACAAGATTTGTGTATATATTTCATCTAGCACCTGTTTTTGCTGCGGGTTGACTATTTGAGATACTCTTAACGGCTCTTCTTGCCAATCACCAAACTGCTTTGGAATGATAGTTTCAAGATCAACTGCTGGCCCCTCATCAGCAATTCTTTCTGTAGGCCTTAACGCTAGCGCTACGCCAGATGTAATAAACATAAGCACAGCTATAATAATATTTCTAATTATGCTATTCATTTATTCAACACTCCGCGGTATGAGTTAACGTTGCGTCCTTGCCAATACGAAGAAACGTATTGCAAAATAGAATCAACACTCATAATCAAAATTAAGGCGACCATAAACAAGACCATTCCAGCAAATCCATGAATGAACCCCTGCCCTGCCTCATCACCGAAATGGTAAGTTACCAGCGTGAGTACAATGACGCGTATAACGTTAGCTGTAAATGAAATTGGAATTATCAATAAGGCGAGCGTAATGTTACGAAACAGCGAATCATGCTTAACCAGATTCAGATAAAGTAAACCTAACGCCTCTAAAGAGATTAGCGTATGCATACCTGCGCATGCATCTGCCACAAGCAACTGATATCGCCCTATATGCAAAATTACGCCAGCCCGTGCTATTGGATAACCTACCCAAAATAGGACATTCTCAGCTACGTAAGAAACAGCCATCTTCATTGGTAAGGTGACTGCATCAATAATAACGCCTGGCAAGGGAATCATAAAAAGTATAAAGAACAATGGAAACCACATGGCCTTGAGTACGTGCATTCCACGTGTAAGTAACAATATGCCAGCTAACACTGGAATCTGTGACCCAATATCCAGCATAAATATATCCTGTGAACGACCTAACATATAACATAACAAGCCAAAACCAAGACTCAAGCTACCCAGTATGGGCTTGGTTTCTGCGTTAAGATTATGCTTTAAAGATTCACGGTTTTGCCAAAACAAAAACAGCACGACCATTAATACAATGGGGCCATGTGCTTGATCATCATTGTTCCAAAGGCTTTTGCTAAGCGCATAATAAGTTGGAATGTAAAGCGCGATTAAGCCAAGTAAAATTGGCCACCACTCAGATAAATTGGCTGATAGTGCATTACGCTGTTTTAATAAAGTGCTGATCATATTTGCAACCTAGAAATCATTTATGACAGCACCAACCACCTGAGCACCAGTCAGAGATAATTGATCACGCATTGCAGATAAATCTGTAATGCGTGTATGGTTAAGTTTTAAAACCAACAGCGCTCCGCCACAACGCGCTACTGTAGCCTGCGCATCTGCCGTATTGGCGGCAGGTGTGCTATCTACGAGTACTACATCATATTGAGCAATAGCCTGATTCATAAAGCTAGTAAACGTTGCACGACTTAGCAGTTCTTGAGGGTTGGGCGGCAGTGTGCCAGCACCTAATACGGAAAGATCAACAAAAGCGTCAACTTTAGTAGCAATGTCAAGACTTGCACGGCCAGCAAGAATATCTGACAAACCACGATTTTCTTTTAACTTAAAAATAGTGTGCTGACTAGGGCTCCTCAAGTTAGCATCTACCAATAAGGTTTTTTCACCCAATTGAGAAAAGACAATGGCTAGATTGGCAGCAAGATAACTACTGCCTTCTTCAGCACTCGCACTTACAATGGCAATTGATTTGTAACCTTCACTGAACCATCGCATCATGAGTTGACTGCGAAGCGCGCGCAAAGTCTCTACCTGCTGTGTAAAAGGCTGGTAAGCAGCAACTAGCTTGTTGCTGTAATTGCCATGTCCTGCTTGCAGATACGGATAGTCAAATTGTAGTGCCAGCACCTGACGAATGTCTGCCTCGGTAATTAAACCAAGCTTTATTGCAGCATCTCCAAAACGTAAACCTTGCTTTTGTTGAGCCAATAATATGTTTTCAGCATCGGTTGGTGTTATTTTCCCAAGATGCAGAAGCAGCTTTCCAATTGAACTCTCGCGTGCTGGATTCATTATCACAGTGGTGTCGGACTGAACTTGCGTGTCATTTAACATATATTTTCCTTAAGCCACCTTAAACAGATTGCGCGAGAGCCACATAAATTTCTTATTTTTTGCTTGGTTAACTTCAATCAAAGCAAAAACAGGTATTTGAAGTAACTCGCTGACATCCTCACGGCTTCTTACTCTTCTGTCCATCATCTCGGCTAACAATCCAAAACCAACACCAAGCATCGTGCCTAGGAAAATTGACAACAGCATATTCAACATAATCTTTGGACTTGAGTGATCTTGTGGTGGAATAGCAGGGTTTAGCACCGCGACATCAGTGTGATTCACATTGCCTTCAAGTGTCGTCTGTGTAAGGCGCTGACTTGCTGCATCGAGTGCACGTTGTGCATTTTCCACATCACGTTGTTGCACTGCTAACTGATCACGAGATAGATTAAGTTCTAGCACTCTTGCCTTTTGTGCTGCCAATGCAGCCCTTAGCTCAGCTTCACGCTGTTGGTGAATGTGTGCTGTACCACCAATAGTTCGAGAAGCTTTACTGGTTTCTTCTAGCAACTGACTTTTAAGTTTACTTAATTCTGCGTTCGCCGATAGATAGTGTGGATGACTTAAACCCACACGCTGCGATAATTCAGAAAGCTTAGATTCAGCCCGAACAATATCAATCTTTAAGTTCTGAACTACAGGGTTAGCGGCAACATCTGGAGAATCATCACCAGTGCCACGCGTACGCTGCTGGCGTGAATTGGCTTCATAAGCTTGTGACTGGGCCATTACTAACTGTGAAGAGAGATCATTTAGTCGGGCGCTCTCAACATCAAGATTGCCCATCACACTGGTTAATCCTTTTTCTTGCTGGTATTTAGACAGCTTGGCCTGAGCTGCTTCAAGATTTTCTCTAAGCATTCTTGTTTGCTCACCCAAGAACTCAGATGCCTTCTGAGCAGGTTCAACTTTAAGTTCAATATTTGTTTGTTGGTACGCTTTTGCAAAAGCGTTTGCAACAATCGCAGCAAACTCTGGGTCGGATCCCCTAAAAGAAATCTCTAGCACGCTACTTTCACGAGAAGGTTTCACATTAAGATTTTGTAATAGCAAATCAGCAAACCATGCCCGAATATCACCTACCCCTTGAGTGGCTTGATTAAATTGTTCTTTTGCTTTTTCGCTCTCTGTAAACTTAAGCTGATCTACAACTTTTATTGCTACATTTCTGCTTGTAATGATGTCAACTTGTGTTGCCATATAGCCTGGCATCAACTGTGCAGGCAACGCCAGACCAGTGACAGGATCCATTCCTTTATAATTAAGCACCAACGATGTCGTTGCTGTATAACTCTTTGGTAGCAACAAGCTAACAATAAGCGTTGTTAATACTGTCAGGCCAAAAGCAATCAGAATAATTTTGGAGCGCGCTTTCAGGATAAGCAGAAGTTGAGTGAAATTCATATGGATTCCTAGAATAGGCTTTCTTGCACATACAATACGTCATCCTGTTTTACAGGGTCAGTCATCGCTGGCGATAATTTTTCAACCACACCCTTGGCATTTCTTCTGTGTAGTTGTATGTTGGTTTGTGAGCCACGTGCAGTTAGACCGCCGCCTTGAGCTAGCACTTGAATAACTGACATGTTACGTTCAATGCGGAAAGAACCAGGACGCTGCACCTCTCCGTAGATGTAGACCATCGGGGCTCGTGGAACATAAATACTGTCGCCACTCATCAAGGAGATGTTCAAACTATTGTCGCCAGTTCTAAATAGAGTGTCGATATCTACTTCAAAACGATTGATTTTTCCATCACGGAAAGTTGTAACGGTAGCAGTATCAGACCCAGCAGGATTTGCGCCGCCAGCAACACTTAGAAAGTCGGCGACATTACGAACACCGCCAGATACAGCATACTTTCCAGGTCTATTGACCTGTCCCATAACAGCTACGTCGCGAGCATGAACATAAATAATTTCACCACCCTTGAGTGGGATATTCTGTACACCATCTCCCTCGAACACAATACGATGCAAATCGTATTGTGTTTTACCTGACTGATTGATGATTGTGACAATATCCGATCCATCCTGTGTCGTACCGCCAACCAACGCCAATAAATCAACAAGATTTGTCGCTCGTTCTAATGGATATCTGCCTGGTTTATAAACACTTCCCAATACTGACACCATTTTGCTTTGAAACTGAACCACAAGGACATTGATCTGAGGTTGTTTAACATATCCACCACTCTCTAGCATTTCTGCGATTTTTTTCTCCGCATTCGTCGAAGTAAAGCCTCCTACTGCTACTTCACCAATCAATGGAAAACTAATCTTTCCAGCTTCAGATACGCGTGTCTCAATGGTCAAATCTGGATTGTTATAAACAGAGATTTTTAGCACATCACCTGGGCCAAGCAGATAGTTAGCTTCTTCAGCAAGCGCCATTTGAGCCATTAAAATGAAGAACATGGACATCAAGCCAAAAAGTAGTTTTTTAATGTACTTACTTGGTGCTAAGCGCTTTTCACTATACATATCGAGTAGAACTTTCTTAGATTTAGTTGCTGTCAGATGAGTGACAATAATTTACAGGCCTGACAAACCTTTATCTATGCTTGGCTGATCAGTGGATGGTTTTGTGCTTGGAGTTGCACTTTCGGTTTTATCTGTTTGCATTTTCTTCACTTGCTCAGATTTCTCTTGCAACGGATCACTTTTTGCATCTATCGTAATCGCTGAATCCGTTGAGGATTTTTTCATGTCGGAAAAGGCACCAACATATTCAATTTTTGCATTTGAATTAAGTGTTTCCATTTCATTTTTTGCCAATTTTGACTTATTTTGATTTAAGAAATACTGCTCTATAAATGGTGTAGCATCATCACGCGAAATTGGTTTTGATTGAGATGCTGCCAAATGTACGATATTAAGAGAGCGTTCAGTTGGAACTGCAATCCATTCACCATCTTTAATTGGATGCAATTTTTTCAACATTTCTAAAGGCAACTGCTCAGCTGCTCTAACATTGCTGTTTGCTGTAAATGGATGATTTTTTTCCTTTAACCAGACAGCAACTTCATTCATGGTTTTAATGTCTTTCAGGCCTGCTTGTACTTCTGCAAACTTATCTTTGTTGATATCGACTACCAGTTCTTGCAAGCGGTAAATGCGACGATTTGCAAACAACTCTGGGTTATCCTGATAAAAGGCTTCTATTTCCGCTTTGGAAGGTTTGGCAGCTTTTGACATGAGCTGGTCCATATAGGCTTGTGCCAATATTTCATCTTTAGATGACTCAATTGCTTGCAGAGTCTTTGGGGAACGATCTAGTTTTTCTTCTAGTGCCCGCTGCTTCAACAGTTGCTGATCTACAAGACGCGCAAGAATTTGCTTTGAAGCTAGTTTGCTTTGCTCCTCGCTTGCCTGCCCCATGCGTGCAAGTTGATAATTAAGCTGATGAATAGATATTTCATCTCCGTTTACTTTCGCTATCACCTGCGTTTCTGGTTTTTTGCTTTCAGCCTCATCTTGTTTCCCACAGGCTGTGATAAAGGAAGTTGTCACTATTAATGGCAGTAGCAAGTATTTGTTTGCGAAATGCATATCTATCTTTCATGTAGATCTAAAGAAATATCACTATAAGAAAGAAATGTGAATTTAATATGTCAGATATGCGTAGTTTTTATGATACGCAATTTTCTATTGAAAAAAGCAACAGAAAACATCAAATGACAATCAATCAAATGACAATCAATGGATTAGTTGATTTAATCGGTGAGTTAAATCGAATGCCAGCCACAAAGCGCATATTCTTGAGGTTTATGAACATGACTTAACCTAGACTTTCTTGCACGGACTGGCTCATATGTTAGAGACGCGCACGGCTCCAAAATGAAAAGAGCATGGCTAAGCAGTTTCCGCCAAGCCATGCAATTGATGTTTTCAAGCAGCTTTGCAACAAAAACCATTAAAGTGGTTTTTTACGGCGAAATGCCATAAAACCTATCAACATCAAACCTGTTGACAATGAACTCCAAATACCAGGCTCTGGAACCAAACTCACCAAATTCACATTATCTAAACTACCGCCAAAACTATCGCTAATACCAGCCGCTGAAAATGTAAGTTTATCACTACCAGTGCCAATTACAGAAAAGCTAAGTGTGTACCAGTTATTACCTGTTTTACCAACACCACTGCCAGTCACTTGTGTTAACAATGAACCATTCCAAAAGGCTTGGATTGGATTGGACTGGCTTGATACCCCCATGCGAGGGGAGTAATCAAACGATAAATCGTAAACGTCACCAACGGTTGTACTGATCATTTGGAATATTGAGTTATTGGATGTTGTATCCAGCTCAACATAGTTCACACCCTCAGAAGCGATACCAGCAACATTGTTTCGTAATTCGACTTCACTAGCCCCTGTCCAACCTGTTAAATTGCTATAAATACCCCAAGTGCCATTGGCTTGTACATCAGCCTCAAAAGAGCCATTGGTTACTAAATTAGCATTTGCCAACATAGGCAAAGATGTAAGTGCTAATAATAATGCGATTTTTTTCATGATACTTCCTCTCACAGATAAAATTTCTACAGTTGCTATTGTTGGTGACAGGAGTGACAGGAAGTATTATTTCTATAATCCATTCGGACTAGTGAATGCTGGTAGAAGTTTCGCGCCGCTAAAAGTCATAGCGCATCATTAAATTAATAGTATTGAATTTAAAAGCGAAATTTGTAACGTTAGATTTTCTATTTTGGCCTTGATACTGAATTTGGATCAATGATTTACGCGTGGGCAGATACGATAATGATAGATTAGCAATCTTTGACTCATCGTAGCGATTGCTATCATTTAACAGAACGCCAGGATTGCCCAGAAAATCTCGCTCTTCATATCCCCAACCAGCGCGTACAGAAATCTTGCTGGTAGGATTCCAAGTAGGGTTAACGCCAAAACCTTTGGATTCTATATAGTTGGAAAGCGCAGCCTCGGCAGGAGCAACATCTTGATACGCAGTAAAATTAATCATCGTTTTACCAGTTAATAAGTGGTCTAGATCCCAGCGCTGACTCACACCTTTAAAGTCTCGTTGAGGCGTATCCTTAAACTTAATATCCACATGTGAAATGCGTACAGCCAGTTTTGTTTTTGCAGTTGGCTGCCACGCAGCTTGAATAATCACATCTTTTCTTGTACTTTCATCGCCCAGAATTGATGATGATCTATTAGGAAAATCTGAATCCAAAATACGATAGGCTAAGCCTAACTGTGTACCCCGTGGATTTTTATAGCGCACACCCGTTTCTAAAAATTCATCTTCCCTGTCTGCAAAATTAAAGTTCTTTAATTCATTTTCAATCTTACTCTGTCCACCTGATGCGTCGATAGTCCAATCGGGATGTAAATTCCAATGCAAACTGCCATTCTGGCTACTAGTTGTTCTTAAGTTCTTAACTGGCTGTCTAATTTCAGTAAAGCCTGCGATTGCCTCACTTTCACTAGCATTCAACTCTCCATATAAATGATTACCTAAACGCCAATTCCAACCCACGCGGTTTGATTTACCTGTATTATCCAAGATAGCGAACCTGTTATAACGACTCTCATTAATGCTCGAAGCTAGCGTAAACAATTGCCTGCTTAACCTAACGTTAACATTCACACCCAGATCAACTCTTTTGATGACATCTGATGTCACATCTGAACCAAATGCAGCCTTTGCTTGCTCAGAATTGCTGAATCTAAATACGTTGTCATCATAAGCAATGTTTGCGGCAACGTAGGGAGTAATGTCAATCATACCTTCAGCTTGTGCCGTGGATGAAATGAACAAAACCGCAATCATAGTAATTTTATATGCGGGATTAACCATTACCAGTACCACCAATTACCTGTCATTACTATCCACAACCCCAGCAATCCATTCGTTACCGCGTGGGCAAAAATCGGCACCCATAAGTTTTTATAAATCTTATACAACAGCGCATAGACAAGACCAGAAAAGAGACCAGCAAGCCAGAGGTGATGTTCTAGCGCAAATACACATGCACTTATGATTATCGCAAATGCTGAAATTTTGGCTGGGTTCACACTGAGAAAGTCCTGATTGACTAACCAACGCATCAGAAAAGAACGCCAGAATAATTCCTCCATTAAAGGAACAATCATGGCCGCACCAAATATGCGCATTGATAGCCAAATGTAAGCCGAAAATGAATCACCAGTAAGGAATGGATTAACGCCTTTTACATCCCCTCCTAAAGTAGCCCACTCGGGGTAAGGTAATATCCAAACCAGCAATACAGCTATACCTGCGACAAACGCATTAAAAAGCTGAATTAGCTTTGGTCTAATGGCGAGTTCTGTGTAAGCACCCCAAAAGTAAAACAACAAAGCAAGCACTGAAATAACTTTGATGCCATAGACCAACTTTTCATCTAAACCAACAGCATTAAGTAGTAAGGTAAAGTAATCGCCTAAAGCTATAAACAATATGTAAAGAGCAAAAGGCAATATTCTTGAAAAGATGGCGTATTTATTTGTCATGTGTTTACTCTTAAGGTAATGACATCATACGGATTGAATATTACGGGATTATTTCTAAGCGCATTTGATCAATCAGATAGCGCTAACATAATCATTAATTTCACCTTAAGTACCAGACCTTTTATAAAAAACCTTCTCATCATCAACTTTATCTTGCTGATCTTGAAGTATATTTTCAAGCTCAACACGTTTAAGTTGAAAAAAAGGCTCATCTCGCATCACTGAATTGTAAATACTTGGCTTGTCATAAATCTTAATCAAATCGGTACTGAATTGATGTAATTTGCTATTTTTTTGCTCACAGGTGCGAAGTGAAAGGTTTGTACTTGCAAGATTTGTGGTCAACGTTTTACGCTGAGTATCATTAATTTTTAGATCTAATTGCGCTTGCTTATGTTGTATTGTCAAATCTTCCAGATTTTTTTGCGCCATTTCCAACAGAGTTTGAGTTTCCAAAAGTTTACTTTCCAAAGCGGTTTTTTCAGTCTCTATTTGACCAAGTTTACGCTGGACTGCACCTAAAGAAGCACTGCGCTTTTTTAATTGCTCATCATTTATTTTAATTTGCTCTTCCAGCTCTTTCTTCTCTAAATCAAACTGTGTCTGCATGTTAACTTTTTCTTGTTCCATATCCTGTCTGGCTTTTTGCAGCATCTGCTGAGCACGCCTAGCAGCCTTATCATTTTTTTCCGCTGCAATCGCATTGTCTGGATATGCGAAACCAATTGCCAGCGATGCAATCAATATCCACAGTACTTTATGACTTATTATCAATTTCATTACCATCTCCAGTCAATTAAAAATTAGACGTCATTTCTAACATCAGCACATCAACTGAAAGTGGTTTTAAAGCAGCTCTTGGCTTGATCTCATCTGCGCTAAACCATCTTGCCGTTAACCAAGTATTTTTACCTATGCCATAGCTTCCGCCCAAAATCCAGCCTTTTGCATTTGTACCACCTAGCAGAAAGTCTGAGTCGGTGTAGGAGTCAACAACCGCATCGGCTTCTAAACGTTTGTAAGCTACAAAGCTTTGCCAATCATGTAACTTGGTGGTCGTAGGCATACCAACTGCAAGTTTCACATGGTAGGCATCCACTTGTTTTTCATCAAAACCGAAATCATTTATACTTGCAGAACCAATTCTTTTTAAAATCTCCTGCTTATCGTAGCCAATGTTTCTAACGTAATCACCTGTTAACGTAATATGCACTGGATCAAAAGCCGCAATATCTACTTCACCTGTGATGTTTAGGTTCCTAAACTTTGATAACAACCCCAATCTTTCTGTTGTTGATCCAGGCACGCCTAGATTTATATCAAAAACCGAGTTACCCTTCTGTCTGAATGCTGGAATTGTTGCGTTATACGGGAGTTGAGTATTCGCGCCATTTGATATACCTTCAATGTTATCAAACTCGTACAAGGCAACGCCGAGCTTGGCTGAAGACCGGTTGACTGATGTCCATTTGATGCCTGCCTGCGAACCATACATCCACTTACTTTTGGCTTTATTCAAATCTGAGCCTTCAACATCTTCCAGCGGAAAAGCTCCAATGGTCGCGAAGCCAGACCAACTATTATTAAATTTAGGCTTCAATTTCGCCGCGATGCCATCAAAATGTAGAGAGCCATCCCACACTAAATCAGTTGAAAAGAAAGGGTTGGGGAAGCGACCACCGACAACATTTAACCAAGGGGTTACATCTGCACTTAAATAAGCTCTATCCAAACCAATGGTATATTTAGCGCTTCGCGTTTCCTGCGTTTGGTTGGGTGATACTGGGTCGTTCAAATTACCAGTAACAATTCGCATTTCTCCATTAATCCAATCATTCACTTTCACTTTTGTCGCTAAGCGTGCGCGAACACGTGCACGAGAGCGGTCTTCTGTGGTATTGAATATATTGTCGGAACCATTAGCGTTGTTAAAATCTACGAGTGAAGGATTATCATCCCCAAACCTGTCGTTTTGATAACGCAGACGTATGTCACCCTCAAAGGTAAATCGATCAATCCACTCAGGCAAACCAAGTCGCTCACCTGCCTTGTAATTAAGTTTAGCCATTACTTCTTTTTTAATTTCTTCCTTCATCTCTTTCTTGACGATTTCAGGGACGTATTGAACTCTGACTATTTTTTCATTAACGGCTTTATCTACAGCATCTTCATTTTGAGTGGCTTCCGCGGCAATAGTGTCTTTTTGTTTGGCTTTTTCTGCCTCTTGTGCTGCTTGTTTTAAAAGATCATCAGCTTTTCCTTTACTGAGCACACCCTCTTCTACAAGAAGATTAACCAAATTTACCGTAGTAGATCGTAATTGCTCCAAAGACTCACGCTCACCTGCACTTGCTGATGTCATGATTGTGCCAAAACAAAGTGTTGCAATGGCCAAAGCAATCGGTTTATAGGTCATCCGCGCATGATGTAAGGCATCACTTGAATTACGCTTTTGTTGATGAGACGCATCCGTGAACTGATTGACTCGTATCATGTTAATTTCCATTTCATCTTTAATTAAATTCATTATTTCATTCGCAATATTTATGCTGTATTCGTTAACCGACAGTTCGTGCGGTCACTCTCAATTTGACTGGTTGAGGCATATCACTTGGCGGAGGATCAGATAATGGTGGCATACTATCCAATGCCTTTTTAAGCAAAACATCTCTCTCAGGATCACCGCTTGAACCCACCAATTCATATCGCTCGATACGACCATTTGATGCCACCCAAATTTTAACAACGACTTTATATGCGCCATTTGCAAGCACCTTATCTTTAGCCATTGCGCCTTCAATCTTGTTTTTGATTAAATCTGTATACCAAGCAAACTGGTACTTACTAGGACCGCCACCGATCTTCGTACCGACATCACCACCTTTATATTCATTGCTCACAGCCCCTGCGGCAAATGGGCTTGGTCCATCACCAGCAGCACCTTCCATTTTTAACACTTCTGCTGGCGGTGTCTCCTCTGGCTTCGGTTGGGGGACTTCCTTTATTTCGTTCGGTTGCTCCTTAGGTTGCTCTTTTGGAGGTTCCTTAGGTGGCGGCGGTGGTGGCGGTGGCGTGTCAGGAAGCAGCTTGATTGTCGTCACTGCTTTTTTACCTGTTGACCCCCCTGAAAATAAGCCTTTTAGCATATAGCCTAGCCCACCCAACACAATGATTGCCACGAGTGAAATTACAACTCGCTTAATCCAAATTGATTTTGCCGTAGGTTTCTGCTCATCATCCTCGTTGATATTAAAGTTTTGCATCATGTACCAATCTTGCCCGTGACAAGCCCTACATTTGTAATTTCCATTCTTGTCACCAGATCTATCACGCTGATGACACCTGCGTAGGATGCGTTCGCATCACCACGAATCATCACAGAAAACTCAGGATCT
>NZ_JAURYU010000012.1 GCF_030653755.1 Methylotenera sp.
CGCTTGAATGATGGGTTATGCGTAGTTTATAGCCCATTAGCAATTGCCTGTTTGATTATAGGGGCTACTGATTTTTCTGTAATTTCACGCTCTTTGCAATATTTTGACTGCAACCATACAGAAAGCTGTTTCTGTCCTTTGCTGGCGTTACATCCACAGCAGCAGAGGGCAATGTTTTCTCTTGTGATGATTTTTTCATCATTGATTATATGTTCCCAACTTGCGGCTGACTTTTTAGAGATTTTGGAAAGGGTGAATGGTGTACCGCAATAGACACAGTCCTTGTCTCTAGCGCGAACCTCAGCTTCTAACCAAGCAGGGATGTTCCAGTTATTCGCCATGGCAATCTTTTTTACGCATAACGTTTAAATTAAGGGGCGCTGTAAAGCGTCCCGCTTGAATGGTGGGTTAGGTATTTGCATTTGCAATAACCTGCGAAAGAAATTTAACCAATAATGCAGCAAATGGTGAGATGAATAGAGCGGCGCCACTTAATGCTATTAAGCCCTCAAGTAAATTAACCTCAAAATTTAAAATGATTTTACGTTTACGAATTATTGCCAATAACATAGCAATGCCAATTAGATACATAGCGTAATCAATAAATTGATAACCTGGAAGAAGTACAGTTTCATTTGGTGTTGGATGCTCAGGTATGTTGTAACTAATTACCGCGAATACGAGAAGAGTGAATGCTAGCCATGCTGCAACCTTCAATGACCATTTAAATTCTCCAAGCATTTGAATACCTAACGTTAAGTAGACATCCTATTTGACGTAAAACTTTGCGTCAATGGATATTTACTCTGATGAAATAGTATGAATTTTTAATTAAAATCATATGGTTATTAATAAATAGTACATCCTAAAGTAGGTTTTATATGCATCAATCAATAATCACAATGTAATTGTATGTTGATACTGACACAACTGATGAGTATCAAATAAAAAGCCCAGCAAGTTAATCTGCTGGGCTTTTAGTCATTCAAGCGAACAACTACTTATAAAACAGCTAACGCTGCTTCGTAGTTAGGTTCGTCAGCAATTTCTGCCACTAATTCACTGTGCAGTACTTTATTGTTTTCATCCAATACTACAACAGCGCGTGCTGTTAAGCCTGCTAAGCTGCTGTCGGTAATGAATACGCCATAGTCTGATGCAAATTTAGCTGTGTCACGGAATGTAGAAAGTGTCACTACATTCTCAATCCCCTCAGCGCCACAGAAGCGGCTTTGTGCGAAAGGTAAGTCAGCAGAGATACATAACACAACAGTGTTGGCGACGCTGCTCGCTTTTTGGTTGAATGTACGTACTGATGTTGCGCAAGTAGGGGTATCGATACTTGGGAAAATGTTTAATACTTTGCGTTTACCAGAGTATGCGTCTAGTGAAACTAATTCACGTTTTGCATTAGCGAGTGCAAAGTTAGGGGCTGTTTGGCCTGCTTGTGGAAGGTTGCCACCAACATTAACTGGGTTGCCTTTTAGGGTCACGGTTGCCATGCTAAATTCTCCTTGTGTATAAAGGGGCTAACTCTATCGTTTATAGCGCAAGCAATCAACCATAACTCTAGTGTGGGTTAGGTTGGTGCTTGTTTATACTCACTATTTATTTTGTGGTAACTACCTGCCTGTTTATACAAGCTTGTTAAACCATTCTTTTTCAAGCGGGTAGAGTGATTTAAGCGAGTAGATCTTCACTTAAATAACCAATCGTCATGGTTTGGTTGTGCAGTACGCTGTCGCTAGTATCTGGTCTTGGTGCAAACTCGCCATATGAGTAAAAGCCCGTAATCGCGGTTTGGCCACCTAAAATCTGTTGTACTAGCTTCACTTCATCAGTCACAAGCTCTGCCATTACGCCTTTACGTCCAACACAACTCACGCAAATAGCCAAGCCTGTTTGGTTGACATTGGCATGGTTAGAGACTAAGTGGGCAGCATCTCCAGCGCCTTCCACTAACCTGTCGTGGGTTGATTGGCAGAAGCGCACTGTTTCACCTTCATTGACATTACCTGCAAAGGTGAGGCTATTGTTTTTTGGATCTATAGCTAACAATGTACGAATTTTTTCAATATCGCGTTTTCCATCTTCAATAATGGCAAATGGGAAATTTAAACCACTACCAGGTAGGCCTTTAGCTGAGTGTGATCCAATATACATGTTGTATAAGGGGAGCGCTGGTTTTCCATCAAGTTCAAGTACAACGTTCTTGTCAGATTTGGTGACTTTGCGAGGTGGGCCATATGGTTTCCAGCCTAGGCCAACGCCTGTTGCAGCAATTAAGCTGTTGCCATATAAGCCAACGGCAATGACTAGGCCGTCTGATACAGTGTCATTAAATAGCTGTACTGTTTTACTGAAGTTAAAACCATCACCAGCCATACCGCCCATAATCGGCGTTTCGCCAAGTTCACTTTTAAAGCCTTCTAGTAATTCGGAGCCATTTACATTTAAACCATCTGAGTAGACCAGCACGGCTTTTAAGCTATCTGACTTTAGTTGTTTGGCTAAGCTTACGGCAGTTTCATATGAGTTTTGCATCCCAGTCATTTTGGTATGGGTCACGCGTTGTACGGTTTTTTCCCACAGAATAGCGGTAATTTGTAGGCTGTCATCATAAACGCCAGAGGCTGTGATTTCACCAGAGGTAGAGCAGCCGATAATTTGTGCGGTGGGGTAGCGTGCTTTTAATGTGCTTTGTAGCTTTGCCTCACCAAAACGTTTAACTGATCCAAATACCAGTACCAAATTAGCTGACGGTAAAGGAGATGTGGAGGATAAATCCTTAAGTGTCATTTTAGCTGTTAATGATTCTTGCCTAATTATCATGCTTACCCCTTGGTGAACTGCATTTCCCGTTAAATCTTTAATTGTTGCACTAGATTTTTATTTATTATAAATTGTAATCATCAATTGTAATGATTTGTAATTTTATTATAGACTACCCTTAAGAGTGGTTGAAATAAATATTATTATTATTTTGAATAATATTTCAAATAGTATTGCTTATTAAGACAGACTGTATATAAAATGAAGCACAATAAGTGCACTAAAGCTAATTAAAGTAGTGATGCATATAAAATAAAGGAGCTTACTGGTGACCCAGGAAAAGCCGTTTCAGGAAAAGCTGACATTAGATCAGCTCTCAACAATCAAAGTCATGGTCATAGATGATAGCAATACGATTCGTCGTAGTGCTGAGATATTTCTTAAAGCTTCTGGTTGCCAAGTCATTCTCGCAGAGGATGGTTTTGATGCATTAGCAAAAATTTCTAATGAACATCCTGATTTAATTTTTGTTGATATTATGATGCCTAGGCTTGATGGGTATCAAACTTGTTCTCTCATTAAAAGAAATGCACGCTATAAAACAACGCCTGTCATTATGCTGTCTAGCAAAGATGGCTTGTTCGACCGTGCACGTGGTCGTATGGTCGGATCAGACCAATACCTTACCAAACCCTTTACCCAAGAAACACTGATAGAAGCTGTGCAGATTTATGCCGCTAAAGCTAAAAGTCATCAAAAAGAGGTGGATTGAATATGGCAATACAAACTATTTTAGTCGTCGATGATTCAGCAACAGACCGTTTTTTTCTGACCGAAATGTTAGAAACGGCTGGCTACCAAGTGATTGGTGCAGAGAGCGGTGAAGAGTGCTTAAATAAAGTGAATGATAATCCACCAGATCTTGTGTTGTGTGATGTTGTGATGCCTGGGTTAACAGGTTTTCAGGTGACGCGCACGCTGACAAAGAATCCTGCGACTGCGCATATCCCCGTGATTTTGTGTACGGGTAAGTCTCAAGCAACAGATTTGGCTTGGGCATTGAAAATGGGCGCTAAAGCTTGTGTAACTAAGCCTGTTATAGAAGCCGATTTGTTAGCCTTAATTAAAAAAATTGAATAGTCATTAAGTAGTTTGATATTTTTTGTGGGTCTTATCTCTTTAAAGTTATGCGTTTTTCTTTATTTTAATAATATTGATTGGGATTGATAATAAATCGTGGCGCAAACATCTAATTTACGTGAGTTTCAAGAGGCGATTCTTGCCAAGCTGAAAGATGCTGCGAATCAGGTAGGTGGGGAGTCCTCATCTCGTTTAGGCGTGACTGTCGGCAATAAAAGGTTTTTAATTAACCTGCAAGACGTAAAAGAGGTGTTGCCAGTACCACCATTGCAATCAGTCCCATTTACTAAAGTGTGGTTTTTGGGAGTTGCTAACGTCCGGGGTAATTTATATAGCATCTCAGACTTAGCACAGTTTATGGGAATGCCAGCAACGTCAAAATCGGTTAATAATCGCATTCTGCTGCTTAGTACAGAATCTACAGAGCAAGTTGCCTTGTTAGTGGATAGTTTAATCGGGTTGCGTAGTATTCAAACTATGCAAGCTCAGACTATTGAGGATGCCTCTAGTTTATATAGTGTGAATGGTTTCATAGATACAGAGGGTAATGATTGGTTGGAGCTTGATATAGAAGCGCTTGTGCAAAATAAAAGCTTTGTCCAGCCAACGCATTAGTGCATATCTAATTAAATGGAAGTCTAGTAAAGCAATAGTTATTTTGGTTCTTAAGTTGTTAAGTAGGCATAATAAATTTAGAAATTGGGGTTAACAATGGCATTAAATCTTGCAGCGATAAAAAGCCTGCCACCACAAGTGGGATCTTTGGTAGGTGGGTTCTTTAATAATGTTAAAGAAAAAATTTCTAACTCAAAGATTTCTAAGAAAAGTAATCCTGATGCAGCCGTTGGTTCGGGTTACCGTCAGCTTTTCTTGCAGATTGTGGCATTTATTTTATTTGCTTTATTGAGCTTCTGGGTAATTAACCAAGTTCGCGTGAATGGCCCTATTTATAACATATTAGATACTTATGAAAAGCTGACGGCTGATACTAATCCGCCGCCTATGTTTCCATTAGATGCATTTGCTTCATATAACGAGGCTTATGTTGCATCTACCAGTTTTAATAACCAAAAACGTGATAACGCCTTATCAAATGCAGCAAAAAGTGAAGCGTTGTTCAAAGCGCGTTCTGAATATTGGCGTAAAAACTTGAATAATCAAAAATTAGCTGCCCCTTTAGAGGATGTGATTCATGCGGGCGAAAACTTTTTTGAAGTAGCAAATAAGCGTTATATTCCTGCTTTACCTTTAGGTACAGTCGCGGCATCAGCACCATTGCTAGATTTAACAGCAGCTTTTGAAACATCTAAACAAGCAGGTAACACGTTTACGCAGGCTATTGCTAAAGAAAACAAGGCGTTGATTGAATCACAAACTCGATTTATTCAGTTTGTTTTGATTGGTTTATTGTTACTAGGTTTAGTGTTGCTTACTTTGATGTATTTCTTTGGTAAAAAACAGGCTGCACAATCGATTACTTTAACAAGTCAGCTTGCCAAAGAAGGGCAAGAAAACCAAGAGGCAGTTTTGCAGTTGCTAGATGAGATGGGTGACTTAGCTGATGGTGACTTAACTGTAAAAGCCGAAGTACGCGACAATATTGCTGGTGCAATTGCTGACTCTATTAACTATACGATTGATAGCTTGCGAGACCTTGTTGTTGAAATTAACCGAGCAACCGAGCAAGTTACTTCTGCGACTTCTGTCGCACAGGGAACCTCTGAGCAATTGCTGACTGCTGCTGAAACGCAAGCAACGCAGATTACACAAACGACACAAGCCGTAAACGATATGACGCGTTCTATTTTGCAAGTGTCTAGCAATGCAGAGCAGGCCTCTCAGGTGGCGCAACGTTCGTTAGAAGCCGCTATTCAAGGTTCGCAAGCGGTACAGAATACTATTTCAGGGATGAACGAGATTCGTACCCAGATTCAAGAAACCTCTAAACGTATTAAACGTTTGGGTGAAAGCTCACAAGAGATTAGTGAAATCGTTGAGTTGATTTCAGACATTACCGAGCAAACGAACATTTTAGCGTTGAACGCTGCGATTCAGGCAGCGTCTGCAGGTGAAGCAGGCCGAGGCTTTACTGTGGTTGCTGAGGAGGTTCAGCGTTTGGCGGAACGTTCGTCTGAAGCGACAAAACAGATTAGTGCGATTGTGAAAACTATTCAAACAGATACACACGGTGCAGTTGCGGCGATGGAGAAAAGTACTGAGGGTGTGGTTGAGGGTGCGCGTGTTGCTGATGCCGCTGGACAGGCACTGAATGAGATTGAGTCTGTTACGACTAACCTCGCACGTCTTATTCAGTCTATTTCTGCGGCCACTAACGCACAAACTGAGTCTGCTACAACGGTAGCAAACAACATGCAGATGATTCAAGAAATTACAACACAGACCACAGAGGGTACAAAGCTTACTGCTGAATCTGTTGGGCAGCTCACATCGTTGGCAGAGGAATTACGTGATTCAGTGGCTGGTTTTAAACTTTAGGCATTTTAATATTTTGCGTAGAAGTTTAATTTTTAGCATAAGACACAAAAACGCCATGAAAAACTACAAACTAAAGATGGAAGTAAATAATGCCTGAAGCATTTGATACTGGCCCGTTGTCTTGGGTTAAAGATGAGATTGATCAGTCGCTGAAAAAAGTGCTGGAAAGCTTTAGCGAGGTCAATCAAACTCCAAGTGAGTTTGCGAACTTAAGATTTACCATCGCACATTTGTACCAAGTGAGCGGCGCACTTGATATGGTGGGTTTGGAAGGATGTAAACGCTATTGTCATGAGATGGAAAAGCTTGCTGATAGTTTAGCGAAGCAGTTCATTCCCGTGACTCAAGAGGTAATGGAATCGCTTATTGTAGGGGTTGAGACGCTATCTAAGTATCTGCAAGATTTGCTTAATGGTATGCCTGATCAGCCAATAAGTCTGTACAAGTCACTCAAGCCTATCGTTGAGGCACAAGGTGAGTCATTGGATGAGAGTGAGTTATTCTTTCCCGATGTTGATAATAGTGCACCTAAAGACTTGCCAAGCAACCCAATTGAAGAGTCATCCATACCAATTTTTGTATCGGAGCAAAGAGCTGCTTTTCAAAAGTCTTTGTTAGACTGGTTGCGTACAAAAGATCCTGTAGCATTGGATGGTATGCGTCAAGCGGTGACAAAAGTTCAAGAGGTTCAGTCTAGAAATGCATCGAAAACGCTATGGTGGACTGCCACTGCATTTACTGATGCACTTGCTCAAGATAAGGTGGCTGAGAATCCAGGCGCTAAAAAGCTTTGCAGCAAATTAGACCGGCAGTTACGTAATGTAGCGATGGGAGAAGCAAAAGTGCCATCCCGCCTATTACGTGATTTACTTTATTACGTTGCAATAAGCGATAGAAGTTCAGAGACAATTTCTGCAGTTAAAAATACGTTTGAACTAGATGCTGCTTTACCTTCAGTTACACAAGCGGTAGCAGCCAGTTCTAATGCAGCCGAGCAGGCAGCATTGGCACAGTTAGTTGCTGATATTCCGACATTTAAAGATTTATGGGCTAGCATTAGCTCAAGTGATGTAACGACTAGCGCAAACGACTTAGCGACATTGCTGAATAAGTTAGAACATATTCAGAATACTGTTCAACAGGGTGTTAATCATGAAGACGTTGTGAATTTATTTAATGCAACCCATCAAACCATGGCTACTTTGCAGAATGATGTTGCTAAGCTAAATGATGCTGCATTTATTGAAATAGCTGCTTCATTGAATCTGCTAGAGTCAAGTTGTGATAATTACCATCAGCTTGATGCTGAAGCTAGCCAAAAAATTACTACACAAATTTCACGCCTAAATGCAGTGATACTGGGCGAAGCTTTAGCGCCAGCACTTGAGGCATTTGCTACCACTCAACATGATGCCTCTTTGGTAGAGGCTGTTGCTAAACAGGTGTTGGCTGCATTAACTATTGTAGAAAAAGCGTTGGATACTTTTTTCAGAAACCCAGAAAGTATCAATGAGCTTGAAGAGGCTGGTAAATCTCTACAACAAGTTTCAGCTGCGTTCGATATGCTAGAAATGCCTGTGCCAAAATCTGTTGCACAGTTAAGTGCTACTTTTGTGGATCACTTTAGAAGTAGTGATAGTCAAATAAATAAAGACAGTAAAGACATACAATCTGTTTTTGAGTTGATTGCAGAAAATCTAAGTATGTTAGGTTTGTACGCAGAAGAGCTACCGCATGTTCATGCAGAAGCTGAACATGCGTTAGCTGAGGCATTGCTTCGCTTGGAACAAGCAGCTGCTTCATTAGAGCTTAATGTTGCTCATGATGCGCTGGAGATTGATCTTTCCGCGATTGATTTAAATCTAAGTGATGATGAAGTTGTAGTGACTTCCACTCCGCCTGCTATCGTTCCAGTAGCTGAAGTCGGGCTTTTGGTTGACGAAGTGATTGATCAAGCGTTTGATCCTGAATTACAAGATATTTTCTTAGCCGAGGCTGAGGAGGTGCTTGCGTCACTGGCTCAAAATCTACAAGCCTTGCGCGTTAATGCTACAGATAGTGATGCTTTTGTTGAGGTGCGAAGAGCCTACCATACATTGAAAGGTAGTGGCCGTACTGTTGGGTTGCTAGGCATGGGTGAAGTGGCTTGGGCTGTAGAAAATCTACTTAATATTGTCTTAGATCGTAAAACTTTTCCTACACCTGCAATTTTAGCTTTTGTTGAAAAAGTGAGTGCTGAGTTTGCAACTTGGGTAGCCTTGTTGCAGCAACACCAAAAGGTCAGTTTAACGCCAGGTCCATTTCAGCAACAAGCAACTGAGTTAGCATTAGAGCTTGAGCAATCGTTAGCAACCGCTCAGCCTAAAGTGCAAAAAGAAGAAGTGTTAATTGGCGGCACACGTAAATTAAGTAAAGCTTTCTTTAATATATTTTTGGGTGAAGCACAGCAGCACTTGCAAACGCTTGTTGATGCGCAAGCGATGTTGGTGGTGGATTCTTCCGATTTGCCAACACCAGAGAGTTGTCGTGCAGCGCACACGTTGGGTAGCAATGCATTAACAGCAGGCTTTAAGGCAATTGGTGACTTAGCAAGAGCCTTGGAGCATTGGTTAGATGAACATCATAGTATCTGGACGTCACAACACATCACGCTCTATGGTAGCGTGGTTAAAGCATTGTCCGATGGCTTGGAAAAAGCTAAAGCATTAAAAACCCCTAGGTCTTCACGTGCTTTGATTGTTGCGTTGAGCGAATCAACTGCCGCTATGCAAGCTTCTGCAGCACAGTTGGCAGAAGCTGCAGTCTTAGAAGTGGAAAAAGCAGAGAGTTCTAAGAAAAAATCAAAACCAAGGCCTAAAACAAAAGTAAGCCAAATAGAGCCGATTGTTAATGAACAAAGTATTACAGATCCGATTGAGATATTAGCTGAGGTTCCAGTAGGGGAGGATACCTTACTAGCAGCAGAGCAGGCTTTGCAGCGTAAAGATGCAATCGTCAATGAAGAGTTGCTCGCACTATTTATTGAAGAAGCGCGTGAGTTAATTCCGCAAATTGGCAAAGACTTAAGAGGCTGGCGTACCAATCCAAAAGAAGCTGAATATCCTGATTCATTACAACGTGCGTTACATACCTTAAAAGGTAGTGCTCGTATGGCGGGGCAGGCGGTGATTGGTGATAGCGTACATGGGATGGAAGACCATGTGATTCGCGCATTGAGGCACCAAGTGACGTCCGATGATTTCGATGCAATGTTTCTTGAGTTCGACCGCATTGGCTATATGTTAGAGGATGTTATCGGTGAAATGGGCATGGCTAAAGGCTTAACATCTCAAGCAAAAACGGCCACACCGAAAACTACAAGACAGAGCGAGCGTAAAACGCAGTTCTTACGTATGCGCGCTGATGTGTTAGATAGACTGATTAATGAGGCTGGTGAGGTTTCTATCATGCGCTCTCGCATGGATAGGGAAATGCAAAACTTCAAGCAGTCATCCACTGATTTGACTGATAGTATTAGCAGGTTGCGTAGCTATCTGCGCGAGTTGGAAATTGAAGCAGAAACCCAGTTGCAATCCCGTATGAGTTTGTTGCAAGAGGCAAATGAGACATTTGACCCACTAGAGTTTGACCGATTTACACGACTGCAAGAGCTTACCCGCATGATGGCCGAGAGTGTGAACGACGTGGCGACCATTCAACATGGTTTGTTACTAAATCTTGATCAGACCGATGCTGCATTACAGCAACAAAACCGCATGAACCGTGAGTTGCAACAAGGTTTGATGAGCGTACGTATGTTGCCATTTTCAACTATCTCTGAGCGTTTGCAGCGTATCGTACGCCAAACTGCTAGAGAGTTGAATAAGCGCGTCGAAATGACCATTGAAGGTGAAGCTATTGAGCTTGATCGAGGAGTGTTGGACAAAATGGGTGCACCTCTAGAGCATCTGTTACGTAACGCAGTTGCACATGGGCTAGAGTCAGCCGCTGAGCGCGTAAAGTTAGGAAAATCTGAAGTGGGGCACATCAAGCTGAAAGTCAGCTTGGAAAATGACGAAATTACACTGGTGATCACAGACGACGGTGCGGGTGTTAATTTAGCTAAAGTTAAACAAAAGGCGATTGAAAAAGGTTTGTTTAGTGCTGATCAGGAAGTGTCTGACCAAGCCTTGATGACCATTATTTTTGAGCCAGGCTTTTCTACCGCGGATAACGTCTCACAAATCGCTGGACGTGGAGTTGGCTTGGATGCAGTGCGTAGCGATATTGCTGCATTGGGTGGGCGTATTGATGTAAGTAATGCATCTGGCTTAGGTGCCATGTTTAATATTTACTTGCCTGTCACGCTCTCAGTTGCACAAGTGGTACTTGCCCGCGTAGGTAACCAAACTTATGCGATTCCATCTGTAATGGTTGAGCAGGTGCAAAAACTTAAAACCATAGATTTAAGCGATGCTTATCATGCAAACAAGATTACTTGGGCTGACAGAGAATACCCATTACATTTCTTGTCAAAACTAGTTGGTGATGTTGATCACATAGCGCAAGCGCATACTTATACCCCTGTTGTTTTACTGCGCAGCGGTGCTTACCGCACGGCGTTACATGTAGATGAGTTGATTGGTAACCAAGAGGTGGTGATGAAGCCTATGGGAACCCAGTTGGCGCATGTGCCAGGCATGATCGGTGCGACGGTGATGGGCGATGGTGCCATTATTTTGGTGATTAACCCAGTATTGCTGGCAAATAGAGAGGCGTTATCTAGCGGTGCAATTAAGGTCACCAATGTGGCGCCAGTGGTTGAGCAGTTGAAGAAAGTGGCCTTGGTTGTTGATGACTCTCTCACCATGCGTAAAGTACTTTCACGCGTGCTGGAGCGTGATGGGTTTGAGGTAGTAACCGCCAATGATGGTATGGATGCGATTCAGAAATTGCAGCAAATATCTCCTGCAATTATTTTGACCGATATAGAAATGCCGCGTATGGATGGTTTTGAGTTCTCTCGCTATGTAAGAGATAACATACAGACAGCTGGTATACCGCTCATTATCATTAGTTCGCGTACGGCGGAGAAGCATCGTAATGTGGCAACAGAAATTGGCGTTAATGCTTTCTTAGGTAAACCCGTACAGGATGAAGTGCTGATTGAGCAAGTTCATGCCTTACTCAATCATTAGCGCTTTAACCTAGTTTCATTGTTGGTCTTATAGATTGCAAGCGCGAGTAGTTTACAAGCGTTAGCATAGGTGAATATTTATTTCACCTATGTTTTGTTTGTTTTACTGAGCGTGTTTTGCTGTGATGGCTACTTCAGTAATGATTAAAAACTATATTTTGGCAAGCACTAAATCTGAAGTTTTGCACAATTTATTTATCGTTTTAAGTGCCTACTTTGCTTACAACGATACCCATCAATAAGGTAAAATTGCCTTATGCTACAAACGACACCAAGCCCTTCAGTTTCTCCTAGTTTTGTCCATTTGCGTTGCCACAGCGAGTACTCTATTGTTGATGGCATTGTGCGAATAGACGACTACGTCAAACAGGCGGTGAGTGACCAAATGCCCGCACTTGCATTGACAGATTTAAGCAATTTGTTCGGTGCAATTAAGTTCTATAAAGCCGCTCGTGGTAAGGGTGTTAAGCCTATTGTCGGCTGTGATATATGGCTAGAAAATGCTGATAACCGAGAGCAGCCTTCGCGTTTGTTGCTGCTGTGTCAGTCACATGCGGGATACTTAACGTTGTGCCATTTGTTAAGTCGTGCTTATTTAACCAATCAGTATCGTGGTCGTGCGGAATTTAAGCGCGATTGGTTTGTTGAGGCTGGAACTGAAGGCTTGCTACTATTGTCTGGCGGCCTTGCTGGTGATGTAGGCCAAGCCTGCACACAGGGTAATTTAGGCTTAGCTAAAAAACTTGCGAATCAGTGGCAAGCGTTATTTCCAGAACGTTTTTATTTAGAAGTGCAACGCATCGCGACTGATGCAAATAAGGCAAGTGAAGAACAATATATTCAGCATGTTCGTCACATTGCACACGAGCTAAGCTTGCCAATCGTCGCTACGCATCCCATTCAGTTTACTACCCCAGATGATTATCGTGCACATGAGGCTAGAACCTGTATTGCAGAAGGCTATGTGCTTGCAGATAAAAGACGCCCGCAAAACTTTACTACTGAGCAATATTTTAAAACACAGGCTGATATTGCAGTACTTTTTGCAGATATGCCGGAGGCTCTTACCAATAGTGTGGAAATTGCGAAGCGTTGCAATTTAAACCTTACATTAGGCAAAAACTACTTGCCACAGTTTCCTACCCCTAATAATGTGAGTCTGAATGATTACTTGATTTCAGAAGCACGTTTAGGGTTGGCAAAAAGATTGGAAGTGCTATTCCCAGATGAACAGATTCGCATCAGCAAACAAGATGCTTATGCGGCCCGATTAGATTTTGAAACTAATGTGATTAACCAGATGGGCTTTGCTGGTTATTTCTTAATTGTGGCCGATTTTATTAACTGGGCTAAAAATAATGGCGTACCAGTCGGGCCAGGGCGAGGCTCAGGTGCAGGCTCTGTTGTTGCGTACAGCCTAGGTATTACTGACCTCGATCCATTGGAATATAACTTACTGTTCGAGCGCTTCTTAAACCCAGACCGTGTTTCTATGCCTGACTTCGATATCGACTTCTGTCAGGAAGGGCGCGATCGTGTGATTGATTATGTGAAGCAGAAATATGGGATTGATGCTGTTTCACAGATCGCCACCTTCGGTACCATGGCGGCAAAGGCCGTGATTCGCGATGTTGGGCGTGTGTTAGATTTGCCGTTTAATTTTGTGGATGGCATCGCAAAACTAATCCCGCTTGAGCTTGGTATTACGTTGTCAGACGCTTTAGAAAAAGAACCGCAATTAGCAGAGCGTCGTGAGCGCGAAGAGGAAGTCAAAGAGCTCTTGGAGCTTGCTTTAAGGCTAGAAGGCTTAGTACGTAATGTCGGTATGCATGCAGGCGGTGTGTTGATTTCCCCCAGTAAGATTGCTGATTTTTCACCTGTGTATTGTCAGCCTGACGGTGCAAGCTTGGTTAGCCAGTATGATAAAGATGACGTTGAGGCAGTCGGGCTGGTGAAGTTCGACTTTTTGGGTTTACGTACACTGACGATCCTAGACATGGCCTTAGTCAATGCCAATAAGCAACGTGCAGAAAGTAACTTGCCACCATTATCTTTTGAAACTTTGCCCATCAATGACAAACCAACGTTTCAGCTATTAAAAACTGCCAATACCACAGCCGTATTCCAGCTAGAGTCGCGCGGCATGAAAGACATGCTTAAGCAGGCGATGCCAGACTGCTTTGAAGACATTATTGCTTTGGTGGCCTTGTATCGACCTGGTCCGATGGATTTGATTCCAGATTACTGTCGTCGTAAACATGGTAAGCAACGTGTTGAATATCCACATCCATTGACTGAACCGATTTTAAAAGAAACCTATGGGATTGCTGTTTACCAAGAGCAGGTGATGCAGATTGCGCAGGTTGTCGCGGGCTATAGTCTAGGCGGTGCTGACTTGCTACGTCGTGCGATGGGTAAGAAGAAAAAAGAAGAGATGGATGCCCAGCGTAAGATTTTTACTGAGGGTGCGACCAAAAACAACATGACTGAGCAACAGGCCAGTGATTTGTTTGACTTGCTTGAAAAGTTTGCAGGGTATGGTTTTAATAAGTCTCATGCTGCAGCCTATGCGCTCGTCGCTTACCATACGGCTTTTCTTAAAACACATTACCCAGCAGCGTTCTTGGCAGCGACGATGTCTGCTGATATGAACAACACAGACAGTGTGCATATCTTTTATGATGATTGTGCGCCAAATCAGGTTGAGGTGTTGCCCCCTGACGTGAACGAAAGTGAGTTCAAATTTAAGCCAGTGAGTAAGAAGCAAGTCTTATATGGTTTAGGTGCGATTAAAGGTACAGGTTCAGCCGCGATTGATGTGATTCTGGAAGCGCGTAGAAAAGATGGCCCATTTACAAGCTTGTTTGATTTTTGCGGTCGTTTAGATTTACGTAAAGTGAATAGGCGCGTGATTGAATCACTGATTAGGGCTGGCGCGTTTGATAAGCTTGAGCCTAATCGGCATGCTTTATTAGCAGGCGTAGCGTTGGCGATTAGTGCTGCCGAGCAAACGAATGCTAATAGTAATCAGAATAGTTTGTTTGGTGAGGCATCTGACCAATCTGTACATGTATTACCTAGCGTTTCACCATGGCCCGAGCAACAGCGCTTGCAGGAAGAAAAGGCAGCGCTTGGCTTTTATTTTAGCGGCCATCCTTATTGGTCATATCAGAAAGATTTAAGCCAGTTTATCAGTACAACGTTGGCAAATTTAGCGCCTAAAGACCAGCCACAGCTATTAGCTGGGATTGTTTCAGGTGTGCGTAACCGTATGACTGCGCGCGGTAAAATGGCAATCGTTGGCTTGGATGATGGCACCACCAGAATTGAAGTGGTGGTAGGCAATGATTTGTTGAATCAGTCGCAACAATTATTAAAAGATGACCAATTGGTGATTGTAGAAGGCCGTGTTAGCCACGATGAGTTTTCTGGCGGTGTGCGTGTGAATGCCCGAAAGCTATATGATCTTTCTGCATTAAGAAATAATCGTGCTAGTTTTTTGAAAATCATGTGTAATGGTCAATCCGATGCACTTAAATTAAAGACATTATTAAAGCCTTATTGTGTGAGTGCCTCAGATGAATATCGCGGGTGCCCAATTAAAATTGAATATCATAATCAAACCAGTAAAGTTGAACTCATGCTGGGTAATGATTGGCGAGTGGATTTGCATGATGAATTGATTGCGAGTTTAACCGAATGGTTGAGTAAGAATAACGTAAAAATCCTATATAATTAGCGCATTGTGGATATGGCGATATTAGTGGTCTGAAAGCCACTTAAATTTAACGGGTTTATGCAAACTTAGCGTTTCTTTAATGAGTCTGTTAGCCAATGCAGATGTACACCTAGCAACAAGAATAGGCATTATAGAATCAGATAATTCGAGACAAAATATAACGATATGAAAATTACTTATTTAGATTTTGAACAGCCAATCGCTCAATTAGAAGCGAAAATTGAGAGCCTGCGTTCATCACATGATGACCACGATAACTTGGATATCTCAAAAGAATTGATAGCATTAGAAAAGAAAAATAAGAAGCTGTCTGAAGATATTTATGGCAACTTAACTGCTTGGCAAATCTCTCAGTTGGCGCGTCACCCACAACGCCCATATACATTAGATTATATTCAAGCTTTATTTACAGATTTTGAAGAGTTGCATGGCGACCGCGCATTCTCTGACGACCCCGCGATTGTGGGTGGTATTGCTAGATTTGAAGGCCAGCCTGTGATGGTGATTGGTCATCAAAAAGGCCGTGATATTAAAGAGCGTCAATATCGTAATTTTGGTATGCCACGCCCTGAAGGCTACCGTAAGGCTTTGCGTTTATTCCGCTTGGCCGAAAAGTTTAATATACCAATTATTACACTGATTGATACCCCAGGCGCGTATCCTGGCATTGGTGCAGAAGAGCGCGGGCAGTCTGAGGCAATTGCACGTAACTTGTATGTGATGGCTGAGCTTAAAACACCTATTATCGGTGTGATTATTGGTGAAGGTGGTTCTGGTGGTGCTTTAGCCTTGGGCGTTGTTGATCAGTTACTCATGTTGCAATATGGTACTTACTCAGTGATTTCACCAGAAGGCTGTGCTTCTATTTTATACAAGAGTGCAGACAAAGCTTCTATCGCCGCTGAAGCGCTTGCAATTACTGCGGATAAGTTGAAAGCATTGGGCTTGGTCGATAAAATAGTACCTGAGCCGATGGGCGGTGCGCATCGGGCACCAGAAGAAATGATGGCGTCATTAAGAGCAGCGCTAAAAGAAGAGTTGACTCGCTATAAGTCTAAATCAATTAAAACATTATTGGTGAGCCGTTATGAGCGCTTAATGAGCTATGGTAAATTCAAAGAAGTTGCCGAAAAGTAACGCTTCTATCAAAAGGGCTGGTAAGCAAGTTTTAGCAAGCCGGCCTGTTTCAAGTGAACTTCACCCCGTACTATCCGAACTACATTCCTTTTTTACTGAACACTTAACTGCTGATGAAAGCTCATTAGCATCATCGCCAGTATCTAAGCTGTTGCTGGCATTAAGTGGTGGTTTGGACTCTTCAGTATTGTTACATTTATTGGTTTCGCTGAAGCCTATCCTTCGGTTTGAGCTACACGCCTTACATGTGCATCATGGTTTAAGTCCTAATGCTGATGCTTGGGCCGCGCTGTGTATCGAGCAGTGCCAATCACTGAATGTGCCAATCAAAGTGGCGCACGTCAATGTGGATCAATCCAGTAAATTAGGGATTGAAGCGGCAGCACGTCAATTACGCTATCAAGTATTATTTGAAGAGCGCCTTTCGCTACAGGCTGACTTTATTGTGACCGCACATCATCAAGATGATCAGGCTGAAACCTTGATGTTGCAACTATTGCGTGGGGCTGGGGTGAAGGGGCTTAGTAGTATGGCCGAAGTTGACCAAACACGTAGCCTGATTAGGCCGCTACTGGGGGTCTCAAGATCCGCGCTATATGATTATGCTATGCAGGCAGGTATTCAGTGGTGTGATGACGAAAGCAATGACAATACCCAATATGAGCGTAATTTTGTGCGTCATGATGTGATGCCAGTTTTGCAGGCACGTTATCCCAGTGTGAAGTCCGTCATGGCAAGAACCGCATCACATCTTGCTGAGGCTAATGCTTTGTTAGACACATTGGCGGAAATAGATGCACAAACTTTACTAATAAATAACAGTGTTTGTTTGCAGGGACTCAGTCAATTAAGCATATCACGAGCAAAGAATTTATTGCGATGGTGGTTTGCACAAAACAAGCTTTCCATGCCAAACTCAGACCATTTGGTTGAGATGTTGCAGCAGTTGCTCAACGCCAAGCCTGATGCAGAGTTGAGTATTAAAATTCAGCACTACACATTAAGACGATTCCAGCAAAGAGCTTACCTTTCTATTGAGCAAATCAATGAACCGTTTGATTTGGTCTGGAATGGTGAAAATGAACTCATAGTACCCAATGGCGGCAAGCTGATTTTCAGACAAGTTGAAGGTGCTGGGTTGGCACTTAAGTTTGGGATGACTAGGCTGAGAATTACTAACCGTAGTGGCGGTGAGCGTTTTAAACCAGATGTATTAAGGCCAACGAGAACACTTAAGCATTTACTCCAGGCTGCCAATTTCCCACCTTGGCAGCGTGATCATTTGCCGCTGGTATACTGGCAAGATACTTTAGCCTGTGTTCCTGGCGTCGGTATTGCGCATGAGCTTAAGGCATCTGAGGGTGAGTTGGGTTTAGAGGTTATTTGGCAACCAATAGACCTTGTGTAGTCAATCCTATCTTTATAATCAATGCCAAATAATCAACGCCAACTTAACTGAAAATACTCATTATGTAGGGTTGTTATAAGCATCCATTATGATTATTTCTTAAGTAGTTTCTTTAAATGAGGCCAAATATTATCTAAAACCATTGGTTGAGCAACAGCATTAGGGTGTAAACCATCATCCTGAATGAGGTTTGCTTTTGCTGCAATGTTTTCTAACATAAATGGTACCAAGGGAATTTGATGCACTTGGCTGAGCTTGACGTAACTTTGGCTAAATAGTTTTGTGTATTGAGGTCCATAATTGGGTGGAATCCTCATCCCAACTAGCAATAGTTTCGCACCTGATTCTTTGCTTTGCTGAATAATTGTCTCGAGATTTGTGGTCATTTCTTGAATAGGTAATCCGCGTAAGCCATCATTTGCACCAAGTTCTATAATAACAATGCTAGGTTTTACTTGTTTTAGGGCATTATTAATACGGCTGACACCACCACTTGTTGTTTCGCCGCTAATGCTGGCGTTGATAACTTCATATTGATAATGTTCTGAGGCGAGCTTTTTTTGTAGTAATGATACCCATCCTTGTTGCTGTGGGATGCCATAAGCTGCTGATAAGCTATCGCCGTAAATCATTATTTTTGGATTTTCTGCCAAAGCAGGTGCAGACCATGCAACGAAATTCAAAAAAAACAAACTAAGCAATAAGGTTTTTGATACTAACAATAAACGGAACAACATGAATGCAACAATCTCCAATGATTCAAGCGCAAGACTTGCACTACGAAATTACTAACCATGATAACCAAATTCGCATCTTAAGTGGCCTAAATCTCAGCGTTGCAAACGGCGACCAAATCGCCATCATTGGTAGCTCTGGCTCGGGTAAGTCTACATTACTTAGTCTGCTAGCTGGTTTGGACGTTCCTACCAGTGGAAGCGTTCAAATTAGTGGCGGTGAATTTAGCAGTTTAAGTGAAGATGGCCGTGCCGCCATACGTGCTAAAGACATGGGGTTTGTGTTTCAGTCCTTTCAATTATTACCCGCACTGACTGCATTAGAGAACGTGATGCTTCCTTTGCAATTAAAAAGCCATCCTAAAGCTGAAGTATTAAGCATTGAAGCTTTGGCTAGGGTAGGGCTTAGTCATCGTGTGCAACACTATCCTAAGCAGTTGTCTGGAGGGGAGCAGCAACGTGTGGCGATAGCGCGTGCTTTTGCCACACAACCCAGTATTTTATTTGCAGATGAGCCAACAGGTAATTTAGATAGCACCACTGGCCAGATGATTATTGAATTACTGTTTAAAATGAATAAAGAAGCAGGAACTACACTAGTGTTAGTGACGCACGATATCACCTTGGCTAATCGATGTAAGCGTCTATTTAAATTAGAGCATGGTGTTCTGTTGGAAATGGCACAAGTATGATATTAGCGGCTAGGTTAGCATGGTCACAAACCATCAGTTTGTGGCGCGCAGGTGCGTTAAGCGTATTAGTGTTTGCATTAGTGTTGGCGGTTGCAGCAATTACTGCGGTGAGTTTTTTTACACAGCGTATTGAGTCTGCACTAAGTCAGCAAAGCAGCTTGTTAATTGGTGGTGATTTAGCGGTTTTAGCTGATCACTCAATTCCTGATGCCTTTGCTGAGCGTGCAAAAACACAGTCCATTTTAACAACACGTACCTATGAGTTTGCCAGTATGGTGATTCATGGCGAATCTAGTCAGTTAGTTGAAATCAAGGCGGTTGAGCCAAACTTTCCTTTGCGTGGGCATTTAACCATAGGTCAGCACCCGAATGATATTGGACAATCTGTACAGACGGCTCCTCAACTTGGTGAGGTTTGGATAGAGCCTAGACTAGCAACCTTGCTAGATGTTCAAGTAGGCGACCAGCTTCAAGTAGGTGAACTTAGTTTAACGGTGAGTGCGATATTGTTACGTGAACCCTCACGTGGCGGCAATATGTTTAGCTTTGCACCGCGTTTGATGATGAATGCGGCTGATTTAGCTGCAACTCAGCTTATTCAGTATGGTAGCCGTGTGAAATATCAGCTTTTATTGGCTTCTACCCCTCAAATAATTAGTCGTTATTCTGAGCAGGCTAAACCTACATTGGCTAGAGGAGAGCGAATAGATGATGTTCGTAATGCGCGCCCTGAAATCAAAACCGCGTTAGATAAGGCACAGCAATTCTTGGGATTATCTGCCATGGTGAGTGTGGTATTGGCAATGGTTGCTATGTTGTTATCAAGCTTGCCTTATATCAAGCAGAGTTTAAATACGTTTGCACTGATGCGCTGTTTTGGTACGCAACAAAATACTGTATTGCAGATATTGACGATTCAAACATTCATTATCGCCTTATTTAGTGGATTGCTTGGCGCTCTGATTGGCTTTATCGCGCAACTAGGGTTAGCGCAATTGGCTGGTAGTTTATTTGTAGAAACCTTACCGCCTGTCTCTATTATGCCTGTATTGATAGGGTTTATGGCTAGTATTGGCATGATGGTAGCTGTTGTGCTACCGCATGCGTGGCAAATGAGAAACCTTTCAGCCATGAACATACTAAGGCGAGATACGCTATCGCTGCCGCTTTCAACGCAGGCTAAGTATTTACCAGCCGCTTTGGTGATGGTGGTGATGATTTTCTGGCAAGCACAGGATTTTAATATTGCAGTTTCAACGATTGTTGCGATGATGACATTGAGCTTAATTGTGTTAGGTTTTGTTTATGCGCTCACTTATTTGGCCCAGCGACTTTTGACAATAACGCCTAAAAGCAGCACCTTGGCGTCAATTAACTTAGGGATACAAGGCTTAAAACGTAGGTTAGGATTGTCCACTGTGCAAATGATAGGCTTTTGCATGGGGTTGATGGTGATTATGCTACTCACACTCATACGTGGTGATTTAATCCGTAATTGGCAAGCCTCTTTGCCAGAGGGGGCGCCCAATCGATTTGTGATTAATATTCAGCCAGCTCAAATTAATCAAGTCAATCAATTTTTTAGCACACAAAATATTCAAGATGCGGCTATCTTTCCAATGGTCCGTGCACGATTAGTGAGTAAGAATAATCAATTAATCAACACAGTTGAATGGCAAGATGAGCGTGCAAAGCGGCTTGCAGAGCGTGAGTTCAATCTCTCATGGGCTGCACAGATGCAAACTGATAACAAGCTGGTGGCTGGGCGTTGGTGGAAAAATAGCGAACATGGAAAGCCATTAATCTCATTAGAGGAGGGTTTAGCCAACAGCCTTAACATTAAAATTGGTGATCAACTACTATTTGATATCGCAGGTAGTCCATTAACGCTGACGGTGATAAGCCTGAGAAAAGTAGAGTGGGATACGATGCGTGCTAACTTTTTTGCAGTGACACCGCCTGGCGTGTTAGATGGATTTGCTGCCAGTCATATCAGTAGTTTTCATTTGCCGATTGGCGCAGAGGAGTCACTTAATCAACTGGTGAAGCAGTACCCTAATCTAACCGTGATTGACATTGCAGCGCTCATGCAACAAGTGCGCGGAATCATGCAAAAGATGAGTCAGGCAATTGAGTATGTTTTTGTATTTAGCTTAGTTGTAGGTGTTGCCGTGTTGTACGCCGCGCTTGTTGCAACTAGAGAAGAGCGTGTGGCAGAAGCTACGCTGATGCGTGTGTTTGGCGCATCACGTAAACAGGTGAGTATTGCTTATATTGCAGAGTTTGCTTGTATTGGATTTATATCAGCATTGGTGGCATCGATTGGCGCCAACTTTTTAGCGTATTACATTAGTGTCAATATTCTCAATATACCGTTTCAGTTTAATTTTAGTTTGGTTGTGTTAAGTGTACTAGTTGCAGCAGTTTTGATTCCCTTAGCGGCTTGGTTGGGGCTGCGTAGTTTTTTAAATATTCCACCAAGGCAGTTACTCAATAGTATTTAATCTAGGTATATTCTTACAGAAGAACAACAGAGGCTTAGTAAATAAAAAAAAGGGTTACAGCTTGGTGTAACCCTTTTTTACTCAGCAATCGAACCTAATGGCGACTGCTTATTTTACATCTAGTAGTTTACTTCTTTGGACCGCCAAACTCATAGCGAGCGCCAATCCAAGCAGCACGTGGTGCGCCTGCTAATAAACCAAGTTGTTTTGATTCAGTACCATAAGTACCATCAGCAGCAAACATGGTTTCAGCTAAACGACCACTCACATTATACTCACGGTCAAAAATGTTGGTGGCTTTTGCAAACGCTTTCCAACCATTGCCAATGTTATATTGAGTATCTAAGTTAACAATGAAATAGCCACTCACCTTACCTTTTCCTGCTGCGCAATCTTCAGGATCTACGCAAGCGGCACTATTGGCACGATGTTGGTTGTTCTCGTTACCCCAAACATAAGCGTCTGAGAAGCCGATTACGTTAGTACCGATAGTCCATGCTGGTGTAACAGCATATTGACCACGTAGTTTTAGCTGATGCGCTGGAATCGATGGGATACGATCACCAGGTTTTACGTAAATGATACTCTCACTATCTTCTGATGAATTTGAAGAACTTACAAATGAAACATCAGAGTCGTAAGTTGCACGAACGTAGCTGTATGATGCACTCCATTTAAACTTGTCTGCATCACCAGCCAAGCCCATGTCAATCCCTTGGCGCTTAGTTCTACCTACGTTTTTGTAGTAGCCAGCACCGTTAGATGAGCCTGCCGCTGTAAATTGAATGTCATCATGGTTGATTGCTTGATACAAGCCTGCATTCCAACGGATATTCTCCGTTAGCAATCCACGGCCACCAAACTCATAGGTCTTTGCAACCACTTGGTTTAGAGGAGGATCATCTGCCATTGCTGATGGTAGTAGGCATGGCGCTGCTGGATTTGAACATCCCAATTCAATAGAAGTAGGCGCACGGCTAGATTCACTATATGACGTGTAAAGCGTTAAGTTGTCAGTAGGTGTATGTGTCAAGCCTATGGTTGGATTTAAGCGTGTATAGCTATCTTTTGCAGTCAAGCTGTTCGGGTTGGTCGCAGAGCGATCGCCCCTTAACGTATCCACGTTATCTACACGTGTAAAGTTCCAACTTGCACCAGCTGTTAAATGCCATTGATCATTGAGTGATAATGTATCTGTTGCAAATAAGCGAGCAGTGTATTGTTTGCCTGTTAGGCCAGTTGTTTGAGTGCCAGGTAATACGCCAAACTCATCACCAGAGTCGTAAGCTGGGCTGTTGAAAATCGGCGTGCGATTTCCGTCAAACACTTCATTATCACCTTCGCTGTAAACATTAATTAACTCTGATTGTTTATAACGCATTAGCGTATAGTCGTAGCCTGCACCAATTACAAATTGATTTTTCTTGCCCATCCAATCTTGGCCAAAAGTCATTTGGCCTGTTGCACCGTAAGTATCTTGTGTGGTTTTACTACGATTCATTACTGAACCAGTATATTCTTCATCAATATCAAACTGACCTACGTAGTTCCCGATTGTACCTGCACCATCAGATTCACCTTCCCATAGGTCGCCATTCTTAGTGTGGCGATTTGATTTTCTGTAGTACACATTACCAGAAAACATAGTGTCTTCATTAAACCAGTGAGAGCCATTTAGCGCTAAGAAGTGTGAGTAGTTGTTGGTAAAGTCTGGACGTGTGTGAATTTGATCACGATCACCACTTAATAGGTTTTCAGGTGTAAAGCCATTGCCGATTAGATTATTGTCTGTACTGATATAAGTTAAGTCCAACTTGCTAGTTTCATTCTGCCAACCTAATTTACCAAATAATTGATTGAGGTGTGATGGTGAGTAATCTCTCCAGCCATCTTCAGTGGTATGTTGATAACCTAGCATGTAATCTACAGAACCATCTTTAGATACACCACCAGCTTCAATTAAAGCGCGTTGACGACCCCATGAGCCAGCTTCATATTCTAAAGCCATACCTTGATTATCGCGGCCACTTTTGGTTTGAATAGCAATTGAGCCACCTAAAGTGTTTAAGCCGAATAGTGGGTTTGAGCCAGGCACTACTTGCATGTTGCCAATCGCAAAGCTAGGAATCTTGTCCCAAAGTGTCACATCGCCAAATGGCTCGTTAACACGTACACCATCCACATAGGTAGAAAGGCCTTGAGCATTACCTAATAAAGAAGAAGCAGAGTAGCCGCGGAAGTTGATTTCTGGTTGCCATGGGTTGCCAGACATATCTGATACTGTAACCCCTTGCATATTGTTCATCATGTAGTCAGCAATTGAAACACCAGCTTGATTTGCAACCTCTTTTGGCGATGCCATTTGGATATTTGCTGGTACTTTATTTAACGGCAAGCCAATACCAGGTAGTGGAGTAGTGCCGTAGACCTCAATTTTTTTAATATTAATTGTGGTGTCATCAGCAAGTGCAGGCGTGTTTGCAAATGCAAGCATCACGGCTACAGATGTGAGTTTCATTAATGGTTTTTTCATGATGTACTTTCGATAGAAATTCTAAGCTATATTTATATTTTAATGTTTTTATAACAAAAGATTAAAAAGCAAAAAACATTCCTATTTTAGTTCTAGTGGTAATTTTTGGTTTAAGTAATTGAATTAGCGTATTTAAAAAATATATTTGATAATTTTAAGTGATTGAAAATCTCATAAATTGGTTGTAATCAACCATAGTGTGGTTCATTACAACCAAAAAATGGTTGTAATGAACCATAAATTAGTTGAGTATGGTGAGATTGGTTTGATTGATAGGCGTATTGACTACTGATTCATTACGTAAGTGAATAGCTTATTTTATTGGTATTTATTGTGCTAAGTATTGCTTATGGAAGTATTTTTAATTTGGTTTATCTTAATTTTCTTCTTGATTTTTTTGGCGTACTTTTTAGAGTTCTTATAAAAAAAGATGTTTGGAATGTTTCTTGCTGATAATGATTTGTTGTTGATCTAACACAATCATAAAATTTAGATTTGTATCACAGGAGTAATAATTGCAACTAACGCATCTCAGTAATAGTGAAGCATCAACCTTAACTAAACAGCAATCGAAAATATTGATTGTTGAAGACGAGGCATTATTTGCACGTGCTGTAGTACGCCGATTACAAAAATCTGGGTATGAGTGTGCGCACGTAGAAAGCCTACAAGATGCTCGCGATATTGTTAAACAATTTCCCCCAGACATTGTTTTATTAGATATGCGACTACCTGATGGCAACGGTTTGGATCTACTGACAGAGTTTGTTGTTAAAGGCGCGGTGGTGATTGTGATGACGGCGCATGGTGAAATTAGTGATGCCGTCAATGCGATGAAACAAGGAGCTGTTGATTATCTAAAAAAACCGATAGATCTTGAAGAGTTGTTGTTATCGATTCAAAAAGCCGAAACTGCAGCCATGCAGAGCAAAAGTCTTGATTACTCACGCCAGCGCAATGCGCATGCCTCAGAGGGAGTTGAGCTGTTGGGCGATAGTCCAGCCATGCAAAATGTGAAAATGCAAATTAATCGCATTGCTCAGTTGGTATCGAACGACAGCGTACCACCTACTGTTTTGATAGGCGGCGAAACAGGAACTGGTAAAGATGTGGCTGCTCGTTCATTGCATTTATCATGTGCAAATAGTGATAAACCTTTTGTGCATGTGGATTGTGCATCACTGCCAGCGGAGTTGATGGAGAGTGAGTTGTTCGGTCATGAGAAGGGCGCTTTTACAGGTGCGGTAAGTTCAAGGCCTGGTTTGATTGAAGCCGCTGAAGACGGCACGTTGTTTTTAGATGAAATTGGTGAATTACCATTAGCGCTACAGGCAAAGTTGCTTAATGTGCTTGAGCGTCGAGTGGTTCGACGTGTCGGTTCAACTAAAGAGCGTGCTGTACCAGCTCGTTTTGTAGCGGCTACCAATCGTGATTTACATGAAATGTCACAGAATGGACGCTTTAGGCAAGACTTGTATTACCGACTTAATATGATGGGTGTTTTTATGCCGCCATTACGTGATCGTGGTCAAGATATCATGTTGTTGGCAAAAAGTTTTGCTGCACAAACCGCTAGACGCTATGGATTACCTAGCCCACATTTTACGCGTGAGGCAATTAGTATCATTCAAGCTTATGCATGGCCAGGTAATGTACGTGAATTAAAGCACCAAGTGAGCCGTGCTATGTTGCTTTGTCAAAATGGTGAATTAACTGATATTGATTTAGCTTTACCAAACACACGTTTGGCAGAGCCCGTTCCTACTATTTCAATAGATTCTCAGCAGTCTGCTTTAGATGCGGCAGAAAAGTCTATATTGTTGCAGGTGTTGGTTGATTCTAAATACAATGTTTCAGAGGCAGCAAGAAAACTTGGCATTACACGGATGACGATGCGCTACCGCATGGATAAACATCAAATCAAAGTTTAGTTAGCTTAAACGCAATTCATTAAGCTTGTTAAGCAGGAACTATGCGTTCACTAAGAGTATTCATTTTCTATTTTCTTGTAAATTAAATGTATCTCTAATTTTCTTAAAAATAGCTGCATGGTATGATTCCAGCAATCCTCAAATGAAAGAATCCCTATGCGAATTGGAACCCCTTTAAGTCCTAATGCAACCCGTGTCATGCTCTTAGGTAGTGGTGAGCTTGGTAAAGAGGTGATTATCGCTCTGCAACGCCTAGGTGTTGAAGTGATTGCCGTTGATCGCTATAAAAATGCACCAGGTCATCAGGTTGCGCATCGTGCCTATGTGATTGATATGACCGACGATCAAGCATTGCGTCAGCTAATCGCACTTGAAAAACCACACTTGATTGTGCCTGAAATCGAAGCCTTAAATACTTCAACACTCGCAGATATTGAAAAATCTGGCATTGCAACCGTGATTCCTACCGTTAAAGCAGTTCAATTGACCATGAATCGCGAAGGTATTCGCAGGCTCGCGGCTGAAGACCTTAATCTGCCAACATCACCTTATGCCTTTGCCAGAAGCGAAACTGAGCTCCAAGCTGCGATTGATGCTGGTATTGGCTATCCGTGTTTTATCAAGCCAACCATGTCTTCCTCTGGCAAGGGGCAGTCACGTATTACACAGGCGAGTGAAGTGTCATCTGCATGGGATTATGCTGCATCAGGCGGACGTGTCAACCAAGGTGTGGTGATTGTTGAAGGCCAAATTGATTTCGATTACGAGATTACTTTATTAACAGTCCGCGCAAAGAATGCACAAGGCGAAATCGCCACTTACTTCTGTGAGCCCATTGGACATGTGCAGGAAAAAGGTGATTATGTTGAGAGTTGGCAGCCCCAACCCATGGCTACTAAGGCATTAGAGGAGTCTAAGCGTATTGCTAAAGCTGTGACTGATAGCTTAGGCGGTTTAGGTTTGTTTGGGGTTGAGTTGTTTGTAAAAGGTGACCATGTTTGGTTTAGTGAGGTCAGTCCTCGTCCACATGACACAGGTATGGTAACCATGGCTACGCAACGCTTTAGTGAATTTGATCTACATGCGCGTGCAATTTTAGGATTGCCTGTTGATGTGAGTATGCGTGAAGCTGGCGCAAGTGCCGTCATCTATGGTGGGCATAATACTCAGCAACTAGCTTTTGATGGTGTAGAAAAAGCCTTGGCCGTGAGTAATGCAGATATTCGCTTATTCGGTAAGCCAGAGTCTTTTACTAAAAGGCGCATGGGCGTTGCATTAGCGACAGGTAAAGATGTTACAGAAGCAAGAGAAAGTGCAAAATTAGCCGCCAGTTTAGTGACGCCAGTGGATATTTAAATGTAGGGATAACAAAAGTACATTTGTGATACGGTCTACAAACTGCGTTACAAGAAATCCCTACATTTAAGGTGATAAGCATATGTTGAATGAAATAGAAGAAGCGGGTACTGATAAGCGTACATTTTTTGAGTTGCTTGGTGGCGAAGAAAGTGGCACACAAAATATCCGTTTATTGGTAGAAACGTTTTACGACATTATGGATAGCGACCCTAAGGCAAAGCCTATCCGTGATATGCATCAATCAGACTTAACTTCTGCGCGCGAGAAGCTGTTTATGTTTCTAACAGGGTGGACAGGTGGGCCGCAGCTATATATCGAGCGCTATGGACATCCAATGTTGCGTGCGCGTCATTTGCCGTTTGCAATCGGTGAGTCAGCGCGTGATCAATGGATGTATTGCATGATTAAAGCCATGCATCAATTAGAGTATGACGAAGCGTTGATGAAAAAATTAGCCAATCAGCTATATGGCGTGGCTGACTTTATGCGGAATCAACAGGGGCGTTAATTGCGCTCAAGCAAATAACTGCAGGCAATAAAAAGGGGCGTTGACTGCCCCGAATTAGCTGAGTACTAAATACCTGATTGATTTCAAAGATTAATTATTTTCTAGACAACAACCCACCAAGTAATGCAGCCACTGGCGCCTTCTTGGTACTAATTTGTCTAGTGGCGACCACATTATTTTGTTCTGTGCTTGGTTCGTAAGGCTTATCAAACCATGGGTCGGCACTCTTTTTCTTAGCAGGTAAGCGCCTGGTTGGCGCTTCTTGATCTTTCACCTGATTGCTCGCGGGACTACGTGTGCGTGATGTTGCTTTAGGTTTATCTAGCGCTACCGTTTCTTTGGTAATTTGGCGTTTGATTAGCTTTTCGATTTCTACGAGATATTTTTCTTCATCATCGCTGACAAATGAAATGGCCACACCACTTGCGCCTGCACGTCCTGTACGGCCGATACGATGGACATAGTCTTCTGGCGCGCTTGGGATTTCATAGTTAATCACCATTGGCAGTTCACTAATATCTAAACCACGCGCCGCAACATCTGTTGCAATCAGCGCAGTCACAGTTCCAGCTTTAAAAGCATCTAATGCTTTAATACGTTCTTGCTGATTTTTATCGCCATGAATGGCATCAGCCGCAATGCCTTCGCGTACGAGGCTACGGCTTAAACGGCTCGCCGTTAATTTTGTTTTGGTGAATACGATGACTTGTTTTGCATCGGCTTCTTTTAGTAGCTGAATCAACAAAGCTTCTTTATCTGATTGCGCAACTTGATATACTTTTTGCGTCACATTGTCATTAGTTGCATTGCTACGCGCAACTTCAATCAGTTGAGGCTTGGTTAAAAAATCATCTGCTAATTTTTTAATTTCGTTTGAGAATGTCGCGGAAAACATTAAATTCTGACGCTGTTTTGGCAGTAGTGCCAAAATACGCTTCAAATCTGGCATAAAGCCCATATCTAGCATTCTGTCAGCTTCATCAAGTATTAACATTTGTACTTGGTTGAGTTGCAGAGTTTTTTGTTCCATATGATCCAACAAACGGCCAGGCGTCGCTACCAACACTTCCACACCTGTTTTAAGGTGAGGTGTCTGTGTTTTGATATCTACGCCACCATAGACAACCAGTGAGCGCAATTGCGTATGTTTAGCATACGCTTTGACGCTTTCTTCCACCTGTATAGCAAGCTCACGTGTTGGCGTTAAAATTAACGCACGCACGGGATGCTTGGCAGGGGAGGTGCTGCTATTGGCTAGCGGTAATAACTTCTGTAGTAGGGGGAGTGCAAAAGCCGCAGTTTTACCTGTGCCTGTTTGCGCGCCTGCCATTACATCTCCTCCAGCCAAGGCAACAGGAATAGCCTGTGCCTGAATTGGGGTTGGAGTGGTGTAACCAGATTCAGTTAATGCACGTAAGAGCTCAGGTGCGAGTCCTAATGTGCTGAAACTTGGGCTGTCAGTCGTTACGATTTCTGTCATTTGTTGGATACTGTTCAATTAAAGTCTTTACTTAAGTTATGCAAAACTACGTGAGCGACGTGGAGCACCATTGCCTGCGCTTGCGTTCGCGCCAGCAAAAGCACGTGCTGGACCACGGCTATCGCTACGGCCAGCAGGACGGCTGTCACTACGAGCACCATCAGTGCGGGCGCCATCACGACGTGCAGCAGGTGCTGCACCACGATCAGAGCGGCCTTCGCTACGTTGGCCGTCGCGTGAGTATGGTTTTTTACCAAAAGCTACGCTATCGCCAAAGCTACGGTTAGGCGTGCCAGCGTTGTTGCCACGGCTACGGTCACCAGATTTGTCAAACGCTGCGCGGTCGCCAAAGCTACGTGCACGGTCGCCAGTTGGTCTTTCTGAACGATTAAATTCAGGTTTTGGCGCATAGCCAGCTGAATTACCATTTGCTTCACGTGGTGCTGAATCACGGTTGCCACGGTTTTCAAAACGATTTTCGCTGCGAGGAGCGCTATCACGGCTAGCGCCATTGCGATCATCACGGCCTTTGTAACCACCACGGTCATCACGTGGTTTAAAACCACCACGACCACCTGGTTTATGACCATCACGACGACTACCACTAGGACCATCCATCTTCATTGCACGTTTTGGTTCAAAGCCTTCAATCACTGCTGGCGACATGGTGTTGCCAGTGAATTGTTCGATTTTACGCAAAATATGTCTATCCATGTTCGACGCGAATGAAATGGCGATACCAGTGTTGCCAGCACGACCAGTACGGCCGATACGGTGTACATAGTCTTCAGCAAATTTAGGTAGATCGTAATTGATGACGTGTGTAATGCCGTGTACGTCGATACCACGAGCAGCAACGTCAGTCGCAACCAAGATTTTTACATCGCCATGACGTAATTTAGTCAATGTACGGTTACGCGCACCTTGTGTCATATCACCGTGTAATGCAGCTGTTTTATGACCTGCTGCGTACAAATCTTCCGCTAACACATCAGCGTGACGTTTAGTGCTTGTGAAAATGATGGCTTGATTCACTTCAGGAGCAATCAATAAATGCTCAAGTAGTGTGTTTTTATGTGTCATGTCGTCAACAAAGTGCAAGCGTTGCTCGATGTTTGCGTGTTTTTCACGTTGAGCTGCCACTTGAATTGTTTTAGGATTTTTAAGGATTTTGTTCGCAATACGTGCGATGTCGCCATCTAATGTTGCTGAGAACAATAATGTTTGACGCTCTGCAGAAAGTTGCTCGCAAATACGTTCAACATCAGGTAAGAAACCCATGTCTAACATACGATCAGCTTCATCTAATATCAACATTTGTAAACGTGATAGATCAATACGGCCACGTTCCATATGATCTAATAGACGACCAGGTGTTGCCACTAAGATATCTAGCGGTTGTGATAATAGTTTGTTTTGTAGTGGGTAAGGCATACCGCCCACGATACTTACTGTACGTGCACGGATGAATTTACCGTATTTGCGTGCAGCTTCGTTCACTTGTGTTGCAAGTTCACGTGTAGGTACAAGGATCAAAATACGTGGGCCGCGGCTTTTAGATTCGTGCGGCGTTGCTAGTAAGTTTAGTGCTGGCAACATAAATGCTGCAGTTTTACCGGTACCAGTTTGTGCAGAAGCCATCAAGTCGTGACCTTCTGTCACAACAGGAATTGCTTGGGCTTGAATAGGAGTTGGGGCTGTATAGCCTGATTCCTCTAAAGCACGGATAATAGTAGGGTGTAGATTTAATGATTCAAAAGACAAGATAGTCCCTTTCAAAAGCAGTTTTATAAAAACAATAAAAGGGCGCGAGCAAATACATGTATGTTTACAGTGATGTTGTAAAAAACAACATAACGCAAAAAGCAAATTTCAAATATATAGTTTCGAGATGCTTTATTTACCAGCGCACGGGCATAGCCGCTAACCAGTAAAGATAGATTTAATATTAAATCTAAAGATAGTCACTTCAAAATTTCACGAGTGACTGAGGGTCAGGGCGATGAATCTAAAACTTTTTAGAGCTACTTGTTAAGCCATTTAAAGTTCTAAGTTGTGCGCATTATAGGCATTAATTACATTTTGTCAAAGAGTTTTTTACTATATTTGTAGATAGTTAAATCATTCTTAGGGCTTAATGTGTTAAAATCGCCGCCTTTCAATGAACTGGTAGCAAGACAATGTCTCGTAATTTAAGAAATATCGCAATTATTGCCCACGTTGACCATGGTAAAACAACTATGGTTGATAAACTTTTACATCAAGCAGGTACATTTACATCTCATCAGACAGTGTCTGAGCGTGTGATGGATAGTGGCGATATTGAGAAAGAACGCGGCATTACAATTTTAGCAAAAAACACTGCGCTTAATTACGAAGGTACACATATTAACGTTGTGGATACCCCAGGCCATGCGGACTTTGGTGGTGAAGTTGAACGTGTGTTAGGTATGGTAGATGGTGTGGTTCTACTAGTTGATGCGGTTGAAGGCCCGATGCCACAAACACGCTTTGTAACGAAAAAAGCGTTGGCACTTGGTTTAAAACCAATCGTTGTGATTAATAAAGTAGATCGTCCTGGTGCACGTACTGACTGGGTAGTGAACCAAACATTTGATTTGTTCGCCAACTTGGGTGCAACAGATGAGCAGTTAGACTTTCCAGTGGTGTATGCATCAGCAATTAATGGCTATGCTATGTTAGACATGAATCAGCCTAGCGACAATATGCGTGCTTTGTTTGAAACGATTTTAAGCCACGTTGCGCCGCCAGTTGGTGATAGCAGTGCACCTTTACAGTTACAAGTTTCAGCGTTGGATTATTCAACTTACACGGGTCGTTTAGGTATTGGTCGTGTTACTAACGGTAAAATCAGACCTGGCCAAGCTGTGACAGTGATGAATGAAACTAAACAAATCGCTACGGGTAAAATCAACCAAGTGCTTGGTTTCCGCGGTTTGGAGCGCGTGCCTGTTGAAGAAGCTGAAGCTGGCGACATTGTGATTATTTCTGGTTTAGATGATATTGGTATTGGTTTCACAATTTGCGATCGTGAAAACCCAATTGGCTTGCCACATTTAGGTGTAGATGAACCTACATTGACCATGGACTTTATGGTGAACACTTCACCATTAGCTGGTACTGAAGGTAAGTTTGTCACTTCACGTCAAATTCGTGATCGTTTAACTAAAGAACTTTTAGTGAATGTTGCTTTACGTGTTGAAGATACTGAAGATGCTGACGTGTTCCGCGTTTCTGGTCGTGGTGAGTTGCACTTAACTATTTTGCTTGAAAATATGCGTCGCGAAGGTTTCGAAATGGCTGTAGGTAAACCAAAAGTAGTTTACCGTGAAATTAATGGCGAAAAGTGTGAGCCATATGAAATTCTTACCGTTGACTTAGAAGATGAGCATCAAGGTGCTGCGATGGAGGAGTTAGGTCGTCGTCGTGGTGAAATGCAAAATATGGAATCTGACGGTAATGGCCGTACACGTTTGGAATATAGAATTCCAGCGCGTGGTTTGATTGGTTTCCAAGGTGAATTCTTAACAATGACACGTGGTACTGGTTTAATGGGCCATGTGTTTGATGAATATGCACCAGTTAAAGCTGATATGCCAGGTCGTCGTAATGGCGTGTTGATTTCTGCTGAAAATGGCGAGGCTGTAGCTTACGCTTTATGGAAGTTGCAAGACCGCGGCAAAATGTTCTCTGTACCAGGCGACAAGTTATATGAAGGTATGGTGATTGGTATTCACAGTCGTGATAACGATTTGATCGTTAACCCGATTAAAGGTAAACAGCTGACTAACATTCGTTCATCAGGTACTGATGAGGCCGTACGTTTGATTACGCCAATTGCATTGTCTTTAGAATCAGCAGTTGAGTTTATTGATGATGATGAGTTGGTAGAAATTACTCCTAAAACGATTCGTATCCGTAAACGTTACTTGCTTGAGCATGAGCGTAAACGTGCATCAAAAGACTAATTATTAGTTGATGACTTTAAACCCAG
>NZ_JAURYU010000013.1 GCF_030653755.1 Methylotenera sp.
GTTTAACGGTATCCCTAAGCATACGTTCTATCTGCACCTGAAAGAGACTGAATATAGATTTAATCATCGACGTGATAACATTTACCTTGAGATACTTAAACTTTTACGAAATAAACCGCTTTAGCTTCCTAAGACCCTAAATCATTATCATCACCCATGCGAACAATCGCTTGGTTTACTTCGCTTAAGGCTTGGTAAAGTTGCGTGAGATGTCTTATGCGATATTCTGCTAATTTTCTTTCTGTGAGATCTCTAATAATAGCGAAATAGTAGTTTTTGTCTAATTTACGGCAACTCACTTCAGCCGTGAATTGACTACCATCATGACGGAGGTACTGCCACTCACTTTTAATGGGGTTGTCAGCTGCCAACTTGTTAATAAAGTCTGATTGATCTGCAATATTATTGACTAGGACATCTTGCAACCGCATATTTAATAGTGCTTTATGCTGGTATCCCAGCATGCTCGCAGCTGCTGAGTTTGCGGAAATAAAACGATGTTGATAATTTAATACTACGACACCATCACCTGCTTGATCGAAGAGCTTTTGATAGCGATTTTCAGATCGTTGCCGACTGCTTAATAGAAACCATGCTAAAAAGGCAGATAATATGGTAAGTGTGAAGCCGAGTAGCGCGACAAACATTGGTTTGCCATAAGATAGCGTTCTTGCTTCAAATGCTGGGGTGCTATGAAACAGTAAAGTCCATTGACTGCTACCAATATCTAATACTCTTTTTGTAAAAATACTTTGATCTCCACTTGCCTCTGCACTTTGTTTCAAAGGTCCTGTACTTGGTTCAGAAGATTGGTAATGTTGAGAGTTATATAAAAAAGAATCTTCGGTTACCTCAAGTCCCTGATGAATTTGTATTGCAACATCCTCATCGATTTCGCCTTTAAACCCGTTCATGAGGTCAGTCATGCGGAAAGGTACATCGACCCAGCCAATAATAGCGTTACGCCTGGCTTCTAAACTATTTAACGAGGTATTTTTTTTGTAAATAGGTAAATACATGACAAAGGCATGTTGATCTTTTTTGTCTGCATCCTGCGCGAGTGTCATTCTCGAAGAAATACGTGCCTCGTTGGTGTCTCTTGCTTGTTCAAGTGCTGCGAGTGCTGTTGGTAAAGTGAGTACATCTAAGCCTAGAGCACGAATATTTAATTCATCTAAAGGTTCTATTAATGTAATAGGGGCATAATGAGGTCTTTTACCTGCGGGCCTTATTTGTAAAACAGATAAGTTTTTTTTGCTTATATGGCTAATGTGACTTTTTTTATCGAGGTCATCAATCAGCTCGACGAGTGCGATGCCACGAACGCCAAATTTATCACCTAAGTTAAGTGATTTTATGTAGGTGTGAAATTCTTCTGGCGTAATTACCTCGGAAGCGTCTATGAAGCCTTTAACGCCATGCATAATCACTGAAATGGCGCTGAATCGTGCACGCAAATTGTTAACAGTCACGTCGGCTGAGTCATCCAGGGCTGAGTGAAGTTTGGCTAAGTTGTCACTATGTGCGTTGGACCATAGCTTATGTGTGATATATGAGCCGGTTATGAGTATAGAGCCGGTGAGCAACCACAGGATAATGTTGTATGTTATTAAATTGGTTGGTTTAATGTTAACTTGCATTTAAGTGATTAAGTGCCAATTCATTTATTTTAATTGCAGTGTACATGAAACATTAGGTAATGTAATGGATAGATATTTACAGATGTGCATTTATTGCAGATTTTTTTGATTCACGGTTACTTAGTTATCATTTTTTTTAAGTTTTTGGCTCCCAAATAAATAGCCTAATGCATTAGTGATGTCATATGTTGCATATATTATGCAACATATGTAGAATCTATTACTATTATGCAAATTACAAAATTCACTGATCTTGGATTAAGAGTGCTGATGTACCTGACTCAGGAAGTCAACACGTCCATAGTGACTATTAATGAAATTGCACAACAGTTTGATGTACCAAGAAATCACCTAATTAAAGTGGTCACTAGGTTAAATAAATTAAATTGGGTGATTGCCACGCGTGGTAGAGCGGGTGGATTAAAGCTTGGGGTTAGGCCATCTGAGCTAAAACTAGGAAATGTTTTACGTGAACTTGAGAATAAAACTTCACTTATTAATTGTGCTGAGCCGCTTTGTGTTTTGAGTGGTCAATGTCATTTAAAGGAAATATTAGATCATGGTTTAAATAGTTTTTATGAGGAAATGAACAAATACACACTGCAAAGTATTGTTGATCTTAAAACGCAACAGGCTGTCATTAAGTTGCATCAACGTTATGTTAGCTAATAATGATTGAGATTATTGGTTAATGTTAAATAAGTAGTATTAAGTAAGTAGTTAAATAAGTTTACCAAGCACTCATTTGAGTGTTTTTTTTGAACATAAAAGTAGCATTTAAAATGCAAGTTAAGGAGATGTGATGTTATCAGCGGCAGCAAAACCATATATTGAGGCGAGTGTGCCTGTATTAAGGCAGCATGGGTTAGCTATTACCACGCTATTTTATAAAAATATGTTCGAATCACATCCTGAGCTTAAAAACCTATTCAATATGGGAAATCAGGCAAATGGGTCTCAACAGCAATCTTTAGCCGCCGCCGTGTTTGCCTACGCCGCAAATATAGAAAATAGCGCAGTATTAGCACCAGTGATTGAACGGATTGTGCATAAGCATGTGTCTGTTGGGATTAAGGCTGAACATTATCCAATTGTTGGTAGTCATCTTATTGGTGCCATTAAGGGTGTGCTTGGCGATGCTGCAACCACTGAGTTACTAGCAGCTTGGGAAGAGGCGTATGGTCTTTTAGCTGATGCGCTTATTGATGCAGAAAATAGATTATACAAGCACAATCATCAACAGCCAGATGAGTGGATTAAAGTGAAAGTTGTGGAAAAGCGACATGAGTCAGAAGATGTGGTTAGCTTTACGTTGCAAGCTACCAATAATTTAACCCCAGATCAATTAGCCCCAGATATGTTAACAACAGGTCAATTAGCCTTGCCAACATTTAAAGCGGGTCAATATATCAGTGTGGCAGTGCATATTGAAGACTTAAACCTAAGGCAGATCAGGCAATATAGCTTGTCTGACGCTAATCAACATAACACTTACAGAATTACAGTGAAACGTGAAAAAGGTGATGAATATAAACCTCGTGGCAATGTATCAAACTGGTTACATCAGCATGTGAGAGTAGGCAGTGTTGTTGATATTAGTTACCCATGTGGAAACTTCACTCCTGACATTTTAAATCAGCAACCTATCGGGTTAATTTCTGCAGGGGTAGGCATCACACCAATGATTTCAATGGTAAAAGAAATATCTATTAATAATCCTACAAGAAAGGTCTTATTTGTACATGCAGCAAGAAACAGAGCTAGCATTGCGCATATAGACGAGATAAACCAAATAAAGAATGAATTGAATCACTTAGAGACTGTTTTCTTTTTGAATGAATCAAAAAAACAACATATTGACGAGCGGGAAGGGCGTATGGATTTAACGGATCATATCTCTGCTGAATTTAAAGGTGGTATTTATTACCTATGTGGGCCGCAATCCTTTATGGATGATCAGCGTAATGCCTTGCTTGAGCTTGGCGTAGACGCTAATAACATTCATAGGGAGGTATTTGGGCCAGAAAGTTTGAGTCATATTATTTAATGAGAGATTGATTCGGTGCGTGCTATTTTAATGCTCACCGAATCTATTTAGTATTAATCATTGTTTGGTTGATATGCCGCACGCAGGATTAGTATGTAGTGGCGATTCAGACTTATATTTGATTTATGCAAGTAAAATGACCGTATTGCACGGTCATTTTATGGCTAATTTGTTTAGTTAAGTGTATTTTTTTTATTTAAAGTTTTATTTCTTTAAAGCATCCTTAACATCACCATAATTTTTTTCTGCTTTGCCAGAAATTTGTTTACTTAAGCCTTTAATTTGTTGGTTTTTGCTACCAACTAGCTTTCCAGTTTCTTCCTGAACTTTCCCTGCAATTTCCTTAGACTTGCCTTTTACTTGATCTTTATTCATTGCATCAAATCTTTTATCTAGATGGTAGATTGCTCTGCAGTGTCAAGCATTATGAGCACCTATGATTAGCTACTCTGTGCGATACCTAACCTAATCAAATATAGTTGGTATTTTCAAAAATGACAGTAGGGTGTAAATTTTTGATTGAAATACGTTGCCTAACGCATAGAGCTCAACATGCTCTTAACAGATGATTATGTTCTTAAATTTTAGGATATAAAAATGATTAAACGTAAGAACAAGCTTTTTGAAATTACGGCAAGAAAAGGTGCTGAAATGTCTAGAGAAAAGCATTATGCATCGGCAAAAAAATGATGGAGAAAATAGGCTTACCTCATCACATTATTGAGCGAGTGCTATATGAACCACATAACATTAGAAGTACTGATTAGTAATATTTAGCTAGATTTTAGCTTCTGCAATAAATCATTTGTGTGATTCATAGACACGTCAAATCATTGAAACCAGTAGTGACGATTTTTTGCATACAATTTAAGCATATTCATTAAATTGGCAGTATCTGTGTATACTAGGGTCAGGTTTGAGGATGACGATAGCAATCGTCAATAGCAGTTATTCAGCTAAGTTTATTATTCAGGTAAGTCTATTTTGGGCATTTCCAATCATCAATGATGAGGGGAAATAGACCAGTCTACGTTTATATGGTTTTGTTTTTTAATTAAACATCACAATATAAATGTCAATAATTGAAACTGAAATAGTTGGTTATGTTTACTAGTGCATAGGCTAGGCTAAACATTTCTCTAAATCACTCTCGACGTTCATTTATATTACCTATAGGAATTACCATGAAAAACAATACACACTTTAAATCTACACTAATGATGATTGCATTGGCAGCAAGTTTTGGCAGTTCACAAGCGTTTGCTTTGGATAGCTCAAATGACGCCAACAAAGGCATCTATAACGCATCATTTAAAGCGCTGGATACTGACAGTAACAACACCCTAACGGAGTTAGAAGCAAAAAAAGAAAAGCTATTTGCCACAAATGTAAACTTTGTAGAGGCTGATGCCAATTATGACGGTCTTCTAAATGAAGAAGAATATACAAACTACAGGTCACAAGCAGAACAGAAAAATGTTAAACGTGTCCTTAACGATAGTTTAATCACCTCAAAAGTGAAAGCTAATTTGTTAAATGAAGAGGGCGTTAAAAGTCTAAAAGTGAGCGTTGAAACACATCAAGGTGCAGTAATATTAAGCGGCTTTGTTGATACAGAAGCGCAGATTTACATGGCTGGAAAAATAGCCACAGAGACTGAAGGCGTTAAATCAGTGAAAAATAGCCTAATGATTAAAAAAGATTAACCTTAACTCAACCAAAATTAGTGTAAAAATAGCTTTAGGTTTCGTATTTTGAAAGCCAATTAAAAATACAACTTAAAGCGATATATTCAGTTAAATAAGGATTATAAAATGCTTCAAACTATTGCAGTGATACTTGTTATTCTTTGGGTGCTCGGTCTGGTTTCTTCTTACACGATGGGTGGGTTAATCCACATTCTTTTGGTGGTAGCAGTCGTCGTAATACTAGTACGCTTGATTCAAGGCCGCCGTTTGTAATGTATTTTAAAATCAAGCACATACATAATATAAAAGGATAAATAAGATGAAAGCAGTCAAAATGTTGGCAATTATATTGATAATTGCAGGAGCTCTAGGACTAGCTTACGGTAGCTTTACTTACACTAAAGAAACCCATCAAACTAAAATAGGGCCTATCGAACTTTCTATCGAAGATAAAGAAACGGTTAGCATACCTGTTTGGGCTGGCTTGGGTGCCATAGTGGTAGGACTTATCCTGTTGGTAGCACGTAAGAACTGATTTATCCGCACGTTTTTGTGCACACTCTAGCTGGTTAGCTGACTAGATACCTACAATGAACCACGACCTGATGACGGGGCGTGGTATCTAAATAATCGATTAGCTTCGTTGGCTAATTTTTTTCCTTTACATCGCTAGTGTTGGCGTAGTTATTGCTTGGTTATTCTTGGGCTATTTGATAATAGAAAAGAAAAACCAGCATATGAAATTATATTTGAACACCTCAGATCAGACTTTTGATTTTGCCAATCTTGATCTAACTCATACACACAATCCAGAAAAGTCAGTATTTATTTTTGACTTTGATGATGAGGAGTCATTGACGTCTACCCTCAATCAGCTTGCGGAGAAGCTACCAGAACAGCTGCTTGAAAATTCCTACGTGATGATCGCAAAAGATGCTAATCCGACGTGTCCTGCGGAGACGATTGCAGGCATTGTCCCATTCAACATTTTTTACACTAGACGTCTACACTCATGGTTGCTAGATGATATTAGCTTGCATGTGCAGATTTATTTTCAGCCTATTGTTGATTTTACCCAGAACGGAAAAATTTTTGCCTATGAGGCCCTGTGTCGCATCAAGAACCCCTCTGGAGAGTTGTTGAATGGTGAAGAGTCATTTAAGTTGGCGAGCCAGCTTAAATGTAGCGAAGAACTAGATATTGCTTGCCAGCAAAACGCATTAGTTGGTAAAGCAAATTTAATTGCACCAGGTACTCCAATCTTCATTAATGTGCTGCCACAAACCATTATGAAAAAGCGCTGGCTGACATTAATGATGGAAGCGCTAAGCAAATATGGTATTGATCAGCGTGAAATTGTGATTGAAATTGTTGAAAGTGAAAAAGTATCCCCCGAGCTTTTATCCGAGTGTTGTGATGAGATTCGTGCTCACGGCCTTCGTATCGCACTTGATGACATGGGGTCAGGCTTTAATGGTTTACGTACACTGGCCGCTGTTCGTGCAGACTATATCAAAATTGATAGGGCGATTGTTCATGAAGCACAAGGCAGTCGTGTACGTACAGTATTGTTGGAGGCTATTATCTCAATGGCGCAAAGACTCGGCTGCACCGTTGTGGCAGAAGGTTTGGAGCGCGTAGAAGACATCAACTTCTGCCTAGACCTTGGGCTTGCTTATGCGCAGGGCTACTATTTTGCAAAACCAGAAAGTAAGCCTACCGAGTCAGTGGCAGCGTTACCTAAGCAAGATGAAGCTCATCGCTCTCATATTCCAGATGAGTTCCGGATTGGCGAGTTTGTGATGCGCGGGCTCACGATAGAGGTCAACACTTCCATTGAAAAGGCGCGAGAAATTTTCCGGGATAATCCGGATACTGAAATTGCTGTGGTGTTAGATAATTTGCGGCCTATCGGTTTGCTCAAGAGGGGTAAGGTATTTACCCAGCGTAGTAGCTCATTGGGTGCCTATTGTGATGCATTGCCAAAAATGATTACCAGTCGTACTCCTTCATCACTATTGGCGAGAGGACTCTACCTAGAACGCGGAGATGCCGAGCCCTGGATTATGGTGGGCGATGATGGTGTCTACATCGGCATTCTACAGCCGCTAGAGATTATGGCACAGTTGATCAGTCGTAAGATGAGCACTGGCAGTCTGCACCCACTTAGTCAGCTCACCACAGGACCAACATTACGGCAATCGCTTGATATCAGCATACGCAATAATCCCAACACAGTATTAGTCTATATTGATCTTGATCACTTTAAAGCCTACAACGACAGGTATGGGTTCATACGTGGCGATGCCATGATTCGCCTATTATCAGAAATTGTCAGGCAGGAGTTTCTTGGCGCTGCAGGGACGTTGGTTGGTCACATTGGTGGTGATGACTTTGTGTTGATTTTAGATCATATCAACACAAGCCTTGAAGACAAGTTGCTGGATGTGATCTATCATTTCCAAGATCTCGCCAGCCATTTATATGACACATCAGATCTAGAGCGTGGGTTCTTTACTACAGAGGATGGTAGCGAGCACCCAGTTGCAAGCATCTCAATCGCTATTGTCAATGGTAGCCAAGGTACACTATCCAATAGTGTAGCTGCTGCAGAGCGTGCGGCTTATCTGAAAAAAATTGGTAAATCCAACATAGGTAGCATCATTGTCGTGGAAGATGTTACGCCTAGGCTTGTAGTGCCAGAACATGAGGTACATTCTGATTGGCAGGCACGTGCGCTAGAGGCGTTGCAATCCCTACTTAAATATCGTCGTTCGGAAGACTCACATTGCATGGATGGCTGTTTCACTGATTATCCGTTCTTTGAGGTGGTATTTGAGCTTAACGCCAACGGGATGCAGAGATATCCAAATTGGATTAATCCAAATATGTACGGCAAGATTAAAGCAGGTGGGGCAGCGGTTGATCGTAGCCTTCAAGCTTATTACTACGAAGCGCATGAAGCGCTAAAGCCGTATATCTCTAACATTTACCTATCAACAGCGACTGAAGATTTTTGTTTGACGGTATCGTTGCCTATTCTCAATCAGGTAGGGGAGCTGGAATCAATACTCGTTGCTGACATCAGTATTGCTGCAATGGCGATGCTGAGTAGCAACATTGTAGCTACAGATAAGAAGCGCTAATGAACGCTGCTTCTTAAACAATGTAGGCGATCATATTGCATCAATAAAGTGTACTAGCTTAGACCTGAACTGACAGTCACCGTATTTTTAGGGTATCTGTCAGATTGGATTTGGTTTAGGTTTTTTCCATCACAAATCAGTTTCCAACTAAGTTAAAGTTTCCATTGGCGTTCTACCGTTACAAACTTTGCCCTAGTGAGTTCTTTCATTATTGTAATAATTGAGCCAATCGACCAGATATTTTAGCAAGGTTACAAATCGGAAAATAATAAACCTCTATGATATTCTGGTAAGTCTACTTCATGTCTATAGTCCACTGTGACTATAACGGCAAGTGATTTACATACTAAGTATTCAAGTATTGTTTGAGGTAATTTAAACAACTCAGAATTAACGTTATGGCCATTATGATTACTGGTGGGGCTGGCTATATAGGATCCCATACTTGTTTGCAAATGTTAGAAGCTGACTATGAAATCGTTGTTGTAGATAATTTATCCAATAGTCGAATTGAGTCGATTAATCGTATAGAAAGAATTTCTGGGGTAAAAATACCATTCATTCAGGCTGATATTCGTGATAAAGCAGCAATGCGAAAGGTGTTTGAGCGTTATAACATTACTGCAGTTATTCATTTTGCAGGTCTTAAGGCGGTAGGTGAGTCAAATGAGAGGCCGCAGCTTTATTATGATAATAATGTTATAGGTAGCCTTAATCTTTTTGAAGTGATGAGTGATTTTGGTGTTAAAACTATCGTTTTTAGTTCTTCAGCGACGGTTTATGGTAATCCTATTTCAGTGCCAATTAAAGAGAGTTTCCCATTAACGGCGACTAATCCGTATGGACGGACTAAATTGATGATTGAAGATATTCTTCGTGACATTCATGCAGCTGACAATACATGGAGAGTAGCTTTGCTCCGCTATTTCAATCCGATTGGCGCGCATAGCAGTGGGTTGATAGGTGAGGATCCTAATGGTATCCCGAATAATTTATTACCCTATTTAGCGCAGGTTGCAGTCGGACGTTTATCTAAGCTACGTATATTTGGTAACGATTATTGTACGCATGATGGTACTGGCGTCAGGGATTATATTCACGTTGTTGATCTGGCTGACGGCCACGTTGATGCTGTAGATTATTTACTTAATAAACAAGATTTTATTACTGTAAATTTGGGTGCAGGTAAAGGATATAGTGTACTAGACGTTGTGAAAGCTTTTTCGAAAGCCAGCGATAAATTAATTCCATATGAATTTTTACCCAGACGTCAGGGCGATGTGGCAGTTAACTATGCAGACACTACACATGCTATGCAGTTGCTCGGATGGCGCGCACAGCGAGGGTTAGACGATATGTGTCATGACACTTGGAAGTGGCAGTCAAGTAATCCTAATGGTTATGAGGTCACCTGTTAAAGTATTTGAATTTTAAAAAGCTGTTTTTGAAGATGCATTCAAGCCTGACATGCTTCTGACAGGTAAAACGCAAGCTGGATTAAGTATTTGCTCATATGCACTCATGACGACTCAAGACTTCACGGCAAGTGATTAGTTCTAAGGTGTTGAATCTTTGATGATATATAGCTGGCCGCCTTCTACCAATTCACCAGAAATACCATAATGAGCTTGAGTTACGCCTAGGTAGTATTTTTTGCCATCGTTCCTTTTCAGCACATTTGTTACGTCAATGATGCCTGAGTTTTCTTCATTCTGAGTAAGAAAATTAGCAGCGCCAGCAACGAAACGGTTACGGTCGGACTCGAATATTTGTGTCCATGTATTACCTTTTGTATCGAATTTCCATGTTTTGGCAACATATGCATTGTTGCCAGGATCTTCCTGAATAAGGATGTTGCCGTCCGTATCTACTGTTATGTTGTCAAAATTTCTGGCAGTTTGACCATCGGTACCGGTTAAACTAGCTGAGTCTTTGATCATTGAAATGGTGCCGCCCATGCTGTGATCAAAATTCAGCCTATATAATTTGGACGATCCTCCGTTAGCCGTGCCCGTTGTTGCAAAGTAGAATGTAACAGCATCAGCCCATTGACCATCTTCTGGCCGTGCAAAGTTGGTAATCCCTTTGGCATTGCTTTCGATTTGCAACTCCACACCAGATTGATCATAGTTAACAGCTTCGAGTGTAAATTTTCCGTTAATTGCACCAGATTCAATTGCAACATCCTTAACTTTAATACCATACAGATTTCCGTTTGTTAATCCAGCCCTGTCAATGTCTGAACCGGTATTTGTTTTTGTCCCTTTGTAGAGATAAACCTGACCTGGTGTAGAGTCGTTTGTAGCTACTACGATTGTTTGATCGCCTGAGTATGGATTAGCCAAGCTGTTTTCAAATGAAAAATTACCCATTCTCGGTAACTCGTAAGCTGTGCCTTTATCAGGTCCTGTCGCGATAAATGCATAAGCACGGCCTTCTGTACCAGATTCTTCGCCAGTCATGAAGATGCGGCTCTTTGTTCCAAGCCCTGTACTTGCATTATAAAAGGCGGTTGCTGCTGGCAGGTCACCTGAGCATAAGCTTACAAAACTATTGGCTGCTCCTGATGCGGGCTGGTAGTTTGTGCCATTCCATACTTGATGATTGATGGCTAGATCATTGCCGCTTATTACGGTTAGTGTATTTTTATTAATCTTAAACTCTGAAACAAATGCCCCTGATGCACCGTGCGCGCGGACTTTACCAAGTGCAGCAGCTAGTTCGTGGTTCATTAGCAGAGTGAAAGTATTATCGTCATTGTCATAAGCGCCTAGACCATCAGGAATGCCAACCATTTTAAAACCATTGGTAGCTTGGTCGCCAACTGTCATGATTGAGGTGACTTCCCAGCCTTTTGCAGTGGAAGTGATGTAAGGTGTCTGACTGCTAGAAGGCCCCTGCTCGGCAATTGCATAGCTTGCACCTAATGACAGAGATAAACTGATTGCTAGTACGATAGGCTTATTTTTAAACATGTTAATCTCGAAAAAATGATCAAAAGCATTTAGCTTGCTTATCTACTTTGCTTTGGTTGAACTGTTGATATATTAAAGTAATTTTGTTGTAAAACATTTTAGCTAAGTAAGCCAATCGGCTTATAGTAAAGCGCTCTTTAATTCACACTTTTGTATTTAATCATTACTTAAGTTAAATCATGCTATTGCCATGTTATGGTAATAGCATGATTACTATATATAAATATATTAGTGTTAAATTTAAATCGTACCCGTTAGCAGGATGCCTTAATGATTGTCTTAGCTCAAAATAATTTTCAACTTGTTTGAAATGATAGGTTATTTTTATTTGATCGATTTAAATTCATTTTACAGAATGTGCTTAAAGACATAATAACGTCATATTTTTAATCTAAATTGTGACACTTGGTGAAATTTAATCTAAGTGTCCAAAATGAGATTCCAGCAGCAACTAAGTTTTAGTAAAGCGTTAAATTTTCATACTTTAATCAAAATATTGGTTGATCCTGTATTAATGATTGCGTCTTTGTTTATATTAACGAATTATTTTCAAGATAAAATTACATCGCAGTATGTTGTACTTTCTATCATGATCTTTGCACTTACTTTTCCTGGTGTATGGGTAAAAGCAAAAAGCTTTTTTGAGGAATTGTTCAATACCTTTGTGCAGTGGTTTCTGACCATTGGAATCCTTTTGCTGTTTGGCTATGCAACAGGGTACTTGAACCATTTCGCACAGCAGATCATTGTTTTATGGGCAGTGATTACACCAGTTATTTTAGTCTTAGCGCATCTTTTGGTAGCTAGCTACCTTTCAAGCAAATACTATATTGCCAGTGTTAAGAAAACTGCTGTCATCATTGGTGTAAATGAATTAAGTCAGCAGTTATTTGACAGAGTCAATGCCAGTAGGGAGTTGGCAATCGAGGTTAAAGGCTTTTTTGATGTTATTTCTGAACAATCGTCTTCTGATTTTAAAGTGAATGATATTGAGTTGATGGGTACTGTCGCTGACCTGCCAGAATATGTTAAAAATCATAAAATCGACTTAATTTATATTGCGTTGCCGCCTTCACTGCATGATGAGATTATGACCGTATTGGATGACTTGAAGGATACAACGGCATCTATCTATTTTGTGCCCAATTTCTTTATGGCTGACTTAATTCAGGCACGGATTGATGATATTGATGGGATGCCTGTCGTTGCTGTGTGTGAGACACCGTTTTCTGGTTTTAATGGCTTTATGAAAAGTATAAGTGACTTTATTCTGGCCACTACAATTCTATGTCTGATTTCGCCTTTGCTGATTGTATTGGGCCTAGGTGTAAAGCTGAGTTCTCCAGGACCTATACTATTTAAGCAAAGACGCTATGGCTTGGATGGTCATGAAATCGTTGTATATAAATTCAGGTCGATGACTGTCACAGAAGATGGGGATAAAGTCACGCAAGCTACGGTAAATGATAAAAGGGTGACGAAATTTGGGAAATTTATACGTAAGACATCATTGGATGAGTTGCCCCAGTTCATCAATGTGATACAGGGAAGGATGAGCATTGTTGGCCCTAGGCCGCATGCAGTCAGTCACAATGAAATGTACCGTAAAGTGATTAAGGGATATATGGTTAGGCATAAAGTCAAGCCTGGCATTACTGGATGGGCGCAGGTTAATGGATTTAGAGGTGAAACTGAATCTGTTGAGAGTATGAAGTCTCGCATTGAGTATGATTTAGATTACTTAAAAAAATGGTCATTATCCTTAGACCTGAAAATTATCCTTAAAACAGTACTCCTTGTGTTTAGAGACTCTAAGGCTTACTAATCAAATAAAAAGTATGATGCATCCTTTTGTGTTCACCCGTGCGGGTTAATCTAGTCCACATAGACTATATTTAATGCCCCTTAAAATTATCACCGTAATATTGATCAATTAATATTCGCTCGAGTTTTGTTAAAAAATGATATTAGGGGTATTCGACGTGAGACTGGTTAATTTCTTGGTAGCTTTAATTTTTATTTCTTTGGCAAACACGATATTTGCTACAGAAGTAAAGCATAGTGCATTATTTACAGAGCCAACAGCAAATCGCTTATATGTGGCGTCAACAGGTGAGGTTGTGGTTACTTTTATCTCAAAATCTGCGGCATATTCAAGCGACCTTTATTTAGCTGGTTCGCCAACAAAAATACTCAATAACCAAACCGCAACACCAGGACAGAATTTTTTATTAGGTAGTTTTCAGGCTGGAACAGAGTTAGTTTTTCGCATGTATGTCAATAATACAGGTCATAGTTTTTATAATGGTGAAGCGGCAAGCAATCCTGATAATACAGTACATGCTACCTATAAGACGCTAGGAAAAAATGCGATGAAGGTAGGGTTTGAGGATATTTATAACGGTGGGGATAGAGATTATAACGATCTTGTGTTCTCGGTTAATAACGTCACTATCAGACCGCCAGTACCTGAGCCAGATGTTTCAGCGTTGATGCTGGTTGGTTTACTCATGCTGGGTGTGGTAGCTCATAAGAAGGCAAAGTAGTTCATGAATAACATAAAAAGCGGCTGAACCAGCCGCTTTTTTCATTATTGGCATGGTACATGCATCGTTTAACCAAACCGTCATGAATGCTTAATAATTAATCTTTATTATCATTATGAAAACCCATTGTTATTGGCATCTAATTATATTGGCGCTGATATTTACTCAAACAGATTTAGAAAGTTTTACCAATGAAAGCCATGATTTTAGCTGCAGGTAAAGGTACACGAGTACGTCCTTTAACTTACGAACTTCCCAAACCAATGATTCCGATTTTAGGTAAACCAGTCATGGCATATTTGATAGAGCATCTAGCTAAACATCAAGTAAATGAAGTCATGGTGAATGTTAGCTATCTGCACGAAAAGATCCAGCAGTATTTTGGTGATGGGCATCGGTTTGGTATAGCGATTGGGTATTCTTTCGAAGGTGATATTAGTAATGGGAAAATCGTTCCTAGTCCAGTAGGCTCCGCTGGAGGGATGCGGAAAATACAGGATTTTGGAGAGTTTTTTAACGATACCACAATTGTCATATGTGGTGATGCGATTATCGATCTTGATATCACGGCTGCTGTAGCCGAGCATAAGAAAAAGGGCGCATTAGTAAGTTTAGTAGCTAAAGAAGTGCCAATGGATAAAGTTTCCGAGTACGGTATTGTTGTTACGGATGATCATGGAAAGATTATGTCATTTCAGGAAAAACCAAGCCATTCTGAGGCACGATCAAATCTTGCAAGTACTGGTATTTATATATTTGAGCCAGAAGCATTGAATTTGATTCCGTCAGGCAGTACTTTTGATATTGGCTCCGATTTATTTCCTCTGTTAGTTGAGAGAAACTTACCATTTTATGCAATTAATCATCGTTTTAACTGGATCGATATTGGTAAAGTTTCTGATTATTGGGATGTAATGCAACAAGTGATGCGCGGAGAAGTGCCATCAATGAATATGCCAGGTAAACAAATAAAGCCTGGTATTTGGGTTGGTTTGAATGTGAGGGTTGACTGGGATAATACGAAAATAGAAGGACCAGTTTATATCGGCTCAGGTAGCCGAATCGACAAAGGCGCTGAAATCGTTGGGCCTACTTGGATTAGTGATGGATGTCATGTGCAGCGCGGTGGCAAGGTAATCAGAAGCGTGCTGTTTGAGTATACGAGAGTTGGCCAGGACTATAGTTTTAATGAAATGATTGTTTGTGGTGAGTACTGCGTAGACAAGCTCGGAAGAATGATGCATGTTGATGACGATACTTGCGACCTGATTTGGTCAGATGCTAGAGAAAAGGTCATTTATCCAATGAACTACCCACAAGCAAGAATTTAGTCGCTTTTTCTTCAAAAATTAGGACTTTGTGATAAAACTGTCACAAAACTGAAACGCTATTGAAAACAAGATTAACTAGAATTGCCACATAAACTTCACTTTGTGTCATTTAATATGTCAATTCTAGATCAGTCATTCAGTTTTAAATCCAGATTGCCACAATTACTGTGTTCAGGCTTCACGCTACTTGAATTGCTGGTTGTCATGGTCATTATTGGTTTGTTGGCGGGTTACGTAGGGCCTAAATATTTTGAGCAAATAGGCAAGTCAGAGACAAAAACTGCACGTGCTCAGATTGACGCACTGGGCAAAGCTTTGGATCAATACAGAATTGAATTGGGGCAGTACCCTAACACCGAGCAGGGCTTAGCAGCACTTAACAAGAACCTTAGCAATGATCCAAAATGGGCTGGTCCATATCTTAAAAAAAATGTTCCTAATGATCCATGGAACAAGCCATATTTTTACAAATCGCCAGGAGAACACGGTGACTATGATCTTTACTCACTGGGTAAAGATGGTCAAGCAGGCGGTAGTAAAGAGTCTGAAGATGTGGTGAGTTGGTAACCTGATCTGATGGATTATCAAGTTAAAGCTATCAGAGGAAAGGAAATCGTGCTTTTAAACGTATCAGCAATGCATGTTGATGATGCTATTGCACAGATTAAGGCTAGAGGCTATACGCCAATTGTAGCGCAAACAAAAAAACATCTTTTATCAAGCAGTGTGGATAAAAACTTCCCCTTGGAACTGTTTAGTCAAGAGTTATTAGCCTTACTTGAGGCTGGACTTAATCTCGTTGAAGCGATTGAGACACTGGCGGAAAAAGATCAGCGTAGAGAAGTTAAGCAAATATTAGATGCGCTACTGCAAGCGCTTTATCAGGGGCAGACATTTTCATCGGCATTGGAAATGCAGTCTCAAGTATTTCCAGTGCTTTATATCGCAACCGTTCGAGCTAGTGAGAAAACGGGTGACTTGCCAGAAGCACTTGGACGCTATGTCAGCTACGAGCAGCAACTTGGGCTAGTGAAAAAAAAGATAATTTCTGCTTCCATCTATCCTATTTTGCTAATGTGCGTGGGAGGATTGGTCATATTGTTTTTGCTTGGTTTTGTTGTGCCTAAGTTCAGCCGTATCTATGAAGGGACTGGTGGAAACCTGCCTTTTCTATCACAGGTGTTATTGGCATGGGGTTCATTTTTAGAAAACCACGGCAAACAGTTGCTCATTGTATCGATATTCAGCATGGTTGGTTTGGTGTACGGCTTGTCACGACCTTCAGTCAGAAAATGGATAACAAAGGCTATCTGGCAACTGCCAGCGTTAGGTTCCCGTTTAAGAATTTTTCAGTTAGCACGATTCTACCGTACGTTGGGGATGCTACTCAAAGGTGGAACATCAATCATAGTTGCTTTGGAGTCTGTTGCTGGATTACTTGACGTTTCACTACAACACAAAATGAAACAGGCCTCTATATCTATACAGGAAGGCCAGGCCATTTCACTTGCTATGGATCAGGCTGGCCTCACTACACCTATAGCATTGCGTATGTTGAGAGTAGGGGAGCGTGGCGGAAAAATTGGCGACATGATGGAGCGTATCGCTTCATTTTACGATGAAGAGTTGGCGCGCTGGATAGATTGGTTTACCAAACTATTTGAACCGATACTTATGTTGTTGATAGGTTTGGTGATTGGGGTAGTGGTGCTGTTACTTTACATGCCGATATTTGAGCTTGCAGGGAATATTCAATGATTGATTTGTCAAAAAACTCGCAAGAAGTAGAGCAAACTCAGCCAGACTCTGATTTGGATATCATTGATCAGGGTGTAAAAGCAACAATTCGCGCTGACCAAATCAGGCAGGCCAAGTCAGTAGCAATATCTCAACAGCGTCGCATTCTGGATATTCTAGAAGAGTTTTCTGGGTATAACCAAGAGGTGTTTCTCGAAGCATTAAGTGACGCACTGCATTTTCCATCAATTAGCATGAAAGCACTTCATGTCCTGCCAGTGGCGTTTGATGTGCTTTCATTCCAAAATGCGCAAAAAAGGGAATGTCTAGCCTTTTATGCAGATGAAGATTCTGCAATGGCAGACTTGATCATTGTGTTTGCCGATCCCTTTAATGAGGGATTACAAGAGTGGGTGATAGAGAATATCAGACAGCCATATACCTTGTATCTAGCACATCACAAAGATATCGCTGCATTTATAGCAAAACATGAAGAAACAATGCGCGCGATGGATGGCTTGAATGCAGGCGCCAGCAGCATTGGTGTTGATTCAGATGAGGTTGTCGCTGACTTATCATTGAAGTCAATCAATGAAGATACTAATCCTATCATCAAGCTCATTAATTCAACACTTTACGATGCATTGAAAGTGGGTGCGAGTGATATTCATCTGGAGTGCTCAAATGCAGGTTTGGCGATTAAATATCGGATAGATGGCGTTATTGCTAGCGTTGGTGGCATGCAGGGCTTAGAAAATGCAGATCAGGCGATATCACGTATCAAAGTGATGGCTCAGCTTGATATTGCCGAACGGCGCACACCGCAAGATGGGCGTTTTAAAGTCATGGTGCAAGGGCGGGATGTTGATTTTCGCGTCTCTATTATGCCAAGTGTATTTGGCGAAGATGCTGTACTTCGCGTTCTGGATAGAAAAGCCTTATCAGAAGAAGCGCAAGGCCTAAGTCTGCATACCTTGGGATTTGATGAGAAGATCATTCTCCAGTTCAGGCGTTTGGCCACCGAGCCATATGGCATGGTGTTGGTGACTGGACCGACAGGGAGCGGAAAGACAACCTCACTTTATGCGGCTATATCCGAAGTGAATACAGGTCACGACAAAATTATTACGATTGAAGACCCTGTTGAGTATCAGTTGCCTGGTGTATTGCAAATTCCAGTCAATGAAAAAAAAGGACTTACGTTTGCACGTGGGCTTCGTTCTATTTTGCGGCATGACCCAGACAAAATCATGGTCGGCGAGATTCGTGATTCTGAAACGGCTCAAATTGCTGTTCAAGCAGCGCTTACTGGTCACCTAGTGTTTACAACCGTGCATGCAAATAACGTACTGGATGTCATTGGACGTTTTATGCATATGGGTGTCGATCCTTACAACTTCGTCTCTGCAATGAATGGCATCATGGCGCAGCGATTGATCAGGGCGATCTGTGTGCATTGTGCAGAAGACTTTGAGCCAGATGCGCATTTGCTGGAGATATCTGCAATTACACCGTTAATGGCATCGGGCATGAAGTTTAAATATGCCAAAGGCTGTGGTCACTGTCGTGGTACTGGCTACCGAGGTCGGAAAGCGGTTGCTGAGCTACTTATATTAAATGATGAGATACGCGAGATGATTGTTGCTCGTGAACCGATCAGGAAATTAAAAGAAGCAGCCAGACGTAGTGGTATGCGTACCATGCGCGAGGCAGCACTTGAAGCCGTTAGTAACGGCATTACAACACTGCAGGAGATCAATCGTGTCACTTTTGTCAATTAATCAACTATTAGCGGTAATCGGTACAGATAGCATCGCGGTAGTGAGTCGGTCGCGAGGGCTGCGTAACCGAGTGATTGATCAGCAGTACGCCACATTTCCTAATGAATCCAAAGATCCTGCATGGGCAAGAGCCATTGGCCAACTAGATGCATTGCTAACAACCATGCAAGTTGAAGCGAAATCTAAACTTAAGATCACGCTAGCAAGTGATTTTGTGCGGTATCTGGCATTACCATCACAGCAAGTTGCCATGAATTCGGCAGAAAAATCAGCTTTTGCTATTGCCTCATATCAAGAAGTATATGGTGCGGTGATCGATGATTGGGAGATTAAATTACACGATGCGCCCAATCACAGCGTTACGATCGCTGCCGCGATTGATAAAAAACTGTTAGATGAAATACGAGCGCTTGCACACAAGCATAAATTGCAACTGTTGACTGTGCAGCCATATTTAATGACAGTTTTTAATAGTCTCTCTAGTCAGATCGCAAATGTGAATGGCTACTTGGCTGTTGTAGAGTTCAATCGATTGCTTTTGGTCAATTTATATCAAGGGCATTGCCAGAATATCCGTGTCTATCCGTTAACGAACGGCTGGCAACTTGAATTTAAGAACTTAATGATGAGAGAGTCATTAATGGCAGATACAGGACATCATCAAATTTTAGTCTATGCACCTACACAAAAAAATATTGCGATCAATGCGATCGAAGGCTGGCAGGTTAGCCGAATCAGTACAGTTAAAAATACATTAAAAAACTATCATTTTGCGATGCTAGAGGCTTCTGTATGAGTCAAAAGCTACATCTAGACTTTATTGACGTTCATCCCTTTGCACCAAGTAGATTTAGTTTTATCGGTATCGTTGTGTTGGGGTTGGGTATAGCACTGATATTTTTTACCTTACAGCAATACCAATCAATATCGGATAAGCATCATGAAGTCTTGTTAAAGCTTAAGCAGTTTAATAATCAGCCTAAGAAAGAAACCATTACTAGAAATGTTAGGGAAGAAATTCCAATGGAGATCAAGACACAGATTAAAGCTTCAGTGGCTGATTTGACGATTCCATGGAATGAGTTTCTTAATGCAATTGAGGGGGCTGACTTAAAAGATGTTGCATTACTCAGTTTGGAACCAAGTATAAAAAAACAACAGGTTATTTTGGCGGGGGAAGCCAAAAACTTGCACTCTGTAATGCAGTTCATTCGCCGTCTGGAAGCGCAACCAATCTTGTCTCAGGTTTATCTTCAAAAGCATCAGCTAGATGAAGACAATGTTTCAAAGCCAGTAAGGTTTACTTTGGTAGCGCGATTGCATATGTTTAAAGCAAACTGATTGATGAAAATATACAACTTGTCCTATTTGTATTGGCACTTGACCACAGTAGCGAAAAATCTGGGGTTGTGGGGAGTATTAGGGTTTGTACTTACGATTGTAAGTCTTTTGATTTACTTGACTAAGGTCGTAGTTGTAGAAGACGAGTTGGTTGCGAGTGTGGCTGAGTTAGAACATCAGGAAAGAAAAAAAACAGAACTGCGTGAATCGATCGTTGTGCCTCAGCACACAACAGTGCAGGAATTGGAGGCATTTTATGCGATGCTCCCTTCAGCTACCAGTTTGCCAAAATGGCTAGGGTTTATTGATGAAACTGCGGCAAAGCAACATCTTATTCTTAACCGTGGAGATTACAAACTTTTGCAAACTCAGCAAGGCAGGATAATGCGATATGAAATTATCCTGCCAGTAGTTGGTAAATATACTCAAATTCGCCACTTCATCGCCTCAGTATTGCATCAATTGCCTGCATTGGCACTGAGTGATATTCAGATTAAGCGTGAAAATGCATTGTCGCCAACGGTGGAAGCCCGGCTAGTATTCGTACTTTTTTTGCAGAGTGATACTTGGAAATGACCACTCCTGTTTCTAATGCTGCTGCAAAATCATCGAATAAACGACTGATGATTATTTTGTTGATCACGGTGGCGCTCACAATATGGACTGCCTTGCAGGAAGAAGATGACATAGATGATTTGCATGTTGCAAGACCTTTAAGCACGCCACGAGTCACTCCCATGGAAATCAATGCCACTTCTCAACTGAATGACCAAGCGTTGAATGAGGTAAGGCCACACGCTGGAGATGATTTCCTTATCCCATGGCAAAAATTAAAACGTGAACCATTATCAGGTAAAACACATGACTTATTCAAATTGCATTCATGGATCGTTATCCCGCCGATCAAGAAAGTAAAGTTGCCTCCGCCCCCCCCTCCAACGGCTCCTCCTGCACCATTTCAATATGTAGGGAAACTTGAAAACTCTCCAAAAGGCACACAGGTGTTTCTTATGTTAAATGGAAAACTTTATACCGTTGTGAAAGGTGAAAAAA
>NZ_JAURYU010000014.1 GCF_030653755.1 Methylotenera sp.
AGCGTAAATGTGTTTTGCTTAAGTATTTATTTTGGCGAGCTTTCACTCGCCAATTGTTGGTTAAAGTTAATGTTTCATGCTGTAGCGCAATCCTACAAACAAGTTGCTGCCAGCTGTGTTGTAAGGCACAGCGGTTACTGTGTTACCTGTGTAAGCAATAATGTAATTTTTATCGAAAACGTTATTTGCACGTGCTTCAAGTTTCCACTCAGGAGAGAGTTTATAGTTGGCGGTGAAGTTAACTAGCATATAGCCCCTCATCGCTTTTGTATTATTTGTGTCGTTGTAGCGCGTGGATGCTCCTGTAATTTCAGATCCCCATTGTAACTTCCCCCACGTGTGCATGAGGTTAACGGTGCCATAGCGGTTACCACGGCGGACGAGTAGCTGGTCTGTCTCTTCATCACGAGGTGATTGTATTGTCAGATTTCCGCTCAGTAATAAGTTGTCATTAATGTTCCAGTTTCCGTCGATTGTTGTGCCCAGAATTTCAACTTTTCCAACGTTGATAGGGCAGAATCCTCCAAACGTACATCCAGAAGTGGCAGGCCCAGCATTTGCGATCAGATTGCGGATTTTATTTTCAAATATGGTGATGCCAGCATTAAAGTGTTGACCTGTATATCTAGCGGTAGCTTCTATGTTATCTGACTTTTCTGGAGTCAAAGTAGGATCGCCAAAGTTAGGAAAATATAATTGGTTAAAGGTTGGCGCTTTAAATGCTTTACCGTAGCTGGCAGTGATACGCCACTCTGGTGTAATACGGTAACCATAGCCAACACCACCAGTGGTGTAGTTGCCAAACTGCGTGTTATGGTCCTCACGTAATGAAAGCTGTAACGTGTGTTTATCAACATTGGCTAAATAGCTTGCCAAGAAGCTATCGTTGTTACGTTGTTTCTTAACGGTGGTTTTAACATTACTTTGTGCATCTACGTCCTGTTCTAGCCTGTCATACGCTAAGGTTAGTGCACCTATCGGCAGCTGAATGTCATGTTGCCAAGTCAGTTGTTGTTGCTCTGTACGAAACTGGCTAATGCCGCTAGGGTTGTAACTCGAACTTGCTGGGTTGGTATTAGGTCTTGCGTGGCTGTCCGAATCATCGACGCCCATGCCCAGCTTAAATGTGCTATGCCATATATCAGTAAATTGATTTTTGCTGGTAAATGCATAGCTTTGTAGCGTTTGCTCACCAAAGTTCTCATAATTATTATCAAACTCCGCATGACCTTTGCTTTCAAAAAATTGCAAACCCCAAGTATGACCTTGGGCTAGTGCCAGTTCCAAAAAAGCGGACGTGCTTAAATTGCGGTAGCTATCATCATCAGCATCTTTGCCTACGCGTATACGTTTAGCAGAAAAGCTTTCAGTATCCATACTGCTTACATTTACACCATATTTAAGCGCACTTACTGCACCACTAATGCCAAATTCAGCAGTTTTTGTATTGAAAGAGCCAAGCCCAGCTGCCGCACTCACCACTGGTGCATCAGAAATATTTTTACGTGTAAATATCTGAATAACACCACCAATAGCATCGGCACCATATAAGCTAGAAGCTGGTCCGCGAAGTATTTCAATACTTTCAATTTGACCAAGTGGAATATTTTCAAAAGAGGTTGTACCTGATGTAGCAGAGTTGATTCGTAAGCCATCTACCAATACAACAACATGCTGATCATTTGTGCCACGTAGATATACATTACTCCCTGTGCCCGCACCACCGTTGGCGCTGATTTGTACTCCTGGTTGCATGCGTAATAGGTCAGTAATAGAGCCTGCACCCATGCGTTCAATTGCTTGGCGATCAATGACGGTTACATCTCCGATAACGTTTTCACGTGCTTGTGATGTTCGAGTGGCCGTGACAACAACTTCGTCTAAGTTGATGCTTTCTGTAGCAGATGACGAGGTGTGATAAAAAGCAAGGCTGATTAGCCCTGCGATGACTTTTTTATTCATTCTATTTCCTTTTGTGACATGCGACCCCGCATGTAACTGTGAAAAAGGAAATACTGGAGAGTTTAAAGTATCGAAACGAAAAAAATGACGCATAGGCATCAGCCATGCAGTACGTTTTGATAAACCGTCACCCCGCGGTATTTCCAACTAATTGTTGCGAGGCCGGTCTCCGGGCTTATGAGCGCTATGTTTTACACCTTCCCAAACGTGTACTATGAAAATAGTGGTGTTCAGTGGTTTATTGCAAAACAAGATGATTGAAAATCATACTCACTTACCGTTGCGGGGGCAGCATAGGCATTGTTTACTTTAAATAATAAAGCGTTAACGCACCTATTTCCCAGTTTCACCTTGTTTGTGAATCACAAATTCGGCACCTATCAACAGCGGCAATTATAGCGCCTAAAAATTCCATAAAGTTAATTATCAATAATAATTTTTTTTACAATGTGTTGTAATACTTTTAAAAATCACTGTTAACTATTGACTACAATCATTTTTTTCAATTATAGTGAGTGTATGGACGCAGACTTAACCGCACTGGAACAAAAACTGTTGCAATTAATCGCAAGCTATAATGAGTTGCGGGATGAGAATGCACGTCTGCGCGTTGATCTAGGCGCGATGGAGGCTGATACCTCATTGTTAAAAGCGAACATGGCAAAAGCGAGTGAGCGTATTGAAGCTTTGATGCAGAGCTTGCCTTGAGTTTCAATCAATGATTATTTTTGAGTAAAAGCTAATGAGTGAAATTAAAGGCGTTGATGTCAATATCATGGGGCGTGACTTTACTGTGTCATGCACGGATGAAGAACGTCCTGGTTTGCTAAATGCCGTTAATTACTTAGACAAAAAAATGCGTGATATTCGAGATAGCGGCAAGGTCATTGGTGTAGAGCGTATTGCAATTATGACAGCGTTAAACTTATCTTATGAGTTGCTTAATAGTAAAAGCGGTGATGTGAATATCGGCGATATCAAGCGTAGAGTCTCTGATATGCAAGATCAGATAGATCAAGTTATAGAGAAGTAATATAAAAAGGTGAGAATTTTTCTGTAAGTAGAGTAGAATCAATTCAATCGTTTGTTGATTAAATATTTGGTTAGTTAATCATCAAAACGTCAGGTTATACAGTTTGTTCTCTGCGGCGTGGTTTAGGCTAATAATTCCTTGAACTAGTTTATAGCATCGGTTTTAGTCATTCGAGTTGTTGTGTGCGCGCCCTAGTAGGTGTTCTTTTAGAGCACTTGTGGCGGGTGTACCTAATGCGCTCTAGGCTGTTACCACTTGAGCCTTTTTGGTTCAGGATGCTGGCTTAGGCTATGTCCGTGGAGAACTCCTTAATGATTATTCCAATGCTAAATCCTTCGGTCGTTGTTATCTTCGGCTCGCCGTGCTACAGCACTGTTTTCGCCTCGTCGCCTAGACACAAATGATTTAGAAATGGAATCAGGCCTGTGTTCAGTGTGAGCCTGTTTATCACACATTACCTTAATGCGTGATATTTCAGATCAGCTAGGCTAACAATCTCCAAGCACTTTTCATGGCATGCTTCCAGAATGACTGGGGGCGCAAATCCTGCCTCAGATGCTTCTAACCAACGGCTTGCACATAAACACCAACGATCTCCAGCAGTTACGCCAGCAAAGCCGTATTCAGGGTGTGGTGTGCTTAAATCATTTCCTCTTGATATTGAAAACGCTAAAAACTCCTCAGTCATTTGCGCGCATACAGTATGGCTACCATGGTCGTCTGCGCCAGTTTCACAGCATCCTGAGCGAGTGAAGCCTGTTATGGGGTCTAAGCTACAAGTTTGTAATGCGGTACCTAGTACGTTTTTTTGTTGTGGTTTTGTCATGTTGGAGATGGTTTAATTGGATTGGATATAGATTATCATAGGCAATCATTTTTGACAGGAAAACGTAATGCGATATTGGTTAATGAAGTCCGAGCCATCTGATGTTTCAATTGACGATCTAGCTGGCTTTCAGAATCAAACGGTAGATTGGTATGGGGTGCGTAACTATCAGGCGCGCAATTTTATGCGTGACCAGATGCAGGTGGGTGATGGGGTTTTGTTTTATCACTCAAATTGCGCAGAGCCTGGTATCGCAGGGGTTGCTGAAGTCGCTACGCTTGCTTATCCTGATCGCTTGCAGTTTATAGAAGGGCATAAGTATTTTGACCCGAAAGCCACGCCAGAGTCGCCACGTTGGTTTAATGTAGATGTTAAGTTAGTACGCAAAACACAATTGTTGAGTTTAAAAGAAATGCGAGAAACGCCTGAGCTGCAAAACTTACGTATTTTGCAACGCGGCAATCGACTTTCAATTACGCCAGTAGACCCTAGGGATTGGCAATTCATTATTAATAAGCTGAAATAAAAAAGCGCCTAGGGATAGGCGCTTTTTACTCAATCACTCACTAAATCGACTAGTTAGATTTTTTAGTGTCTAAGCTACCCATTGATTTTGGATATGTCACGATTCCCCAAGGCATGTCTTTCACTTCAATTTGCTTGGTGACTTCTAATTTTTCAGCATCAATCACAAATACAGCATCCGACTTGCCGCAAGCTAATAAGATTTGTTTGTCGTCAGGTGTGAATGTAAAGTGCCAGCAGCGGTTGCCTGTCGGGATGTCTTTTACTTTTTCATATGTTTTTGCATCAAACACTTGCAGTGCTTTTTGTTTATTAGCAGCGACAAAAATGCGTTCACCTTTTTTGTCATAAGCAATTCCGTAAGGGGTTTCACCAGTGTCTACGGTGCGTACAAAGTTAAAGTCTTTGTCTAGTACCATAAACTTGTTTCCGTACTCCAGTGTTGCAAGGTAAGTGTTGCCATCAGGAGAGACTTTGATGCCACGTGGACGGTCACCGTGTTCATGGGTGTGAATGGTTTTAACCAAGCTGCCGTCGTCAATATTGTGCACAGTCACCGTATTGTCAGCTTCGTTGGTGATGACAAGATTTTTGCCGTCAGCTGAAAACTCAATTCCTTCGGTTTCTGGGCCGCCAACAATATCACGTATTTTTTTGCCTTGCGCTAAATCTACAATAGCGATGCGCGCTGGTTCAGCGTCATCATCATCGTCGTCATCCTCTTCTTCTGCTGGTTTTTGGCCTGGTTTTGGTGGTGGGCCACCTACTGCACTTGGTTCAGATGAGATGAATGCATAATTGCCGCTGATGCGCACGAACTCAGGATTTTTACCTACAGGAATTTGCTGTAAGACTTCACCAGTAGCGGTATCAATCACTGAAATACTTTCGTTTTCACGTGTCGCTACAATCAGCTTCTTGCCGTCATCTGTAATGCCTAGGCCACGTGGTGATTCTGCTTTAACATCAAATTCTTTAATCACTTGCATGGTGGCAAGGTCGATTACACTAACACCAGCATCTTGACGTGTTACATAAGCAACGCTGTTAGTTGTGGATTGATCTTCTGCAACTGCTTGCGTTTCAGTGGCAGGTTCTTTACTACAGCCGTTAATGCCTGCCATAAGCGCTAGTAACACTAAACTAATACGCGTTTTGCTAAATGTGGGTGTAAATTTCATACGTTCTCTCCAAATTGACTTCTGAAAATGACATGCTGATCTTTTTATTAAGTTAAGACCTAGCTGGTTTTTAAGTTAAGACCTTAGCTGGGTAAAGCAAGCAAAAACTATACTCGTAGGTATAATCAATTAAAAACAAAAGCTTAAATACTGAGAGGTGATGCATTGGTTAATATCAACCAACCAATGTGGCTGATATTAACCAATTTTCATCACCGTTATTACGTACCGTGCAATTAGCCTAAAAATAATTTGTAAGCTGGATTTTGCGTTTCATCCCAGTATGGATAGCCTAGATTATTTAGGAAATTAGAAAACTCAGATAGTTCACTTGGTGGCACTTGCATCCCGACTAATACACGACCAAAATCTGCACCATGATTGCGGTAATGAAACAGACTAATGTTCCAATCATGCCCCATCGTGTCTAAAAACTTCATCAATGCGCCAGGTTTCTCAGGAAACTCAAATCTGAACACAACCTCGTTTTCGGCTTGTGGCGCATGACCACCAACCAAGTGGCGTAAATGTAGCTTAGCAACTTCATTGTCTGATAAATCTAGTGCAGGTAGGCCATGTGATTCTAAGTCTTTTACAAGCTTTGCGGATTCTGTCGGGTCGTTTACGGCAACACCTACAAAAATGTGCGCTTCTTTCTGGTCAGAGTAGCGATAGTTAAACTCTGTGATATTGCGGTTACCAAGTAGATGACAGAAGGCTTTAAATGCACCTGGTTTTTCTGGAATAGTCACAGCTAGTACTGCTTCACGTTTTTCACCCAGTTCCGCACGCTCAGCAATAAAACGTAAGCGGTCAAAGTTCATATTGGCGCCAGAAGCAATGCCAATGAGTGTTTTACCTTCCAGCTTTTCTCGTGCGGCATAGGCTTTGAGTCCTGCTGTAGCAAGCGCACCAGCTGGCTCTAAAATGCTGCGTGTATCTTCAAATACATCTTTAATAGCTGCGCAAATAGCGTCGTTATCTACCACAATCATTTCATCAACATATTGTTGGCAAAGCGCAAATGTATGTTCACCCACTTGTTTGACTGCTGCACCATCAGCAAATAAGCCAACTTGATCTAGCATGACGCGATGACCTTTATGTAAGGACTCGGTCATCGCTTCCGCATCACGCGCTTCCACGCCGATAATTTTAATTTCTGGGCGAACCGCTTTGACATAAGCTGCAATGCCCGCTAATAAACCGCCGCCACCCACACAGCAAAAGATTGCTTCGATGGGTTCTGGGTGAGCGTCTAAAATCTCCATCGCAATGGTGCCTTGGCCTGCAATGACATCAGGGTCATCATAAGGATGTACAAAGGTGAGGTGTTCAGACTTTTCTAGCTCTAGCGCATGCACATAGGCATCTGAGTAACTGTCACCAAACAACACTACTTCAGCGCCACGGCTTTTAACTGCATTGATTTTAATGAGAGGTGTGGTTGTTGGCATCACAATCACAGCGCGACAGCCCAGTTTTTGTGCTGACAGCGCTACACCTTGTGCATGGTTGCCTGCACTCGCAGCAATCACGCCTGAATCTAGCGCTGCTTTTGGCAGGTTTGCCATTTTGTTATAAGCACCACGGAGCTTAAAGGAAAAGACTGGTTGCATATCTTCACGTTTTAATAATACGCGGTTGTGTATGCGTGCCGATAAGTTTGGCTGAAAGTCCAATGGCGTGTTTTTAGCCACGTCATAAACGCGAGAGTTTCTGATTTTTTCTAGGTAGTTAGTAGACATGCGTTATTTTGTATTAGTTAGTAGCGGTGTATAGTTATGGTTTGATTGACATTATAAAGAATTTATAAGGAATTAAGTAAATGGCGTTTACACAAGACGAATTAAAGCAACAAGTGGCAAAAGCGGCAGTGGAATATGTAAAAAGCGGCATCATTGGTGTAGGTACAGGCTCAACAGCTAACTTTTTTATTGAAGAGTTAGCGAAAGTAAAACATAAGATCGATGGTGCAGTCGCTAGCTCTGAAGCAACAGCGCAACGCTTACGTGGTCATGGTATTGAAGTGTTTGATTTGAATTCAGTAGATGATTTGGAAATTTACGTAGATGGTGCTGATGAGATTACAGAACATATGCACATGCTAAAAGGTGGCGGTGGCGCATTAACACGTGAAAAGATTGTTGCTGCTGTTGCGAAAAAATTTATTTGTATCTGTGATGCTACTAAATATGTGCCAGTGTTAGGTAAGTTCCCATTGCCTGTAGAAGTGTTGCCGATGGCAAAAAGCCATGTTGCACGTGAGCTAGTTAAGTTAGGTGGTCAACCACAGTTACGCGATTTTACAACTGACAACGGCAATTTGATTCTCGATGTACATGGCTTAGCGATTACTGACCCTGTTGCGATGGAGGCAAAAATCAATCAAATCGTGGGTGTTGTGACTAATGGCCTGTTTGCAGCTCGTCCAGCTAACGTATTATTACTAGCAACTGCTGATGGTGTAAAAACCTATCAAAAGTAAGTTTTGATATTTAATTGTAATAATATTGTCATATTGAGTTGTTAGACTGTGTTAATCAGCAGATATTGGAAATTAAAAAAATGCAATCTGAACATACCTTTAAGCAATATGACGCAGAACTAGAGGCTTTACGAGGTAAAGTGCTTGAGATGGGCGGCTTGGTTGAGCAGCAAATCGTACAGGCACTTGAAGCCTTGGTGAAGTTAGATTCAAATCTAGCTAAAGAGGTGATGAATAACGATCACCTTGTAAACGCCCTTGAAGTGCAAATTGACGAAGGATGTAGTCAGATTATCGCGCGTCGCCAGCCTGCTGCAAGTGATTTGCGTATGGTGATGATGATGGTGAAAACTATCACGGATCTTGAGCGTATTGGTGATGAAGCCACTAAAATTGCCCGTACTGCACAAAAGATTTTTGATGAAGACCGTATGTACAAGCCACGCTTTAATGAAATTAAATCGATGGTGGCATTGGTGAGAGAAATGTTGCGCACCTCGCTAGATGGCTTTGCTCGATTGGATGTGAGTAAAACTGTAGAAGTGGCAAGACAAGATGAGCAAGTGGATGAGCATTTCCGTTCAGCCATGCGTCAGTTGATTACTTTTATGTTAGAAGATCCGCGTACGATTTCTATGTCGTTAGAGGTCTTGTTTGTTGCCAAAGCAATTGAACGTATTGGCGATCATGCTAAGAATATTGCCGAATATGTCGTGTATATGGTTAAAGGCAAAGATGTTCGTCATATCTCAGTGCAAGAGATGGAAAGAGAAACGTTCGAGCCATAGTACTTAGTGTCATAGTACTTTAGTGTCATAGTACTTAGCCATAGCACATAAAGTATTGTGTGAATCAAATAAAAAAGCGGTTTTTAAAACCGCTTTTTTATTTGGCTAAGCCGTTGATATTGCTGTCTAAATATTGCTATATTAAGTTAGGCAACATTAGGTCATGTGCTGGTTTTTTTAGCAGCAGTTTTCTTAGGAGTTGCTTTCTTCGCGGCAGGTTTAGCTTTGGTCGCGCTTGCCTTCTTCTCTGTCGCTGGTTTTGTAGCTGTCGTTTTCTTAGTGATCGCTTTTTTTGCCGCTGTTTTTTTAGCAGGTGCTTCTTTTGCTGCTTTTGCGCTTAATAGCTCTAGCGCCTCTTCCATGGTTAGAGATTCAGGCTCTACGCTTTTTGGTAAGGTTGCGCGAATTTTTCCATGTTGTACATAAGGGCCGTAGCGTCCAGCAAATACCTCAATTTGACCATCTTCCGTTGGGTGGCTACCTAATGAGCAAAGCGGAGCAGGGCCTGTGTTTGCCTGAGCTAACAGTGCTACAGCAGCGTCTAAGTCAATGCTAAATACGCTTAGGTGCTTGGGGATAGATTTAAATTTAGCATCATGATTGATATAAGGGCCAAAACGGCCAATATTCGCAATGATTTTTTTGTTAGTTTCTGGATGTAAGCCAAGGTCACGTGGCAGAGATATCAACATGTTGGCCGTGTCTAGGTTGACATCGGCAAGCGGAATTTCTTTTGGAATGCTCACACGTTTTGGTTTTTTCTTTTCGCCTTCTACGGCAAGGCCTAGCTGTAAATATGGACCATAAGGACCATTCATCAGGTAAATTTCTTTACTGGTGGCGGCATCTATACCAATGGTAACTGGGTCTGCACCTGCGTTGGCTGTGCCATCGATACTGCGTTTGTAGTCACATTTCGGCGTGTCGTTATAGCCTGTGCAGCCAATAAAACTACCAAATCTACTGAGTTGTTTTTGTAATGGCTTGCCACATTTAGGGCATGCTTCATCGATAAGTTCGTTGCCTGGACGGTCAACATCAGCTTTGTCGTGAATTTGCTGGTTAAAGTCTTTCCAGAACTCATCCATGAGTGGAATCCACTCGCGCTCACCCTCAGCTACACTGTCTAGTGCATTTTCGAGGTTTGCAGTGAAGTCGTAATCTACATATTTGGTGAAATGTTCAGTTAAGAACTTGTTCACAACTCGGCCAACATCTGTGGGTGTAAAGCGTTTTTTATCCAATAGCACATATTCACGGTCTTGCAGAGTGCTAATAATACTTGCATAGGTAGAAGGTCTGCCTATGCCGTACTCTTCTAATACTTTTACTAAGCTAGCTTCAGAGTAACGCGGAGGTGGTTCGGTAAAGTGTTGGTCGCCGTAAATTTTTTCAACAGTGAGTACTTCACCTGTTTCTAGATTAGGCAGTTTGCTTTCGTCTTCTTCTTCCTCGTCGTCTGAGCCCTCCATATATACTGCAATAAAGCCAGGGAATACAAGGGTTTGGCCTGTTGCGCGGAACAGGTTGGCATCGCTACCCACGCTTAAATCTACGCTGACTGCGTCAAATTTAGCGGGTGCCATTTGGCAAGCAAGTGCGCGCTTCCATATCATTTCATACAGCTTGAATTGTTCGTCGTTTAAATATTGGCGAACGCTGGCTGGTGTACGTGAGATGTCGGTTGGGCGAATCGCCTCATGCGCTTCTTGAGCACTTTTAGACTTCGTTTTGTACATGACAGGTGATTTTGGTAGGTAATCAGCGTCAAAATTCTTTTTAACATAGTCACGAATCTGCATGACCGCTTCAGCAGCCAAGCTAAATGAGTCGGTACGCATGTAGGTGATTAAACCAACAGTGCCACTACCTACATCAACACCTTCGTATAGTTGCTGTGCCACACGCATAGCGCGTGAAGTCGTAAAGCCAAGTTTGCGAACTGCTTCTTGTTGTAGTGTTGACGTCGTAAATGGCGCAGCAGGGCTACGGCTACGTTGTTTCTTTTCAACGCGCGATACTGTAGTTTTACCTGCGCTGGCTAACAGTAGTTTGCCAACAATATCAGCTTGTTGGTCATGGTTAATCACAGTGAATTGCTCAACTTTTTGATTGTTGAGTTGTACCAATTTAGCTTTAAAACCATGTTGATGTTTTAATGCATCTAAATGGATAGACCAATATTCTTGTGATTTAAACGCTTCAATTTCTAACTCACGCTCAACAATCAGGCGTAGTGCTGGGCTTTGTACGCGGCCAGCTGATAGTCCACGACGGATCTTCTTCCATAGTAATGGAGATAAATTAAAGCCGACTAGGTAATCCAGTGCGCGACGTGCTTGTTGCGCATTGACCATAGGCATGGAAATGTCGCGTGGCTCGGCAATCGCGTGCTCTACCGCACCTTTGGTAATTTCATGAAACACGACACGTTTCATGAGTTTGTTTTTAAGTAGATTCTTAGACTTCAAAATCTCCGCAATATGCCAAGAAATGGCTTCACCTTCGCGGTCCGGATCGGTTGCTAGATAGATGCTATCAGCATTTTTAACCGCTTTTGCAATCGCGTCTACATGCTTACTGTTGCGTTCAATGATGTCGTACTTCATGGCGAATTGATTTTCGGTATCTACCGCGCCATTTTTAGGAATTAAATCACGGACATGTCCATAAGAGGCAAGTACCTCAAAATCGCTCCCAAGATATTTTTTGAGCGTTTTTGCTTTAGATGGAGATTCAACAATAAGTAGTTTGGACATGAATGCCTAATAATAAGGAGTTTGCTTTTATAACATTTTGGATGATAACAAGGACATTGCCTAAAATACAACAACTTAAGCTATATAGTGCCATTTTTTTTGCTTGTTACCTTATTTGTTGCGAATAAACTCAATTTTGCTACCTTCTGTGCTGGCTAAACTTAATGCAGCCCCTTCATTGGCAATATCTCCGAATAAAGGGTCTTCATCATCTGCTTTGGCCTGACTCAAATTTTTGAAGTCATATAAATTAGTATCAGCTAAGTGTGAGGGCTCTACATTGGTGATTGCGCGGAATATATTATTAATACGCCCAGGTTGTTCGCGCTCCCAGCTTTGTAGCATGTCTTTTATTTTTTGACGCTGTAAGTTTTCTTGGCTGCCGCATAAGTCACAAGGGATGATAGGGAACTCCATTTGACGTGCGTAGCTGGCAATGTCTTTTTCACTGCAATAAGCCAAAGGGCGAATCACGATATTTTGTTTGTCGTTAGTCGCTAGCTTTGGCGGCATGGCTTTCATTTTCGCGCCAAAAAATAAATTCAGAAATAAGGTTTCAACAATATCATCACGGTGGTGACCAAGTGCAATTTTATTAGCACCTAATTCTTTGGCAGTGGTGTAAATGACCCCGCGACGCAAGCGTGAGCACAGCGAGCATGTGGTTTTACCTTCAGGAATTTTTTCTTTAACGATAGAGTAAGTGTCTGCCTCTACAATTCGATAATCAATTCCTAGCTTCTCGAAATAGGCTGGCAGTATGTCTGCGGGAAAGCCTGGTTGCTTTTGATCAAGATTCATCGCAATCAGTTTGAAGTTGATAGGGGCGCGCTCTTGCAATGCGAGCAGAATCATCAACATAGCGTGAGAGTCTTTGCCGCCGCTCATACATACCAGCACGGTGTCGCCTTCTTCAATCATGTTGTAGTCACCAATGGCTTTGCCCGTGGCACTAATCAAACTATTGCGTAGTTTGATAAAGTTGTTTGAATGGTTGTCTGGTAAGTGTTTAATCATTATGTTTTAAATCTAAAATATATTACAAAGTGGCATCATGTTTGATGGGTGTTCATTAAATGTCGTTACAGGTTTAAAGAGCGGCCGCCATCAACTGCTAATACGTGCCCTGTGATAAATGGTGCGTCGTAAATCAAGAACTTAACGGCTTTGGCTACGTCTTCCGCTTCGCCTACACGCTTAAGCAAAGTTTGGTTAATGACGCGCTGGCGATAGACTTCATCAAATTGCGGGTTGCTTTCTGGCCATTGTACAGGCCCTGGGGCAACAGCATTGACTCTCACCTCGGGGCTAAGCTCATGTGCGAGTGATTTGGTGAGTGTCACTAAGCCAGCCTTTGCCACGCTGTAAACAATATAGCCCTTTTTCGGGCGTTCAATATGCATGTCAGTGATATTAATAATGCAGCCGTGGTTTTTACGCAACTCAGGCGCAGCCGCCTGTGCTAAAAATACAGGTGCTTTTAAATTGCTACCGATTAAGTCTTGCCAATTTTCTTCGTTAATTTGCCCTAAGTCTGTTGGGTAGTAAGTTGACGCATTATTGATGAGCACGTCTAATTTGCCAAACTGATTCACAGTTTCACTCACCAGTGTAGGTAATACGTTGTTGTTAAGCAAATCACCTTGGATAATAGAGACTGAGTTTGCGCGCAATAAATTGAGTTCTGCTTGTAGCGCACGAGCCTCTGACATGCTGGTGTTGTAGTGAATCATTAGTTTTGCGCCATGCTTGTGTAACTCACGACACATGGCGGCACCAACGCGCTTTGCGCCACCAGTGATTAAAATAACTTTATCTTTGTTTGTATCCACAGTTTACTCATTTCTTTCTTCTAAAATATTATAATGGCTTATGAGTTCATTACCTATTCCTAACGCTGATGCGCAAGCGCATAGTCAGCAGCTTGCGTTGCTAATTCAAGATAGAATCAGTCAGCATGGCGGTTGGCTATCATTTGCTGACTTTATGCAGATGGCACTTTATACACCCAGCCTAGGTTATTACAGCGGCGGCGCTAAAAAGTTCGGCGTAGGCGGAGATTTTGTCACCGCACCTGAAATTTCCCCGCTGTTTGCGCAGGCATTGGCTAACCAGGTTTCCCAAGTGTTAGATGAAACAAAGGGCGACGTGCTTGAGTTAGGTGCAGGCTCAGGTAAGCTCGCCGTTGATTTACTGCTGAGCTTGCAGACACTTAACCAATTACCCACTCATTATTACATTCTTGAAGTTAGTGCTTACTTGCGGCAAGTTCAGTTAGAAGCAATGCAGAAGTGCCTGCCAGCAACACTAATGGAGCGAGTGGTTTGGCTGGATACTTTGCCCGAAAATTTTGTTGGTGTTATGTTAGGTAATGAAGTGCTTGATGCTGTTCCCGTGCATCTGGTTTACAAGTCTGCCACTACAGATTCACAAACACTGTGTGAGCGAGGGGTCGCATTTAATGGTGATTTTTATTGGCAAGATCAACCTTTACCAGCTGGCGCACTTTATGATTTGGCTAGTGCCTATGGGTTGCCTGATGATTATCTGACAGAAGTAAGCCCTGAGGCGATTGGGCTTGTGAGTAGCTTGGGTTGTGCATTAAAGCGTGGCGCAATTGTCATGATTGATTATGGTTTTTCAGCCCGCGAGTATTATCATCCGCAACGTAATCTAGGTACGCTGATGTGCCATTACCAGCATTACGCACATGTTAACCCGCTGATTTATGTTGGCTTGCAGGATATTACTGCGCATGTGGATTTTACTAGTGTTGCTAATGCAGGGGAGCGAAGTGGTCTTGAGTTGATGGGCTTTTGTTCACAAGCACAATTTTTAATGAACTGCGGTATTTTAGACATCATGAGCCAAGTCTCTCCACATGATATGGCGCGCTATGCACCGTTGGCTGCAGCGGCGCAAAAGTTATTGTCTCCTGCGGAAATGGGCGATTTATTTAAAGTGATTGCCTTGGGTAAAGGGCTGAATCAAGCGTTGATTGGATTTGCGTCTGGTGATAAATCACATATGCTTTAAAACAATAATGTCAGCAATGTGGCCGTGCTGAGTTGTTGTACCTGAAGTATAATTCGCCCTTATGAATACATTAAATCAAACAGAGCAAGTTGAAAATGAAACCGAAGCGCTAAGCCAGCGCCGTATTCGCAGTTTCGTATTGCGTCAGGGGCGTTTAACTAAAGGTCAGGCGCGTGCGCTAGAAACAGGTTTTCCACAATTTGGTGTGAGTTATGTGCCCGAGTTGCTAGATCTAAATGCTGTATTTAATCGAGCAGATAGTAAAAAGATTCTAGAGATTGGTTTTGGCATGGGTGAAACAACTGCCAAAATTGCTCAAGTGCTACCCGAATGTGATTTTTTAGCGGCTGAAGTGCATACACCAGGCGTGGGTGCATTGCTTAAACTCATACAAGAAAATGCGTTAACAAATATCCGTGTGATTCAACATGATGTGGTTGAAGTGCTACACAACATGGTCGCGGATGCGAGCTTGGATGGCGTACATATCTTTTTTCCGGATCCTTGGCATAAAAAACGCCACCACAAACGCCGCTTGATTCAGGCTGAGTTTGTCAAGTTGTTATGCACCAAGCTTAAGCATGGAGGCTATCTTCACGTAGCAACTGATTGGCAGGAATATGCTGAATGGGTATTAGAAGTGCTTAAGGCAGAAACTCAGTTAGAAAACACAGCGGAAGATTATGCGGTCAAACCAAGCTATCGCCCACTAACTAAATTTGAGAATCGTGGCCTAAAGCTTGGTCATGGTGTATGGGATATGGTGTTTACGCGTAAGTAGATGTAAGTAAATCCTAGTGAAAAATGGTTTGGTACCGTTTTGGGGAGAGGTTGTCTTCGGTACCAATTTATTTTCAAGTAAGTTTAAAGTTGTTCGTTGCTTTCAGTAGGTGACGCTTCCTCAGCAAATAACCATTTCCCAATCACTTTTTCTGCCTCTTCTACGCCTTGTTTCTTGAGGCTTGAAAATAGTTGAATAGTGCATTCACTATGGTAGTGGTTGCCCCATGTTTCTATCAATTCTTTACGAACCCTGTTTAGTGTTAAAGAGGCTTCACCGCGCGATAGCTTATCTGATTTTGTCAGTAAAACGTGCACAGGTTTGCCACTGGGGCAAAACCAATCCAACATTTGGCGGTCTAGTGGTGTGAGCGGGTGACGGCTATCCATCACTAGCACTAAGCCCCCTAAGCTAGTACGCTCACCTAGGTAACGCGCCAGCACGTTTTGCCAGTGCGCGCGCATTGCTTCTGGTACTTTCGCGTAGCCATAGCCAGGTAAGTCCACTAGGTGTCTATCGTTACCTAGTGTGAAGAAGTTAATAAGCTGAGTGCGCCCAGGCTGTTTACTCACAAATGCTAAACGGTTATGGTTGGCTAAAGTGTTGAGCGCGCTAGATTTTCCTGCATTGGAGCGACCAGCAAAGGCCACTTCAATGCCGCTCGCTGGAGGCAAGTCGCGCAGATGGTGAGCAGATATAAAGAAAGCAGCGTTTTGAAATAAAGGCATATTGATCCTGATTTTGGTAAAGCAAATTCCTTGTGTAATTCAATCTATTTTCAAGTCAATGTCATGAATTTGGCATGACAGGCTGTTGCAGTTTTTTTGAATTATTAAAGGAATTGATGTAATAGTGAAAAATGCTATCACGAATAGTTGTTTTTCGCTAAAATAGCGCGTTAATTGGTTGAATAATTTAGATTTAGGAGCGGTAATGCAATTTCGTCATCTAGCTTGGTTAATATCTGGTTTAATGTTGGGGATTTCTATTCATGCACAAGCGGACGATTCTGTTAAAAAGGCCGCACAGCAAACAGTAAATAACGTCTGCGCTGCATGCCATGCAGCAGATGGCAACAGTGCGATTAGCCTTAATCCTAAATTAGCAGGGCAACATCCAGAGTATCTAGAAAAACAATTAATGGAGTTTAAGTCAGGCAAGCGTGCAAATGCGGTAATGTCGGGCATGGCTGCTGGATTGTCTGATGCTGAAATGAAAGAACTAGCTGCTTACTTTTCAGCTAAGCCTACTGCCTTGGCTCAAGCAAAATCAAATGGTGTTGGTTCAGTGGGCGAAAAAATCTACCGCGCAGGTAATGCAGCGACTGGTGTTCCAGCTTGTGCGGCTTGTCATAGCCCCAACGGTGCAGGTTTGCCAAAACAGTTCCCACGTTTAAGTGGTCAGCATACTGATTACACAATTGCACAATTAAAAGCGTTCCGTTCAGGTGAGCGTGCAAATGCGCCTATGATGATGACGATTGCAGCTAAGATGTCCGATGCGGAAATGGCAGCTGTAGCAGATTATATTCAAGGTTTACGCTAGATTAGAGATGATGAAAAAGGGTGGCAATGCTACCCTTTTTTAACGCTAAAACATCTAGGAAAACTCCTTTATTTGTTAGGGTTAGCAACTATCATTGCTCAGTTAGCGTCATAAGTAACAGCAGCAACCACGAGCATTAACCTAATTTCACCCTCAGAGTGCCGTATTTTTAATCCTAAATTATCATTGACTAAAAACTTCCTAGATTTACTCAGTTCTATGCGTTTTGCCGTGAGCTTGCTGAGTGTGTTGGGTGTTGCTTCTGTTATTGGTACTGTGCTTAAGCAAAATGAGCCATATGAGAACTACATCGTAAAGTTTGGGCAGTTTTGGTTTGCTTTGTTTGAATATCTTGGCTTATATGATGTTTATCATAGCGTTTGGTTTTTAGTGATTTTATTGTTTCTGGTGGTATCTACCAGCTTGTGTATTTATCGAAACACGCCTGCTATGCTTAAAGAATGGCGCACGTTTAAAGACCATGCTACTGAAAAATCACTGCGCGCGTTTAGCCACCAAGCTACCTTCAATCTATCAGGTGATTATGCAGGTACTAAGCAAAACCTGTTGCAATTTTTAAATGCAAAAGGTTTTAAATATAAAATCAAAGCACAAGAAGGTGGCAGTGAGCTGATTGCTGCTAAAGCTGGCACTCATCAACGCTGGGGTTACATTTTTACGCATGTGGCAATGGTGGTGATTCTATTCGGTGGTTTGTTAGATGGTAACCTGCCTTTTAAAGTGCAAGAGATGTTGGGTCACAAACGAATCGAAACTTTAGACTTGCCTGTCTCAAAAGTACCTGCTGAAAGTCGAATGTCTGTGAGCAATCCTTCGTTTCGCGGCAATATGACTTTGTCAGAGGGTGCGACACATAATGTGGCTTTTTTGCGGGTACGTGATGGCTACTTGGTACAGGAGCTTCCATTTGCTATCGGGTTAAAAGACTTCCGCATAGAGCACTACGCAACAGGACAGCCTAAATCGTTTGAGAGTGATTTGGTGATTTTTGATCCAGAGTTAAAAGAACCAATTACAAAAACAATTAGCGTTAATCATCCTTTGACCTATAAAGGTATCGCGATTTATCAGTCAGACTTCCAAGATGGCGGAACAGGCCTTAAATTTAATGTGTGGAATCTGTTTTCACCAGGCGATAAGCCTCGCGTATTATCTGGCGCAATATTTGATGAGGGTGCGTTAGGTGAGGGGGATGACCTTCTACGTGTTGAATATAACGACTTTCGTAAATTTAATATTATTAATATGTCGCCAGATGGCAAAGGTAAGCCACACAATGTAGGGCCTAATGTTACTTATAAACTACGTGATAATCGTGGTCAGGCGATTGAGTACGTGACCTATATGCAGCCTATGCAAATTGACGGCAAATTTTATTTCTTGTCTGGTATGCGTGAAACAGTGCAAGAAGATTTCCGCTATTTGCGCATCCCTGCTGATGACGATCTCAGTATCGATGGTTTTATGGGCTTCAGGGCCGTGATGTTAGATGCGTCTAAATATCAGGAAATAGCGAAGCGAATTGCTAAAAAATCTTTAGAGGGCAGTGGTAATTCAGAAATCAAAAAGCAGTTTGAACTAAGCTTAGTGCGATTGCTGACTATCTTTGCACAGGGCGGTTATAGTGAGGTTGCTAAAGTTATTGAGCAAAGTGTGCCTGAAGCAGAACGTGAAGCTTCAGCGACTACTTATATTAAAATGGTTAATATCGCAGCTTATGAAGCGTATAACATGGGGCTTGAGCTGAACAAAAAGCCTTTGCTTAAAAATACGTCTGAAACCGAGGCGCTAATGCGTGATAGTCTAAATGCTTTCAGTGATATGTTCTTTTATGGGGCGCCTTATTATCTACAGCTAAATCAGTTTGAGCATAAAGAAGCTAGCGGACTGCAATTGACAAAATCGCCTGGTCAGAAATGGGTGTATTTGGGCTCTGTCATCTTGGTGCTGGGTATTTTCTCTATGATGTATATCCGCGAAAGAAGAATTTGGTTGTATTTGAAACCAAGCGCGAATGAGGTGCATTTTGCAATGGCTTCAAATCGTAAGAATTTGGATTTTGAAAAAGAGTTTAGTTTGTACCGCGAACAACTTGCTGGCATTGTTAGTTAAGGAGTAAAGATGAGCAATACATTGGATTATCAACAAAAGACATTGTTACAACGGTTGAATTGGCAAGATTGGCTTTATGCCTTTGTTGTCGTTGCGGGTTCAATATTTGCTTTTGTTAAGTATGCGCATTATATGGATGCATACGAAGTTGCTTTCTTATTTGGGGCGGCAGCACTATTTAGCTATTTAGGCTGGCAGTGGAAGTCGCTGGGTAAGTTGGTGATAATTGTTGGTGTGCTCAGTATTGCCTCTATCGCTTTGTATCAGGGTGATCAAACGCGTGCAACGGAAGTGTTTTTTCTTAAGTTTTTAATTTCAAGTCAGTCTGCAATCATGTGGATGAATGTTTTATTTGTGCTTGCGATGGTAACGTATTGGTTTGCGTTATATAGGCGTAGTGCTTTTACAGCTAACGTAGCTTCCGCATTAACATGGGTGGCAGTGCTATTTGGCTTTGTTGGTTTGATGGTGCGCTGGTATGAGTCTTATCTTATTGGCGTAGATGTTGGCCATATTCCAGTCAGTAATTTGTATGAAGTTTTTGTGTTGTTTTGCCTCATTACCGCTTTGTTATATTTACACTATGAGCAAAAGTTAAACACCAAGCAGTTGGGTGGTTTTGTGTTGCTGGTCATCAATGCCGCGGTTGGTTTCATTTTATGGTATACCTTTGATCGTGAGGCGCACAGTATTCAGCCACTGGTCCCTGCGTTACAAAGCTACTGGATGAAGATTCATGTTCCAGCTAACTTCGTCGGCTATGGTGCGTTTTCTCTCGCGGCAATGGTAGCGTTGGCGTATTTGCTTTCTAGTAAGGGCGTACTTACTTCACGTTTGCCTAGTTTAGAAGTGTTAGATGATTTAATGTACAAATCAATTGCAGTCGGATTTGCATTTTTCACCATTGCAACAATTTTAGGCGCAATGTGGGCAGCTGAGGCATGGGGTGGCTATTGGAGCTGGGACCCTAAAGAGACTTGGGCGTTGATTGTTTGGCTAAATTATGCAGCATGGCTACATTTACGTATGGTTAAAGGCTTGCGTGGGCCATTGCTAGCTTGGTGGTCATTGATTGGTTTGATTATTACCACCTTTGCATTCTTGGGCGTGAATATGTTCTTGAGCGGTTTACATTCATACGGCACGTTATAGCCAAGATTCTTATGTTGATTTAAGACATAGTTGCTGGTTAATTCCTGTAAGGCATTGTGATTAATCACAATGCCTTATTTTTTAACTCAGACATGCGTAAATCGTAAATTAAGTTAAGTGTAGTAAGTAAAGCAGATGGGTTATTCACTTATTTTTTCAAGTCTAAACCTAACCTCGCCATCAGTATTGTCTGTCAGGCTCAATAAATAGCCTGCATTTTTAGCTTGCTGAGCAGCATGAAACAAACCAACACCTAAGCCGCTTTTTGAGCTGATATGTGATTTAAATAACTTTTCTACAACTTCATTAGCTAAAGCTGATCCTGTGTCGGTGACCTCTATACAAAAGTGATTAGATGGCATTAATGAGACGTTGATGCTAATACCAGCTTCAAGCCTAGCTTTCTCTAGTGCATTTTGTATTAAGTTGTCTACTACACTATCCAGTACATCAGGGTCGATGTCGGTCTTCGGTAAATGAGTAGGCGCCTCAAATTGCACTTGGTAGTGTGCGTTAAGTTGTTTAAAGTTCTTCCACCAGTGGCTAATTTTAGCTTGGTTATTTTTCTCTATACTAGGTTCTTCAAGTTTGTTGAGTGTGCTTGAAAGGCGCTGACTTAATTTTGGCAGTTGTTTTTTTATTAGATTAACTAGCCTAGCGTCATCTTCTGCGTGATTGCTCTGCTCTGCGGCGGCAGAAAGCGTGCCTAACGACTGTAAAATGTTTTTAATATCATGCGTTAATCTAGAGCCTGTTTCATATAAGCTTTGCATGTAGGCATTTTGGCTGATCGTCTCCTCGCGACGTTTTGCCTCGTAAAACTCGCCTAAAATTTGAGTGAGTAGTTGTACGTGCAGGTACATAGCAGGTGTAAATTGCCAGCGTGAATACAGCGTTAAATGAAGTTGTTGAAAGCTAAACGTAGAAATGAAGCGTGTGGTTTCGCCAATCTCTTGGTGAGTGTTGTTAGACTGCCACGACACGCCGCTAACCCAGTTTAATGCTGCTAACTCATGCATTGATGCTTGTAAAAAACCCTCTGCAGAAGTTTCATTTTCAGCAAATGCTGCAATTTTTCTAATCCACTGTTCAAATGGCAATCCTATGCTTAAGAGGTAGCGTGACATTAGCAGCTCTAAGCCCGAAAAAGTTGCGCTAGGATTCCATAGCCAACTGATAGCAACTAAAGTGGTTGCTAAGCCAAAAACGGTAAAAGCCAACAGTTTTACATAATGGATTTGCCAGATAATGCCAATCGCAAAGCTACTTAATATGACAATTATTGTCAGTAAAAAGATTAATAAGGTGTAAAAAAAGTCAATATTGGGCGTATAAGCGGAGCTTTTCTTTTTTGCGGATAAAAATAAAATAGCGAGTGGAAGTACTGGTAATACATAAATAAGGATTAATTCAGCAGCGAGTAAGTCGTTGTTTGCGTCAAGAATTTTGGGTACAACCCAAAGCAATAATATGGCAAGCAGATACGAAGCAGCCAGAATATTCGGGATTTTTGAATGTGAAGCATCACTAGATAGTACTCGTCCGCCTATCAGAGAAAATAATCCTGCAATCCAAAATGCCGTGACCCACCAGTTAGTGAGGAACGTAGTGAGATACGCGCCAGCGAGAACTATCCCCATCATTTTCCATGATAGCTTGTCGCTTTGGCGCATGACTGGCTGCCATAACAAGAAGAAGCCGTAATGGCAAAGTAGCAATGCTGTTTGCAAGTGACCATTGGCGCCCCAGATTAAAAGGCCGTGCAAAGACAGCATCATGAGTGCCATTAGGCGGTCATGATTATTGAGTGCTAGCTGATAAAACTGATGAAGTGTTCGCATAGTTTGGATGGTTCACAAATTGGTTAAATTAACCTGCTGTTAGGATTTGAACATAAGTGTCCAATCTTTGACAATAATTCCTGCATATTTGATGTTGCATCTTGTAGAATACAAGCAAATTGGTCGTGAGTGTAATCAAGCATATGTGGTATGTTTTTTGCTATTTAAAATTAACACTTTGAGTGTTTTAATTTACATGTTTAAAATAGCGTAATTAAATTGCGCACAGTTCGGGGAACTAAATGAAAAGAACACAAGCAGGCTTTACGCTCATTGAGTTGGCAATTGTGCTGGTAATTATTGGCTTATTGCTTGGAGGCGTACTTAAAGGGCAGGAGCTGATTAATAGCGCTAAAGCGAAAAGTATTGCGAGTGATTTTAAAAACGCGCAGATTTTTATTTATGGCTATCAAGATAAATTTAAAGCGTTGCCAGGCGATGATGCGGGAGTAGTGGCTCATGTCGCTGGCACTTTGGCAACAGGCGGCACAGTGGGTAATGCACGTATTGAGGGTGCATGGAATTTGGAAGATGGTACCTCTGAGTCAGCGTTATTTTGGCAGCATGTGCGTTTGGCGGGGTTTTCTACAGGACCTACGTTGGTAAATGATCCAAACTACTATCCAAGAAACGCTGATAATGGGCGTATTGGTGTGCAAAGTGTTACTGGCTTCAATACAATTACAGGCATGACAGGGTTGTATGTAGTGTGTTCGGACAATATTGCAGGTCGCTTGGTTAAACAGATAGATATTAATATGGACGATGGTAATACTGCAACTGGCTCATTAAGGGCGCTAGGCACTGGCACCGCTGGTGCAAACACAAATGCTATTACTACAGCAACAATAGATGATGGATCGCCATATACTGTTTGTATGACCTTCTAAGTTATGTTGGTTTTAAAAGCCCGCTTATGGCGGGCTTTTTTGTTAGGGCTGGTTCATGCTTTTGCATTGACTCTGCTACTTATGTGACATTTAAGCTTGCGCAGAATCCTAATTGTTCTAAAATGACAACTTGAGTAAAAGCAAGAAAACTAACTGAAAAATTGTGCTTTAAATGACATCAAATATTGTAGAAATCGATAATCTTTCCTTTGGGTACAACGGTCGCTTATTGCATAAAGGCATTAATATGGTTTTTCCAAAAGGAAAGGTCGTGGCCATTATGGGGGGTAGCGGTAGCGGCAAGACCACATTGTTGCGCTTGATTGGTGGGCAAATTAAGCCGACTAAAGGTGAGGTGCGGGTAGATGGGCATGTGGTGCACGAGCAAACGCGTGATGGTATCTATCAACTGCGCCGTACGATGGGGATGCTGTTTCAGCACGGCGCATTATTTACCGATCTAAGCGTGTTTGATAACGTTGCCTTTCCAATGCGTGAACTAACAGACTTACCAGAGTCTATGATTAGAGACTTAGTGTTGCTTAAGCTCAATGCGGTAGGTTTGCGCGGTGCGCATAAGTTTATGCCAACCGAGTTGTCTGGCGGTATGGCGCGACGAGTAGCGTTGGCAAGAGCTGTTGCATTAGATCCAAATATTATTATGTATGACGAGCCATTTGCAGGTTTAGACCCTATCTCTATGGGGGTGATATGCGGGTTGATTCGTAGCTTGAATGATGCGCTTGGTGCCACTTCTATTATTGTTTCGCACGATGTAAAAGAGACTTTCTTAATTGCTGATTACGTGTACTTTGTTGCAAATGGTGAAGTGACGGCAGAGGGCACTCCTGAAGATTTAATGCAGTCTACCCTTCCATTTGTTCACCAGTTTGTTCATGGTGAAAAAGATGGTCCAGTGCCTTTCCATTATGCAGCGCCTGATTATCGCGCTCAGTTGTTGGGTTGAGCATTCTGCTCACAATGGCAGTTCAATGGATTTAGTTTAATGATTAATATAATAATTAATAAAATTTCTCGGCTTCTAAGTGGTATCGGTCATCGTATGATTGCACGCATCTGGCGTCTGGGTGCGGGTGCGCGGCTGTTTATATTGGCCATTATTTATTCGGGTGAAAGTTTTAAGCGGTTTCACCTCACCTTGCGTGAAATTTACTTTACTGGCGTGATGTCGTTGTTAATTATTATAGTGTCGGCGTTCTTTGTGGGTATGGTGTTAGCATTGCAAGGCTATAACACGTTACAGAAATATGGCTCATCTGAAGCGATAGGTGTGTTGGTCGCGCTAGCTTTAGTGCGGGAGTTGGGACCAGTCGTTACCGCCTTGCTATTCGCTGGCCGTGCGGGCACTGCAATTACCGCTGAAATTGGCCTGATGAAAACGACTGAGCAGTTATCTGCAATGGAAATGATGGCAGTTAATCCAATTGCGCGCGTAGTAGCACCAAGATTTTGGGCTGGCGTGATTTCTATGCCTATCCTTGCTGCACTGTTTTCAATGGTGGGTGTGCTGGGTGGGTATTTAGTTGCTGTGCCTTTGATTGGTGTGGATGAAGGTGCGTTCTGGTCGCAGATGCAGGCTAATGTAGACGTTCGTGCAGATATTATTAATGGCGTGATTAAAAGTGTCGTGTTCGGTGTCGCGTGTACGATGATTGCTTTATTTGAAGGCTTTGATGCCCCGCCTACTGCAGAGGGTGTTAGCCATGCTACCACTAGAACCGTAGTGATTTCGTCACTGACGGTGTTGGGATTAGATTTTGTATTAACGTCTTTTATGTTGGTTGTTTAGGCCATAAAAGCATAGTTGAGAGGGTAGTGAAGTGGAAAGAACAAAAATAGATTTATGGGTAGGCATCTTTGTGGCTTTAGGCGCAGCGGCTTTGCTTGGTCTTGCCATGAAAGTGGGTAATTTAACATCCAATAAAATTGGAGATACTTACCATGTGAGTGCTGCCTTTGAAAACATCGGCGGCCTGAAACCAAATGCACCAGTAAAGAGTGCTGGCGTAGTCGTAGGTCGCGTAGCTGAGATTGGTTTTGATGCTAAAACTTATGAGGCAATTGTAACGATTAAAATTGATAAGCGTTATGAGTTTCCTAAAGATACGTTTGCCAATATTTATACAGCAGGTTTGTTGGGTGAGCAGTATGTTGGTTTAGAGGCTGGCGGCGACGAGGATGTGCTAAAAAGTGGTGATAAAATCACACAGACGCAAGACGCTATTGTATTAGAAAAAATGATTAGTCAATTTTTGTATAGTAAAGCTTCTGAGGCCGAAGCTGATAAAAGCGCACCAAGTGCTGAGTCTACAAAAGACAAGTCAACGGAATTGGGTGATGCACCGTTTTAATCTGGGTTAGCCACAGTACTGATGTTGAATTAACTATTTGGTCATTTTGACGAAAATATAAAGGGTTCCAATGAAAATGTTTTTGAAATTATTAATGAACACTGCTTTCATTACCGCGATGTTTGTGAATGTTAGCTTGGCACAAGCAGAGCTTTCTGCTGATGAGTTGGTGAAACGTACTGCTGATGAAGTGCTTAGTGCAATCAAGAGCGACAAAGACATTCAAGCTGGCGACCAAAAAAAGATTTTCGCGCTGGCCGAAGAGAAGATTTTGCCAAACTTCGATTTTGACCGTGTTTGTCGCATGGTGCTTGGTAAAAACTGGAGATCAGCTACGCCAGAACAGCAAGCAGCTTTCCAAAAAGAGTTCCGTACTTTGTTGTTGCGCACGTATGCTACTGCACTTGGTAAATATAAAGATCAAGTGATTGAATATAAGCCTATGCGTGCAGAGGCTGGTGCGAAAAACGTGAGTGTTAAAACCCAGATTTTACAATCTGGTGGCCAACCGATAACTGTTGATTACAGCTTAGTGAAAGCTGAAAATGGTTGGAAAGTATATGATATTGTGATTGAAAGCGTGAGCTTGGTGACTAATTATCGTAGCCAGTTTAGTAGCGAAATTCGTCAGAATGGTATTGATAGCTTAAATAAAAAACTTGCGGATAAGAACAAAGCATCTGGCGTATGATTAGTTTCGATTCACAAGAAAATAAATGGTTAGTCACTGGTGAGATATTAGTGGACAACGCAAATGCAGTGCTCGTCGAGAGCGTTGCATTGCCAATGAATGACGCGCTTCAGATTGATTTTTCGGCTGTGACTAATACAGATACGGCTGCCATTAGTTTGATGATGGAGTGGCAGCGTAGAGCGGCTGCTTCTAATCATAAAATTACATTTAAAAGCTTACCTGAAGGTCTTGGTAGTTTGGCCATCCTTTATGGGGTTGCCGATTTCATTCCTCTGAGTGCCTAGTGAGAGCCTATTTTTTGATTTAAGATTGTTTTGGGATTCGGTGTTTTGGGATTCAGGGTTCAGTGCGGCTTTAATTGATTGAAAAGTAGTAGCTTTTTGTAAGCTGCATTTTCAAATCACTACCCATATTTTAAATATAGCTATTCTAAACAGCATTGCATATTTACACTGCTTTTGAAAGTTAAGGCTTTTGTCGTTGAGTACTTATGCGTTTTAATTGTTAATCGAAAGTCACTTCTTGAATCATCCTGCAATTCATATCCATGGAGTACATAAAAACTTTGGTACGCTACATGCCTTAAATGGCGTGGACCTTACCATTGAGCAAGGTGAGTTCTTTGCGCTGCTTGGACCTAACGGTGCAGGGAAATCCACATTAATCAATATTCTTGCAGGGCTTATTGCGCCAACTGCTGGCAGTATCTCTGTGATGGGTTTTGATGTGCAGAAGCAATATCAACAAGCACGCCAGTTGTTGGGTGTGGTGCCTCAGGAGTTAGTGTTTGATCCTTTCTTCAATGTCCGAGAAATGTTGCGTTTTCAAGCAGGCTATTTTGGCCTTGGCCGCGAAAACGACCCATGGGTAGATGAGGTGTTGGAGGGGCTTGGTTTGGCGGATAAAGCGCACACCAATATGCGTAAGTTATCTGGAGGTATGAAGCGTCGCGCTTTAATCGCACAGGCGCTTGCTCATAAGCCGCCCGTGATTGTGCTGGATGAACCAACAGCTGGTGTGGATGTTGAATTGCGCCAAATGCTTTGGGAGTTTATCAAAAAGCTAAATCGAGATGGCCACACGATCATCTTAACGACACATTATTTAGAAGAAGCCGAAGCGCTGTGTAGTCGTGTCGGCATGATGAAGCAGGGTAAAATTGTCGCATTAGATAGTACAGCCAATTTGCTCAACAAATTCTCAGGTAAACATTTGCGACTAACATTAGGTAACGTGAGTTTGCCTCAAGATGTGGCGCGCTTAGTGCGCCATGTGGAAAATGGCATTTATACCTTTGCTTTAACCGATATGATACAAATTGAGTTTGTGCTTACATCGTTACGCGCTAGTGGCATTAAGGTGATTGATATGCAATTGAATGAGGCCGATTTGGAAGATGTCTTTTTATCATTAGTGGGCAATGTGGTTGTTGACCAACATTTAACGAGCCAATCATCATGAGTGATTCAAAAGTGATTGATCCATTGAAGAGTAGGTCAAGTTGGGTGGGTCCATGGACTTTACTTAAAAAAGAGTTGCTGCGTTTCTGGCGAGTCTCTTTTCAAACGGTAGCCGCTCCTGTGATTACAGCGTTGCTATATTTATTGATTTTTTCTCACGTGCTAGATAAGCACGTGCAGGTTTATGACGGTGTTGCCTATACTGAATTTCTAATTCCTGGTTTGATTATGATGTCTGTGTTGCAGAATGCGTTTGCTAACAGTTCGTCCAGCCTGATTCAATCTAAGGTTATGGGTAATATCGTATTTGTTTTATTAACACCCTTGACGCATTTGCAGTTTTTTATGGCATTTCTGATTGCTGCGATTATTCGTGGTTTGGTTGTGGGTTTATGTATCTACCTTGTGGCAATGTGGTTTGTTGATTTAACAGTAGCAAATCCATGGATGATTATTGCGTTTGGCTTGCTTGGCAGTGCCTTACTCGGAACGTTTGGCATTATTGCTGGAATATGGGCTGATCGATTTGATCAAATGGCAGCTTTTCAGAATTTTATTATTATGCCTTTGTCATTTTTGTCTGGTGTTTTTTATTCAATTCATTCACTACCGCCATTTTGGCAAAAAGTATCTCATTTAAACCCATTCTTCTACATGATCGATGGGTTTAGATACGGCTTCTTTGGTAAGGGGGATGTATCACCTGTGCTTAGTTTGTTGATTGTAGGAGCATCGTTCCTTGTGTTAGCACTGGTAACATTAAAAATGTTAAAATCTGGCTACAAACTTAGGTCATAATGTTAGGTTGAATAATATAAAGGTGAGTGTCGCGTGTTAAGTGCCCAGCAATTAGAAGCCTATATCACACAAAATTTGGCGTGTGATTATATACAGGTCTTAGGTGATGACGGTACCCATTTTGAGGCTGTGATTGTGAGTCCAGAGTTTGTTGGTAAGCCCATGGTGAAGCAGCATCAACTCGTATATGCAGCGTTAGGTGAGCGGATGAAGGCTGAAATACATGCTTTATCCATGAAAACCCTGACCCCAGAAGCATGGCTGAAGTTAAAAGCTAACAATTGAATTTAAAGTGTGTCTAAATAGATACCAGTGAAAAGTTTTGTAATTTTGTAATAAAGTTTTGTAATTAGGATAAATAATGGATACGCAGGAATTAATCAAAAGTCAGGTAACAGGTAACCCAGTAGTGCTTTACATGAAAGGTAGCCCTAAATTCCCACAATGTGGTTTTTCAAATTTGGCAACGCAAATTCTCAATGCTTGCAACGTAGAGTACGTGGCTATTGATGTGTTAGCAGACCAAAATATCCGCGAGGGTATTAAAACTTATGCAAACTGGCCAACCATTCCGCAGTTATATGTTAACGGTGAGTTTGTGGGTGGTTCAGACATTATGCGTGCCATGTACGAAAGTGGTGAGCTCCAAACTTTATTGAATGCGACCAAATAATTGGACAAGCTGCTGATTACAGGCGGTAATCGCCTTCATGGTGAAGTGGCCGTGTCTGGTGCTAAAAATGCGGCATTGCCGATACTATGCGCATCATTGCTTGCTGAAACGCCCTTGCACCTATCGAGTGTCCCTGCATTAAAAGATGTGGGTTCGACCATCAAGCTTTTAGAGCAAATGGGTGTAAAGGCTGAGCGTAATGCAGATAAAGTATCTTTAGATGCGAGTGTCATCCACACTAAAGAGGCGCCGTATGAGATGGTTAAAACCATGCGTGCTTCTATTTTGGTGTTGGGGCCGCTATTAGCCCGATTTGGGCATGCTCGAGTTTCATTGCCTGGTGGCTGTGCCATTGGTTCACGTCCGGTAGATTTGCATATCAAAGGCTTGCAAGCAATGGGTGCCGAAATTCATATTGAGCATGGCTATATTGAAGCAACGACTAAGCATTTGCCTAATCAGCGCTTGCAAGGTGCGCGTTATTACATGGATTTAGTAACGGTCACTGGTACCGAGAATCTAATGATGGCAGCTGCATTGGCGAACGGAACTACTGTATTAGAAAATGCAGCAAAAGAGCCTGAAGTGGTTGATATGGCTGAGTGCCTGATTAAAATGGGTGCAAAAATCACTGGTGCAGGGTCAGATGTGATCACCATTGAAGGTGTAGAGCGGTTAACAGGTGCTACACATAATGTCGTGTGCGATCGCATTGAGGCTGGTACTTATATGGTTGCGGTTGCCATGACTGGCGGTGAAGTGACCTTGCGGAATGTGCAAACACATCTACTAGATGCGGTGATTGAGAAATTGCGCGAAGCTGGTGCAACAGTGACATCCGATGCTGATAGCATCACTGTTAAAAGTGATGGTCAATTAAAAGCGGTGAATATTCGTACTGCACCTCATCCAGCATTCCCAACCGATATGCAGGCGCAGTTTATGGCGCTTAATACCATTGCGACTGGCGTTTCTAAAGTCACAGAAACAATCTTCGAAAATCGCTTTATGCATGTGCAGGAAATGCAGCGTTTGGGCGCAGATATTGATATTGATGGCAATACAGCGTTGGTCAAAGGCGTACCGTTTTTAGATGGTGCTACCGTGATGGCCACTGATTTGCGCGCTTCAGCAAGTTTGGTGTTGGCTGGATTAGTAGCACGTGGAGATACGGTGATTGAGCGTATCTATCATTTAGACCGCGGTTATGAAAACTTAGAAGCTAAGTTAAATGCCTTAGGCGCCAATGTAAAGCGAATAGCATAGAGAAACTAAAAATGATTACGATAGCACTTTCAAAAGGCAGAATCTTTGAAGAAACCGCACCATTGCTTGCGGCAGCAGGGATTCATGCGGCTGAAGATCCAGAATCATCGCGTAAGTTGATTATAGAAACGAACCGACCTGATGTGCGTTTGATTATCGTACGGGCGACCGATGTGCCTACCTATGTGCAGTATGGCGCGGCTGACTTAGGTATCGCTGGTAAAGATGTGTTGGATGAGCATGGTGGTGATGGTTTGTATCAGCCGATAGATTTACAAATTGCAAAATGCAAAATGATGGTGGCTGTGCGTGAGGATTTTGATTACTTTGGGTCTATTCGAAGTGGTGCACGTCTTAAAGTGGTGACTAAGTACGTTAAAACTGCACGTGAGCATTTTGCGGCAAAAGGCATGCACGTTGATTTAATCAAGCTGTACGGCTCCATGGAGCTTGGTCCATTAGTTGGATTAGCTGATGTGATTGTTGATTTGGTGAGCACGGGCGGTACTTTGCGCGCTAACAAGCTTAAGGCTGTAGAAGAGGTTGGTGACATCAGTTCAAGGCTGGTTGTCAACCAGGCGTCACTTAAGCTCAATAGGGCTAAGCTACAACCCATCATGGATGCGTTTCAAACCGCCATTGCAAACAATAAATAAATTTAGGTAAATAGGTTTAATCATATGAATATTAGACGTTTTTCTACTTCAGATAGTGATTTCCAAGCGAACTTAAAACAATTGCTTGCATTTGAAACTGCGCAAGACGATAGCATTGATGTTGTGGTGGCTAATATCTTAAAAGATGTTAAAAATCGCGGTGATGCGGCTGTGCTTGAATATACCAATCGTTTTGATAAAACGAACGCTAGCAAAATCAGCGAACTTGAAATCAGCCAAGCAGAGTTGGTTGCGGCATTAAATGGCTTGCCAGCTGATCAGCGTGTAGCATTACAAACAGCCGCAGACCGAGTGAGAAGCTATCATGAAAAACAGTTGATGAGTTCATGGAGTTACACAGAAGCTGATGGCACTTTACTTGGTCAACAAGTAACTTCGCTTGATCGTGTTGGTTTATATGTGCCAGGAGGTAAAGCCGCTTATCCATCTTCAGTGTTGATGAATGCGATACCCGCAAAAGTGGCCGGCGTGCAAGAACTTATTATGGTTGTACCAACCCCTAATGGTGAGAAAAATCAACTAGTGTTGGCTGCCGCAGCTGTGTGTGGGGTTGATCGTGTGTTCTGTCTCGGTGGCGCGCAAGCCGTTGGTGCTTTGGCATATGGTACTGAAACCGTACCGCAAGTTGATAAAATTGTAGGACCAGGTAATGCTTATGTTGCTGCCGCTAAACGTCGTGTATTTGGCGTAGTGGGTATTGACATGGTGGCTGGACCTTCTGAGATTTTAGTTATTTGTGACGGTAAAACAAATCCAGACTGGATTGCGATGGATTTATTCTCACAAGCTGAGCATGATGAGTTAGCACAATCTATTTTGCTAAGTCCTGATGCTGGCTTCTTGGATCAGGTCGCTGCTAGTATCGAGAAATTGGTACAAGAAATGCCACGTAAAGAAATTATTACGACTTCATTGACAGATCGAGGTGCTTTAATTCACGTAAGTGATTTAGATGAAGCAGCAGAAATTAGTAACTATATTGCGCCTGAGCATTTGGAATTGTCTATTGAAGAGCCATTAGCCTTTAGCAAAAAAATTAAACATGCGGGCGCTATTTTTATGGGTCGTGATACCTGTGAGGCCTTAGGTGATTACTGTGCGGGGCCAAATCATGTCTTGCCTACTTCACGTACTGCAAGGTTTTCATCACCATTAGGTGTATATGACTTCCAAAAGCGCTCAAGCTTGATTATGGTATCTTCAGAAGGTGCGCAAGTGCTGGGTAAAGTAGCTGCCACTTTGGCTTATGGTGAAGGTCTGCAAGCGCATGCACGCTCTGCTGAATATCGTCTTAAATAGTCTTTTAATCGCTTTAAGTATTTGTCTTAGTGATACATGCTTAAAGCGATCAATCAAGCGTATATCAGTTTGGTAATAACACCTATTAATTAATTTCACGTTGGAAGACGTGATCACAAAGAATGTGTCCGAGGTTTTGGTATGAGTAAATATTGGAGTGATGTCGTTCATAAGCTCACCCCTTATGTGCCAGGCGAGCAACCAAAAATTAATAATTTGGTGAAGTTGAATACCAATGAAAATCCTTATGGACCAAGTCCGAAAGTGATTGAAGCCTTGAAGCTTGAGGCTGCAGAGACGTTACGCCTATATCCAGACCCAAATTCTGATGCTTTAAGAACTGCAATTGCTCAGGTACATCATTTAGATAGTAGTCAGGTGTTTGTGGGTAATGGATCTGATGAGGTATTAGCGCATGTGTTTCAAGCATTGTTAAAGCATGATAAGCCTTTGTTATTTCCTGATATTACTTATAGCTTTTATCCTGTGTATTGCGGACTATATGACATTGCCTATCAAACGATTCCATTAGCTGAAGACTTTAGCATTTGTGTGGAAGATTATAAGAAACCAAATGGCGGTATTATATTTCCTAATCCGAACGCGCCAACTGGCATGCCGTTGCCGCTTGCGAAAATCGAATGGCTATTGCAAAACAATGCCGAATCCGTAGTGGTGATAGATGAGGCTTATGTGGATTTTGGAACGGAGTCTGCAGTAAGTTTAATTAATCAATATCCTAACTTGCTAGTGACGCATACATTGTCTAAAGCACGCTCGTTGGCTGGTCTGCGTGTTGGCTATGCGCTTGGGTCGGTGGAATTGATAGAAGCCTTGGTACGAGTTAAGGATAGCTTTAACTCGTACCCTATCGATCGTTTTGCTTCAGCAGGCGCTACGGCGGCGATGCTAGATGTTGAGTACTTTGATGAAACGTGTGCTAAGGTTGTTGCTACGCGTGAGGCGCTAGTTAAAGACTTAGAGGCATTAGGTTTTGATGTATTACCCTCTGGTGCGAATTTTATATTTGCTAAACATAAAATACGAGATGGAGCTGAGTTAAGTTCAGGATTGCGTGAGCACAGTGTTATTGTGCGTCATTTTAAGTCGCCAAATCGAATAGCTCCCTACTTACGTATTACGATAGGTACTGATAATCAGTCTGAGTTATTGCTTAAGGCATTAAGAGCACTTTTAGCTTAATTGTGGTGAAAGTTAGCTTAAAATATTGCATGTGCGGGCTGCCTAAGTGAATGAATTTAAGAATTTAAACGTGCAATATAGATAAAACATGTAAATTAAGCACGAAAAGTTTGAATTTTGACACGAAGTGCGGTTATGATAGCGAAATGTGCGTTTTGTGCACAATATAATAATTATTTTCAATCTGTATTTTTAACCTAGGTAAGTCATTAATTTTGATTTATTATTAGTTGGAGGATGTATCGTGGCACAAACCCAAATGGCATTAGACTCATTAGATTTCGACGCAACAGTTGCTTTAGCAGCTAAAGTTGCGCCACACGTAGATATTTTAGAAATTGGTACACCATGCATTAAGCATAACGGTATCAAATTACTTCAAACATTACGTGCTAAGTTCCCAAACAACAAAATCTTAGTTGACTTGAAAACAATGGATGCTGGTTTCTACGAAGCTGAACCATTCTACAAAGCTGGTGCTGACATTTGTACAGTATTGGGTACTTCAGACATCGGTACAATCAAAGGCGTGATTGATGTAGCTAACAAATACGGTAAAAAAGCACAAGATGACTTGATCAATGTTGCTGATAAAAAAGCACGCACACAAGAAGTTGCTAAATTAGGCGCGCACATCATTGGCGTTCACACTGGTTTAGATCAACAAGCTGCTGGTCAAACACCATTTGCTGACTTAGCATTAGTTGCTGGTTTGAACTTAGGTCTTGAAATTTCAGTTGCTGGTGGCGTTAAAGCGGCTACAGCTGCACAAGTACGTGACGCTGGCGCAACAATCATTGTTGCTGGTGCTGCAATCTACGGTGCTGCTGACCCAGCTGCTTCTGCTGCAGAAATCACTGCAATCGCTCATGGCGGATCTACAGGTGGTTTGTTCGGCTGGATCAAAAAATTATTTAGCTAATATCTATTGATATCTAAGTAGTAAAATGAAAACCCCAGTCTTAAAACTGGGGTTTTTTTATTTTAGATTTTAAATTCATCATGTAGCTATGTGTTACAACCTTTTAATGGGTTAAAATGCAGGCTGATAACATAAAACATTACACTTATGCGTAACGCTAAAATTACTAGGAATACTTTAGAAACTCAAATTACGGTGAGCATCAACTTAGATGGCACTGGCGTTTCTCAATTTAATACTGGCTTAGGCTTCTTAGATCACATGCTAGACCAAATCGCGCGTCATGGCATGATGGATATTGAAGTGAACGCTAAGGGTGATTTGCATATTGATGCACACCACACCGTTGAGGATATTGGCATTACGCTTGGTCAGGCATTTGCGCAGGCAGTAGGCGATAAAAAAGGCATTCGTCGTTATGGGCACGCTTATGTGCCATTAGATGAAGCGCTATCAAGAGTAGTGTTAGATATTTCTGGGCGCCCAGGATTAGAATTCGGCTGTACATTTACACGTGCCGCTATTGGTAGTTTTGATGTTGATTTGGTACATGAGTTCTTTCAGGGTTTTGTAAATCATGCCAACGTCACTTTGCATATTGATAATTTAAAAGGTCATAATGCACACCATCAAGCTGAAACCATATTTAAAGCCTTTGGGCGCGCATTGCGTATGGCAGTAGAGTTGGACGCACGTATGGCTGGGATTATGCCATCCACAAAGGGTAGTTTGTAAGTCTGCCAAAGCGCATCCTTGAGACATGACCTTAGGCAGGATTTAAAATATGAGTACAATTGATATTGCAGTAGTTGATTATGGCATGGGTAATTTACGCTCAGTGTCAAAAGCATTAGAGCATGTCGCACCTACAAAAAACGTGGTCGTGACTAGTCATCCTGATGATGTTGCAAAAGCGTCTCGGGTTGTATTTCCTGGTCAGGGTGCGATGCCAGATTGCATCAGAGAGTTGGATGCCAGAGGTTTACGGACAGCGGTATTGGATGCAGCACAAAATAAACCATTTTTGGGAATTTGTATCGGCCTTCAGATGCTATTTGAACACTCTGAGGAAGGCGACGCAGCTGGCTTAGGTTTATTTAAAGGTAGCGTGAAAAGATTTGCAACTGAAGATATGGTTGATAGCCAAGGTGAGAAGCTGAAGGTGCCTCATATGGGTTGGAATCAGGTGTATCAACATCGCAATCTAGATGCTAATGTACATCCGTTATGGCATAGTATAGAAGATGGTGCCAGATTTTATTATGTACATAGCTATTATGTGCAACCTGAAGATGACAATATCGTGGCTGGTTTTACCCATTATCCTAATCGTTTTACTTGTGCTGTTGCTAAAGATAATTTATTTGCAGTACAGTTTCATCCAGAAAAGAGCGCTAATGCTGGCTTGCAATTGTTGAGTAACTTTGTTGACTGGTCACCAAACTAAATAGGTTAGCCTTAAATATAAGTAATAGCTTTTCTTCTTTTTAACTTTTTCGTATATAAAAATTAATTTTTACTATGTTAATAATCCCAGCAATTGATTTAAAAGATGGTCACTGCGTCAGACTGAAACAAGGTTTGATGGAAGAATCAACCGTATTCTCAGAAGACCCAGGCGCGATGGCTAGGCATTGGGTTGATCTCGGCGGCAAGCGCTTACACCTTGTTGATTTAAATGGCGCTTTTGCAGGTAAGCCTGTAAATGAGGGCGCGATTAAATCTATTGTAAGTGCTGTCGGTGGCGATATTCCAATTCAATTAGGTGGTGGTATTCGAGATTTAGATACCATCGAACGCTATTTAGATAGTGGTATTGACTATGTCATTATCGGTACTGCAGCAGTCAAAACGCCTGGCTTCCTACATGAGGCTTGTTATGCCTTCCCTGGGCAGATTATGGTGGGTTTAGACGCTAAAGATGGGAAAGTGGCGATTGATGGCTGGTCTAAATTAACAGGCCATGATGTGATTGATTTAGCAAAAAAATTCGAAGATTACGGTGTTGAGTCGATTGTTTACACGGATATCGGTCGTGATGGCATGTTAACGGGCGTCAATATCGAAGCGACAGTTGCATTGGCACAAGCCCTAACAATTCCTGTTATTGCTTCTGGCGGCGTAACAAACTTAGACGATGTTAAAAAACTATGTGCGGTAGCCAATGAAGGCATTATTGGTACGATTACAGGCCGTGCAATTTATGAAGGTACCTTAGACTTTGCAGCTGCACAGAAGCTTGCTGATGAGTTAAGTGCATAAGGTTTAGTTGATGGGATTAGCCAAACGTATTATTCCTTGCTTGGATGTCACTAATGGGCGTGTAGTAAAGGGTGTTAATTTTCTGGAGCTTAGGGATGCTGGCGACCCAGTAGAGATTGCTAGGCGCTACGACGAGCAGGGTGCTGACGAACTTACTTTTCTAGATATCACGGCAAGCTCGGATAACCGAGGGCTTATTCTGCATATCATTGAAGAAGTCGCCAGTCAGGTGTTTATCCCATTAACAGTGGGTGGTGGCGTGCGCGAAGTTGAAGATGTGCGCCGTTTGTTAAACGCAGGTGCTGATAAAGTCAGTATCAACACAACAGCCGTGCTTAATCCAAAAATGGTGCAAGCTGCCGCAGCTAAGTTTGGTTCGCAATGCATTGTTGTGGCTATCGATGCAAAAAAAGTAGATAACCAACCATTCGAATGGGAAGTGTTTACGCACGGCGGGCGTAAGGCAACGGGTTTAGACGCGGTTAAGTGGGCAGAGTATATGGTGAGCCTTGGTGCTGGAGAGTTGCTGGTCACTAGCATGGACAGAGATGGCACCAAAATTGGATTTAATAATCCACTTAATAAGGCGATTAGCAATGCAGTAGAAGTGCCGATTATTGCTTCAGGTGGTGTAGGTAATTTGCAGCATCTAGTTGATGGGGTTAAAGAAGGTGGCGCTGACGCAGTGTTAGCGGCAAGTATTTTTCACTATGGCGAATATACGGTAAGACAGGCAAAAGAGTACATGGCACAACATGGCATTGAGGTTAGGCTGTAATAGTCTTTAAAGTTAAATACTTTCAGAGTGTTACCTTTTTAGGTTGTGACTCTAACCATGTAAATTAAACAGAAGTTTCAATAGGTAAGGTATCTGATGAGTTGGTTAGATGAAGTTGCTTGGGATGTCAATGGTCTTGTTCCTGTTATTGCTCAAGAGTACGACACTGGCCGTGTGTTAATGTTCGCATGGATGAACCGTGAGGCCTTACAGTTAAGTAGTGAAACCAATCGAGCCGTCTACTGGTCAAGGTCGCGTAATCGGTTGTGGCATAAGGGCGAAGAGTCTGGCCATGTTCAAAAGATACACGAAATTCGCTTAGATTGCGATGAGGATGTGATTTTGCTTAAGGTCGAACAAGTTGGTGGTATTGCTTGCCATACTGGTCGGCATAATTGCTTTTTTAAAGTTTTAAAAGAGGGTGTCTGGGAGGTAGACCAGCCTGTCATTAAAAACCCAGAAGAAATTTATAAGCATGAGTGATGATATGAATGATGTGTTAACTCGACTTTCAGAGTTGTTGGAGCAGCGCAAATCTGCAGATCCTGCATCGTCTTATGTTGCAAAGTTGTACGCTAAAGGAATGGACAGTATTCTTAAGAAAGTAGGCGAGGAAGCCACGGAAACTGTGATTGCCGCCAAAGGTGGTAATAAAGATGAGATTATCTATGAAACAGCCGACTTGTGGTTCCATACGATGATTATGCTGGCGAAAGTAGACTTAAAACCACAAGATGTTTTGTTGGAGCTGGCTAGGCGAGAAGGTTTGTCAGGTATTGATGAGAAAGCTAGTCGCAATAAGGGCGACTAGTACGACTTATTCAAAAGATAGCTTAAGTTTAATGATTCTTTAGTTGATATAAAGCTGAAAATTGAAAGAATAAAAATGAGTACTGATTGTATTTTTTGTAAGATTGTTCAAGGTGACATTCCGTCAAAGAGAATTTATGAAGATGAGGATGTGATTGCTTTTCATGATATACATCCTATTACTAAAGTACACTTCTTAATTGTACCCAAGCAGCATATTGAAAGTTTGATAAGTTGCGGCTCGCAACATCAGGCATTATTGGGTAAGATGTTATTGCTAGCGCCTGAGTTAGCCAAACAACAAGGATTGACTGGTTTTCGCACGATGATTAATACTGGGCGCGAGGGCGGTCAGGAAGTGTTCCATATACACATGCATGTGTTTGGTGGCGGCAATACACTACCTAAAACATAGTTTAAACATATTTATTAAGGAGATTTACAATGGGAATCGGAGCTTGGTGGCATTGGTTAGTAGTTTTACTCATTGTGGTGCTCGTGTTTGGTACAAAAAAACTTCGTAATATTGGTAGTGATGTTGGTGGCGCAGTAAAAAACTTCAAAGATGCGGTTAATGATGGTAAGAATGCTGCTGCTGATACAACTGAGCATGCGCAAGTTGCAAATAGTTCAGTTTTAATTGAGGGTGAGGCTGTTGAGGTTGCTGCACCTAAGCCAACGCCTAAAAAAAGAGCACCAGCAAAACCCGCAGCTAGTAAGCCGGCGCCTAAAGCAAAGTCGACAACTGTAAAAAAGGCCCCCGCAAAAACTAAAGCCACTACTGCCGCTAAATAGCTGCATGGAATATTAGCTATGGCGCATCATTCGTAATAGGATCTAGGCAGAATGTTTGATATTGCATTTTCTGAGTTAGTTGTCATTGCGATTGTTGCACTGATCGTGATAGGCCCTGAAAGATTACCTAAAGTAGCACGCACGATTGGTACTGTGGTCGGACGTATGCAACGTTATATGACACAAATTAAAGATGAAGTGAATCGTGAGTCGCGTTTTGCTGAGTTGCAGAAGCTTCAGCAAGAGATTCAGCAAGCAACGGACAGTGCGCAGTCAGGTTTTCAGGGTGGTGCTAATTATCTTGCGGATACAGTTGGCGCAGATAATCAGAATACAATTCAGGAAGTCGATGACACGGCAGCCTCTGCTATAAAACCTCAAGAATCCCACTCTCCAATTAAAGATTAGCGCCCGCTGTGACACCTACAGAAAATTTCATTTCCCACTTAATCGAGTTAAGAAACCGTTTACTGCGTATCGTAATAGGTTTTATCGTTGTTTTTATTCTGCTGTTCCCATTTGCGAATGAAATTTACGCATTACTTGCTGCGCCATTGTTAAGCAAGCTTCCGTCAGGCGGTCAGATGATTGCGACGGCCGTCACTACACCGTTCTTTGTGCCAATGAAGGTTGCGATGATGGCTGCTTTTGTACTTTCATTGCCGCATACTTTATATCAAGTTTGGTCATTCGTTGCACCAGGTTTATATGCCCATGAAAAGAAGTTGATGGTACCTATCATTGTGGCCAGTAGCTTTTTGTTTCTTGCCGGTATGGCTTTTGCCTATTTTCTTGTTTTCCCAGTGATATTTGGGTTTATTGTGGGCACTGCACCTGAGGGGGTTGCAGTGATGACTGATATAGGAAATTACTTGGATTTTGTCATTACGCTGTTCTTTGCGTTTGGGTTGGCATTTGAAGTGCCTATTGCCGTGGTAATAGTGGTGCGTTTTGGATGGGTAACAATAAGTGCGCTACAAGAGGCGAGAGGTTACATTGTTGTCGGCGCGTTTGTCATTGGGGCTATAGTGACACCGCCAGATGTGATTTCACAATTCATGCTTGCAGTGCCTATGTGGCTGCTTTATGAGTTGGGTATCGTTGTGGCAAGGTTTACTACAAAGGAAAGTGAACCTAAAATTTTACCGCCAGCTTAAGTCGATTTTATTCCATTGCCATTGCAGGTTTTGGACGCTTGCCAATCACGATTGTAATGTCAACAATAGCGCTAGCTCGAATAATTTGCACCGTCGCCTTTTGATTTGGTTTTAATGCTGCGATTAAATTAAGCATGGTTCCACTGTCTTTAACCGCTTTACCCTCAATTGCCACCAATATATCTCCCGCGCGGAGGCCAGCTTTATCTGCTGGACTATTTCTCAGTACGCCCGCAATTAAAGCGCCTTGAGCTTTGTTTAATCTGAATGACTCTGCTAGCTCAGGGGTGATGTCCTGTGCCTCAATACCAATCCATCCGCGAGTAACATTGCCTTGCGCTACAATTTGTTCCATCACTTGTTTAGCTAATGTAGTTGGGATTGCAAACCCAATTCCCATAGAGCCGCCACTGCGTGAGTAGATTGCACTGTTGATACCAACCAGATTTCCCTCTGTATCGATTAATGCGCCGCCTGAATTGCCAGGGTTAATCGAGGCATCTGTTTGTATGAAGTTTTCATAAATATTAATCCCTAGATGGCTACGACCAAGTGCGCTAACAATCCCTTGAGTCACTGTTTGCCCTACGCCAAATGGATTGCCAATCGCTAATACTACGTCACCGACGTTTAATGAGTCGGAGCTGGCAAAAGTAATTGCAGGTAAATTATTGGCATCTACTTTAATAAGTGCTAGGTCTGTGTCTGGGTCGGTACCTACTACTTTAGCGGTCATTTTTCTGCCATCAGATAAAGCGACCTCAATAGCATCCGCAGTGGCAATCACGTGGTTGTTGGTTAAAATCAAGCCTTGTGTACTAACGATAACACCAGAGCCAAGGCTATTTTCAGTTTGTGATGGAATTTCTAGCTCATCTAGCTGGTCGCCAAAAAAGTGGCGAAATGCAGGGTCATCTAGAAAATCCTGATGTGGACTGACGCGCTGTTTTTTACTGGTAAAGATATTCACAACAGCAGGCATGGCTTTTTTTGCTGCTAGGCTGTATGAGTTGGAAGGGGTGGTGGCTGAAGCAGGCTCTGCTTGTTTTACAACGACCACAGGTTCTCTGAAGTTAAGGAGATTGGGGTAGAAAATGCGTGAAGCAAATATTAAAGCCATACATATGGTGGCTGCTTGCGCAAAAATTAGCCATAATCTTTTATGTAGCGAATTGTTCATTTTTTAATTCTTAGTATGGTAATTAAATTTAATCAAAGTTGCTTTAGTATCTCAAATACATCTCACCTAATGATTTTTGATATTGAGTTAACAATATTGAAAATCAATAGACTAACATTTTAAAGGTCTCAAGCTTATGGTAAAAATCAATGAGTTAACGCATTATACCCAACAACTGATGCAAGTAGAGCGTTTCAAAGATTACTGTCCTAATGGCTTGCAAGTAGAAGGGCGAGTTGAAATTAATAAGATTGTTACTGGTGTAACTGCCAGCATGGCGCTATTAGAGGCTGCACATAAAGCTAGTGCTGATTTGATTTTAGTGCACCATGGATATTTCTGGAAAAATGAAGCATCTGAGATTGTTGGTATTAAACAAAGACGCCTTAAATTCTTGTTGGCGCATGATATTAACTTAATGGCATTCCATTTACCGTTGGATGCACATGGAGAGTTGGGTAACAATGTGCAGCTTGGCAATTTGTTGGGATTTAAGCCCCAAAGTTACGTGGGGTCAGATAGCTTGCTTGCATACACTGAACTTGAAATGGAGTTGCCTCTATCGGAAATAGTTTTGTTGGTAGAGCATCGTTTGAGGCGCAAAGTAATGGCTATTGGTGAGCCAGCTAAAAAGATAAACAAGGTAGCTTGGTGTACTGGGGCAGCGCAAGGTTATATAGATCAAGCGATAGCGCTAGATGTAGATCTATTTATCAGTGGCGAAATTTCTGAACAAACTACACATCAGTCACTCGAGTCGGGTGTTGCGTATATTTCTGCAGGACATCATGCAACAGAGCGCTATGGGGTGCAGGCATTAGGACGCCATTTGGCAGATAAATTTAACTTAGAACATGAATTTATAGATATTCACAATCCTGTTTAATCGTTTTATTTCAGTAACTTAATAAATAAAGCTTTAATTGGTGGTCAAAAAATTGTATAATCTGGCGCCTAAACATGAAGCCTCGCCTACATTTTAATTGCTTTGGCTGTGATTAAGTGTTCAAGCTTTTTTCTAATTAGGAAATAGCTGTTCGCGCTTAATGTTAAGTGTTTTAGTAAAGTTGACGTTGTTACCTCGCGTAGGTGCGGCGTCTGTATCCAGTCAATCCTTTCGAGCAAGAGGAAAACATGTCAGACAACCAAAATGACAATCAGCAGGCTGACTCGCAAATGCGCGAGTGTTCTCAAGTAGATTTAGATAAGCGTAACTTTTTAATAGCCACCTCTGCGGTGGGGGCGTTGGGTTGTGCTGCGGTAGCAGTGCCCTTTGTGAAAAGCATGACGCCAAGTGAGCGTGCAAAAGCTGCGGGTGCGCCAGTAGAAGTTGATATTAGTAAGATTGAACCAGGTACTATGCTTACAGCTGAATGGCGTGGCCAACCAGTTTGGATTATCAATCGTACTGATGAAATGACTGCTGAATTAGCTAAGCATGATGATCAATTATCAGATCCTGCGTCTGATGTTACATCACAACAACCTGAATATTGTAAAAATGAGAGTCGTTCACTTAAGCCTAACCTTGCTGTTGTGGTTGGTATTTGTACGCATTTGGGTTGTTCGCCAAGCGAAAAATTACAGCGTGGTGGTGATATGGGTGAAGGTTGGACGGGTGGATTCTTCTGTCCTTGTCATGGCTCTAAGTTCGATCTAGCAGGTCGCGTATTTAAGGGCTCACCTGCACCTATCAATTTGGTAGTGCCGCCACATAAATATTTGAGTGAGAATCTACTTCTGATTGGTGTTGATACTGAAGAGAAAGCATAATCATGACTGATAAAAATAAATCAGCGCTATCAAGCGCTTTAAATGACGGTTTAAATTGGGTTGATGCACGTTTTCCGTTGACTAGTAATGTCAAAGCGCATTTAACCGAGTATTACGCGCCAAAGAATTTTAACTTCTGGTACTTCTTTGGTTCTTTGGCATTGTTGGTATTGGTGCTGCAAATACTAACAGGTATTTTCCTGACAATGCATTACAAACCAGATGCGGACTTAGCATTCGGCTCAGTGGAATACATCATGCGTGATGTGCCATGGGGTTGGTTGATTCGCTACATGCACTCAACTGGCGCGTCTATGTTCTTTGTTGTCGTTTATCTACACATGTTCCGCGGTATTATTTACGGATCTTATAGAAATCCACGTGAATTGATTTGGTTGTTCGGTGTTGGAATCTTCTTGGTGTTGATGGGTGAGGCATTCTTTGGTTACCTATTACCATGGGGTCAAATGTCTTACTGGGGTGCGCAAGTAATTGTTAACTTGTTCTCTGCGATTCCATTGATTGGGCCTGATGTTTCAGAGTGGTTGCGTGGTGACTATTTGGTATCTGATGCAACCTTGAATCGCTTTTTTGCTTTCCATGTAATTGCTTTACCTTTTGTATTGGTTGGCTTGGTTGTTGCTCACTTAATTGCTTTGCATGAAGTTGGCTCAAATAACCCAGATGGTATTGAGATTAAAAAGCTGAAAGATAAGAAAACAGGGTTTCCATTAGATGGTATTCCTTTCCATCCTTATTACACCGTAAAAGACTTGGTTGGTGTATCAGTGTTCCTAATTGTTTTCTCAGCAATTGTTTTCTTTGCACCAGAAATGGGTGGCTATTTCCTTGAGGCAAATAACTTTGTGCCTGCTGATCCACTAAAAACGCCAGCACACATTGCGCCAGTTTGGTATTTCACACCGTACTACTCTATTTTGCGAGCTGTTCCGCCCATCTTGAACTCACAATTTCCAGGTGTGGCTGCAATGGGCTTGTCTGTAGTGGCGTTTGCATTCCTGCCTTGGTTGGATAAGAGTCCAGTGAAATCAATTCGTTACCGCGGGATGCTATATAAACAATGGTTGCTTGCATTTGTTATCAGTTTCTTGGTGCTTGGCTATCTTGGTACTGTGCCATCAAATATTTGGGGGCAGTTCGGTGCATGGATGGGTGGTGCTGATCGCGCTACAGTAGTTGCGCGTATCTTTACAGCGGTTTATTTCTTGTTCTTTATTTTGATGCCTTGGTATACGAAAAAAGATAAGACTAAACCAGTGCCAGAAAGGGTAACAGGATAATAACCATGAAAAAATTATTGTTAACTTTGTTGTTGATGCCTTTCCTTGCGATGCCTTTGGCAGTGAGTGCGAGTGAAAGTGTTAGTTTGGATAAGGCGCCGATTGATGCTGCTGATCATGAGTCATTGCAGCGTGGTGCGCGTACTTTCGTTAACTATTGCTTAAACTGCCATAGCGCTAACTACATGCGCTATAACAGATTGTTGGAGATTGGTTTAACTGAAAAGCAAATCAAAGATAATTTGTTGCTGGCAGGTGAAAAAATTGGTGACACGATGAAAGTGGCTATCAATAAGAAGGATGCGATGAAATGGTTTGGTGCTGCGCCACCTGATTTGTCAGTAGAGGTGCGTGCGCGTGGTGCAGACTGGGTTTATACCTATATGCGCGGGTTCTACCGTGATAGCACTAGAGCAACGGGCTGGAATAATACGGTGTTTGATAAGGTTGGTATGCCGCATGTGCTTTATGGGTTACAGGGTGAGCAAGAGTTGAATCATGAAACTCATGCACTGAAACTTGTTAAACCTGGCAAGCTGTCTGTCGAAGAATACGATGTTTTGGTGGGTGATTTAACAAACTTTATGGCTTACATGGCTGAACCAGCAAAGCATCAAAGAAACCAACTCGGTTGGTTTGTCTTGCTATTTTTAGGTGTGTTATTAGTACTAACATACAAACTTAAAAAAGCTTACTGGAAGGAAATACATTAAATTATGATGACTTTGTACTCAGGGACAACGGATCCCTATAGCCACCGCTGCCGAATTGTTTTATTTGAAAAAGGCATGGATTTTCAGGTGATTGATGTCGACTTGGCAAATAAACCAGAAGATTTAGCGGTTATTAATCCATATAACCATGTGCCAGTGTTGGTGGAACGTGACTTGGTATTGTCAGAAGCTAATATTATCAATGAATATATTGATGAGCGTTTTCCTCATCCGCAGTTGATGCCGCCAGATCCAGTGATGCGCGCACGTGCTAGATTGTTCTTGTATAGTTTTGAAAAAGACTTGTTTAGTCATATTGTTGATATCGAATCTGATGATCAAGAAAAAGCGGATAAAGCGCGTGCCACGATACGTGATAACTTGTGTCAATTAGTGCCTATTTTCTCTAAACAGAATTATCTGTTAGGAGATGACTACTCGATGTTGGATGTTGCGGTAACGCCGTTACTTTGGCGTTTAGGGCATTACGGTATTGACCTGCCAAATCAAGCTGCACCAATTTTAAAATATGCAGAGCGTTTGTTCTCAAGGCCATTGTATGCAGATGCAATGACGCCTTCAGAAAAAGCAATGCGTAAGTAAGCTGTCTAAATAGCATTTGGGTGGCGTTTAATTAAAGTTGTTGAAATTAAACGCCATTACTCTACAAGTGCGTAACTGAAGCTATCCTATTGGGTTCGTTAAATATGTCTGAATTAATTCCAACAAAACCATATATGTTACGTGCGCTTCATGAGTGGTGTGTAGATAACAATCTAACGCCACATTTGATAATTGCAGTGAATGCGCAAACGCGAGTACCAATGGCGTATGTTAAAGATGGTGAAATTGTTTTAAATGTTAATTACGGCGCAACTAAAGATTTACACATAGACAATGATTCTGTGGTATTCTCTGCCCGCTTTGGTGGAGTGTCACAAAATATATATGTTCCCATGAGTGCGATAAGAGGTATATTTGCACGAGAAAATGGACAAGGTATGTTTTTTGAGGCTGAATCAGAGCAAGAAGATGTGGAACTTTCAAAAGCTGATGTAGATGCAAAAGTTGTTGAAAATAAAGAAGAATTAATAAAAAGTAAAAAACCTATATTAAAAATAGTAAAATAACTTAACATTTTTCGAAAACTGCGTATAATACGCATCTCACGAAAACGCCGGGTTAGCTCAGTTGGTAGAGCAGCGCACTTGTAATGCGAAGGTCATCAGTTCGATTCCGATACCCGGCACCAGAATTCTTAGCAAATTCCCTTTTATACATTTGACAGCAAGTCAAATTTTCAGCATAATCGCGGGTTCGGTGAGGAGGGGTGGCCGAGTGGTTAAAGGCGACGGACTGTAAATCCGTTCTCTCAGAGTACGAAGGTTCGAATCCTTCCCCCTCCACCAGTTTGTAAAACATAACGTTTTAAAGCATATAGTAAGTTGCGGTAATTTGAGCTTGTTGGCGTTATGCAACATGTACGCGGGTGTAGCTCAGTTGGTAGAGCACTTGCCTTCCAAGCAAGATGTCGCGAGTTCGAACCTCGTCGCCCGCTCCACCAGTTGGCTGTAGCGGATTTAAGCGCCCATGTGGCTCAGTGGTAGAGCACTCCCTTGGTAAGGGAGAGGTCGCGGGTCCGATTCCCGCCATGGGCACCATAAAGCTTACGTGCTAGTAAATGGCAAGTTGCTGTGGCGGTTAGAGGTTGTTGGTATAGTGTGCTTGATGATAAGTAGCCGCATGGTGAAATGTCGGGCATGATGATTTGAACAAGTTTTATTAATTCTAATAAAACTTATGGTTAATAAAATATTGTAAAGGACTGAAGCAATGGCAAAAGGTAAATTTGAGCGGACCAAGCCGCACGTTAACGTAGGTACGATTGGCCACGTTGACCATGGTAAGACAACACTAACAGCAGCGATCAC
>NZ_JAURYU010000017.1 GCF_030653755.1 Methylotenera sp.
GCACCTGAAAGAGACTGAATATAGATTTAATCATCGACGTGATAACATTTACCTTGAGATACTTAAACTTTTACGAAATAAACCGCTTTAGCTTCCTAAGACCCATTTTCAAATAAAATTATTCACACACCCTAAAATTGAAAATTTTGTATTGATATGTAAAACTGAAGCATCCCGCGATGCCTTTCTAGCTGCTTTGTTTTCCAGAAAAACTGTAGTATCAAAACTTTCCTAGCGATAAACCAAATTTATTTAGCAAACACAAATTGTTCACGACTTTAATGCAATGTCTCCAACTCTAATGTAATGTCTTCGACTTTATTGTCAAAGAACACAACTGAGTTTGAACTTTCCTACACTAGCACTCTCAAACGAGGAGTGCTAAAATAACCAAATAAAGGAGGGTTACCAACTAATGACCAATGCTTTAACAGTACCTGCATTATTAGCAACTGACAGTCTAGAACAGTACTCTAGAGCGATTAAAGCCTACCCTATATTATCGGCGGAGGAAGAGCTTTCTCTCGCTGTGAAGTTTAAAAAAGAAAATGATCTTGAGGCTGCTCGTCAGTTGATTGTTTCACATCTACGCTTAGTAGCGAGTATCGCACGTGGATACATGGGCTATGGTTTACCACAAGCAGACCTGATTCAAGAAGGCAATATCGGGCTAATGAAAGCCGTTAAACGCTTTGATCCTGAACGGGGCGTGCGCTTAGTTTCGTTTGCAATGCATTGGATTAAAGCAGAAATCCATGAATATATCGTGCGCAATTGGCGTTTAGTTAAAATCGCCACCACTAAAGCACAGCGCAAGCTATTCTTCAACTTGCGCAGCATGAAAACTGGTATCAATACCATGCAGCCTAATGAGATTGCACATATTGCACATGAGCTGAATGTAAAGCCTGAAGAAGTACTGGAAATGGAATCTCGTCTGAATGGTCATGAAATTTCACTAGAGACCAATATTGATGATGACAGCGAAGAACACTACAGCCCGATTGCTTACCTGCAAGATGAGAGCCTAACACCGCCAGAAGCCCTAGAAGCCAAACAGTTTGAAATGGCTGAAACCACTGGCCTCGCATCAGCGCTTAATCATTTAGATGAACGTAGTCGTCGTGTAGTTGAAGCGCGCTGGTTACAAGAAAACGACAGCAAGACACTACATGAGCTTGCTGATGAATTTGGTGTATCTGCAGAGCGTATTAGGCAAATTGAGCAAAAAGCGATGCTAAAAATGAAAACACTCATGTTGGCGAGTCGTTAATCCCTCAGACAACTTGAGCCATAGTCTACTAGTAATCAACAACAAAAAGGCTGCTATGCAGCCTTTTTGTTAAACTATCACCCTCTACAATCAAGACTTACGATACACCTAAGCTACCGCCTTGCTTGCTTGATTTGGCTCAAATGCAAGCGCGTTGCGCATATGCATACGCAACACACTCAAGTCATCTAACTGGGCTTGTATGCTACGCTCAATCACTTCTAACTCAGCAATACGATCTTCTAAAGTATCCGTCGCTTTATAAATACGCTTAATACTTTCTAAACGCCTACGCAGTTGGAGTTGATGCTCACGCACTTGAGACTCCATAGGCGCAATCACAGCTTTCAACCAATTTTCGATATCGCGGTTAGCCACTTCAAACACATGAATTACTCGACTTGCCAATGTTTCAAAAAACTTGCTAGTAAGCGTCATTTTCTCGTGAGCAATCATATTAAATGCTGTATTAAATTGCTCTTTATATGCGCGCTCTAATTTAGATAGCTCTTTTTGATAGCGTAAAGTAGTAAAAGCTGGCGGCTCAGATTTACGTAAGCCATGCTCTTTTGAAAACTTCTCATACATCACATCCATCATCTGTTTAATCTCATCAATTTGCACATCAGACGAAATCAAGCGCGTTTTTAGCTCACTAAAGAAGTTATCCATCGCCACACGAATGGTTTTTGTGAAGCTTGCGTCAACCATGGTCTGGCGAGTTGAGTGCACATGCACTTTAAGCGACTCCATGCCCAACAAGGTAAATAAACGATTAGTGTGCTGCGAAAAGATGCTACGCAATGCCTGAAAGCGTTGCAGACCTTGCTCAAAGTTTTCTTTATCTACTTTGACCTTGTTCATCATGTGCTCGACTACGTCTTCATTTTTACCACGAAGTCCACGCAACTCAAGTAACTGGTCATTAACACCAGAAAATCTTGCATCTAAAATCATATGAGAATTAGTGATCAAATCCTCAATCTCATTTAGCGTATTGTCACGCACGATTTCTTTTTTTGCAGGAATCAACTCGTTTGATAAAGCCTTTTCCAGCTCTAAAACACGGCTTTTTATAAGCAAAGCCTCATCGCTATTCACTTTAGCAAGTAAACCCTTTTGTGCAGATACTGGATAGATGTGGTTAGGCTCCAAACCCAATAACTCTGCGCTGGTTTTTACTTGTTTAGCAAGCTCAGTTTGAATTTCCTCTTCGTCTTTTAACTCATCCCACAAGCCATCAATTTTATTTAATACGGCAATACGACCTTTTTGTTTCCAACGTGTACCACTAATATATTGGCGCCAAACATCAATTTCTGATTTAGTTACGCCAGTGTCTGCCGCTAAAATAAACAGTACTGCATGCGCATTTGGCAACATGTTCAATGTTAATTCAGGCTCTGTACCAATCGCATTAAGGCCAGGTGTATCTAAAATAACCAAACCCTGCTCGAGCAATGGGTGTGGGAAGTTAATCATGGCATAACGCCAGCATGGTACATCAATGGTACCGTCTTTGTTAATGTTTAGCGCATCATCCGCGTTATTAGGGTCATATAACCCATACTTCTCAGCTTCTTGCAAGGAAACGGCTTTAGTATTACTGACCTCTTTAAAAGCATTCACCATGCTCTCATTCGAGTCAATATCAAAAGTCACTGTTTTCCACTCATCGGGATAACGTTTATATTCTGAAGTTGTTGCGTCAGAAAGACGAGTCTCAATCGGCAACATCATAATTGAGGTTGGTTTTGATTTATCGTATAGCAATTCAGTCGGGCACATGGTTGTACGACCCGCACTAGAGGGTAACAGGCGTGTGCCATAACCTGCAAAGAATATTGCATTAATGAGTTCTGACTTGCCGCGTGAAAACTCTGCAACGAATGCAACGTTCAACTTATCTTCACGTAGCCTGTCCAACAGCTGTTGAATTCTCTGATCGACCTGCGCATCATTGAGCTCTTGCTCGTTTAGCCAGCTACGATAATCGCAAATCGTATCGACAAGCGCCTTTCGCCACTGGGAATATACTTCAAAATGATGTGCTAATTTATTATCTGCCATGATGGTCCTCAAACCATTTTTAGGTAGTGTTACTTTATCACTGTTAATTCAATATGCAAATAAAAGCATGCACTATTGTCTACATTACTTAATAGAATTCGGACAGGCGGTTAATTATTAAATATGAACGGTTACGTACTAGATTATCAGCAAACTAACTCATTCTGTTATCATCTTATTTTTTAAAGAAGTTAAGCATGCCATGAGCGAAAACACACAAAACGCACCTCGCCCAATCGATATTAAACTTCACCAAACATCGCGTTTGCTGGAGATTAAATTTGATAACAATACTGAATGTATGTTGTCTTGCGAGTTCTTACGTGTTTACTCACCTTCCGCTGAAGTACGTGGGCACGGACATGGGCAAGAGGTGCTGCAAATAGGTAAAGAAGATGTCAATATTTCTGCCATTCACCCTGTTGGGAACTATGCAGTCAAATTAGTATTTACTGACGGCCATGATACAGGTTTGTACTCATGGGATTACTTATATGACTTAGCACGTAACTACGAGTCGCTCTGGCTAGAGTATTTGGGCAAACTAAGTGCAGCTGGGCATGCTCGCAAAAACTTATCTTAAGAGAATACTGTGATGACCACCGAACAAAACACACACTTCGGCTTTAAAACTGTTGCAGAGACTGAGAAAGCAAAAAAGGTCGCTGAAGTATTTCACTCTGTCGCCAATAAGTATGACTTGATGAATGACGTCATGTCTGCGGGTTTACACCGTAGCTGGAAACGTTTTGCAGTCAGTATTAGTGGTGTAAATCCTGGCGACAAAGTGCTCGACATTGCTGGCGGCAGCGGTGACTTATCTAAACTGTTTGCGCAAAAAGTAGGGCCAGAGGGCCAAGTGATTCTGACAGATATTAATGCATCTATGTTAGGCGTTGGTCGAGACCGCATGCTGGACGCTGGCCTGAACGTGCCCGCCATGCAATGTGACGCAGAGAAACTGCCGTTTCCTGATCAACATTTCGATTGCGTGATTGTCGCATTTGGTTTGCGTAACATGACACATAAAGATAAAGCTCTAGCAGAAATGCAGCGCGTGTTGAAAGTGGGCGGTCGCTTACTGGTGCTTGAGTTTTCAAAAGTATGGCAGCCATTATCCAAAGCTTATGATGTTTATTCATTCAAGTTGTTACCTCTAATGGGTAAGCTACTGGCAAAAGATGCTGAAAGCTATCAATACTTGGCTGAATCTATTCGTATGCATCCAGACCAAGAAACACTCAAACAAATGATGGTGGATGCTGGTCTTAGCAAAGTAGATTACTACAACTTAGCCGCTGGTGTAGTGGCACTACATAAAGGCTATAAGATCTGATGTTTAAAAGCATGAGCACTCACGTTTTGCAACATCTGATAGCACAAAACACTTGGGCTTGTACTTTGCTGCAACCTTTTGCAGGGAAATCTGTGCGTATTACGATCGCGCCTGTAAGTAGCGAACTAGTAATTTTAGAGGATGGTAGCCTAGCTATGGCTGGTGAGACCAACATTCCTGATGCAAGCATTAACATAGCACCTAGTTTGCTACTCAGACTGATTGCAAAAGATGAAGCGGCTAAATTGCAAATTGAGATTACTGGCGACACGCACCTTGCAACTGCATTAGCCAAAGTATTTTCTCATCTACACTGGGATTATGAGGATGACTTAAGCAAACTGGTGGGTGATGTACCTGCCAATAAAATTGGATCATTCGCAAGAAGCTCTGTGCAAAATCTTAAAGATGCAGGTTTTAACATTGCCAGCATGCTAAGTGAGTACTGGCAAGAAGAGAAGCCGATGCTGGCTAAAAAAAGACATGTTGACCAGTTCAACAGTGAAGTAGATCGTTTGCGCTCTGATGTTGAGCGTTTTGAAAAAAGATTACAAAAGCTCGCTAAAATTAGTGACGCTAAACCAAACTGTTCCAAAGCAAATGAAACCCAGATTTCCGAAATTCAGGCAATCGAAATCAGCCCTGCCCCACACAACCAAGTTACAGATAGCGCTAAATAATTTATGCGGATTTTTCGGCTTTTTTACATTATTTTTATTACCCTGCGTTTCAGTTTAGATGAGTTAATACTGAATCACAGCAAACTCAAACCACTGCAATCCGTTATCGGTATCTTACTGTTTTGGCGTAATAAAAACACCCCGCGTGGTGCGCGCTTAAGATTAGCCTTAGAAACACTAGGCCCTATTTTTGTTAAGTTTGGGCAAATGCTATCAACCCGCCGCGATTTAATCCCAGCAGACATTGCTGATGAGTTAGCAAAACTACAAGACCAAGTTCCGCCATTTAGTTTTGCAGAAGTAGAAGCCATCATTACGCAAGCGTTTAACGAGCCCTTAGCACAGCGATTTTCACAATTTGATGAAACACCCGTTGCAAGTGCATCAGTTGCGCAAGTGCATTTTGCGCACTTACCGCACGGCGAGCCTGTTGCCGTCAAAGTATTAAGACCAAATATCGAAAAAACCATTGCGCACGACCTACTACTCATGGATACCATAGCTTTATTGTTACAAGGTATCTCTTCTGAATTTAAGCGATTAAAACCGCGCGAGATTGTGGCAGAGTTTGCAAGACATACCGAAAGCGAATTGGATTTAACATTGGAAGCAGCCAACTGTAGCCTGCTTGGCCGCAATTTTGCAGATAAATCTATGTTAATTGTGCCAGACGTACATTGGGACTGGTGCCGTAAAGAAGTCATGGTCATGCAACGTATGCATGGCACGCAAATTAGCCAGCGTGACCTATTAATTGCAAAAGGGATTGATATTTCAAAACTCGCTAGAGATGGCGTTGAAATATTTTTCACACAAGTGTTTCGTGATGGTTTTTTTCATGCAGATATGCACCCTGGCAATATACAAGTAGCAGATGACGGCAAGTACATCGCGCTTGATTTTGGCATTATGGGCTCACTAAACGATGTAGATAAATACTACCTTGCGCGTAATTTCTTAGCATTTTTTAACCGAGACTATCGTGATGTGGCTCAAGCGCACATTGACTCAGGCTGGGTACCTGCGGACACCAAACGAGAGGAGCTAGAAACTGCAGTTCGAGCGATTTGTGAGCCTATTTTTAACAAACCATTAAAAGACATTTCTTTTGCACGTACTTTACTCAGCTTGTTTCAGATGGCGCGTCGCTTTGGTGTCATCATCCAACCACAATTAATTATGTTGCAAAAAACGCTACTCAATATTGAAGGCTTAGGTAGAGAGCTAGACCCAAACTTAGACTTATGGAAAAGTGCACAACCATTTTTAACATGCTGGATGAGTGAACAAATTGGCTGGCGCTCCATGCTTAAAAACTTTAAAAATGAACTGCCACACATCATTAAAACGATGCCGCAAATGCCTAGATTAGCGCATCAGTTTTTAATGCAAACCAACCAAGCCGAGCAAGAAGTACCATTGCGAACATCGATAGAACAACTAATCAAAGCACAGCAGCAACAAGCAATATGGCAAAAACGGCTAGTGATTGCTATTGTAGTTTTGGCGCTTGTTGAAGTCCTGTTAATTGCAGGCACTTACTTTATTTAATAACAATTTACTAACGTAGCGTTACTTAAAATATTAGAACTTACATTATGAAGTTAAGCGCGCACTATTTATCCACCACTCAATTTTAGGCACATCATTAATAAACTGTAGGATTTTGCTATGCTGATTTGGTTTGTCGTCTTCTACTTATTGATATCGATTACGATAGGCTTAGTTGCCGCCACACGTGTAAAAAATACTAAAGATTACGCGGTTGCGGGGCGGCATCTGCCACTACCCGTCGTGATGGCAACCGTATTTGCCACATGGTTTGGTGCAGAGGCTATTTTTGGGGTATCTGCTACATTTGTCACAGACGGCTTAAATGGTGTCGCCGCTGACCCGTTTGGCGCCAGCATGTGCTTAATCATTGCGGGGTTCTTTTTCTCTACTCAACTTTATAAACTCAACATCATCACGCTTGGTGATTTCTACCGCATGCGTTATAACCGTTCTGTTGAAGTGCTCACGACCATTGCCATTGTTATTTCGTACTTGGGTTGGGTTGCCGCACAAATCAAAGCGCTTGGCCTTATTTTTAATATTATTACTGACGGTGCTGTAAGTGAAGAAACTGGCATGATTTTAGGCACAGCCATCGTGCTCACTTACACAACATTCGGCGGTATGCTTTCCGTTGCAGTATTAGACTTTGTGCAAATGATCGTTGTTATTGGTGGCTTACTTTATATCGGTAGCATTGTTTCTAGCATGACAGGCGGTGTTGCTCCTGTCATTGAGCACGCACGTGCAGCGGGCAAGCTCGATTTCTTTCCAAAAGGTGCAGATATCTGGGTATGGCTAAGCTTCCTTGGTGGCTGGGTCACCATGATGCTAGGCTCAATTCCACAGCAAGATGTATTTCAGCGCATCACCTCTGCCAAGAGTGCAAAAATCGCACTTTGGGGATCTATATTAGGCGCCTCTGTCTACTTCTGTTTTACCTTTGTACCCATGTTTATTGCCTATTCAGCGACATTAATTGACCCACTACATTTTGGAGCATTAGTAGTAGAAGACTCTCAGCGCGTGCTTCCTTATTTAGTATTAGAGCATACGCCGCTATTTGCACAAGTGATTTTTTTTGGTGCTGTACTTTCTGCCATTATGAGCTGTTCATCAGCAACACTATTAGCCCCGTCAGTGTCGTTCGCAGAAAATATCGTCAAAGGTTACATGCCCAATTTAAGTGACAGAGGTTTCCTCAAGGTCATGCGTGTTTGCCTATTAAGCTTTGGTTTATGCGTGTTAATCTACGCACTCAATTCTGAACGCTCAATCTTTGGCATGGTGGAGTCTGCTTATAAGATCACGTTAGCAGGCGCATTTGTGCCGCTCGTTTTTGGCGCATTCTGGAAGAAATCCACCTCACAAGGTGCACTAGCCGCCATTATTGGTGGCATCAGCACGTGGGTATTGATTGAAGTCTTGGTGGGTGAAGAATGCCTGATTCCACCACAACTCATCGGCTTAGGCGTCAGTATCATTGCGATGATTCTAGGCTCACTACTCCCCCAAAAAATCGGCGGCAGCCCAGAAAAACCAGCGGGGTATTTACATGAACATGCGGCAAGGTCTCATTAGCACTGATAGTTTATTTTAAACACCAATATACATCAGTGCTTTTGGCATACTCCACAATAAAACGTGGAGCGTTGCCCTTGCCGAATATTTAAAATAGGCTTACCGCAAATTCTACAAGGCTCATCAGTCCTACCATACACAAAATACTGCTGCTGGAAATAGCCTGGGTTACCGTCTGTGCCAAAAAAGTCACGCAGGCTACTACCTCCTGCTTTAAGTGCATCACTTAGTGTCGCTTTTATTTCCCCCACTAGTTTTTCACACTGTTTCAAACTTAGTTTATTAGCAGGTTTTGCAGGGTGAATACCTGCGCGAAATAAAGACTCACTTGCATAAATATTACCTACGCCAACCACTAAGTGGCTGTCCATTATTGTTGTTTTAATAGCTGCCGTGCGTGTACGTATGTGCTGTTGCAAATACTTACCTGTAAATGCATCATCTAAAGGCTCTGGGCCAAGCACACTTAGTAATTTGTGCTGAGCATATTGCTCACCTGCCCATAACACTGCACCAAAGCGCCTAGGGTCGCGCAAGCGAAGTACTTGCCCGTCGTTAAAGGCAACATCAAAGTGGTCATGCTTTTGGGCTGGCTCAGTTTCTTTTAACAAGCAAATACGACCAGACATCCCTAAATGCAGCAATAAAACACCATTGTCAAAATGCGCCAGAATATACTTAGCACGCCGTGTTAGTGCGCGTAAGGTTTGTCCATGTAGCAAGGTTGGCAAATCTGCTGGAATAGGCCAGCGCAATGACCCATTGCGAATCACAACCGCTGCTACGCTCTGATCTAAAAGCGACAATAGGCCTAGCCTCGTGGTCTCAACTTCTGGTAATTCTGGCATGTGTGAGTTCCTAGAAAAAAATCCCCCACGATGCAAATGTATCGTGGGGGATTTTTCAAGTTAGCAGAATAAGTGAATCAATTAAGCATTACTTACTTGGCATATTAATAGGTGGGTTCAGCATCACAAAACCAGAGTCTGATGGAAAAGTGTACATGAGGCCTTCATCTGGGCGGCCCAAAAGCAAATCTGGTGACTCTTGAATCTTATCGAAATGAACTTTACTGCCATCTGCCATTTTTATTTCAAATGAAGGATAAACGGTTTTACGATCAGGGGTATACAACTCAACTGACTTAGCAAGCGTATGTATCCATGAATAATCGACCCATTCGTTCATCTCATTTTGCAATGGCTTAGCTTCTTTGATTGAAACCTTCCATTGACCATCTACTAAATCGACATTTAACCTAGACTCTTCCCATTGCTCTAGTCGGCTAAAGTCAAAGCCAGCTACTTTCTCAGTAGGTTTTAATGGTGCTTTATCTACCATTTCAATCACTTGCGTAGAGGCCGCTTCAGCATAAGTATTAGATACTAGGTAAACCGTATTTTTGTGAAAAATATATTGCTCGTCAGTGAGTGGGTTGTAGGTACCAAATAAAAACTCTTCTGAACTGTTTTGGTCTCTAATCAACTTTAACTTCAGTGCTGGGTTAACTAGCCCAAACTTAGCCATGTCATCTGATACGATTTTTTCACGGCTTTTAGCAGCGATAATCGCCAAAATACGTTGCACGGATAACTGATCAGCACGTGTTTTATAGGGAGCTGTTAAACGCCAATATCCGTCTACTTTTTCAAAAGTGACAGCTGCCTTAGCTGGGAACTCAATCGCAATTGCATTAAATTCAGCCAGTTTATAGCTAGAAACTTCGTACTCAGCACCTTTATTCGCCTCTGCTTTAGGACGAACATACAAAAAAGTCACTAAGCTCGCTACCACAGCAAGCAAAATTAGATTTAATAACCAACGTTTTTTCATGCAACTCCCTCAAAAACTTATGACAAGGCTCGATTAAACAGCTCTAATGTTCAGTGATAATCCTATTAAGCTTTTCTGCGCTTCCACCAGAAATATAACCCAGCAATCATGAAGCCCAGTGGGATAAAATATTGGAAGCTATGAAACACAGTCCAAGCGACTAGACGACCCTGATCAGTATCTGGAATTGATACATTAATGTCTTTCAAAGGCATCGGCTGTATCGTAATCAGGTTGTCATCTCCAGCCAACCAATTAATAATATTTACGCCCAAATCCAGATTGCCACCATTGGTAATAAAGGTGTTAGATAAAAAGTTAGCATTACCCATCACCACCACGCGTTGACCTTTTTTGCCATAAATGCGCTCTAAGGCCACACCAATATTAATTGGGCCACGCTTGTCTGTCTTCTCATTAAAAACAGGTTTTGCACCTTTCGCCAACTTCGCAGAAGATAACCAGCCATTAGGCGCAACCTCAACAAGCTTACTTACTTTCCAACCATTTTCGTCATTGCCATACGCCATGACCTCATGTGACTCAGGGAACAAAGTACGTAACATAAAGTTAGTCGTGATTGGGTGCTCACCATACAAACTTGCAAATGCAACGCGCGCATCTGCACCGTACTGAGCAGACGCCATATCCAACACGACGCCAGGAGAGACTTGCAGACCTAAGTAATCAGCGACGTTCTGCATGCCTTTAAAGTCATTATCATCTAGCAACCATAGCAAATTACCGCCAGCCTCTAAGTAAGCTTTAATTTTTTGTGCTTCAATCTCGCTAATATCTACTTGCGGACTAGCCACTACCAACATAGCACCGTTACTTGGTACTGCCTGTGCAATCGTTAAATCTGGGTTAGCAAACTTAAAGCCTTTGGTTTCTAACTGCTTACCAAATTCACCCAAATCATGATTCTTAACACCAATCAAGTTACGCTCGCCATGCCCATCTAAATACATAACAGCCTGTTGATTAGTACGAGATAGTCTTACTAACAAGTTAGTAAATTCTTGCTCTGCAAACGGTGGCGTGATGTGCTCTACACGTTTTTGGTACTCCACTACCACTTCGCCGTCCACTTTAACACCAGCATCTTGAGCTAGCTTTGGCTCTACAGATGGGTTAATAAACTTAAGTCTGATATCTTTTTTATCACGTTGGTAACGTGCAACAAAGTCTACAATCCCTTTACGGAATACATCACCGCTTGATGCATCATCTTTAGTTGCATACACGGTGATGTTAACGGGCGCTTTCATCTGTTTGAGTACATTCACACTGCCCTGCGTCAAAATATTGCGATTAGCCTGTGTAATATCTTTTGCAACACGGTACTCGCTCGCTAAGAAACCTAGCAATACCACAAGCATTAAAAACAATACGACAAAAAACCAATTTTGTACTAATAACTGAAAACGTAATTTACGATTAATGTTCATGTTAAAAATTCCAATTAACCACGTAAGCGGTCAGCATCTAGGCGACGCACTGTTAAGGTTAAAAATGTCACTGCGAATAAAATAAAATATACGATATCTGCGCTATCAATCAAACCGCTAGCAAATGACTGAAAGTGACGTGTGAGCGATAAACTACCCAATATGTTAGTTGGATCATCACCAAAGAAGCGGTCTAACATCATCAATGCAAATAGTGCGATGAACGTTAAAATGGCAGCAATAACAGGCTGCTGCGTTAAGCTAGAAAAATAAATCCCTAAGGCAGAAAATCCCGCCACCATCAACAACAAACCTAGTGAGTTAGTCAATAAAAAGCCAAAGTCGATATCTGCCCAAATATTAAGCGTAGACAACATGGCACCAATAAACAGAACCAATATACTTAAAAACGCCACTAGACCAAGAAACTTGCCCACCACAATTTCAGTCAGCGAAATAGGCGCACTAAATAAAAATGGCAGAGTTTGGCTGCGGCGCTCTTCAGAAATAAGCCTCATTGACAATAAAGGCACAGCAAACAACATAATAAATGAAGCTAAGCCATAGACAGACTGCCCCACAAACTGAGTAACACCTGTTCGCTCAGCTGGGCGCATAGCACCAGACATCACGGCAAAGTAATCATTCACAGCATTTAGGTATTGTGTACCAAAAGCAAACATCAACAATGACAAAATCACCCACCCCATCGGCGAGGCAAATACACTTTTAAGTTCTTTTCTTGCGACATTAATAATCATAAATAAAACCTCAAATAACCAATTTTCATACTGAAAAGTGACTGGTGCTATACTGAAAAGTGACTGGATTAAACCTAATTAAGCAGCAATTTGCTCTTGATAAGTCAACTGCATAAACACATCTTCCAAGCTTGTTTGGTCTGGTGCGATTTGATGCAAACCCCAACCTTGCTGCACTGCTGCTTGTACGATCGCTTCTGCTGGCTCTGCATTTTCCGCATAACGTACACGAATCAAACCATTGGCTAAGCTTTCAGCTTCTGAAACACCTGATATTCTTAAAATTTCTTCAATCGCTGGAGGATTACGTAAACCGATAAGCAGTTTATTACCAATACGCTGGCGTTTAAGCACATCAATTGAGCCGTTAAAAACCAGCTTGCCTTTGTCAATAATTTGCACCTGATCACACACCATTTCAACCTCAGGCAAAATGTGTGTAGAAATAATCACGCTATGATCAGTACCAACCTCACGAATTAATGTACGAATATCACGAATTTGAATCGGGTCGAGCCCCACTGTCGGCTCATCAAGAATCACCACCATTGGGCTGTGGATGATAGCCTGTGCAATACCAACACGTTGTTGATAACCATTTGATAAGTTCTCAATCAAGCGTTTGCTCATATGCGTTAAACCACAGCGCTCTTTAGCATTTTCAACGGCTTTTTTAATATGTTTAGCACTCACTCGATGCAGTCTAGCGGCCATCGTCAAGTACTCATCTACAGTCAACTCTTTATATAAGGGTCGCATTTCTGGTAAATAGCCAATGAGTGCTTTAGCCTCTTTTGGATTTTCTATCATATCGATACCGCAAATTTTGACACTGCCATGGCTAGGCGCCAAATTGCCAGTGAGCATTTTCATGGTAGTAGATTTACCAGCACCGTTAGGGCCTAAGAACCCTAAAACCTCGCCTTTACTTAAGGTGAAATTTACATTACTTACCGCCTCACGGCCTCCGTAAAGCCGCGTAAGCTCAATTGCCTCAACTGTAAAATTATTCATAGGTACTCAAATTAAAACATTCTTTTAAATACAGACGGTTATCACCAATTTTATAAAGATATTATAAAAGTCTGACCCAGATAAAACAAATCTATAGATTTAACGCTATATGCGACAGTTCACTTCACTTGCGCTATAGTCAATCTATAATTATGTCGGAACTTGCAGCCGCTGTCACGGACTAAGAAGCAACGAGGCATGATACAGTGTTAAGCTAATAATTAGATAGACACATTCGGTGATGCAGCGCAAATATTTAGTAATTCTGGGCAAATATTTAGTTTAAACCCATTAAAATTAATGCAATCTACAAACGCGTCATTTACTATATAGCGCAAGTTAATCAACTTTATAAATAGTTTCACCTACCCTGATGACAAAAAAACTAGACATGACTACACCGCCTAAAAAAACTTACCCAATCTCAACTGCGGTGAGCGTTGCTATATGCATACTCACACTCGGCATGACTAGTTGCGCAAGCAATCAACCCAATCGTTATCATTCAGACACTTTAGTAAATAGCAGCCAACCTAATGACCGACTTGAAAGAACACTCACCTCGGAGTTTGTTTATAAGTACCTAGTCGCTGAGGTTGCAGGCCAACGTGGCGACATAGGCACAGCTGGTGCTATTTTTTATGACTTAGCTCGCGCTGAACAAGATGCGCGCCTAGCAGAACGTGCAGCCAAGATTGGTGCTTATGCCAACATTCCTAACTTAGCGATTCCCGCTGTGAAGCTTTGGGCAGAATTAGACCCAACTTCAACAGAAGCGCAGCAAGCAATGACAGAAATGCTGATCGCAACTGGACGACTTAACGAAGCAGAGCCTTATTTAGCGCAGTTACTAGTGAAAGAAGAATCTAGAGCCGGTGGGTTTTTATTTATCAACTCAATTCTTAACAGAAGTACAGATAAGAATGCTGTATTAAAACTAGTTCAATCACTAGCCAAACCATACCCGACGTTGGCAGAGGCCAACTTTGCAGTTGCACAGGCAGCATATATTGCTAATCAAGATACGATAGCGCTTGATGCACTCGAAAAAGCCGAAGACGCTCGCCCTAACTGGGTAATCGCAGCTTTATTGAAAGGACAAGTGCTATTTCGCCAATCACCCAATAAAGCCATTGCTTTTTATTATGAATATTTAAAAGTACAACCAGAGGCAAATGAGATTCGTATCAATCTTGCCAAAATTCTAGTCAATCAAAAGCAATATGCTGCGGCAAAAGCAGAGTTTCCGACAATTTTAGCGCACGCTAAAGACTCACAAGACAATAACAACGCAGAAATTTATGCCATTGTTGGATTACTTTCTTTCCAAGCCAACGATTACGATGAGGCAGAAAACTACTTCAAACAAGCAATCGCTAACAATTTCAAAGAGTCAGACCAAATTTACCTTTATCTTGGGCAAACTGCTGAAAAACAAAAACATGATGCTACCGCAATGTCTTGGTACAACAAGGTGCCTGCAGGCCCTCGCCACCTTGAGGCTCAATTTAATTTAGCTAACGTAATTGCACGAACGCAATCTGTTGATAAAGCCGTTGAATTACTAGACAACTTAGATGACTTAAACGTAGAACAACAAATCCTAGTCATCAAAGCGCAGGCTGCGTTGTTGTCTAAAGAAAAACGTCATCAAGAAGCTTTTGAATTACTGGGCAAGGCCGTAAAAAATCTGCCAAACACACCAGAGTTGGTTTATGACTACGCACTTGCCGCAGAGCGCGTGGGGAAATTTGACATCATGGAGCTAGAGTTACGCAGATCGATTGCTGAGAAGCCTGATTTCGCCGCCGCATACAACGCACTGGGCTATTCATTTGCAGACCGAAACATCAGGCTTAAAGAAGCAATTAGCCTCATTGAAAAAGCATTAATAATTTCCCCAAATGATCATTACATGTTAGATAGTTTGGGCTGGGCACATTATCGTAAAGGCAACTTAGACAAAGCGATTCAATATCTAGAACAAGCGTACAACATTAACCCAGACCCTGAAATTGCAGCGCACTTGGGCGAGGTGCTCTGGCAAAAGGGCGAATATGAAAAAGCTAAAAAAATATGGAGTGACGCACTGACTGCCGATCCTGAGAATGAAACTTTATTAATTACTGCAAACAAATTCAAATCTTGAATGCGACGGTAGTATTTTTTAGTAACTTTCAATCTATCTCTAGATTAGTCAGACCAATTCAATTGACACGTCATTTTTTAGCTTTAAGCCTAGTCACTTTATTAGCCGCGTGTGCAAGCACACCTAATCAAGTGCCAATGAGCGCAGACTCAACCATTCGCCACCAAAAACAGCTACAAGCCAATGCGGCAATTCAGCAGTTTTCGCTTCAGGGCAGAATAGGCGTGCAAACCAACAGCAAAGGTTTTTCAGGTGGTTTAAAGTGGCATCATTCAATAGCCTCCGATAACATTGGCTTATTCTCGCCACTTGGAAGCCAAATAGCGCAAATTACTAAATCCAACGATCAAATCACACTGACGGATGCTAATGGCAAAACAGCATCTGCCGTAGATGCAGAAACGCTTACCTATAACACACTAGGCTGGTCACTCCCACTATCAGGGTTAGCCGACTGGTCTTTAGGTCGCCCATCAAGCAGGCCTATTCAATCAAGCACTTGGGATGAGCAAGGTTTACTCACCACACTGCATCAAGATGACTGGAAAATTGAATTCTCAAACTACGCAGAATTTAATGGATACTGGCTACCAGGAAAAATCTTCCTCAAAAGTGATCAAGTGAACCTTAAACTATTGGTAGAAAACTGGGATAACATTCCCCACTAAACAATCACCTACTCAATACTTTAAATTTTGTTAAATCGATAAACTCAAACCATACAACAGCCATGCATGACTTTGAAGCTTTTTTAGCACCAGCCAAAATCAATTTATTCCTACATATCACTGGGCAACGTGTTGACGGCTACCACCTACTACAAACTGTTTTCAGGTTACTTGATTATTACGACACCATTTATCTAAAAACCACAAACACCAACACAATTAAACGCGTGAATGACGTTGCAGGTGTTCCAGAAGCAAATGATTTATGTGTTCGCGCCGCGCGATTGCTACAAAAACATACAGGCTGCCAACTTGGCACTGAGATATTAGTCGATAAAAAAATACCCATGGGTGGCGGTCTCGGTGGTGGCAGTTCAGATGCAGCAACCGTGCTACTTGCCCTCAATCAACGCTGGAAGCTTAACCTACCGCGTGAAGAACTATTAAAATTGGGGTTACAGCTAGGCGCAGATGTGCCGTTTTTTATCTATGGCAGTAACGCTTGGGCAGAAGGTGTGGGCGAGCAACTACAAGCCATTTCGTTAAACAATGCTTACTATGTTGTACTCACGCCAAACGTACATGTATCAACAGCACAAATTTTTTCTAATAATCAATTGACAAAGAATGCGATTCCTAAGAAAATAGCCGCCTTTTCAGAGATAGCGAAATTAAGCACTGTAAACTCAGCGTTAGGAAACATCCACGTTGGGTTTACAAATCAACTGGAAAAAGTAGTTTGTAGCATTTATCCTGAAGTAAAAGCATGCTTAGGCTGGCTAAAACAGTACGGAGATGCTAGAATGAGCGGCTCAGGTGCTTCGGTCTTTTTGGAAGTAACTGATCAGGAAACTGCAAATAGTATTTACCAACAAAAACCGAAAGAATATTTTGGGTTTGTTGCAAAAGGGTTGAATCAGCATCCTTTTTATAAGTAAATTAAGCTGATTAAATATTGGGGAGTCGCCAAGTTGGTTAAGGCACTGGGTTTTGATCCCAGCATCCGAAGGTTCGAGTCCTTCCTCCTCAGCCAAATTTTTGTAAAAGCGTGTAGATTATTTGATTTACACGCTTTTATTTTTTAGTGAGTTTTTTTTATTAGTTAGCTGGTCAATCTTGATGAGCCAGCACGATAGGAAATCGAATGGCGTCTAACGGCAATATGATGGTCTTTACTGGCAACGCCAACCCAGTGCTCGCGCAGCAAGTTGCAAAACACTTGAACATAGAGCTTGGTCAAGCGCATGTAGGCAAATTTAGCGATGGCGAAGTCATGGTTGAACTGCTTGAAAATGTGCGTGGTCGCGATGTTTTTGTATTGCAATCTACCAGCCACCCAACAAACGATAGCTTAATGGAAGTCATGGTCATGGTGGATGCGCTTCGTCGCTCATCTGCTGGCCGCATCACAGCCGCTATTCCGTACTTTGGTTACTCACGCCAAGATCGCCGCCCTCGTTCAGCACGCGTTGCTATTACAGCTAAAGTAGTAGCTAACATGCTCACTGGTGTTGGTGTTAATCGTGTACTAACGATGGATTTGCACTCAGATCAAATTCAAGGCTTTTTTGATATCCCAGTGGATAACATCTACGCAACTCCAATTTTATTGGCAGACCTGCTAGAGCAAAAACATGAGAATCTCGTGGTAGTTTCTCCTGATGTTGGCGGTGTAGTGCGTGCGCGTGCATGTGCAAAACAACTAAGCTCTGATCTTGCGATTATTGATAAACGCCGTCCAAAACCAAACGTAGCTAAAGTCATGAACATCATTGGTGATGTTGCTGGCCGTACCTGTGTGATTATGGATGACATGGTAGACACTGCAAACACACTATGTGAAGCAGCTGCCGCATTAAAAAAACATGGCGCAGTAAAAGTAGTCGCTTACGCAACTCACCCAGTATTATCTGGCGGTGCTGCAGAGCGCATTATGAATTCTGAGCTAGACGAGTTAATCGTCACAAACACAATTCAGTTGCAAGATGACTCTGCAAATTGTAAAAAAATCCGTCAATTGAGCGCTGCAGCCTTGCTAGCAGAAACAATTCGCAGAATTAGCTGCGAAGATTCTGTCAGCTCATTGTTTATGGACTAAAAGTATTTCACCCTGCCTTCTGGTCGCGGAAGGCAGATTCATTGTAGTAAAGCAGTAAATTTAGGAGTAGTAAAATGGCTATTGAAATCAATGCAGTAAAACGTGACGCTAAAGGTACGAGTGCGAGCCGCCGCCTACGTCATGCTGGCTCTGTGCCTGGTGTAGTATACGGTGGTGGTAAAGATGCATTCCCACTAGAAATCAACGCTAAAGAATTGTTCTTACAATTCCGTCACGAAGCTTTCCACGCTTCAGTGTTAACGCTGATTCTTGATGGTAAAAAAGAAAGCGTATTATTACGCGATTTCCAAATGCACCCAGTTCGTAACACGATTCAACACGTTGACTTCCAACGCGTTAGTGCAACTGAAAAAATCCACGTTAAAGTTCCATTCCACTTCATTAACGCTGATGTAGCACCAGGTGTTAAATTAGGTGGCGGTATTGTTGCTCACGTATTAACAGAAGCTGACGTAAGCTGCTTGGCAAAAGACTTGCCAGAGTTTATCGAAGTTGACGTTGCAACATTAGAAATTGGTCACTCAATCCACTTGTCACAAATCAAACTACCAAAAGGTGTTGAGTTTGTACAATTGGCGCACGGTGATGACGCGGCAGTAGCTTCTATCGCTAAAACACGCGGTGGCGTTGCTGATGCAGCAGCAACAGTTGAAACTCCAGCAGCTTAAGTATTAATTACGTAAGCTAGTTAAATAGCGCGCACTTTATTATTAAAGTGCGCGTTTTTTTTAGGGCGCTCCCTAAAAGTAAAATCATGCAACATGCGCTCAAAAAATGTATTTACAAAAGTGACTATTATGAGTGGAATTAAATTATTTGTAGGCCTAGGCAACCCTGGCGAAAAATATGTAGCCACGCGCCATAACGCAGGTTTTTGGTGGATAGATCAACTTGCCGCCGCGACCAATAGTAAATTAGCGATAGATGCTAAATTTTTTGGATTCACAGGTAAATTAAGCCCAACCGCAGACACTTGGCTGATTAAACCAACCACGTTTATGAACGCAAGTGGCAAAGCTGTTGCAGCATTAGCCAACTACTACAAAATATCACCAAATGAAATCTTGGTGATTCATGACGAATTAGACTTACCAGCTGGCAGCACCAAAATGAAATTTGGTGGTGGGCATGGCGGCCACAATGGCTTGCGTGATATTCACGCCGCACTTGGCACGCCTGATTACTGGCGCATGCGTGTGGGCATTGGCCACCCTGGCTCAAAAACTGAAGTGGTTAACTTTGTGCTCAAAGCACCCACCAAAGATGAACAAATAGCCATTGAAGACAACATTATCGATAGCACTAAATTAGTAGATTTACTGCTTACGGGCGAATTTGATAGCGCCATGTTAAAATTGCATACAAAGAAATAGATTACCTGACCTGAGCATACTGTTTTCCATTCAGATTTAGCGCAAAAATAAGGCGTGGATGATAAAAAAAGATGAATAGATGAAGACAGTACGAAAAGTACGGCGAATTGATCAAGACGAACACAACGCAACTATTGCGTTAAAGATGACTGGAAAAATATGAAATGTGGAATCGTGGGCCTACCTAATGTAGGAAAATCAACTTTATTTAATGCAATTACCAAAGCAGGGATTGCGGCCGAAAACTACCCATTCTGCACCATCGAGCCAAACGTAGGCATTGTTGAGGTACCAGATACCCGCATGCAACCGTTGATTGATATTGTAAAACCACAACGCGTACAACCAGCCATTGTAGAATTTGTTGATATTGCAGGCCTAGTGGCTGGCGCATCAAAAGGTGAAGGCTTGGGTAACAAGTTCCTTGCTAATATTCGTGAAACTGACGCAATCTCACACGTAGTACGCTGCTTTGATGATGGCAACGTTGTGCACGTGGCTGGGAAGGTTGACCCACTTTCAGACATTGAAGTGATCAACACCGAGCTTGCACTTGCTGATATGGAAACCGTTGAAAAAACACTGCAACGCGAAAGCAAAAAAGCTAAATCTGGCGACAAAGACGCTATTGCACTTGCAGGCCTTTGCGAAAGAATCCAAAAACACCTAGACACAGGTGCACCAGTACGCACACTAGGCCTAGATGCTGATGAACTCGACATTATCAAACCACTATGCCTGATTACAGTGAAACCTGTGATGTACATCGCCAATGTGGATGAAAAAGGCTTTGAAAACAACCCATACCTAGACAAAGTAGTCGCCCTAGGTAAAACCGAAGGCGCACCAGTGGTTTGCATTTGCGCAAAAATTGAAGGCGAAATTTCAGAACTAGATGATGAAGACAAAAACGTATTCTTAGCAGAGCTAGGCCAAGATGAACCAGGCCTCAACCGCGTCATCCGTGCCGCATATGATTTACTAGGCCTACAAACCTACTTCACTGCTGGCGTACAAGAAGTACGCGCTTGGACAGTTAAAAAAGGCGCTACAGCACCACAAGCGGCTGGTGTGATTCATACAGACTTTGAGCGTGGGTTTATTCGTGCAGAAGTGATTGCCTATGATGAATACGTAAAAAACAAAGGCGAGCAAGGCTCAAAAGAAGCAGGGAAAATGCGCTTAGAAGGTAAAGAATATATTGTGCAAGATGGCGATGTGATGCACTTTAGGTTTAACGTCTAGAGATTTAACGTCTAGGTTAAAAATTTACCCTAATTTCAGTTAAATCTTACGGCGTTAGCAAGGTTAAAACATCCAGTTTGCTAACGCTAAAAAAATTAGTGCACTTTAATGAAAATAACCACACTTTTAAGCAAAGTTTTTTTGACAATTCACGACTAAAACACTAGAATTGCGCCCTTGCTAATGTTTTAGCATCAGATTTACAAGGTGATGTAGCTCAGCTGGTTAGAGCACAGGATTCATAATCCTGGGGTCGAGGGTTCAAGTCCCTCTTTCACCACCATAACCAAAAAAGCCACATCTTCGGGTGTGGCTTTTTTATTTTCGGCACTACAGCCTTAAATAGACTAATCTAGCACCTAAAATAATTAAAAAAACTGAGGCGCTCATGTTTGAACAAACCTTCAAAAATATCGACGATATTCTGCATAAAGACGCAGGTGCCACTAGCGAGCTAGATTACACCGAGCAAACTTCTTGGATTTTGTTTTTAAAGTATCTGGATGCCTTAGAACAAACCAAAGCGATGGAAGCAGAGCTTGAAGGCAAAGCCTACCAGTTTATTATTGATACAGCCTACCGCTGGCCAACATGGGCAGCGCCTAAAACCGCTGATGGTAAGTTTGACCACAACAACGCCTTAACAGGTGACGACCTGAAAGAGTTTGTAAATCTAAAACTATTCCCCTACCTAAAAGGCTTTAAGCAACGCGCCACAGGGCCAAACACCATTGAATATAAAATCGGTGAGATTTTTGGCGAGATTAACAACAAAATACAAAGCGGCTATAACTTGCGTGAAGTGATTGAGCGCATTGATGAACTCAGCTTTAACACCCAAGCAGAAAAGCACGAGCTTTCACACCTGTATGAAGCGAAAATTAAGAACATGGGCAACGCAGGCCGTAACGGCGGCGAGTATTACACCCCTCGCCCACTGATTCGCGCCATGATACAAGTCACCAACCCAAAAATTGGCGAGACGATTTATGACGGCGCAGTAGGTAGCGCTGGTTTTTTATGCGAGGCATTTGATTATTTACGTAGTCAACCAAACTTAAGCACCAGCGATTTAAACACCCTGCAAACCAGCACGTTTTATGGCAAAGAGAAAAAGAGCCTAGCCTATGTCATAGCCATCATGAACATGATTTTGCATGGCATAGAAGCGCCCAATATTATCCACACCAACACGCTAGCAGAAAACATTAGCGATATTCAAGAAAAAGATCGCTACGATATTATCCTCGCCAACCCACCGTTTGGCGGCAAAGAGCGTGCAGAGGTGCAGCAAAACTTCCCCATCAAAACAGGTGAAACCGCCTTTTTGTTTTTACAGCACTTTATTAAAAGTCTCAAAGCTGGTGGCCGCGCCGCCGTGGTGATTAAAAACACCTTTTTAAGCAATACCGATAATGCCTCAGTGAGTTTACGTAAATTGTTGCTTGAGAGTTGCAATCTGCATACGGTGCTTGATTGCCCAGGCGGCACGTTTCAAGGCGCAGGCGTTAAAACCGTGGTGCTGTTTTTTGAAAAAGGCGCACCAACCCGTAATACATGGTTTTACCAGCTAGAGCCAGGCCGCAATATGGGCAAAACCAACCCGCTCAATGATGCAGACTTGGCAGAATTTATCACCCTACAAAAAACCTTTGCTGATTCCCCCAAAAGCTGGAGCATTAACACGCTTGCCCTGAGCGCAGTCGAAGGGTTCGACTTATCCGTGAAAAACCCCAACGGCAATGAAGAAGTCGCGCACCGCAGCCCGCAAGCGATTATGGAAGAAATCACCAAACTGGATGCGGAGAGTGCAGAAGTATTGGCAGGGATTAAGGCGTTGCTATGATAAACAACCTACTTTTACCGTTCGTGGTGAGCCTGTCGAACCACATCACCCTTCGACAAGCTCAGGGTGAACGGAGAGCTTCATAATGGCATTCTGGGTTTATATTTTGCACTGTGCAGATAACAGTTATTACACAGGTCATACCGATAACCTTGAGCAACGTATCGCGCAACATCACCAAGGCTATTTCCCTACTTGTTACACATACAAACGCAGACCATTAGAATTGGTTTTCTCTCAAGACTTTGCAACAAGAGAAGAGGCTTTAACCTCAGAGCAACAAATAAAAGGCTGGAGCCGTAAAAAGAAAGAAGCCATGATGCGAGGTGACTGGGCTGAGGTTTCTCGCCTCGCAAAACCCACTAACACCGTTCGCCCTGAGCTTGTCGAAGGGCATGGTTCGACAAGCTCACCACGAACGAATGGGGAGCATGTATGAAGGCTGGGTGGGAAATAAAAACCCTTAATCAAATCGCTGAAAATTTAGACAACAAGCGTGTGCCTATTACAAAATTGGCGCGAACTGAAGGGCAGTATCCATATTACGGAGCTTCAGGAATTGTTGATTATGTTGCAAGCTATATTTTCGAAGGCGATACTTTATTAATTTCAGAAGATGGGGCAAATCTTTTAGCGCGCTCTACACCAATTGCATTTCCAGCAACAGGACGGTATTGGGTAAACAATCATGCTCACATTATTAAGTTTGATAACTTGATAACTCAACGTTTTGTAGAGTTATTTTTTGAAAGCATACCTTTAGATGACTATATTACTGGCGCGGCACAGCCAAAGCTAAATCAAAAAGCATTAAACTCAATCCCAATTCCAGTACCACCATTATCTGAACAACAACGCATCGTGTCCATACTCGACCAAGCGTTTGAGAGCATTGCCAAAGCGCGCGCAAATGCAGAACAAAACCTGAAAAACGCCCGCGCCTTGTTTGAAAGCCACCTGCAATCAGTATTTACTCAGCGCGGTGAGGAGTGGGAAGTCAAAACTTTAAGTGAGGTTTGCGAAATAAAGCCACCAAAAAATGAAGCAAAAAAAATATTAAATAACTCAGACTTGGTGAGCTTTGCTCCAATGGAAGATTTAGGAATCAATCAAAAATACCTTAATACCATTAAGCAAAGAGCCTTGGAAGATGTTGCTGGTAGCTACACCTATTTTGCAGAAGGAGATGTATTACTAGCAAAAATTACACCCTGCTTTGAGAATGGGAAATTAGGTATAGCAAAAAATCTAACTAACGGCATCGGTTTTGGTTCAAGTGAATACATTGTATTCAGGCCAAACAAAAGTCTTTCAAACGAGTTTTTATATTACTTCCTTTCTAGAAAGTATTTTATTGAAGAAGGGGCTCAGAGAATGAGCGGTGCAGTTGGTCATAAGCGCGTATCCAAAGAGTTTATCGAAAGCTACAAAATAGCTTTTCCATCTATTGATAAGCAAATTGAATTAATAAAAAAAACCGATGCTTTAGCTAACGAATCCCAACGCCTAGAAGCCCTCTACCAACGCAAAATCGCCTGCCTCGATGACCTTAAAAAATCGCTCTTGCAACAGGCGTTTGCTGGCGAGTTGTAGAAAGTAACTACGTAGTTACTTTATTTCTTATGTCGATGCCATCGACATACTGTAAATATGTGTCGATAAAATGCAAAAATATCGACACATTGCACACAACGTGATAAGAAAATGCTATTTTTTGAACATGTTGTATTTAACGTGATAAGATAATGACGTTTTTTGAACATATTGTTTAGGTGCGTTGCGTGGATACTTTACAGATTCCCAAGCCAGAAAGTTTAGAGGTGAAGGCCGTTTGGCAAGCACTGGCTGAGGCGCATCGTCATTTGGCTGAGCTTAAGGGCTTGTGCGAATCACTCCCCAATAGCGCTATTTTATTGGATACGCTTTCCATTCAAGAGGCGAAAGACAGCTCTGAAATAGAGAATATTATCACCACGCATGATGAGCTTTTTGCTTATGAGCAAAGCAGTTCATCATCACCTGCCGCCAAAGAAGTCCAACACTATATTGCTGCTTTACGTGTGGGTTATCAAGTGGTGTTAGATACTGGCTTAATTTTACTTAGAACGATTTTGCGCGTGCAAGAGGAAGTAGAGCAAAACAATGCAGGCTTACGCAAAGTGCCAGGCACCGTGCTTAAAAACCAAACGACAGGCGCCGTGGTGTATGAGCCGCCGCAAGATGCGGTGCTGATTCAAAAGTTGATGGCTGACTTAGTTGATTTTATTCATGCCGGCAACCAACAAGGTGATGAGCTAGACCCATTATTACGTATGGCAATTGCACATCATCAATTTGAGAGCATACATCCTTTTTACGATGGCAACGGTCGCACTGGGCGTATTTTAAATTTGCTGATGTTGCAGCGTGAAGGTTTGCTAGATTTACCCGTATTGTATTTAAGCCGCTATATTACTTCCACCAAAGCCCAGTATTATCAATTGCTGCAATCGACTCGTGACACTGGCGATTGGGTGGATTGGTGCGTGTATATGGTAAAGGGCGTTGCGATGACTGCGAAAAGTGAAGTGAAGTTAGTGAAAGCCTTGCGTGATTTAATGCAAAATACTAAACACCGCTTACGCAATGAGTTGCCTAAAATTTACAGCCAAGAATTGCTTAATAATTTATTTCGCTACCCTTATACCAAAATTGAGTTTTTAGAAAAAGATTTAGGCGTTTCCCGCATTACAGCAGGCCGACATTTAGACACGTTGGCTGCCAGTGGCTTTGTGGAAAAGAAAAAAATTGGCCGTACAAACTTTTATATCAATCACCCATTATTTGCATTGTTGACACAAATAACGCTTGAGGACTAAAGCTGATGAATGAAGCCGAAACCCGCGCAGAACATATAGACCCGGCCCTTAGAGCCGCCGGCTGGGGCGTGGTAGATGGCAGTTATGTGAAGCGTGAACATATTACGTTGGGGCGTTTGCAAGGTGGTGGTAAGCGTAGTAAGCAAGAGATTGCTGATTACGTGTTGGTATATAAAAACCATAAGTTAGCAGTTATTGAAGCTAAAGCATGGGATAAACCTTATACCGAGGGCGTGGCACAGGCGAAAACCTACGCGCAAAAGCTGGGTAGCCGCTTTGCCTATGCCACCAATGGGCAACGCATTTATGCCATTGATATGCACACGGGCAAAGAGGCGGATGTTGCTAAATACCCTAGCCCAGATGAGTTATGGGATTTAACCTTTGCCGAGCAAAACGCTTGGCGTGATAAGTTTGCTGAGATTCCGTTTGAAGATAAAGGCGGTTATTTTGGTGCGCGATATTATCAGCACAATGCAATTGAGGCGGTGCTTGAGGCGATTGCCAATAACCAACAGCGCATATTGCTCACGCTAGCGACTGGCACGGGCAAAACCTTTATTGCGTTTCAATTGGCTTGGAAGTTGTTTTATAGCCGCTGGAATTTAAGCCGTGAACTGGATGCAAACAAAACCCGCAGACCGCGCATTTTGTTTTTAGCTGATAGAAACGGCTTAGCCGATCAAGCCTTTAATGCGTTTTCGGCTTTTGATGAAGATGCCTTGGTGCGCATTGCGCCTGATGAAATCAGCAAAAAAGGCCGCGTACCCAAAAACGGCAATATCTTTTTTACCATTTTTCAAACCTTCATGAGTGGCACCGATGCCGAAGGCAACCCTGCGCCTAACTTTGGCGAATACCCGCCAGACTTTTTTGATTTCATTATCATCGACGAGTGCCACCGTGGTGGCGCGAATGATGAAGGCAACTGGCGTGGTATTCTGGAGTATTTTTCACCTGCAGTGCAGCTTGGCTTAACCGCCACCCCCAAGCGTAAAGATAACGTAGATACTTATGCCTACTTTGGCGAGCCTGTTTATGTGTACTCACTTAAAGAAGGTATTAATGATGGTTTTTTAACGCCATTTAAAGTGAAGCAAATTGCCACGACCATGGATGAATATATCTATACGCCAGGTGATGGTGTAGTGGTGCAAGGTGAAGCTGAGCCTGGCAAGCTTTATAAGGAAAGTGATTTTAATCGCACGATTAAAATACCTGCGCGTGAGCAATATCGCGTAAAGCTGTTTATGGAATTAATTAACCAGCGTGAGAAAACCTTAGTGTTTTGCGCCTCACAAGAACATGCTCTAGAAATACGCGACTACATTAACCAGATTAAAACCAGTAAGCACCCTGACTATTGCGTGCGAGTAACCGCAGCTGATGGCGCGCTAGGAGATCAATATTTAAAAGCGTTTCAAGACAATGACAACGCGATTCCTACTATCCTCACCACTTCGCAAAAGCTTTCAACAGGGGTAGATGCACGCAATGTGCGCAATATTGTACTCATGCGCGAAGTAAACAGCATGATTGAGTTTAAGCAGATTATAGGACGCGGTACGCGCTTATACGATGGCAAAGATTACTTCACGATTTATGATTTTGTAAAAGCGCACCACCACTTTAGCGACCCTGAGTGGGATGGCGAACCTGATCCGATTGAGCCAACAGAACCAATCGAAAGTGTGGCCAAATCTAATAAAGTTGAACAACCAAAAGCATCTTACACACCAGAACCCAAACCAGAGAAGATACTGATTAAACTTTCAGATGGAAAAACGCGCCAAATTCAACACATGATGGCGACGAGTTTTTGGGGGGCTGATGGTAAACCTATGTCTACCGCACAATTCTTAGAAAGCTTATTTGGTGTATTACCTGAGTTCTTTAAAGACGAGGATGCGCTACGTGATATTTGGAGTAACCCGGAAACGCGTAAAAAATTGCTAGATGGTTTAAGTGAGAAAGGCTTTAATAAAGAAGTATTAGCAGAAATGCAGCGTATTGTAGATGCTGAAAATAGTGATTTATTTGATGTGCTGGCACATGTAGCTTTTGCTTGGCAACCACTGACACGTACTAATAGAGCAAATAACGCTAAAGATGTAATCCACCAACATTTTGCTGATAAGCAATCTGCTTTTATTGATTTTGTTTTAGGTCAATATGTTAAACAAGGTGTAGAAGAGTTAAACCAAGAAAAACTTAAAGATTTGATAGGCCTTAAATATCAGTCTATTCACGATGCTACTTCAGAATTAGGTAATACTTCAGAAATTAGGCAGTTATTTGTAGGATTTCAAAAATACCTATATCAGTCCAATACTAACGCGAACCTCTAAGAATACTAAACACAGCAATTGTTGGATTACTTCACTTTGACGTAAAAAATTATTTAGATTTTACAAACCTCTATAAATAAGGGTTCCAACGAAAAACCTTAGTTAACTACGCCTTGATTAGGATGCATCTTTCGTGAGGTTGGGTATTTTACTCACTTGAAATTAGTCCAGAATCTATAATAGCCAACACTAACCAATTATTTCATAATGAAACAATTGGTTAACTATATGAAATAATTCATTAATCATTGCCTTTTAGTATACAAGCATATGTTGTTCAGCAATATATACTCTCTCAAAGTTTAGTAGCGCTTCCTTACAGAAGCGCTATTTTTTTGTCTAGCAATTGCAGATATCCCTACTGATAAGTCTGCACTATGTCATTTCAGCGCAATTAAAAACTTAATGGCGCATTTACAATACTCATTGTTGGATTCTTATTTATCAGGTTAATTAGACCAACGCTCGGAGGGTTTAATTAATATCCTCTTTGCATAGGTTAGACCTTTTGGTTGCATAATTTAAGAATACTAACTCACCGTTTTATGATAATAATTACCCCTACCCCTTTCAACGTAAGACAAACACCTACAAAACAAATAGACGACCGCCCATTGGTTGAATCAGCCTAAAGAGTTACATTTCACCAAGCCAATAGACACACGGTTTTTTTAATAGAAACAACGAATTAGGAAGCAAAATGAATGTAAAGGATATGATGTCTGAAATTAAGGACGCAAATCTCAACTATTTGATGATGGCAAAGCAACTCATCAGCTCAGATAAAGCGACCGCGATGTTCCTTTTAGGCATCAGTAAAGAGATTGCCGATTTGCTGGAAAGCCTAAGCAATATGCAGGTTGTGAAGCTGAGCAGCACCAATATGATGCTGACGCGTTTCCGATTTGATGACAGCGCAGTGCTGGGCATGCTGACCAACTATTCAAAAGATCGCGATCAGGCGCATTTACACACATCTGTTCTGCTGGCTAGTCAATCGGCTGAGCAAATTTCCTAGTTAGAATTTAGTATGAATATTAAGCAATTTTTTGGCGTTAACTCTCGCGATGCACTTAAACAAGTGCGTATGGAGCTGGGCGAAGATGCCATTATTTTATCTAACCGTGCCGTAGAGGGCGGAAATAGAATCACTGCGTTGAAGGAAGAAGACTTAGATGCGATTGTTGATAATGCAGCTATGATGGAGGCATCATATCGCAACCATACAGAAGGTTTTGGTGAAGATAGCCCATCTGCGTTAATCTCTGTGATTAATAAAAAAATTGAAGGTTTTCATACTAACCAAGCACAGCAATTTGCACCGAGCATGATGGAGCCAGAGGCTCCAGTAGCGCAAATACAAGCTGCCCCAGATACATTTATGCAGGCGTCTATGTTAGATGCTAGCCAAAAGATGACTGAGATTTTAAACGAGATGCGCAGTATGCGTGACGTGTTTGAATCACAGCTTACCACCATTGCCTGGAGCAATGTGCAACAGCAGTACCCAACAAAAACACGAATAATGAATATATTGCTGTCATCAGGTTTTAGTGCAGCATTAGCGAGAATGTTATCGGAAAAACTACCAGCAAATCTTGATGAAGCAAAAGCATTGGCTTGGGTTAAATCTATTTTGGGTAAGAATCTGGATAGTATTCCAAATGAAATTGGCATGTTAGACCAAGGTGGCATCTTTGCATTAATCGGCCCTACTGGCGTTGGCAAAACAACCACAACCGCTAAGCTTGCCGCGCGCTATGTGATGAAGCACGGCACAGAAAGCTTAGGCTTAATTACCACCGATGCGTATCGTATCGGCGGTCATGAACAATTAAGAATATACGGTAAAATTCTTGGCGTAATGGTGCATGCTGTTAAAGATGAAGCTGACCTTAAAATTGCTTTAAACGAGCTAAAAAACAAACGTACCATTTTAATTGATACGGTCGGTGTGAGTCAGCGCGACACGATGGTAACTGAGCAAATTGCCATGTTATCAAACACTAACTCTCGCATTAAAAAGCTGTTATGCCTCAACGCGACTAGCACTGGTGAAACATTGACCGATGTGATTAGAGCTTACAAAGGCAAAGGGCTGGATGGTACGATCATCACCAAGCTTGATGAGGCGGTCACGATTGGTGGTGTGCTAGACGTTATTATCAGAGGCAAATTAAAGCTTTATTACTTAGCTAATGGTCAACGTGTGCCTGAAGATATTCATCTTGCAAATAAGAGCTACCTGATTCAAAAAGCTTTAAAAATTGGTGCGGATGGTCGCTCATTACAGTTCAAAAATGAAGAACTGCCTTTTATCATGGGCAATACCAGACAATCTGTAAATACTTTATCTACAGAGACTAGCCGTGGTTAGTTTTAAGAATGACCAAGCGGCAGGCTTACGCCGCATTATGGCTGCGCCAAAACCACGTGTAGTGTCTATTATTTCAGCCTCTGCTACGGATCAATCACGCATGATGATTAACCTAGCTGCGTCTATCCGCGCACAAGGCAACGATGTGCTGATTGTGCACGCATCAAGCGGCACGCGTGAGGCTAGCTATGAAGTTGATAAAACACCGACTTTATTTGAAGTTGCAAAAACATCTGCATCATTCTCAGTAGCGATTAAAACCACTAAGCAAGAGCTTACAGTCGCCAAATTATTACCAAAAAATCAGGTAAGCACCCCGCTTAATAACGATGCAGGGCAAGTATTGAACCAACTATTTGATGAGCTAGTACTGCAATACGAAATTGTATTGGTAGATGCAACATTAAATAGCGATGATTTATTGCCATTAAAAACACTCAATGACAGCGATATTCTGATTCAGCTCACACGAGATCCAGAATCTATTAAAGATGCATACACCCTCATTAAACGCATTTGCAGCCAACTTGGCCGACGCTCATTTGGCATTATTGTAGATGATGCCAATGATGCACAAGCTGAAGTAGTATTTAAGAACATTTCGCAAGTTGCTAAACGTTTTATGCAAATCGAATTGGAGTTTTTTGGTGCAATTCCAGCCGATGTTCATTTAGGTAAAGCCGCAAAACTCGGCCGCCCTATTATCGATGCATTTCCGCTTACACCAGCTTCAAATGCATTTAAACAAATTGCTCAACGCTTAAACAGCAAAAGCCCACGGCTCTCAGATATAGACATGCTGCATAGTAGCGGCGCTATGATTTAGAAGTTTTAACCAAATTTACAAAATAAAAGTGGCTCCTATTAAATGGAGTCACTTTTCATTCACCACCTTATTCGTACGGCATGACAAAAAGTCTATTGGTCTTTTTTAGCACTATTTAATCTTCGTAAAAAATCACGCATGGTTTCCCTAAAGCTCTCGGGGGCTATCGTTTCTGCTGCTCTTGAATTTAAGTCAAATATTTTTTGAAGGGCGACTGGTTCACATTGAATCGTACCCATTGACCAATCAGCAAACATTCTTTTATCAGTATATGAAATATAAATAATCTTACTGAGACTATTACGTGGGTCCTCACAAATAGTGACATACTTTTTAAGCACAGCAAGCTCAGGCCCCTCTAATACTTGCATAAACAAATGACCGCCGTACACTAATACACCAGTGATGTCCGCATCAAGATTGTTTTTACGAGACTGCTCTAAAATATTAGTAATATCCTGCTCAGTAATATCATGTGCAGCCTGACTGCTATATAACAACCTAATCATAAAATAACACTTAATCTATTACTACTTGTATCGACCATATTTGGAATGCACCCCTACTAATTTCTTATCAGTTTAAGCACGGATATGACCCACCAACCTAGCGCCAAGTTCGTCAACACTCATCATTCAAGCCAATACTCAGCAGGTAGCATTTATAATGATTAACATTCGAAGCCCATTAGTTTTGCACTATCTCGGCTCATAACGAAATTATTCCATATATAAATTGTCAACAGAACACTCCACTGCAACGTTAGTTAACCCAGCAGTTACTTTTTAGTCATGAAAAAGGAAGAATTATGAAAATTACACAGATTCTATTAACGAGCACCTTATTATTTGGCTTAGTCCAAGCCGCGCATGCCGATCATCATGGAGGCGAAGAAGATAAGCAGAGTTGCCACAAGGCAGACACTAACAGTGATGGCACAATTTCGCGTGATGAATTTATGGCTAAGCATCAGGCACGTGCTGAAAAAATGTTTACTAAACTAGATAAAAATAAAGACGGCAAAATTGATGTGGATGAACATAAGGCCGCGCATGAGGGTGCAGGTCATCGCCACTCTAAAGACGAGAAAAAACCTTAATATCAATAGCATCAACCTGCATGTAAAAGGCTATGAGATGCTGAGTCCTCTACACTTTTCATCATTGATGATTCAGCATCTACTTATTATCAGTTGCCTTTAGATTTAAATGGCGCACGCTCATCAAGCTCATTTGTATATGCGGCAAGTCCTTTAGACTCTTGCGCTACAAACTCTTGAATAGCAACAGCAAAGTCTGGGTTCTCAATTTTATGAAAAGAACTAGTGGATCTAGCTTTAAATCCACGCGCTAGCTTATGCTCGCCTTGTGCACCACCTTCAAAATACTCAATTTTCTCATCAATACAAAATGCTTGTGCTTGATAATAACAAAGCTCAAAGTGTAAATTGGGAACATATTGCACGGATCCCCAGTAGCGCCCATATAGCGTAGTTTTATCATAAATATTTAAAGCTGCTGCGACTGGTTGCTCACCCAAGTAAGCCATCATCAACAAAATATTCTGCGGCATATTTTTACCGATAATTTGGAAAAATTCTCGTGTTAGATATGGTGAAGATCGATGTTCAAAGTAGGTATTTTCATAACACTGATAAAAGAAATCCCACTGTTCAGTGGTGATTTCAGCGCCTTTAATTGACCGACACACCACACCTGAAGCAGCCACTTTTTTTCGTTCTTGCCGAATTTTTTTACGCTTATCGTGGCTTAATTGATTCAGAAAATCATCAAAATCCGAGTAATGCTGATTCTGCCAGCGGAACTGTACGCCATGTCGCTGCAGCCAGCCAGCTTCTTTAAACGACTGTGCAGAATCATCATCTGGAAACAACACATGTGCCGATGACATTTTATTTTTCCGCATTATTTGCGACAAGGCATTGATCAACAGCACCTTCGAATCCGTGGACTTTGTGAGAAGGCGTGCGCTAGTGATTGGTGTAAATGGAATAGATGAAACAAGCTTAGGATAATATGACAAACCACTACGCTCATAAGTTTCAGCCCATGTCCAATCAAACACATATTCACCATAAGAATGATGTTTTATATAGAGTGGCATGGCCCCTATTAATTGCGCATCGTCATACAACAACAACGGACAAGGTTGCCATCCAGTCCCTACACCTACAGAATTTGAGATTTCTAGAGCGCTTAAAAAAGCATGGCTCAGCAACGGCATATCACCGACTAAAGCATCCCATGCCTCAACAGGAAGTTGAGCAATACCGTCTACAACTTCTAGCCTTAACGCCATATATAAGCACCAAATTGATTTATGCCTAATTATGCATGAATCAATAGAGCAAAAGTATAGATACTAAGGAAATGTGGAATAATTGCCTGCGCGCGCAACTTGCTGCGTTGCGCAGTTTTTTGGTTTCGACCGCCACTTTCAGTGGCTTAACATCGGCTGGTGAATTAGCCTACACCGCAACCAAAGGTTTTAGCAACCTCGCTGCATATCGCAGATTATCTCGCATTCTTCGTTCCTTGCGTCTTTGGCGTGTGAATAATGCGCTTCAGCGCATATATTATATGGGCAAGCTAAATCAGCTGGCATATTTCACTGACAAGCCAAAAATGCTCGCTTAACGCATATATTACACGGACACGCTCTTAACGGTTACATTTTATCTCGCTCGGTGACTTGCTCCGCGCCTCTCGAACTTTAAAAACTAAGGAAATAATGATGATAGTGATGTCAGTTAAATCAACATAATCACTAATTGAATTGCAGTTGCGTTAGCGTATTGACTATTATGGATGCTCTATAGTGACTTTTTTTTAGGCGCATTAGTTGCTTGCTTGTTTTTGGCTTTAGCTTCTTCTAGCGCTTCAGCTTCAATCATTCTCTTTTGCTTTTCTAACTGTATCGCAGCTTCAGCTGCTCTGCGGCGCTCAAGAATCCTTGCCTGTGCTTCGACCAGTTCATTTAAAGAGATTACACCGTCCTGATTGGTATCAACACTGTTAAAATGTCTAGCAATTTGAGGCAGTTTTTCTGTCGCTTCTTGTCGATCTATTGTACTGTTGTTATCTGTATCCGCTTCAAAAAAACGTGCCTCAATACTTTCTTGCATTGCACGTCTGCGTTCTTCAATTTGGTCATGACTTGGATCAATGGAGCGCGCATATTCTTCAAGCGCCTTACGTAACATTTCCCTACGTTCAGGGCTAAAGTTTAAATTAAGCGTTTTTTGGTATCCATCAATTCTACTGTCGTCTTCAGCAAGACGCTCATCTTCTGCAACTCGCTTAGACTTGTCTGTTGTTGCAGACAAATTGTTTCTACTTTCAGCATTAAGACTTAAAGAAAAGCTTAAGCCCATGCACAAAATTAGGCACGCATACTTGGTCAATGACATATTGTTTAGCAAGATCAAATCCAAAGAATCAAGGTTCCAATGTTGAGCATTACAATTTAATTTGCATTATCATGAAGCACGTTTGTTAATTGAATGTTTCATTTAAAGGTGAAATTGTAAGAAATTGTAAATTTTTACGATATGTGACATGTGACTATCAATAAAATTTAAAGTTTAATCACATAAAATTGAATATAAATATAAATTTAGCATACACTTTACAGTTATTGAAAATAATATTGTAATGAATACCATTTCAGTATCATTCTATTAAAAATTAAGGTTTAAACATAATGATGGCCGATCAAAATAAAAAAATCTTAGTCGTAGACGATGATGTGCGCTTACGTGAACTGTTGCAACGCTATCTAACTGAGCAAGGCTTTACTGTCAAAACAGCAAATGACGCCAAAGAGATGGACAGCATCCTTAACAATGATGCTATTGATTTATTGGTACTAGACTTGATGTTGCCTGGTGAGGATGGCTTATCTATCTGCCGCAGAATGCGCGGGAGTGCAACCATGATGCCTATCGTGATGCTAACAGCGCGTGGCGATGAAGTAGATCGAATTATCGGCCTTGAGATGGGCGCAGATGATTATTTGCCAAAACCGTTTAATCCGAGAGAATTATTAGCTCGTATTAATGCAGTACTACGCAGGCATGAACGTTTAGTACCGAGCGCACCCGCAAATAATGCAGAGAACATTACGATTGGTGACTTTGTATTTAATGCAGCAACACGCTCTTTAAGTCGCCAAGGTACTGCTATCGCGATCACTAGCGGTGAGTTTGCATTACTGAAAGTATTTGTCGACCACCCGCGCCAACCACTATCACGGGATAGACTCATGCAATTAGCACGTGGACGTGAGTTAGACGTTTATGATCGAAGTATTGATGTGCAAGTGTCGCGTTTGCGTAAACTGATTGAGCCTGATCCTGCGCACCCGCGCTATCTGCAAACCATGTGGGGATTTGGCTACGTATTTATACCAGATGGCGAAGCGGACAATTAGTCAAAAATTAATGCGTCGAACTACCTTAAAAACAAGGACTACTTGACGCAATGCTAACTTTTCTTACTAAAGCCAACATCTTTGCGCCTTTTACCAAAAAAACTACTCTCAAGAATTATGCTACTCATCGCGCTACTATTAGCGATAGGTCAGTTTGCATCTCTAAAGATTTTTGAGTATTTCGAGCGAGAGCCTCGCGCCCAAGCAACTGCATTACAAGCGGTTACCGTTGTAAACTATACACGCGCATCCTTAATTGCATCTCAAGAAAACCTTCGCTTAGCATTGCTTTCAGAGTTAACTGGAAAAGAGGGTGTGCGTATTTATTACGCAGACTTTATGGAAGAAATTGCCCCTCTGCCAGATGACCCATTTATTAACATGGTGGCAGATAAAATCCGTGAGCGCTTAGGTGAACAAACGATTATCACCACTAATCATTATGGAGTAGATGGATTATGGGTCAGCTTTGGCATAGATCAAGATGATTTTTGGGTAGTGATCCCAAACGTACATGTAGAACGAGCCTTCCCATGGCAATGGTTGGGTTGGGTTGGCCTAGTATTAAGCTTATCTTTAGCTGGTGGTTATGTACTTGCTGCTCGCATTAATAAACCACTTAATTTGCTGGTAAGCGCAGCCGATAGATTACGTAAAGGTGAGCGCCCAGAAAAATTACCAGAAGATAGCGTGACAGAACTTCGCGAAGTAAGCACCACCTTTAACAAGATGGCTGAATCGCTCGCAGAACTAGACGCGGAGAGAACGCTTATTCTTGCTGGTGTATCTCATGATATTCGCACACCCTTAGCAAGACTGCGCCTTGCGGTAGAAATGCTGCCTGAAAAAGATTGTGGCTATCTGAAATCTGGTATGGTGCAGGATATTGCAGACATGGATAACATCATCCATCAGTTCTTAGACTTTGTACGCGGCACCGAGGGCGAGCCAACACTGATGGTAGACATCAACACCTTGCTAAAAGGTCTACATGATAGGCAAGAGCGAGCTGGACGTGATTTAGTGATTCAGCTAGCGCCTACTTACAAAGTGCCAATTAAGCCACTTGCCATGCAGCGGCTACTTGATAACCTAGTGGGGAATGCTTACAACTATGGTGGCGGGCAAGTTCGGGTAAGTAGCCAAATATTAGCAGACTGCATTGTAATTAGCGTGTTTGATAACGGGCCTGGTATTCCAGAAACCCATTTAGAAAAAATATTGCGCCCATTTGAGCGGCTTGATACCGCTCGTAGTAATGCGGGAGGCAGTGGTTTAGGCCTAGCGATTGCAGAGCGTATTGCAAAACTGCATCGTGGTAAGCTTGAGCTCATCAACCGCCCTGAAGGTGGCTTAGAGGCTCGCCTCAGCATCCCAATAAAAAACTAACGCAACACACATTACCGCTTTTAATTGGTAACTAGATCATTGATGACTCAGCAATGAATGATCTATTGAAATAAGTCATTCACAAAAAGTGGCAGTGAATAAAAGCACTACACACCAGGCTCAAACCAAGCCAATTTCTCGCGCAGATGCACGACCTCACCAATAATCGTGAGACATGGTGGTTTTAAGCCAGCTTCGATCACTTTTTCAGATAAATCTGCCAAAGTAGCTGCGACTACCTTTTGACGCTGCGTTGTACCCTGCTGCACCACAGCCACAGGCATATCTGGTGAAACACCATGCTTAATTAACTGCTCGCAAATTTGCGCTAAACCCACTAAACCCATGTAAATGACCACAGTTTGTCTTGGTCTGGCCATCGCTTGCCAATCCAAATCTAAACTACCATCTTTTAAGTGCCCAGTAATAAACAAGCAAGCCTGCGCATAATCACGGTGTGTTAGCGGGATTCCTGCATAGCTAGAAACGCCATTAGCCGCCGTGATGCCTGGCACTACTTGGAATGGAACGCCGTGCTCCATCAATGTTTCAATTTCTTCACCACCACGACCAAAAATAAAGGGGTCACCACCTTTTAAGCGGAGTACACGCTTACCTTGCAAAGCAAGTTTAGCAAGCAAGGCATTTATTTCCTCTTGCGGGAGGGTATGCTGATCACGCGATTTACCAACATAAATCAGCTCAGCATCACGGCGCACTAACTCCATCACCTCTGGGCTTACTAATTTATCGTAGACACATACATCACACTGCTGCATCAGCCGTAACGCCCTGAATGTGAGTAAGTCTGGATCACCAGGCCCGCCACCCACCAAAAATACCTCACCTTTGTTAGTGGTGATATTTTCTTGATCAATTAAATCTTGCAATAAAGCGCGTGCTGATTGTTCTTGACCTGACAAAACACGCTCTACTAAGGCGCCTTGCAGCACATCTTCCCAGAATCGACGACGCGCTTGCGTAGTGGTAAACTTTGCTTTTACTTTATCGCGAAATTCACCAGCAATGCCAGCGATACGCCCATAACCAGCGGGCAACATGGTTTCAATTTTTGTCCGAATATAACGCGCTAATACAGGAGCATTGCCCTCACTAGAAACAGCAATCACGACTGGGCTACGCTCGATAATAGACCCCATCGTAAATGTACATAAAGCTGGAGAATCAACGACGTTAACCGGGATATTCAATGACTTTGCATCGAGTGAAACTGCTTCGTTCACCGACTCATCGTCTGTTGCAGCAACGACCAAACATGCACCATCGAGCTGCTGTTTTTGATAGGTAGATTGAATACATTGAATTTTGCCATCATCTACCAGCGCCTGTAGCTCATGACATATTTCTGGTGAAACCAAGGTAATTGCAGCATTGGCTTTTAACAACATGCTAACTTTGCGCGTTGCGACATCACCGCCGCCAATCACAATGCATAATCGATTGGTAATATTGATAAAAATTGGGAGTGCTTGCATGTTTTAAATAACTATTTATTCGTTAAGTTAATCATTTTACCTTTAGTCACCAACTTTGCGTGAGGCAAGTGAGCAAATACGTTAAAATCATATTTTAAGCTTTGGCTACAACACCTTGAACACACCTAAAAAAGTTTTTATTAAGACCTTCGGCTGCCAGATGAACGAGTACGACTCATCTCGGATGGCAGATATGTTGTCTGCATCAGATGGCATGGTAGAGACGCTGACGCCTGAGGATGCAGATGTTATTTTGCTCAACACTTGCTCTGTACGCGAAAAAGCGGAAGATAAAGTGTTTAGTCACCTTGGTCGTTTTATTCCACTCAAAGAAAAAAATCCCAACCTAGTGATAGGCGTGGGCGGATGTGTGGCCTCGCAAGAAGGTGACAATATTATTAAACGCGCGCCTTATGTGGATGTAGTATTTGGCCCGCAAACTTTACACCGCTTGCCAGAAATGATTAAAAACAAGCAAGCAAGCGGCACTTCACAAGTGGATATCAGCTTTCCTGAAATTGAAAAGTTTGATCATTTACCTCCGCCACGAGTGGAAGGCGCCAGTGCATTTTTAAGCATTATGGAAGGTTGTAGCAAATATTGTAGTTTTTGTGTTGTGCCATATACACGAGGGGAAGAGGTTTCTCGCCCATTTGCAGACATTCTGACTGAAGCCGTACAACTTGCAGAACAAGGGGTGAAAGAAATTACCCTGCTAGGCCAAAACGTTAATGCCTACCGCACAGAATATGATGGTGTGGATGCTGATTTAGCCATGCTGATTGAAATGATTGCAGAAATTCCACAAATTGAGCGCATTCGCTTTACTACCAGCCACCCTAATGAAATGAATGAGCGTTTGATTAACTGTTTTGCAACCGTGCCAAAACTTGCAGCGCAATTACATTTACCAGTACAGGCTGGTAGTGACCGCATACTCATGGCCATGAAACGTAATTACACAGGGCTACAATTTAAGTCGATTATCCGTAAACTAAAAACTGCCAATCCTAATTTAACGTTTACGTCCGATTTTATTATTGGCTTTCCAGGTGAAACAGAAGCTGACTTTGATGCGACCGTGAAACTGATGCAGGATGTAGGATTTGATGCAAGCTTTAGCTTTTTGTATAGCCCTCGCCCTGGTACGCCTGCTGCTTTCCTGAAAGATGACACGCCACAAGAAACCAAGCTAGCGCGTTTAGATAAACTACAAGCAATTAACGAAGCTCAAGCTAAAGCAATTTCTGAGGCAATGCTAGGCACAACGCAACGCGTGTTGATTGAAGGAGCCTCATGGAAGGATGCTAGTTTGCTCGCTGGCAAAACTGATAATAACCGCGTAGTTGATATCGCAGGTGATGCAAGCTTGGTACATCAGTTTGTGAACGTGAAAATTACCGATGTTTCTAACCCAAGACGCTTAATTGGCGAGATTGTATAACCATGGAAATTACCTTAACCCCTGAAGACAATGCGCGACTTGCCAACCTGTGCGGGCCGCTGGATGAAAACATCAAGCAAATTGAAACCGCACTTGAGGTGAATATTAATCGCCGTGGTAGTACATTTAACCTCAGTGGCAAGCTCGATAACGTGCGACTTGCCGCTCAATTGATTGAAACCTTTTACAGCCGTGCAAAAAAACCGATTGAACTAGAAGATATTCAATTAGGCTTAGTAGAAATAGACAAGCTCAAACCTGAAGACGTTGCTACAACGGCTATGCCAGTGCTGATGACGCGCCGAGGCGACTTACATGGCCGTACGCCACGCCAAGTAGCCTATCTACAACAAATACAAGACCATGATATTACTTTCGGCATTGGCCCAGCGGGTACTGGTAAAACTTACTTAGCTGTTGCCTGTGCCGTAGATGCCATGACGCGCGACCGCGTAAAACGCATTGTGTTAGTGCGCCCAGCAGTTGAGGCTGGTGAGCGCTTAGGCTTTTTACCTGGCGATTTAAACCAAAAAGTAGACCCTTACCTACGCCCACTATACGACGCGCTATATGACTTAGCTGGCTACGACACCGTGAATAAAATGTTTGAGCGCGGTGCGATTGAAGTAGCACCACTGGCTTACATGCGAGGACGCACGCTCAATCAAAGCTTTATTATCTTAGACGAAGCGCAGAACACAACACCAGAACAGATGAAAATGTTTTTGACGCGCATCGGCTTTGGTACTAAAGCAGTGATTACTGGTGACGTCACCCAAATTGACTTACAACGACATCAGAAAAGCGGCTTAGTAGAAGCGCAAAAGGTACTCAAAGATATCAAAGGCATTGCTATGACGCACTTCTTATCTGGCGATGTTGTGCGCCATCCACTAGTTCAAAAAATCGTAAATGCTTATGAAGAGTACGAATCGCAGCGCAGAGAGTAATGCATTAAAATAATGCCAAAAACTGGCATTGCCAATGCCTAAGGTATAGCAAGGTATAATCGAAAAAACAACGCATAATTTTGGAATAAAAATGACACCAAATAAATACAGCAAGATCATGCAAAAGGGCTTAAGTGCAGTTGAGCAGTTTGTATTGATTATTATTGGCCTAGCGACAATATTAGGCGTTTTTCAGGCCATTCTAAATATCTGGGATGCGCGCACTATTCACGTAGGTGACCTATTGCTGTTATTTTTATATCTTGAAGTAATGTCCATGCTTAGTCATTACCTAAGCGCAGGAAAATTACCAGTCAGATACCCGCTATATATTGGTATTATTGCGCTGGCGCGATTCTTGGTGCTCGATATCAAAGAGCTTGATGCAATGACGATGTTTGCGCTATCTGGCTCAATCTTATTGATTGCATTGGCTATTTTAGTCGTGCGTTATGGACATGTGAAGTTTCCGTACACCGATGGCACAGATTTACAATCGAAGAATGATTAAGCTTACTATATGCCTAAATTAGCCGCCTCCATTCAATATGCAAGCGAGGCTAGCAATCTGCCAACTGCTAGCCAATTTCGCAAGTGGGCAAAGGCCGCCCTAAGAGTAGATACCGAAGTCACAATCCGCATTGTGGATGCTGAAGAAGGAAAAATGCTCAACAACACCTATCGTGGCAAAGATTACGCAACCAACGTGCTGACTTTCCCGCTCACTGAAGCCCCCCACTTGATGGGGGACATCATTATTTGCGCACCAGTCGTTGCCACTGAAGCAATGGCGCAGCATAAAAGCCTAGAAGCGCATTATGCCCATTTAACGGTACATGGCATTTTGCATTTGCATGGCTATGACCATGAAACAGACGCACAAGCCGAACTAATGGAAGGCTTAGAGACTGCAATTGTCACGAAATTAGGGTATGCTTCACCCTATCTCATTACATAGGACGCCAACTAATGGCAACCGACTCGGAAAAACCTAGCTTGTTGGAACGATTAAGTCATTTCTTATTGCGAGAACCTGAAGACCGCGAACAGCTTGTAGAGTTACTACACAGCGCCTACGAAAACAGCTTAATGGATGCAGACTCTCTCGCCATGATAGAGGGTGTGTTACAAGTAAGTGAAATGCAAGTGCGCGACATCATGATCCCGCGCTCACAGATGGATGTCATCGACATCACAGACCCTCCTGAAGTATTTATTCCGAATGTGATCGAAACTGCTCACTCACGCTTCCCTGTGATTGAAGGCAATAAAAACGATGTCATCGGCATTTTGCTGGCAAAAGATTTGTTACGCTACTATGCAGGCGATGACTTTGAAGTGCGCGACATGTTGCGTCCAGCGGTATTTATCCCTGAAGCCAAACGTTTAAACGTACTGTTAAAAGAGTTTCGTAGTAGCCGCAACCATATCGCGATTGTGGTAGATGAATATGGCGGTGTCGCTGGCATGGTCACCATTGAAGATGTGCTCGAGCAAATTGTTGGCGACATTGAAGATGAATATGACTACGACGAAGATGAAGACAATATCATTCAAAATGCAGATGGTCAGTTCCGCGTGAAAGCACTCACAGAGATTGCAGACTTTAATGAAATTATTGGCACAGCATTCAGTGATGAAGAGTTTTCAACGATAGGTGGCTTAGTGGTCAGCAAATTTGGGCACTTACCAAAGCGCAACGAAGAGGTCAGTTTTAGCGGCATTCATATAAAAGTATTACGTGCAGACAGCCGCCGTCTACATAGCATTCTGGTATCGGTTACACCAGAACCTACTACCGTCAGCACTTCATTATAGGTACTCAGTTTAACTCAAAATACTCCATTAAAATTAATCACATAGGGAACTAAGTCCTAAGATTTATTTCATAGCTTTATGTTGTGATGAATTTAAATCCCCTAGTCCAATTTTACTGGAGCTGTTTATGAAATATTTAGTATTTGTTTGGCTTTTTATTGCGCAGTCATTTTTGATACAAACGGCAGTGGCAGAGGAAGCTACAAGTGCCACGACTGCTATCCCCACCATGGAGCAGGACTTTGTAAAATCAATCAATCAATTTAGCAAAGCTCAAATCATTGAACAGTTTGGTGAGCCTGCTAAGGCAGACGATGTAAAAGTAAAGGGCACAGGCAAAATTGTGGCCTCTATTTGGTTATATCATTTTATTAATACCGCGGCTGATGGCTCATATTACGAAACAACTGAATTAGACTTTATTGATGATAAAGTCGTCATGGTTGCGTTCTTAAAAAATGATGGCAGTGAAGGGCCTGAAGCAACTCAGCAATATGAAGTGCCTTTAAAGTAATAAATTAATATAGTTGCATTTCAAATACACTGCCATTAAAGCTTAATTCTCAACAAATATAGCTTTAATGGCTTTATAACAACGAAGACTTTATTCAGTTAGCAACAACGCTCAGTACCATGTAACTTAAACAAATCATGAAGCTAGAAGATGATAAATAACACAGGCCAATCTGGTTATTTATCTGAATTTAGATACGCCCTGCATTTAGCAGTATGCCTGCCTATAAGCTTCCACTCGCTTATCAACCAACTATTTAAACTAGGCTATACTAGTCTAATGGATAAAAAAAATGTTGAAAGAATTATCATTGACAGCCTGTTTCTTACTGCGCACAGACCCGAGTCAACTCTGTTAAAACTGGAAGGCGTACGTGGATACCTGTCACCTTTTAAACTAGCTTACGCAAATCGCGTGCAATTAGTTAATGCATTCAATGTAGATAGTTCAATCCAATCAACAATAGATTTCTTCAAAACAAGAAACGCTGGTTTAACTTGGGTGGTTACATCTAAAGACATTGACCTAGGTTTACCCGAAAAGCTGGTGATGAATGGATTTTCCCCATGTAGATTCCATAAAATATCTGGAATGTATCTTGAATGTTCTGATGCCCCTCTGGAAGAAAACCCAGTTATAAAAATTGAAGAAATATTTACTGATGGTAATACAGAAATGATTGCCCGTGCGTATGGCTATAACGATATTGATTATCCTAAATACCTCTACAGTGTAACTTCTAATCATGGTGACATTCAAAATCGGCTTTATCAAGCTTATGTACAGGATAAAAACAATCCCATAGGCTATGGATTTTGTTCCTATATAGAGAATAATTCCATCGCCCTAATGAGAGGTGCTGCTGTGTTGCCAGAGTATCGAGGGAAAGGCGTCTATAAAGCACTTTTTAGACGGCGACTCGCTGATGCATGTCAAACTGGAATTCAGAGATTCGTGACCCAAGCCGCACGTGATACATCTTACTCAACATGCCTTAGCCTAGGATTCGAGGAAATTTGCCCTTTAGAGCTTTATGAATGGTCTCCGTAATAAATAAAATCTAGCGGCTCTTCAATTTCAATGTAGTGCCAATCTCTGCCTTTTGCCGCCACTGCTGCGGAATAGCCATCAGGGGCGTTAATGTATGTTAAACGCCACTCTTTAGTCGCAAGATGGTTCATTTCATCTTCGCATAAAGCGTCAATGTCGTTTGGGACAGATGAAACAGAAAATGTGTACAAAGGTCGTGAAAACCCAGCACCCAATGCCTTAACATATGCCTCCTTCCGCACCCAAATTTCCGAGAAGGCCATTTTCCTTTCAACGCTATTTAATGACAACAAATAAGCAACTTCTGATGGAGAGTACACAAACTCAGATACTGACTCAGGATCTACGGCCTGCTCCACAGCCTGAATATCTATGCCAACGTCACGACAGCTTGAAACTGCAATCATGGCGATGTTTTTGCTATAAGACATATTGAAGTTGAGGTCAACTTTGTAGCTAAGCGAAGGTTTGCCGCTCGGACCATAGTTAAAGTCTTGAAATGCCCATTCCTTCCCTATGTAACAACTCAGGACTTTACGTAAAGCAGCTCTTGCCCTAATGAATCGTTGCCTTTTATGCAAATCAACGAAGCCGTTTGCCCTAGATATTTCTGAATGTGTTAGCAAAGAAACATCTGCATTACATCTATTTAGATCGATTGTCCAAATATGAACCTCATCTTTAGATAATATGGGTAACGCCATATTCAATCTGAAATCACTCGTTTAATGCACGCTTGCAATGTCTTTGCGACATCTTCCACTTTGGGTAACCTTACCAAATCGCTATGACTGACGTTAAAATTATGGACTCTTACCGAGCCTTTGAGCCATTTTTGCCAGCCAAGAAAGTTGCGACTTACATTCCCAGCAGACTCTTCAGCAATAAAAAAATCAACTTCCTGTGAAGTATCTTGAGGCTGATAGGACATGTGCGCATACTTGTGAGCTTTACGTACCCCCTCGATTTTAAGAAATTTTTTCAGTCTAAATGTGGTGAGTAGGACTGAATATATCAAATTACGTAAACGGTGCGTTTTACCATGACATAGCAGTCTAATAGCCTTGTACCATCGATGTACTTGGTAAACCGATGGGCAAAAAGTATCCAGCATGGCTAATAAAGCCACTTTCTCACCACTTAGATTCAGTTGCTGGACCATTTCATATGCAACAACACCACCACTAGAGTAGCCCGCAATTAAGTATGGTCCTTGGGGCTGAATCTGACGCATGGCGATGATGCAGTTGGCTGCAATTACTTTAATATCGTAGTCTGGAATCCCGTTTCCAAAAACACCTCGCGCCTGTAAGCCATAAACAGTCTGCTCTGGATCAAGATAACGCACCAACTCGTAGTAATCGACAAGATAGCCCCCCATGATATGGACAGCAAATAAAGGCTGACGTGACCCTTTTTTAATTAGCACCAACTCAGGATTGAATCCAAACTGATACTGGTCACGGAGCACTCTGGCTATTGAGTCTATGGTGCCTTCATGAAACCAAAGAAAATCTAAAGGCAGTGTCTTTTGGAAAGTTTTTTGAATCTGCTCCATCATTTGTGCAGCCAGCAAGGAATGTCCGCCAAGGTCAAAAAAATTATCATGAATTCCCACTGGAGAGACCTTGAGTAGGTTCTCCCATATAGCAATGAGATGATGTTCAAAAGAGTCATGATGTTTCTGCGACCTCGTACTAACAACCCTCTTTGGTTGCAGATGCAACAATGCTATGCGATCCACTTTACCACTAGCTGTTAACGGAAGCTCCGATAACAATACAAAATTACGGGGAATCATGTATTCAGGCAACACTTGCTTTAACGCAATCCTAAGCGCCTCTACGCTCGCATGATGAACTCTTGGTACAAGGTATGCTGTTAGAAATTTATGGTCAGGGCTATCCTCACTTAGCATTACAACAGCATGCCGAACTTGCGGTAATGTCTGAAGTGCACCTTCAATCTCTCCCAATTCCACACGGTACCCTCTGATCTTTATTTGGCTGTCCGCTCGCCCTAAAACTTGCAAATACCCATTAGGCATCCAGCGTCCTCTATCGCCACTTTTGAATAGTCTTTTTCCAGGTATGCTGGAAAATGGGTTAGACACAAACTTCTGTAAGGTAAGATGTGAATCATTAAAATATCCTTTTGCCATTTGCCCACCAAGATAGATTTCCCCTTCAACCCCGATTGATACAGGTTGCATTTCGCCATCTAACACATAAACCTCCATCATTGATCCAGGGCGCCCAGTAGCCTGTAAATCATGCTGCTCACCTCTGCGTAACGTCATAGAAACTGCACCAGGCACCTCTGTACATCCATAGATTATGTGTAGTTCTGCATCAAGTCGTGACAGGAAGTCTTTTTTTAATTGGAGAGGAATATTTTCGCCAGAGCAAGTTACAGACTTTAAAGAGTGACAATAAGGAAGATGGTCTGAATCCAACAATACTCGCAGTGCGGTCGGAGTCGAAATTAAATGTGTAATATTATGTTTACTGATATAAAGAGATAGCTCTTGAAAGTTCTTTTCTAGTCCAAGTGGTAGGATAAATAACTGCTGACCACTAAGTAACGGTCGTAATATTTCAGCCCTAGTAAATGTTGTGCCAGAGTCTGTTTTTAGGATGTGTCGCTCGCTTCCTGGTACTGTAGCATTCTGTTCAGACATATAGCCATAAGTTGACATGACAGCTTTAGGCGTACCAGATGAGCCAGATGTAAAGAAAATATAAGATAAATTTTCTGGACTAAGCTCTCCAGCAGATAAGGAAATGTTTGTACTATTATCAGAACACTCAACCTCGTCCATCACAATCAACGAAGCTTCAATATTTTGCAATTTTTGACGATATTTTTTTGTTGTCAGAATTACGGTCGGCTTAACTTCAGCAAACATCACCTCCAAGCGCCTAAGAGTGACAGCTGGTTCAATAAATGCACAAGCACCGCCAGCCTTGTGAATAGCAATAGTCCCGACAACAAGTTCAGGAGAGCGATCCATATATAAGACAACAACTTGTTCTGGGCCAACATTATAGGTCTTGAGCATCCGCCCAAAATAGTTGGCCCTCCAGTTTAGTTGAGCATAGGTAAGTTGCCCCCCCTCATAGAAAACAGCGATAGAGTCTGGTATTTCATTGACATACTCCTCAAATCTACGATGCGGCAGATTGGGTTTCAATGGCATTGCTGGACCAAGACTAAACTCCAAAGCTTTAAAATCTATGGCGGGTTCGTTAGTCTTCAATTAAAGTATATTTCCAATGTAAGCATATAGACAGAGAGGCTCGTCTACCTATTTTTTCAAAGCATCTCGAATTTCACGTAATAAAATAATATCTTCAGCGGTTGGTGCAGGGGCTGCGGCTGGCTCAGCTCTTTTTAGGCGATTCATTTGTTTAACCAACATAAAAATCACAAAAGCTAAGATGATAAAGTTAATTACGATCGTTAAAAAATTACCGTAAGCAAGCATTGGCACACCCGCTTGCTTAAGCGCTGCATAAGTGCCTGTACTACCCTCTGGCACTGCCGCCAAAGCAATAAACATATTACTAAAATCTACATTACCCACTATTTTTCCAATAAGCGGCATAATGATATCGCCCACTAAAGAATCAACAATCTTTCCAAAAGCAGCGCCAATGATGACACCTACTGCTAAATCCATGACATTGCCTTTTAAGGCAAACTGCTTAAATTCTGACGCGATACTCATGCACTTCTCCATGTCTTAAAGTTAATAAATTCAAAGCCCATTTAAAACGGATATGATTAATTTAAATATTTTCACTAGCTTAGGAAATATATGTCTTATCCAACTGACATGTCAACACAAGCCACTTTTTAAACACAAGTTAAATGTTAATTTTTGTTATCTAAGGCTGTAACAAGCTACAATTCGCAACATGCGATTATCTATATCAACCCCTTTATTAAAAACTGCTGCACTGCTTGCTTTAGGTGCTTTTGGCGTATTAGGCTTTGCGCCTTTTTACTTTTACCCTGCTACCATCTTGTCTCTTATTGGTGTTATTTACTTCATGGTATTAAGTGTCACGCCTAAATCTGCCTTTATTGCAGGCTTTACTTATGGTTTAGGCCTGTTTGGCGTTGGCTTTTATTGGATTTACATTAGCCTGCATACTTACGGTGGCATGCCTAGTGTGATGGCTGCTTTCTCAACGTTGGTACTAGCCGCATTTATGGCCTTATTTACTGGTGCTGTTGGCTTATTAAGCAAACAGATATCTAAGCGACAACCAGCACTACTCATCGTCGCCATCCCAGTATTTTGGGCATTAGCAGACTGGGTAAGAAGCTGGATATTTACTGGGTTTCCATGGTTGACGATTGGTTACAGCCAAGTACCAGCAAGCCCGTTAGCTGGCTATATGCCGATTATAGGCGTGTATGGGGTTACGCTACTCACCGTACTTATTGCCAGTATTGTTGGCTATTTACTTGCAGACAAACATAATAGAAAAATCTGGCAACACAAGGCAATTGTTTCAATTTTATTACTATCGGTGACAGGTTATTTGTTAAAACATATTGAATGGACAACGCCAACAGACAAACCACTGAGCGTTAGCTTACTACAAGGCAATGTTGAACAGAGCCTAAAATGGGCGCCTGAAATTGCTGAACACACGATGCAACAATATCTTGCCATGGTAGAAAACAGTGATGCAAAATTAATTGTACTGCCAGAAACCGCACTACCCATACTCGCCAGTGATATTCCTGACGGCTTAAAAGCCAGACTACTCGCCCATGCTCATAGAAACCAAGGAGATATTTTGGTGGGAATGGTCGAGCGCGAACATGGCGAATACTTTAACAGCGTGCTTAGTTACGGCAGCGCTGGCAGTTACACTTACCGTAAATCTCACCTAGTACCATTTGGTGAGTTTATTCCGCTTAAAGTAGCATTTGGCTGGATCTATCGAGATTGGCTTAATATGCCATTAAGTGATTTATCACGTGGCGCTCGATATCAACAACCGATGCCAGTCGCTGGTGAAAAAGTAGCAGTCAATATTTGTTACGAGGACGTGTTCGGCGAGGAAATCATTCGTCAATTACCAATGGCCTCGTTATTAGTCAACGTCAGCAATGATGCGTGGTACGGCGAATCGTACGCGGCAGACCAACACTTGCAGTTCTCTCAAGCGCGCGCACTTGAAACAGGCCGCATGATGCTACGTGCAACCAACACAGGCGCGACAGCCATTATTGACCAAAAAGGCTATCTCACAGCACACGCGCCACACTTTGTGCAAACTTCGCTGAATGGATATGCTCAAGGCTACAGAGGCACAACCCCTTATGTATACTGGGGAAACTGGCTATTTCTGGCCATATGTTTCGGCTTATTGTTGCTGTTATGGAAACGTAACAGAATGTCGTCAAGATAAAACCTATTGCAAGATTACAAAACAAAGTAAAATTGCACTTTTCGCCAATTTCAACGAACACACCATGGCTTTAACATTTCAAGAGATTATTCTCACCCTACAAAAATACTGGAGCGACAAAGGCTGTGCGCTTCTACAATCTTACGACATGGAAGTAGGCGCTGGCACCTCGCACACCGCCACTTTTTTACGCTCATTAGGCCCTGAGCCATGGAAAGCAGCTTACGTGCAACCAAGCCGCCGTCCTAAAGATGGCCGTTATGGCGAAAATCCAAACCGCTTACAACACTACTACCAGTTTCAAGTCGTGTTAAAGCCAGCACCCGCAGACATTCTAGAGCTTTATTTAGGCTCTTTAGAAGCACTGGGGTTTGACCTAAAACAGAATGACATCCGCTTTGTAGAAGACGACTGGGAAAACCCAACACTGGGTGCATGGGGCTTAGGCTGGGAGGTTTGGCTAAATGGCATGGAAGTGACGCAGTTTACTTATTTCCAACAAGTTGGCGGCATTGATTGCAAACCAATTACGGGCGAAATCACCTATGGTTTGGAACGTTTAGCCATGTACCTGCAAGGGGTTGATAACGTATACAACCTAACTTGGACAGTGGATTCAAATGGTAAAGCCTTAAGCTATGGCGATGTATACCTACAAAACGAACAAGAGCAGAGTGCTTACAACTTTGAACACTCAGACGCTGAGTTCTTATTTACCGCATTCAATGCCCATGAAAAACAAGCCAAGCATTTGATGGAAAATCAATTAGCGCTACCTGCTTACGAACAAGTATTAAAAGCCGCGCATACTTTTAACTTATTGGATGCTCGTGGTGCTATTTCCGTCACTGAGCGTGCTGGTTATATCGGCCGCATTCGTAACTTGGCGCGTTCCGTTGCGGCAAGCTATTTAGATAGCCGCGCAAGGCTTGGCTTCCCAATGGCACCAAAAGACTGGGCAGATGAAGTATTAGCAAAGCTTGATAAAGAAAAACAAGAAAAAGATAAGAAGGTTGCTTAAATCATGTCACAACAAAACTTACTTGTAGAATTATTTGTAGAAGAGCTACCACCAAAAGCACTAAAAAGCTTGGGATTTTCATTCTCGAGCACAATTGCTGATGAACTAAAAAAAACTGGTCTGATTGAGTCAATTATATTCGACGATCCTTTAGCTAAGAACCGAAACAATCGAACAAACAACATAAACGAATCCGTTGTTTTAGTCTACGCCACACCTCGCCGTTTAGGAGTTCATATAACAAACGTTGAGTCAAAAGCAGCTGATAAACAAATCTCGCAAAAATTGATGCCAGTGAGCGTAGGCTTGGATGCCAATGGCAACGCTACCCCTGCTCTAATTAAACGTTTAAATGGTATGGGTTTAGACGAAACCGCGGTGTCACAGCTAAGCAAACAAATAGATGGCAAAAACGAAGCCTTGTTTTTAGAAGTGACGCAAAAAGGCGCAGCGCTGAACGATGGCTTACAAAAAGCAATTGAAGAAGCCATACAGAAACTACCTATTCCTAAAGTCATGACCTACCAACTGGCAGATGGCTGGAGCAGTGTTAACTTTGTGCGTCCCGCACATGGCTTAATCGCATTACACGGCAGTGATATTGTGGCAACTAGCGTACTAGGCCTAAATGCAAGCAATCAAACGCAAGGCCACCGCTTTGAGGCTAAATCAGCCAATGTCATCATTAAAAACGCAGACAGTTATGCAGAACAACTTAAAACAGAAGGCGCAGTGATTGCCAGCTTTGCTGAACGTCGTGCTGAAATCGTACGCCAACTCACAACGGCCGCAGCTAAAGAAGGCCTGAAGCCAATTGATGATGATGCATTGCTTGATGAAGTCACTGCATTGGTTGAGCGCCCAAATGTTCTACTTGGTCAATTCGAAGAAATCTATTTAGAAGTTCCGCAAGAGTGTTTGATTCTTACCATGAAGGCGAATCAAAAATACTTCCCACTGCTAGACAGCAATGACAAACTTACCAATAAGTTCTTAATTGTTTCTAACATTTGTCCAGCTGACCCCAGCGCAGTGATTGGTGGTAACGAGCGCGTAGTGCGTCCACGCTTAGCGGATGCTAAGTTCTTTTTTGACCAAGACCGTAAAAAGACCTTGGAATCACGCATTACCAGTTTAGGAAAAGTGGTCTACCACAACAAACTGGGCTCGCAAGGTCAACGTACAGAGCGCGTAGGTGCTATTGCCATTGCCATTGGCAAACAATTAGGTGGTGCTGATTTAGCAACAAAAGCTGTTCTAGCTGCCCAGCTGGCAAAAACTGACTTAATTACTGACATGGTAGGCGAGTTTCCTGAACTACAAGGCATCATGGGCCGCTATTACGCACAACATGAAGGCTTAGATGACGAAGTCGCTTTTGCAATTGAAGACCATTACAAACCTCGCTTTGCTGGCGATGATTTACCCCGCAATCAGGTTGGTATCACCGTAGCGCTGGCAGACAAACTAGAAACCCTAGTTGGTTTATTTAGTATCGGTGAAAAACCTACTGGTGACAAAGACCCATTCGCTTTGCGCAGGCAAGCTTTGGGTATTATCCGCATGTTAATTGAAGGTAAACTATCATTAGCTTTTGAGCCACTTATTCAAGATGTACTTTCCGTATTTGAGCAAGATTCAGCTAATACCGCAGCAACGGTACAAGCCATCAAAGAATTTTGCTTTGACCGTTTAAGCGTTAATTTGCGTGAAAATGGCGCTACAGCACAAGAAGTAGACGCGGTACTTTCACTAGACCCTGCATTACTGAGCGAAATTCCACAACGTCTTACAGCCGTACGTACATTCGCCGAGCTTGCAGAAGCCCCTGCACTTGCCGCCGCTAACAAACGCGTCAGTAACATACTGAAAAAAGTTGAAGCTGAGATTCAAGCACAAGTGAATGTGAGCTTGTTACAAGAGCCCGCTGAAATTGCGCTAAACAACGCACTCATTTCAGTGAAACCAGAAGCCGACAAACTGTTTGAAAATGGCGACTACACCAACTCATTAAAAGCACTGGCTGCACTAAAAGCGCCTGTCGATGACTTCTTTGATAACGTGATGGTCAATGCAGAAGATGCAGCGCTTAAAGCAAACCGCCTAGGTTTGTTAGCGACATTGCACCAAACCATGAACCGTGTGGCAGATTTGTCTAAACTTGCTAGTTAATCACTATATTTTCCCAATCGTCATTCCCGCGTAGGCGGGAATCCAGTCAAGGTGAAATACAGAAATGATAGTTTACTGTAAGAATACTAGAATTTTGAATTACCTAGATTCCCGCCTGCGCGGGAATGACGGAGTGTAAATATGAAACTTGTCATCCTTGATCGTGACGGCGTTATTAATCAAGACTCCGCCAATTTCATTAAAAACCCTAATGAGTGGATTGCAATCCCAGGTAGCCTTGAAGCGATTGCCTTATTGAATCAATCAGGGTTTAGAGTGGTCGTGGCAACCAACCAATCAGGGGTGAGCCGCGGCTTGTTTGATATGGCAACGCTCAATAGCATTCATGACAAAATGCATCGAGAACTCCTGTCGCTAGGCGGACGTATTGATGCAGTTTTTTATTGCCCTCACTCGGCTGACGACAATTGCAACTGCCGCAAACCAAAAACTGGCATGATTAAGGAAATTGGCAAACGCTTTTCTGTTGATCTCAACCAAGTGATTGGTGTTGGTGATGCATTCAGAGATTTACAAGCGTTTGCAAACGCAGGTTGCCAGCCTATTTTGGTGCGCACAGGTAAAGGTGAAGATACGTTAAAGTCTAATGACTTACCCGCCAACACCCTCGTTTTTGCAGATTTAAGCGAAGCAGTGCAACATATCATTTCAGAAAACACTTAAACCATGCTGCTGTTACGTTCTACGCTATTTTTACTTGGGCAGATTATTACTGCGCCAATTTTCACATTCATTGCATTGCTCTCTATGCCGCTTCACCCTGTAACACGCAACGTGCTTATTTCAGGCTGGGCACGCAGCATGATTTGGTGGCTACGTATTACTTGCAATATCCGTCATGAAATCAAAGGGCTAGAGCACTTACCTAGCACCCCTAGCATCATTTTGGCAAAGCATCAGTCAGCATGGGAAACATTAGCGTTTCAGGCTATTTTCCCTACGCAAGTGTATGTGCTTAAACGTGAGTTATTATGGATTCCAATATTTGGCTGGGGCTTAGCCATGTCATCCCCGATTGCAATTGATCGTAGCGCAGGACGCGAAGCGCTCAAAAAGCTTGTAGCAAAAGGTAAAGCTAGGTTAGAAAAAGGCTTATGGGTTGTCATTTTCCCTGAAGGCACACGTAAAGCGCCAGGTGAACGTGGTAAATACCACATTGGCGGTGCGTGGCTTGCAAGCCATACACAAACGCAAGTAGTACCTGTGGCACACAATGCAGGCGAGTTTTGGGCTAAAAATTCTTTTATTAAAAAGCCTGGTGTTATTCAGATACACATTGGTCAGCCGATTCAAACTACTGATGTAAAAACTGACGTATTAAATAGCCAAGTTGAGCATTGGATAGAATCTGAAATGGCAACACTTAAAGCATGAGCCACACCATTCAACTTCCATCGGGCGAACAGATACATTACACATTAGAACGTAGGCAGCGCCGTACCGTAGGTTTAAAAATTACACAAGATGGTTTAGTCATACACGCCCCTAAGCGCATTGCACAATCATACCTAGAAAGCCTGATTGCACTCAAAGCGGACTGGATTCTTAAAAAGTTAGAAACACGTAGTGCCAACCAACATCCACCGATGCAATGGCTAGATGGTAATCAGTTGCTACTGCTGGGCAACTCCATCACCCTTGTAGCAAAACCTGATGTTCGCTCAAGAGCGGTTGAATACACCCCTGGCTTTTTACAATTAGCCATGCCTAATCACGATGAACCAAGCGCGGTTGAGCGAAAAGTGCTGCAATGGTACAAAAAACAGGCACTCACTGACTTTTCCAGACGTTTATCACTGTTTGCCACTAAGTTAGGGGTACCTACCCCTGAACTATATCTCTCCAATGCTCGCTCGCGCTGGGGCAGTTGTAACTCAAGAAAAGAAATTCGGCTAAATTGGCGCTTATTGCAAGCGCCACCCCACATTATCAATTACGTGGTCTGCCATGAGTTGGCTCACTTAAAAGAGATGAATCATTCTGCAAAGTTTTGGGCGGTAGTTGCCAGTATTTTTCCCGATTACAAAGCCGCAGAAAAAGAACTCAAAGCATGGTCGCCAAAACTACACGTCATATAAGTCGATATAGCAGACGATTCAATAAAGTTTACAGCAATTGCTTTACATCACTCGCAATCGCCTCTGGCTTAGTGCCATAATCCACATATAGGCGAATCTTGCCAGTTTTATCAAATAAATAAACACCCGCACTGTGATCAATAGTGTAGCCGCTACGTCCTTTATTTTCGACTTTTGCTGCAAAGATTTTAAAGTCTTTTAATACCGATGCAGTTTGTTCCTTTGACCCATACAAGCCAAGAAATCTTGCATCAAAAGCTGGCACATACTCTGCTAACAACGCTTGCGTGTCGCGCTCTGGATCTAAGGTCACAAATAACACCTGTAGTTCATTAGCATGCCCATCAAGCAGCTTCATTGCCTGTTTAAAATCAGTCAGCGTTGTTGGGCAAACATCAGGGCAATGGGTATAGCCAAAAAACAAGGCAACCACTTTACCCTTAAAATCATTGAGCGACCTCGGCTTACCCGTATGGTCAGTCAAGTTAAGCGTATTACCAAAATCTACGCCTGTAATATCTGTCGCATTAAATTTTTGTTCATTATTTGCCGCGTTACATCCTGCTAAAACAACCATGAAAAGCGCAAGCAATATTAATCTCATGAATTTATTCACTGAATCACACCTTTTGTAGCAACATTAATAGATAAAGATTCTACCATGCACAATAAATTCAACACCTTGCATGATAAATTTATCTGTAAATGCTATAAATTACTGCAAACCAAGTCCGCACTCGTTTACAATATTACTTTTGCAAATTTCAAGCATTTTAAGGACTCAGCATGGCTAACCCTGCAGCAACTTCTGGCGGTATGGCAGACCGCGATGGCGTAATCTGGTATGACGGTAAAATGGTGAACTGGCGTGATGCCACCACTCACGTTTTAACACACACTTTGCACTACGGCATGGGCGTATTTGAAGGTGTTCGCGCTTACAAAACAGACAAAGGTACTGCAATTTTCCGTTTGAAAGAGCATACAGATAGACTATTCCGCTCTGCACATATTCTTGGCATGAAAATGCCTTACAGCAAAGAAGAAATGATAGAAGCGCAAAAAGCAGCAGTGCGCGAAAACAACCTAGAGTCAGCTTACATGCGCCCAATGGCATTTTATGGCGCAGAAGCAATGGGCATCTCAGCAAAAACACTGTCTACACATGTCATCGTAGCCGCGTGGAAGTGGGGCGCATACATGGGTCAAGACGCACTAGATAACGGTATTCGCGTTAAGACGTCCTCATTTTCACGCCACCATGTAAACATCACCATGTGTAAAGCCAAAGCTAATGGCAACTACATGAATAGCATTTTGGCGCACCAAGAAGCAGCGCAAGACGGTTATCAAGAAGCGTTATTGCTAGATGTAGATGGTTTTGTTGCAGAAGGTTCAGGCGAGAACATATTTATTGTTCGTAACGGTAAGCTATACACACCAGACCTGACTAGCGCACTAGAAGGCATCACGCGCGACACCATTGTGCAACTAGCCACTGAGTTAGGCATTCAAGTGATTGAAAAACGCATCACACGCGACGAAGTTTATGGCGCTGATGAAGCTTTCTTTACAGGTACAGCGGCTGAAGTTACACCAATCCGTGAGCTAGATAACCGCGCTATCGGTGCAGGCACTGCTGGCCCGATTACTAAACAACTACAAAAACTATACTTTGACGTTGTGACAGGTAAATCTGCAAAACACGCAGACTGGTTAACATTAGTATAAACACTAGCACCGCCATTCTCGCAAAAGTGAGAATGGCGAAATAAGGATATTTTAATGTCTGATGTAAAAGAAATCGAAGTTTCAGCCAAAGACTTACCACTGCATTGTCCAACGCCAGAAGTAGCGCTGTGGTCATCTCACCCGCGTGTGTTTCTAGACGTAGCAAAGACAGGTCATGTTGCCTGCCCTTACTGTGGCACAAAATACAAATTAAAAGCTGGCGAAGTCGTTGGTCACCATCACTAATTTAAAGTAGTGGTTGATTGATACTCAACAGTTTTAATTTCACTGCCATCCAAATCTTAGTAATGCATGCTCTTTTACTTTGAACTCACTACATACTAAGTTCAAAGCAAAAGACCATGAGACTTACTCGCGGTATCAAGTTATAAAAAACTAACTTCCGCCTTCTGTTTCCATAGAGCCTCTATCACCTGCTGAGCCTCCAAAGCTGGATTATTCGTCCAAAACTTCACATCTGCCAGCGCTGAGCTACTAGAAAGCAAGTCTAGTACTGTTAACCGCTTCTGCAATTGTTTAGCCACAGCAGCACCTGTATCAATTAAAGTGATATGCTCACCCACGACACGCTCTATCAATGGTCGAAGAAATGGATAATGTGTACAGCCAAGCACAATAGTATCGGCCCCCTCGTCTAACAATGGCTGACAATATTTTTTAACCAATCGCAAAGTATTCTCGGCTTGTAACTCACCCCGCTCCACACACTCCACCAAGCCGACACATGCTTGTGTCACTACTTTTACATTGCGTCCATAACTTTCTAGCAACCCTGCAAACTGGGCACTTTTTAGGGTACCTGTGGTTGCAAGCACACCAATAATGCCATTTCGTGAGGCCTCTGCAGCAGGCTTGACTGCTGGCTCCATGCCAATAATAGGTAAAGTATATTTTTCGCGCATCATATCAATGGCAGCTGCAGTCGCTGTATTACAGGCGACCACAATTGCTTTGGCATTTTTTGAGATTAAAAAATCTGTAATATTTATACAACGTGATTGAATTTCTTGTGGACTTTTGTTGCCATAAGGAGCGTGTAAGCTGTCAGCCACATATAGCAATTGTTCATTAGGCAACAGCGCATGAATATGCTGCAATACTGAGATGCCACCTACGCCTGAATCAAATACGGCTATCGGCCTAAGCTTCATATCATGCGTGTTAGATTGATCGGTCATCGTTAAGGCGGTCATCAGTTACAATGCATATATTATAAACCGTTGGGATTATTAAATCTCCAATGTCACTTTGCAAAAAACATAGCATCAAATATACAAAAACTTACACGTAAAAGGATTCAATCATGGGTAATCGATTAAGTAAAATTTACACTCGCACAGGCGATGATGGCACGACTGGGCTAGGTGATGGCAGTCGCATCAGCAAAGATAGCATTCGTGTCGATGCGATGGGCGATGTGGATGAGTTGAACTCAGTGATTGGTTTAATTTTATCGGAGCCTATTTCTCAGCACCTGCAAGAGGCCCTCACAAAGATTCAACACGATTTATTTAATCTAGGTGGAGAAATCTGCATTCCAGGTTATGTATTGTTAAAACAAGCTTGTGTTGATGACTTGGAGCAGACCATTGACAATCTCAACAGCGAATTAAGCCCATTAAAAGAATTTATATTACCAGGCGGCAGTAAAGGTGCTTCTTTCTGCCATTTAGCGCGTACAGTATGCCGCCGTGCAGAACGAAAATTAATTGAATTACACCGCAATGAAAAAGTCACTGAGATTTCATTGCAATATTTAAATCGCTTATCTGATTTATTATTTGTGATGTGCCGCATTATTAACAAAGAAGCTGGTGTTAGTGACGTATTATGGAAAAATGAGCACGCTTGATATCATATTGATCCTTAAATTACAGCACCAACGCCGAATATCATGGGCTTTCATAACATCCATTCATCAACTATGGCAATTTATCAATCGTCATGATTTTAGAATCACTATAGGTTAAGCTATAATTTCACCATGATAAGAAAACTGTTCAACAAAATATTCAAGCCTAAACTAGCAAAAACTGGGCATGAAACACCAGCACGAGCCAAGCCAGAGAACGACAAATCACAACAGAACACACGCCCTATCTTAGGCACAAAGAAATCAGGCAAAAAAAGAGCTAGCAATACGGACAGTGCAGTTATTATTCCATTCAAAAAGCACCAAATAGACCGAAGCCTGTTAAGCAATGCCGCTATAAAAACCATTGAAGGCCTGCAAAAAGCAGGGTTTGAAGCCTATGTTGTTGGCGGCGCGGTAAGAGACTTACTACTTAAACGCGTGCCTAAAGATTTTGATGTAGCAACCGATGCCACCCCAGAAGAAGTAAACCGTGTGTTTAGACGTTCGCGCATCATCGGCAGACGCTTTAGACTAGTACATGTATTGCTTGGCGACGAAACTATCGAAGTTTCTACATTCCGTGGCCATCACGAGGCCAAAGGTGACGCACATACCAATGAAAGCGGCCGTATCATTCGCGATAACGTATTTGGTAGCCTAGAAGAAGACGCCACTCGCCGCGACTTTACCGCCAACGCACTTTATTACGACCCAACCAGCGAAGAAGTACTAGACTTTCACCAAGGATTTGCAGATATTCAAGCTGGTATTTTGCGCATGATAGGCAAGCCAGAGACTCGCTATGCAGAAGACCCTGTGCGTATGTTGCGTGTTGTACGCTTATCAGCCAAGCTTGGTTTGCAAATTGACCCAGCCACGATGGCGCCAATCGCAAAAATGGCAGACTTATTAGAAGATGTGCCGCCTAGCCGTCTGTTTGATGAAATGCTCAAACTGTTTTTATCTGGTCACGCCATTGAAAGCGTGACTGCACTGCGTAAACAGCACTTACACCACGGCTTACTGCCGATGCTAGATGTTGTGCTAGAGCAACCAATGGGTGAGCGCTTTGTCATGCTTGCGCTACAAAACACAGACAATCGCATTCTGTCTGGCAAATCTGCCAACCCTAGCTTCTTATTTGCCACCTTGCTTTGGCATGAAGTATTAACGGCATGGGAAGTATATAAAAATGATGGCAACCCTCCAATACCTGCATTACACATGGCAATGAGTGAAGTCATCGCCTCACAAGCAGAAAAACTAGCGATTCATAATCGTTATACCGCAACCATGAAAGAAATTTGGGGCATGCAACCGCGCTTTGAGCAACGCTCAGGCAAACGTCCTTTTGGTTTACTCGTACACCCACGCTATCGTGCTGGCTACGACTTCTTACTATTACGCTGTGAATCAGGCGAGCTGCCAGCAGAATTAGGCACATGGTGGACTACCTTTGCAGAAGCAGATAACGATACACGCCAGACCATGTTGGAAGTTGACACAGCCCCTAAAAAACGTAAAAAAAGAAACCGCAAAAAACCAAGCGGCAACACGCCATCTGAATCATGATGAAACAGGCATTTGTTGCACTTGGTAGCAATTTAGAAAACCCAAAAGCGCAGGTGGAACAGGCGGTTATCGCGTTAAGTCACCTACCAGAGACTCGCCTTGTAAAGCAGTCTTCGCTTTACCAAACCGCACCGATTGATTGCATTGAGACAGCACCAGACTTTATTAACGCAGTGGCTGAACTTGAAACTTCACTAGCACCTGAAGCCTTATTAGACGCAATACTCAATATAGAAAATCATGCTGGCCGTGAACGCCCTTACCTCAATGCGCCGCGCGTGTTGGATTGTGATTTACTGTTATATGAAGATGTCACATTAAATACAACAAAACTGACTTTACCACATCCACGTATGCATCTACGCGGTTTTGTTTTATTGCCACTATTTGAAATCGCACCAGATATTTCCATTCCGAATCATGGCAAAATAGCGACATTCATGACATCTGACCTATTGTCAGGTATCAAAAAATTACCATCTCTTAGTTAAAACATGAGCATCTTTAATAAATTTCCGTACATCGTTGTTGAAGGCCCTATCGGCAGTGGGAAAACTACGTTAGCAAAAATATTGGCTGATAAATTTCCAGTGGATTATTTATCTGAAAAAGCAGAGGCTAACCCTTTTTTGCCGCGCTTTTACCAAGATGCCCAACGCTACGGCTTGCCTACTCAGCTATTCTTTTTGTTTCAGCGCGCCAATCAAATCAAAGACTTAAGCCAGCGCGATATGTTTGCAAAACCGATCGTGGCAGACTTCTTTTTAGAAAAAGACCCCATATTTGCAAGACTAAACCTAGATGATGAAGAATATGCGCTGTATCATCAGATATACCAACACTTGCAACTTAAGGCACCAAAGCCAGACTTGGTCATTTATCTACAAACACCGATAGATTCGTTAATGGAACGGATTGAAGAGCGTAGCGTAAGCTATGAGCAAGATATCCCTAGAGAATACATAGAGCGGCTCGCTAATGCCTACAGTGAATTCTTTCACAACTACGATGCTTCACCAGTACTGGTTGTGAATAATGAGAAATTAAATATTCTTAAAAATGACAGTTCACTTAATTTATTGTTAAATCGCGTCATGCAGATTAAAGGCCAGCGCGAGTTCTTTAATCCTAATTTTGAGTAATTTTCAGGCTTCCCACACATGACTTTAATTAAGCTAAATGAAATAGCAGACCGTGGCGAGAAAATCGCCATGCTCACCTGCTACGACGCAACATTTGCGAAGTTAATGGAACATGCCAGTGTTGATATTTTATTGGTAGGTGATTCTCTTGGCATGGTATTGCAGGGGGCTGAAAATACGCTAAATGTCAGCATGCATCACATGACGTACCACACAAAAAGTGTTGCAGCGGGTGCGCCTAGTTCTCTGATTATTGCTGACATGCCTGTAGGTAGCTATGAGCACGATAACGAAGCAGCATACAAAAATGCCTTATGGTTAATTCGCTCAGGCGCTCAAATGGTTAAGTTTGAAGGCGGCGGAGATCGCGTACATACTGCGCGTTATCTGATTGAGCGAGGCATTCCAGTTTGTGCCCATCTTGGCTTTACGCCGCAATCGGTCAATCAACTAGGCGGTTACAAAATTCAGGGGAAAACAGAAGAAAGTGCCCACCAAATCACACAAGATGCGATTGCAATGAGTGACGCAGGGGTTAGTTTAATCGTACTAGAGATGGTGCCTGCAACATTGGCTAAACATATCACCGCATCGATCAAAGCCCTCACCATCGGCATTGGTGCTGGCGTAGATTGCGATGGTCAAGTACTAGTGATTCAAGACTTACTGGGCATTTACAATGGTGCAGCAAGCAAACACCCTGGCGAATTTAAAGCGCCACGTTTTGTAAAAAACTTTTTATGTGAAACGAATAGCGTCCAGCAAGCTGTTAGCAACTATGTGCAAGCCGTCAAAAACAAGACATTCCCTACGCCTGAGCATAGCTACTAAACCCGATCTTCGCAAAAAAATATGCAACGCATCCATACAGCCAATGAACTTAGAAGCACACTAAATACAAAGTCGAACATTGCATTTATTCCCACCATGGGCAACCTACATGATGGTCACATCGCCCTCGTCAGCCTTGCCAAGCAACATGGTGAATGTGTAGTGGCGAGCATCTTTGTTAATCCATTACAATTTGGCCCTAATGAAGATTTAGCCAACTATCCGCGCACACTAGAAGCTGATTGTAAAAGGCTGGCAGACGCTGGTGCAGACATTGTTTTTATCCCCAGTGTAAAAGAAATGTACCCAGATTTTGATGGTGAACACTTAAACCAGACCATGACCATTACCCCACCATCCATTGCAGCAGAGCTATGCGGTGCCTCACGCCCTGGTCATTTTGCAGGCGTAGCTACTGTTGTGATGAAATTATTTAATTTGGTCATGCCGCAAGTTGCGATATTTGGCAAAAAAGACTTTCAGCAGGTATTTGTCATTAAAGAGCTGGTGAGGCAATTTAATTTACCCATCCAGATTATTGCTGGCGATACAGTGCGAGAACCAAGTGGGCTAGCCATGAGTTCGCGTAATGGCTACTTAACACCCACACAGAAATCAGAAGCAGCACAACTACACCAATGCCTAGCTAATATTGTGCATGCAGTAAAACAAGGAAATACCAATTTTACAGTATTAGAAAACTCAGCATCCCAAACACTAGCCCAACAGGGCTGGCTGGTAGACTATGTATCAGTACGTGCAACCGATACTTTAAAGCCCGCAACGAACCAAGATAAGGAACTTGTTGTCTTAGGTGCAGCGAAACTAGGTAGCACAAGACTCATTGATAATATTGATTTTTGCGCTAAGTGATTGAAAAGACTATAATGCAATCCCTTTTGAAAAACGGTTAAGCACATGCAAAGAACCATGCTTAAATCTAAGTTGCACCGCGTACACGTGACGCACTCTGAACTACACTACGAAGGTAGCTGTGCGATAGATGAAGAATTGTTAGAAGCGGCAAACATTCACGAATACGAGCAAATCAGTATTTATAACGTCACCAACGGTGAACGTTTCTCTACTTATGCGATTCGTGCAGAGCGCCACTCTGGCATTATTTCGGTGAACGGTGCCGCCGCACATAAGGCAGACCCTAAAGATATTATTATTATCGCAAGTTATGCGAGTTATAGTGAAATTGAGCTCGAAAAGTTTACCCCAACATTAATTTATGTGGATCAAGAAAACCGCATAAAATCTCAACGCAATGCAATACCAGCACAGGCCGCATAAATGACCCAAGACACACAGAAAGCACCTTCTAAGAACTTAGACTTAGAAGCCATGAAAAACGCAGTAGTTGATGCAATTGAAGATATCAAAGGATTTGATATCAGCGTAATGGATGTGCGCAAGCTCACCAGCATGACCAATTACATGATTGTTGCTTCAGCCAACTCTAGCCGCCAGGCTAAAGCTGTCGCAGACAACGTAAGAGAAAAAATCAAAGAAAAAGGTTTCGCGATTCGCGGTACTGAAGGCGAAAAAGAAGGTGAATGGGTGTTGGTCGATTTAGACGATATCGTTGTGCACATTATGGTACCAGCAACGCGCGCTTACTATAACCTTGAGCAACTATGGGGCGAAGCAGAGTCACGCCGTAGCCACATTAAGCCAGTTTAAGTGAGTACAAACATCCTGCGCTAATTGGTGCAGGTTTACATGACGTTTGCTTCAAAGTATTTCCACCATCATATTTTAGCCATCTCTTAAGCCACTTGAAACTTCGGATTATTTCTGTCGGTCACAAAATGCCAAACTGGGTAGAAACTGCCTGTGCAGAATACATCAAGCGCATGCCGCGCGAACTTAGCATTGAAATTGTTGAAATTAAACCTGATAAACGTGCAGATGGCAAAAACAGTGCGGTTGTCCAAGAGGCCGAGGCCAAACGAATTCTTGAAGCCGCAGGCAAAGACTTTTTAGTCATCTGCGACGAGCGTGGGCAAGAAGTCACTACGCTACAACTTGCGGAAAAAATGAAGTTTTGGCAAACACTAGGTAAAGATATCAGTATTGTTGTAGGCGGTGCAGATGGCATTCATGCCAGCCTTAAGCAACAAGCTGAGTGGCTTTGGGGTTTATCCAAACTCACCCTACCCCACGCTTTTGTCCGCGTACTACTATGCGAACAACTTTACCGTGGACACTCCGTAATTCAAAACCATCCCTACCATCGAGAATAAAGCTTCTGGCATGCTTAATGCTTAGTATTAGAGCATCAATCATATAAGTGCCTAATTTCCCTTACAAATGCACCATAAAATTGCATTTGTTAAGTGATTAGCACTTTTTTAGAATAATTCTCTGGGGTCATTATGGATAATCAATGTTTAGTTGTATTGTCAAAATTCTCTGTTGCGGCTAGAAAAATAATTGGTGCAGTCAACCCAGCCAAGCTGATTAAAGACCCAAAATATGCGACGGAAGTTTTTGAGCAGGTAGACGCACTTGGTGACGAGGAACTAATTCTTTTATCACTGGATCTACAGCTGTTACTTGGTTTACTTACCCCTTCAAGCAACGAAGCCAAACCAGCAACACCCGGAAAATATATGATGGGTGCAAGAAGCTAAACAAAACTCAATGGCGCATTAACGTCAATGAACAGCATGGCTGCAAGTGGGGTAAAATCACTTCAATTTAACGAATGGCTTACCCCGCATGCAATACTCAAAATCTCTTGTTTGGTTTCGTCGTGATCTACGCGATTATGACAATGCAGCGCTTTACCATGCACTCAAGGCATCACAGCAAGTCTATTGCACATTCATTTTTGACACGGAGATTTTAAATCAGCTAATCAATAAGGCTGACCGTCGCGTGGAGTTTATTTGGGAAAGCGTCAAAGAGCTCAAAGCCTCACTTCAAAAAAATGGAGGGGACTTAATCGTCTTGCATGGCAGCGCAGCCAATGAGATTCCGCAATTAGCACTTACTTTAGAAGTGCAGGCGGTGTTCACCAACCACGACTATGAGCCTAGTGCGATTACACGTGATAACAAAGTAGCACAACAACTACAAACCAATAGCATTAATTTTCATCATTACAAAGACCATGTTATTTTTGAAAAAGATGAAGTCTTGACGATGGCTCACAAGCCATATAGTGTATTTACTCCATACAAAAATATGTGGCTAAAAAACGTTGACGACTTCTATCTTAGACCTTATCCAGTAGATACCTACTTAAATAACCTCGCCAAAACTCAACCAGAAACCTTGCGAAACCTTGAGTCACTAGGATTCCAACGCACAAACTTATCCAATATGCGCCTGCCTACCGGCATGAGTGGAGCGGCATCACTATTTTCAGATTTTGTAGATCGTATAAAACATTACAAAGAAGCACGAGACTTTCCTGCAGTTAAAGGCGTATCTTATCTATCGGTGCATCTGCGCTTTGGTACTATCTCCATTCGGCAATTAGCAAAAACAGCATTACAAATCGGTGGCCTAGGCGCAGAAACTTGGGCATCTGAGCTCATCTGGCGTGATTTTTACTTCCAAATACTGCACCACAACCCACAACTTCAAACAGGCAAAGCCTTTAAACCTGAATTTGAAGCTATCCCCTTCCCTAACGACAAAAAGCTGTTTACAGCATGGTGTGAAGGAAAAACAGGTTACCCGCTTGTAGACGCAGCAATGAGACAACTCAATCACACGGGTTTTATGCATAATCGCCTCAGGATGGTCGCCGCCAGCTTCTTAGTCAAAGACCTACTTATAGACTGGCGCTGGGGTGAGCACTATTTTGCAGAAAAACTGATTGATTTTGATTTCAGTGCAAATAATGGCGGATGGCAATGGGCAGCATCTACAGGCTGTGACGCCCAACCTTGGTTTAGAATTTTCAACCCAATCACACAGAGCGAGCGCTTTGATGCGAATGGCAAATTTATTCGAAAATATGTCACTGAACTAGCAAACTGTAATGACAAAGAAATTCACGCACCATGGCTAATATCGCCAGAGCGGCAATCAAGCATCAAAATAGTGATTGGACAAGATTACCCAAAGCCAATTATTAACCATGCGACACAACGTGAACGGGCACTAGACTTATATAAACACATGACGATTTAATTAAGATTATCTAGATATTACAAATAGAATGCGCTGTCAGCAGAATGTCATCATCATTTTTGTTTCAACACACATATTGACCGATGAATATTTGTTGCATAAATGTAACAAATGGTTTAATTTACAATCGTTAACAATACGCAGAATAGCTATCCATATTTAGTTGTAAATAAATTGGTATAATGACACCACATTCGATAAGTCTTTAAATTAAGAAACATAAAAAATGCATAAAAAAATATTCTTTTTACTCGCCTCTTGCCTACTTGCTGTGATGGTTACTGGCTGTGCATCTCAGGCGAACAAAGACCCATTAGAAAGCATTAACCGTGGTGTCTATAAATTTAACGACGTCACAGACAAAGCTGTTTTCAAACCAGTTGCGACTGCCTATAAAACAGTGACACCATCACCTATTCGTACTGGTGTTAATAATTTTTTCAATAATCTAGGTTCTGTTACCAACATACTGAACAATCTCTTTCAGTTTAAATTTGCGAATGCGTTTAGTGAAACAGGCCGATTTGTCATCAACAGCACTTTTGGTTTAGCTGGCTTGATTGATGTTGCAGGTATGGACAAGATTCCTGTGCATAAAGAAGACTTTGGCCAAACGTTAGGCTACTGGGGAGTTGGCTCTGGCGCTTACATAGTGCTGCCGTTCATAGGCCCATCGACTGTTCGTGACACAGCTGGTTTCATTGTCGATACAACCACATCAGACCCTATTACCTATACGCACAACATTGGCGAAATTCGCCTGCACAACCAACTACGTGCCGCGCAATTTATAGACAAACGTACCGAACTACTTGATGCTAAAGACTTAGTTGATGACGCATCGCTTGATCCTTATGCATTCATGCGTGATGCTTATCTCCAAAGACGTGCGAGTCTTATTCAAGATGGTCTAGTCCCAACAGACTTGATTAAAGATGAGTTCTTTGAAGAAGAAGAAAAATAAATAACCTCTAAAATCAAAAAGCCCACTTTTTAGTGGGCTTTTTGATTTTTTGGAGAGTGAAATTGAAATACATATTCAATGAGCTAAGATTTGGCATCACCTCCCAACTAAAGAGGGCTAAAGTCCTAAGTGGAAGCGCGAAAGCAGATTATTTCACACTTGACTTGCCGCTTTAACGGCTTATCCCACCAATCTTGTAGCTTTAGCTACTTAGAGTAGTGGTGGTGATGTCCTTTAGGGACAGTCAGGCGGGGAAGCAAAATACTGGCTCACACGCCTAAACCACAAAGGTCTTGTCTGTGGAGTATATGTGCTAAGCCAGCATATGGCTTGCCCGTAGAATATATGTACTGAAGCACATTATTCGTACGTCAAAGCAGATTATTCACACGCCACAGTCATGCGCTCAATTAGGATAGAGCCAACTTGCTTAGATCCTTGTATTAACACGTCACCACCTATGCCTACTATCATTTTTAGCATATCCGCCATGTTGCTAGCAATGGTAATTTCTTCAACGGGATGAACAATCACGCCATTCTCAACCCAATAACCAGCAGCACCTCGCGAGTAATCACCAGTCACCATGTTCAGCCCATGACCCAACAGCTCAGTCACTAGCAAGCCAGTGCCCATTTCTTTTAATAACCCTGCAAAATCGAGTGAGCCAGATTGCACGATTAAGTTATGGTTGCCACCCGCATTACCAGTTGTTTTCAGCCCTAACTTCCTAGCTGAGTAACTGGAAAGCACATAACCTTGCAAAATCCCGTCTTTAACCAATTGACGTGGCGTTGTGATGACGCCTTCGTTATCAAATGGGCTACTTGCCAGCCCTTTTTTGATATGTGGATCTTCGTAAATATTTAATAACGGCGATGCCACTTGCTGACCTAGGCTATCAAGTAAAAACGAAGACTTACGATATAAATTACCGCCAGAAATTGCGCTAATCAGCGTAGAAATCAAACCACTAGCCAGCGGCGCTTCAAATAACACTGGCACCTGACAAGTTTTTATCTTTCTTGAGTTTAAGCGTTTAACCGTGCGCTCACCAGCAAGCTTTCCTATTTCTACAGGAGATTGTAAATCTTCTGCGGCACGTGCAGTGGCATACCAATAGTCACGCTGCATGCTATCGCCCGACTCAGCAATTACCGAGCAGCTAATACCGTGACGTGAGCTTGGGTAGCCTCCAGTGAATCCATGACTATTACTGTAAGCAAAAAAACCAGTGCCTGTTGATACGCTAGCTCCCTCAGAGTTACTAATACGCTTATCTACTGCCAAGGCAGTCTCTTCACATTGCTTAGCAATTAACACAGCTTCATCTACAGACAAATCCCAAGGATGATGCAAGTCCAAGTCTTGAACGGGTTTAGCCATTAAATCAGCGTCTGCCAACCCACAAAAATCGTCTTTTGCGGTATATTTGGCAATATTGCAAGCAGCTGAGACGGTATCTTTGAGCGCCTGTGGTGATAAGTCTGAAGTGCTAGCATGGCCTTTTTGTTTGCCAAAATAAACCGTGACAGACATACCTTTGTCTCGGTTATATTCAATATGCTCAACTTCTTGCATGCGCACAGAAACATTTTGCCCGATACTCAAACTCAACTCAGCCTCGGCCTGACTCGCACCATGGTTTTTGGCAACTTTAAGGACGTCTTCTGACATCTGCTTAATTTCATCTAATGTATAACTAAACCCTGAATCTGACATAACGCTTTCTACTATAAAAAAATGTACGTTAATAACTCAACTGCATAACTGATATAATACCTCAGCATGAAACCTAAAAAGACAACAAACGACACAGAATTAAGCAATGATGCAAATTTAGATGCAGACTTGCCTACGAGTAAAACAAAACTTAAAGCCGAGGCTGATGCCCAGCAGGCGCTTGGCGTCAAGCTATCCGAGCTACCGAAAGATAGGCTCATCAAGCTTAACTTGCCTGAAGAGTTATTCACAGCAGTAATGGATACTAAGAAAATTACTGCAAATGGCGCTATTCGCCGCCATCGGCAATATTTAGGCCGCCTAATGCGTGAAGTCGATACTGCCCCCATTATCGAGCAACTATCTCGCTGGGAAGGCAAAAACACTGCTGAAAACGCTTATTTCCACGGACTTGAGCGCTGGCGCGATCGGCTCATCAACGATACCAATGCATTATCTGAGTTTATGGTGCTGCACCCTACCATTGATAGCCAGCAGCTTCGCGCTTTAATTCGTAACGCTCAAAAAGAACATCTCGCAAACAAACCTCCAAAAAGCAGTAGAGAGATTTTTAAACTACTGCGCGATATCACTAGCAACAATACAGTGGCAGATGAAGAAGTGTCAGAAGACTAATCGCTGTATTTGTTCCTGTTCAAAGCAATCTAGTAACACTTAATACAATCGCATACTATTTGCAACAGCATTTATTTCAGTATGCAACAAACAAGGTAGTAAAAATCATGACTATAAATTTCAACACCGTTCTTGATGTTCGCCATGAAGACAGCCCTATTCCAATGATTCGCACGAAAGAAGTATTAGATACGTTACCAAACGGTGACGTATTAAAAGTGATTACTAGTAAAGAAAGTACCGTTAATAATATACGTACGCTAGTCGCAAACAATTCTTATACATTATTACAAGAGCTAAAGAATGAAGAAGGTTTTGTTTTTCTGATTCAAAAATGAGCTCAATTAAAGCTGACGCATCTCACAGCTATCGCTAAATTGGTCAGCGCCATCGAACTAAACTATTGCTTCTAAAGCAATACACCAGCACTAGCATTGATAGCGGAATTTATTTACGCACGTTTAACTGTACTAGCTGACGCATGCTGACATCTCCTCGCTGAAATGCGACTGGCACTTTTTGTCCTGCATAACGCTTCACGGCTGTAAATAAATCATCAGCAGTGTTTAGCGTCACGTCGCCCAACTTCAATAATGAATCACCTCGCATTAGCCCCACATTTGATGCTGGTGAAGTTTTAATCACAGCAATCACCCTCAAACCAGGTAATGCTTTAGGTGCACCTTCGTCAGCCTCGCTTTGCTTAAGTTTGATGATATGCACACCAAATAAAGGCATAGGCAACTTAGCCCAGTAACTTGCATGATAAAGATACTGCGTAGGCTCATCCTCCAAATCATTGGGATCAATTTCACCCCCCTTATTAGCGGCCTCTTTAATTAGCTGTAACTTTGAACTTGCAGTTTTTGCTGATTCATATTTTTGATAAACCATCACGATATCGGCTTTAATTGATTTTGCATGTTGCAAAGCAAAGTCTGATGATGCCTCCATTGCTGAAAAACCTGAGGTCCCCATCAAATCATAACCATCTTCCAACATAGTAATGTTGTCTTCATCCTTATGATTGCCTACAAAAATCTTAGTATCTGGCTTAGCTTGTAATGACCTTAAATCATTTGCATTCTGCTTCTTATAATTTTTTTCATATGGATTTTGGTCAGCTGCATAAAGCTGATGTGCAAACATCACTAGGCCCAAACTAGCTAGGGAAAACAACATGATCTTAGCTAAATTTACATATGAATTTTTGGTGCTAATCACTGGCATAAAATATCCTTTGAGTTTGGTAATGGTATGATTCAGTATTACTTAAGTACTAATGACACAAAAATGACCAAAGAATTCATTAAAATCGGATTAGTTTCTATTAGCGACCGTGCAAGTAGTGGTGAATATGAGGACAAAGGGATCCCTAGCCTCCGTACATGGCTGACACAAACACTGGCCACACCGTTTACGCTTGAAGCACGACTCATCCCAGACGAACAAGATGAAATTGAATCTACACTCATTGATTTAGTTGACTCTCAATACTGCCAACTCATTCTTACCACTGGTGGCACAGGACCTGCCTTACGCGACGTAACACCAGAGGCAACGTTAGCGGTAGCCGATAAAGAGATGCCAGGCTTTGGTGAACAAATGCGGCAGATTAGCCTAAACTTTGTACCTACGGCCATTTTATCCAGACAAGTTGCAGTAATTCGCAAGCAATGTTTAATTATTAACTTGCCCGGGCAACCTAAAGCGATTGCGCAAACATTAGAAGGCTTAAAAGATGAGGCAGGAAACACGCTAGTACATGGCATATTTGCAGCAGTTCCCTATTGCATAGACTTACTTGCCACACCAGACAACCCAATGCCAAAAATAGAAACTAATGAAGCTATCATCAAAGCATTCAGACCAAAATCTGCACCTACAGCTTAATACCCAGCTAAAATGTCCGAGTTTAATTTAATTGCTAAATACTTCACACGCAACACCAAACATGCAGATTTAGGTGTGGGTGATGATGCGGCATTACTTCGCGTGACTCAAGGCCACCAGCTCGCCATTTCAGCAGATATGCTGGTAGCGGGCACTCACTTTTTTCATGATGCACCCGCCTATAGCGTCGGATGGAAATCTTTAGCAGTGAATATTTCAGACATGGCCGCCATGGGTGCATGTCCAAAATGGGCAACCCTAGCGATTGCCTTACCTGAAGTGAATGAGCCATGGCTTGCAGAGTTCTCAGAAGGATTTTTCGCATGTGCAGACGCCTTTGATGTTGACTTAATTGGTGGCGACACGACAAAAGGCCCATTAACGCTAAGCATACAAATCATGGGAGAAGTGCCAACAGGCAAAGCAATTCAGCGTAGCGGTGCAAAAGCTGATGATGATATTTGGGTATCAGGCATGATAGGCAGTGCAGCACTCGGGCTGGCTCACCTTCAAGGTAAAGTCATGCTGACAGAACCAACAGCATCTCACTGCCTAGCTGCCCTAAACACACCGACACCACGCGTTGCATTAGGTTTAGCATTAGGTGGCATTGCCAATAGCTGCATTGATATTTCAGACGGGCTCACAGCAGACCTCAGCCATATACTTAAAGCCTCTCACTTGGGCGCAAAACTCGCACTAGAAAACATCCACTGTGACGATTACTTACGCACACACTTAACTGATAGCAACATACAACAGTGCATATTAGCAGGAGGCGATGACTATGAGCTGCTATTTACCGCCCCTAAATCACAGCGTGACTATATCCATCAATTAAGTCATCAATTACAGCTACCACTCACTTTAATTGGTGAGACTACACCACAACCAGCACTTGTCATTACACACCATCAACAAGCGTTGGATATCTCTAAAAAAGGGTTTGATCATTTTGGCTAACAAACTTTCGCACCCTACATTTAAATTATTAACCTCACATCCAGCCCATTTTTTTGCACTAGGTTTTGGGAGCGGCCTAGCCAAAAAAGCACCTGGCACATTTGGCACAGTAGTTGGGTTGCCACTATTTTGGCTGATCCATACCTACGCATTCACAACGCAATTAGCATTAATCACCCTACTTTTTTTAGTGGGCATTTATTTTTGCGAGAAAACAGGTAAAGCGCTAGGCGTATCAGACCATGGCAGTATTGTTTGGGACGAAATTGTCGCCATTATGTTAGTACTCACTTTCACCATTAACCTATGGCAATGGTGGCTGGTGGCATTTTTACTATTTAGATTATTCGATATTTGGAAACCATTCCCTATCCACCAATGCGATGCAAAAGTAAAAGGTGGCTTGGGCGTGATGTTAGATGATCTACTGGCCGCCATTTACGCCATACTCAGCCTAAAGGCCTTGGAATGGACAATCACTCAACTTTAGCATCTGAGTTAGGCCTAAAGCTTAAGCAACATAGCTACCTATTGGCATTAGCAGAATCATGCACAGGCGGTATGGTGGCGCAGACCGTCACCAGTATCGCAGGTAGCTCAGCGTGGTTCGATCGAGGCTTTATCACCTACAGTAACAACGCCAAAATTGAGATGTTAAACGTGTCTCAATCCACATTAGAAAACTTTGGCGCAGTAAGCGAGCAAACCGCGGCTGAAATGGCAGTTGGCGCACTAAAAAACAGTCATGCGCATATTGCAGGTAGCATTACTGGTATCGCAGGGCCAGATGGCGGCGGCCCAGAAAAACCTGTGGGCACGGTATGCTTCGCATGGGTAGGTATTCACTTGCCCATGTCCACATGCACCAAGCAGTTTCAGGGTAGCCGTACAGAAATCAGACAACAAGCCACCGCCTTTATGTTAGCGCAGCTTATTGAAAGATTAACCTAACATTATCTACGTCGACCATCATGATGATGACCATGTCCGCGATAATGGCGGTGCCCTGAATAATAATGACCACTACGGTACACAGCAGCAGGGTAAGCCTGATAAGCATACGGTGCAGCATGATAAACGCGATGTGTAGGGTAATACACAACATGCGGTGCAACATAGTGGGTTACAACTGGATACGCATAATAACCTGGCCCACCAATATTGATTGATAAGCTCACAGAATCACGCGCTTGAGCACTAGACAAAGTAGCAGCGCCTATCGCTAAAGCCACTAATAATGAACGAAATACTTTCATTGTCACTCTCCTTAAAATTACATCACTACGTCCACATTTAACGAATACCAAAACATTGCGTTGACTTCGCAAGCAAGATTGTTATTTATTCACCATGATTGGTATAAATACCCATGCTTAAGCAACGATGAGACTTACGCTAAACTGTAAAATATGGAATAATTGAAAGCTAATTTAAGCACTTCAAAATAAAGGTAAAAATCCAATGGATGACAATAAAGCTAAAGCACTCTCTGCCGCACTTTCGCAAATTGAAAAACAATTTGGCAAGGGGTCTATCATGCGCATGGGTGACAGTGATATCGGCGAAGATATTCAAGCCGTTTCAACCGGTTCACTCGGCCTTGATATTGCTTTAGGCATCGGCGGTTTACCGCGTGGCCGTATCGTAGAAATTTATGGTCCTGAATCTTCAGGTAAAACCACATTGACCCTTTCAGTCATTGCGCAAATGCAAAAATTAGGCGGCGTAGCGGCGTTTATTGATGCAGAACATGCACTAGACCCACAATACGCAGCTAAATTAGGTGTCAACGTACCTGATTTATTAATTTCACAACCTGACACTGGTGAGCAAGCGCTTGAAATTGCAGACATGCTAGTGCGCTCAGGCTCTGTAGATATCGTAGTCGTTGACTCAGTGGCAGCACTTACACCACGTGCAGAGATTGAAGGCGAAATGGGTGACTCACACATGGGCTTGCAAGCACGCCTGATGAGCCAAGCACTACGCAAGTTAACGGGTAACATTAAGCGCACTAACACTTTGGTGATTTTCATTAACCAGATCCGTATGAAAATCGGTGTGATGTTTGGCAACCCAGAAACAACAACTGGCGGTAATGCGCTTAAGTTCTACGCTTCTGTACGTTTAGATATTCGTCGTACTGGTGCGATTAAAAAAGGCGATGAAGTTACAGGCTCAGAAACACGCGTAAAAGTGATTAAAAACAAAGTAGCTCCTCCGTTCAAACAAGCTGAATTTGACATCATGTACGGCGAAGGCATTTCTCGTTTTGGTGAAATTATCGAGCTTGGCGCTAATATTAAACTGATTGAAAAAGCAGGCGCTTGGTATAGCTACAACGGTGAAAAAATTGGCCAAGGTAAAGAAAATGCAAAAGAGTTCTTACGTGAGCACCCAGAAATTGCCGCAGACTTAGAAGCAAAAATCCGCGCCAATGCTAAATCACTCAGCGAAGCAATGACTGCACCACGTAGCGAGGATGACTAAAACCTTTGTCGTTAAATCGCTGCGTCAGCGTGCTTTAGATTACTTAGCCAAGCGCGAATACTCTTATATCGAGCTTGGCAAAAAACTCAAAGCCTATGCAGACGAAAATGATGATATCCCTGCCTTACTAGATGACTTTAAGGCAAGAGGTTGGCTTTCAGACCAGCGATTTACTGAGCAAATGATTCACGCAAGAAAAGCAAAGTTCGGCACAGCCAAAATTGCGCATGAATTACGTGAAAAAGGGATTGCAGACCACTTAATTACGGATGCAGTAGAAACACTCAAAACAACAGAATTGGACAACGCGACTGAAGTGTGGCGTAAAAAATTCAAAGCCTATCCACAAAATCGTGAAGAATGGGCAAAGCAAGCAAGATTTTTACAAAGCCGCGGTTTTGGCTTTGAACTGATTAAAAAAATACTAAGCGTTAATGATAACGATTAAACAAGCACTTAAAATTAAACTTTATGACCATACAACTTAGCAGCACCCCAAGCAGCAACGAAATTCGCCAAGCGTTTCTTGATTTTTTTGCATCCAAAGGCCACGAGATTGTGAGCTCAAGCTCACTGGTGCCACATGGTGACCCTACCCTATTATTCACCAATGCTGGGATGAACCAATTCAAAGACGTATTTCTAGGTTTTGATAAACGCGCATATACCCGCGCCACTTCAAGCCAAAAGTGTGTACGCGCTGGCGGCAAACATAATGACCTCGAAAACGTAGGTTACACAGCACGTCACCATACATTCTTTGAAATGCTAGGCAACTTTAGCTTTGGTGATTACTTTAAAGAAGATGCGATTAAATACGCATGGGAACTGCTCACAGACGTATTCAAACTACCTAAAGATAAACTAACCGTCACGGTATACGCTGAGGATGACGAAGCTTACGCTATCTGGAATAACATGATCGGCGTACCTGCAGAGCGCATTATTCGCATAGGCGATAACAAAGGCGCGCGTTACGCATCAGACAACTTCTGGATGATGGGTGATACTGGCCCATGTGGCCCATGTACCGAAATTTTCTATGACCACGGCGCACACCATTTTGGCGGCCCTCCAGGGAGCCCGGATGAAGATGGTGACCGTTACATTGAAATCTGGAACAACGTGTTCATGCAGTTCAACCGTGATGAAGCTGGCGTAATGCACCCGCTGCCAAAACCATCAGTGGATACTGGCATGGGCTTAGAGCGTATTTCAGCCGTGCTACAGCACGTACATGCTAACTACGAGATTGACCTATTCCAAACATTAATCGCAGCTGCCGCACGTGAAACCAAAACAGCAGACCTAAACAGCCCATCACTCAAAGTGCTGGCTGACCATATCCGCGCTTGTAGCTTCTTAATTGCAGACGGTGTGATTGCTGGTAACGAAGGCCGTGGTTATGTATTGCGCCGTATTATCCGCCGCGCGATTCGCCACGGCTACAAACTAGGCGTACGCAGCGCATTTTTCCATAAAATGGTACCTGATTTAGTAGCTGAAATGGGTAGCGCTTACCCTGAACTCACAAGCAACCAAACACGTATTACAGATATCTTGAAACAAGAAGAAGATCGCTTCTTTGAGACCATTGAAAATGGTATGGTTATTCTTTTATCTGAGATTGACCCTGTATATAAATTTCTCTACCGTGTTGGATCAAGTCCTGGCGTTGGTGCAACAATTTCATCAGAGGTTCCTAGTTCAGTTCACCCAAAAAGAGAAGGGGTTTATTGGGTGTCAGCAAAACATGATGAAGGTATTTTAGTAGTCAAATCATATTCATCCGTAGCGGATGCTCTGAGAGAAGCGCCTAGCATCGCCGAAGGTTTTATAAATCGTTTAAAAAACTCAGCTATACCTCCAAATCAGGCTAACCTGCACATGCAATTAGCTGTTTATTCTGACAATGACAGTTCTGCTGAACACAAGCTTGACTCATCACTTGGGAACATAGCTCATCAAATGGGCTCTTCATTGGATGCAAGAATTACCTTTTTCAACTCGAATAAAGTATTAAATGGAGAGTTGGCATTCAAATTACACGACACTTTTGGTTTTCCTTTAGATTTAACGCAAGATATTTGTCGAGAACATGGTTGGGTAGTTGATACAGATGCATTTAACGCTGCAATGGCACGCCAAAAAGAACAAGCGCGCGCTGCGGGCAAATTCAAAATGGCAACCAACTTGGAATATGATGGCGTTGCCACTAGCTTTCATGGTTATGACAAGTTAGAAACCAATGCAAACATTACCGCCTTATATAAAGATGGTGTTGCTGTATCCACACTAAACGAAGGTGAAACTGGTGTTGTTGTACTTGATAACACGCCATTTTACGCAGAGTCTGGTGGTCAAATCGGCGACTGCGGTGAATTACGCGGTGCAAATGGTATTTTTGAAGCCGAAGATACACAAAAAATTCAAGCAGCCGTATTTGGTCATCATGGTGTGTTAAAAACAGGCACATTAAGCATTGGCGACCAAGTCAGCGCGCGCGTTAATACGCAAGCTCGAACCAACACAATGCGCAATCACTCAGCTACCCACCTAATGCACAAAGCACTACGTGAAGTACTAGGTGAGCATGTGCAACAAAAAGGATCTTTGGTCGACACCGATAAAACACGTTTTGACTTCGTGCACACCGCACCGATGACCGATGATGAAATTGCCAAAGTTGAACAAATTGTTAACGCAGAAATTTTAGCTAACGCTGCCTGCCAAGCACGTGTAATGGACATAGAATCTGCCCAGAAAACTGGCGCGATGATGCTGTTTGGCGAGAAATATGGTGATGAAGTTCGAGTACTAGACATTGGCTCAAGCCGCGAGTTATGCGGCGGTACCCATGTAAGCCGTACTGGTGATATTGGCCTATTCAAAATCACGTCTGAAGGTGGCGTAGCCGCTGGTGTGCGTCGTATTGAAGCGACCACTGGCGAAGGTGCGCTGAAGCTCATCAACACACAACAAGCACTCATCACAAGCTTAGCTAGTGACCTAAAAGCACCAGTATCTGAGTTAGCCTCAAAGGTTGCACAACTGAGTGAGCATGCAAAATCATTAGAAAAAGAACTAGCGCGTATAAAATCAAAACTAGCCTCTTCACAAGGTGATGATTTAGTAACACAAGCGATTGAAATTGCTGGTATCAAAGTATTATCTGCAACATTAGACGGCGCAGATGCTAACGCCCTGCGTGAAACCATGGATAAGCTGAAAGACAAATTGAAATCAGCCGCCATTGTGTTAGCTAGCGTAAGCGATGGAAAAGTAAGCTTAGCTGCTGGTGTGACTGCTGATTTAATCAGCAAAGTTAAAGCTGGCGAGCTAGTCAACTTTGTTGCAGGCCAAGTAGGTGGCAAAGGTGGCGGAAAACCAGATATGGCAATGGCTGGCGGAACCGATGCAAGCAAACTACCTCAAGCATTGGCAAGCGTAGCAGATTGGATTAAAAGTAAAGTATCTTAATTAATATGTTTGGCTTTTCTGAGGTAGGTCATCTCTCAAAACAACTAACATCAGTAAGGCCAGCAAGCAAATGTGTTAATTGCAAAGCAATCTACACACCGAGCACTACGATAGATTTTGCATTAAGTCAGGCAACATTGACTTGTTAATTGAACAATAGTAAAAACTGTTCATAAATAGAAAATGTTCTGATCGCTTTACCTAACAGCTGTTGCTGTTAAAAATTAAACACAGTAAATACAATTAAAAGTTAAATACAGTTAATAAGGTTAAAAGAATATTTTATGGCACTTATTGTACAAAAATACGGCGGTACCTCAGTCGCAAACCCAGAGCGCATTAAAAGCCTAGCGGCACGTGTTGCACGCTATAAAGCGCTAGGCCACCAAATTGTTGTCGTAGTTTCTGCGATGTCAGGTGAAACTAACAGACTTATCTCATTAGCTAAAGAAATCATGCAAGATCCTGATCCACGTGAGCTGGATGTGATGGTTTCAACAGGTGAGCAAGTCACTATCGGCATGACTGCGCTAGCACTGATGGAACTAGGCATCAAAGCAAAAAGCTACACTGGCACACAGGTCAAAATCTTAACTGACAATGCTCATACCAAAGCTCGCATCCTGAGCATTGATGAACACAACATCAAACAAGATCTTGATGATGGCTATGTAGTCGTTGTAGCAGGTTTCCAAGGCGTAGATGCTAATGGCAACATCACCACACTAGGCCGTGGCGGCTCTGACACTACAGGTGTTGCGCTAGCTGCTGCATTAAAGGCTGATGAATGCCAAATTTACACAGACGTAGATGGCGTTTACACAACGGATCCACGTGTTGTACCTGAGGCACGTCGCTTAAACAAAATCACGTTTGAAGAAATGCTAGAGTTAGCCTCTCAAGGTAGCAAAGTGCTGCAAATCCGCTCTGTTGAATTTGCAGGAAAATATAAAGTTAAATTACGCGTGCTATCAAGCTTTGAAGAAGAAGGCGATGGCACACTGATCACATTTGAGGAAGATAATACAATGGAACAACCCGTTATTTCTGGCATTGCATTTAACCGCGATGAAGCCAAAATCACTGTATTAGGTGTGCCAGACAAACCTGGCATTGCTTACCAAATCCTTGGCCCTATTGCTGAAGCAAACGTTGACGTGGACATGATTATCCAAAACACAGGCGCTGACGGCACAACTGACTTCACATTCACTGTTCATAAAAATGAAATGAATAAAGCCTTAAGTATCCTGCGCGACAAAGTGCAAGGCCATATCGGCGCACGTGAAATTAGTGGCGATGATAAAATCGCTAAAGTATCTATCGTAGGCGTTGGCATGCGCTCACACGTAGGTATTGCAAGCCAAATGTTCCGCACACTGGCTGAAGAAGGCATTAACATTCAAATGATCTCAACCTCTGAAATTAAGATTGCAGTCGTAGTGGATGAAAAATATCTTGAGCTAGCTGTGCGCGTTTTACACAAAGCATTTGAATTAGAAGCAGCATAATTGCAAGTTAACGTTGATTTTTAAAAGCGTTTAGCGTACTATCACGCCCTCGTAAGAAGCGTAATTGAAGTAAACGGAGAGCTGGCCGAGTGGTCGACGGCCCGTCCCTGCTAAGGAAGCAGACGGGCTTACATCTGTATCGAGGGTTCGAATCCCTCGCTCTCCGCCAATGTAACATAACTTAAAGATTGTAATTTTATCTTTAAAAAATTGGCAGTATGACGTATAATACTGCGCATGCGCCCGTAGCTCAGCTGGATAGAGTACTTGGCTACGAACCAAGGGGTCGGGCGTTCGAATCGCTCCGGGCGCACCAAT